>CACWLK010000026.1 GCA_902761715.1 uncultured Rhodospirillales bacterium | reverse complement strand
CAAAACAAAAGGCGAACTAAAAATAGTTCCAAATCGTGTTGAGTATAGCCACTTTCTTTTAAGGCATCATAAAGCTTACCCATTAGTTCAGATGCTTCAATATTTGCCAGCTGAAAATCTTTATACTTTTTCTTTTCATAACCTGCAATAAAACCAAAATGCTCTATATTCTCGGAAAGTTCAGAAAGTTTGAATTTATATTCTTCATGGTTGTCTAAATCATAAAGTTCAAAATTTTGAAAATCGCAGGCTAAAATGTATTGAGGTAACTCATTGTCTTTCAATCCTGGGAAATAATCAAGGGCTTGCTTTTTTGCTTTTGTTAGGTCTCGTCCTTCGGATTTTTGTTCGACAAGTAAAACACCTTTCCAAATCAAATCTATAAAACCTTGCTTGTCTCCCAGTTTTTTAACAGGCTCTTCAAAGGTTGCCACACGACGACGGTTTACCCCAAATACGTTAAAAAATTCATTGTAAAATGTTTGGGTTTCACCTTTTTCATAATGTGCATTAGCAAATTCTTTTGAAAAATTTAACGCTCTACTTCTGATTTCATTCCAAGATAGTGCCATGATTAACCTCTAGATTATTTACGTTCAAATTTTATCTGAAATACTACTAAATTCAAGCTTTATTTTGTTTTTAGATATTGATTTATCAATGTTTATTTTCCCATTTTTCTTTGACTTTTTGCCATTGGCGGGGTAGATTTTTGGCAGTTAGTTATTCAAAGGAAAATTGATATGAGTTTTATCGGAGAGTTTTTGGGTTATTTAGCCGGCGTTTGCACCGCAATATGCTTTTTGCCGCAGACAATACAAACTATCAAATCACGCAATGTCAGCGGTTTGTCGTTGATGAGTTATATTATTTATTGCACCGGCGTTTTGTCATGGATTTTGTACGGAGCATATGTTCACTCCGTGCAAATGGTAATATTTAACACTATATCGCTGTTTTTTGCCGCAATCATTTTGTATATGATTGCAACAAATTGCAAACGTAAGAAATAATCGGTTTCTATTACGCCGCAGCCTGCTGTTGGTCGATTTTGCCGGTGGCAGACATCGGGATTTTGTCCTTGTACAAAATGGTGCGCGGCATATAGAGCTCGGGGTAACCGTTTTGTTTGATAAAATCACGGAGTTTTTCCATGGTCAAACTCGGCGTATTTGTAACAACAACGATCTGCTCGCCTTTGATTTTTAATTTGACTTTTCCCCCCTATTAAAATATTATCAAATTGCATTGGGTGATTACCGATGTGAGGTTTAGAACCCTCGTTACAGAGATATCTGCAGAGCAGATATCGACTACTTTCTTGCACATAGGCAGGAAGGTAGCTAATAAGGTGTATTTTTATATACCGAATACACTACACTATTCTGTAAATAGGTTCTAACTTCCTGCCACCTCTAATCAAGGTGGTCTTTTTTATTAGTTCTTTATAAAAGGAAGTTAAGACAATGAAAAAAATAATACTTATTGCATGTTGTATGTTGGCTTCATGTGTTCAACATTCAGATTTTGGGAAAAATATTAAGGGAGAAACAATAAAAAAAACTACTTGCTCTAAACTCTATTCGCAAGCTTCATGTTTGGAAAAAGCGAAAGAAATATGTCCATTTAAGATTTCAGGTGTTGCAACACAATACGATGATTGGAATGGTCTTTTTCATGAAGTTTTATATATTTGCGCAGATGAAAACAAGGAGAACATCAAATGAGAAAGGTGCTTATCATATTGATTTTACTGATTACTTCATGTTCGCCAGCTATTCCGTCGTTTGAGAGGAATTTTATGAGCCTCGGAATGAATAAAGACCAAGTGGTCATGACTTTTGGTGTTCCACATAATAAATATATATCCGATAATATCGAAGTTTGGGAATATTATACTGACGTATCTTCAAATTCAACATTTAATAGTTTTAATTTTAATTCATTCAGCAATATCAATAACACGATTACTACCGGCCATGGTAGAAGTTATCTGCATAAAACAAGATTCTTTTTCAAAAATGGTGAGGTCGTTGGTTTTAAATCGGAATAAACTTTGCACAAAAAACAAAAAGGCGTCTAAAGCAGTTTTGCTCCAGGCGCCTTTCTTGTGATATTCCTATGCTGCAGATGATACTGATAATTCTTCCAAGACCATTTTTTTCAATGTTACGTTGTCGATTTTGCCGGTAGCAGACATCGGAATTTTGTCCTTGTACAAAATGGTGCGAGGCATATAGAGCTCAGGGTAACCGTTTTGTTTGATAAAATCACGGAGTTTTTCCATAGTCAAACTCGGCGTATTTGTAACAACAACGATCTGCTCGCCTTTGTGTTCGTGCGGAATTGCCACAACACCACAGGCAAACTCGTCGTTGCCCTCATAGGCTTTGGCAATCATATTTTCAACCGCACGTAATGACACCATTTCTCCGCCGATTTTGGCAAAACGTTTGATACGGTCTTTGATGCTGATAAAACCGATTTCGTCAATATCTACAACGTCACCGGTATGGTACCAACCGTCTTGCGGCGGAACCAAAACGCCGGGGTTGTCGGCAAAAATGTAACCGGCCATAACATTCGGACCTTTAA
>CACWLK010000025.1 GCA_902761715.1 uncultured Rhodospirillales bacterium | reverse complement strand
GAATGTTAAACCCTTTAGCGCTGATGGTACTTTGTCTTAAGACACGGGAGAGTAAGTCGCAGCCAGATCTTCTAAACACCTTTTTTTATACCTCAGAGACTTCTATGTATAATAATGAAAGCGGCAATCATGAGATTGTCGCTTTCGAGTTTTTATAACATATAGTGTTTTTGCTAAAATTTATTTCTTTTTTAGTTTTTGACGCAGATATTTTGCGGTGTAGCTAGTTTTTGATTTTGCGATTTCTTCAGGAGTACCTTTAGCAATGATTTTTCCACCACCATCGCCACCTTCAGGTCCCATATCAATTATGTAATCCGCAACTTTGATAACATCAAGATTATGCTCAATTACGACAACGGTGTTGCCTTGATCAACCAGAGTTTGCAGGACTTTTAGCAACATGTTGATGTCTTCAAAATGCAGACCGGTTGTAGGTTCATCAAGAATATACAGGGTTTTGCCGGTGGCCTTTTTGGAAAGCTCTTTTGAGAGTTTAATACGTTGAGCTTCGCCACCAGACAGAGTAGTTGCGGGCTGTCCGAGATGAATGTATCCCAATCCTACTTTTTGGAGTAAAGCTAGACGGTTTTTGATTGAAGGGATATTTTCAAAAAATGCATATGCTTCATCAACGGTCATATCGAGTACGTCGGCAATTGATTGTCCTTTGTATTTGACTTCGAGTGTTTCACGATTGAAACGTTTGCCTTTACAAACATCACAGGCAACATATACGTCAGGCAAAAAGTGCATTTCGATTTTGGTTACGCCATCTCCTTGGCAAGCCTCACAGCGTCCGCCGGCGACATTGAATGAAAAACGTCCGGGACCATAGCCACGTGCTTTTGATTCGGGCAGGTTTGCAAACCACTCGCGTATGTATGAAAATACGCCGGTATAAGTTGCAGGGTTGGAACGCGGAGTGCGACCGATGGGAGATTGATCAATATCAATTACTTTATCAATGTTCTCAAGTCCGATGAGTTTATCATATTTGCCGGTAGAGTGACGGCTACCATTAAGTTCTTTGTTGATTGCAGTATAAAGAGTTTCAAGTATCAGAGATGACTTGCCACCGCCGGATACACCGGTTACGCAGGTTAACGTTCCAAGCGGAATTTCAAGATTGACGTTTTTGAGGTTGTTGGTGCGAGCACCTTTGATACCGATGGTTTTTCCGTTGCCTTTACGACGTTTGAGCGGAACGCTTATTTCTTTTTTGCCGGTCAGGTATTGAGCGGTAAGGCTCTTGTTGCTTTTAAGAACTTCATCGACGGTTCCTTGAGCCATGATTTTTCCGCCGTTTTCTCCGGCACCGGGACCAATATCAACTAAAAAGTCGGCAGCGCGGATAGCATCTTCATCGTGTTCGACGACAATTACAGTATTTCCAATGTCACGGAGACGGAAAAGAGTGGACAGCAGGCGGTCATTGTCTCTTTGGTGCAGACCGATAGACGGTTCGTCTAATACATACATAACACCGGTTAAGCCGGAGCCGATTTGTGATGCCAGACGAATACGTTGAGCTTCTCCGCCTGAGAGTGTTCCGGATTGGCGTGATAGGGTAAGATATTCAAGTCCAACGTTATTTAGGAATGTCAGACGTTCGATTATCTCTTTTAGTATTTTGTGAGCAATTTCTGCTTTTTTGGGAGTTAGTTGTTCTTCAACCGATGAAAACCATTCAAGCGCTTGTTTGATGGACATTTCAGATGCGTCCATAATATCAAGACCGCAGATTTTTACGGCAAGAGCTTCTGGTTTTAAACGTTTGCCGCCGCAATATTCGCAAGTTGCCGCAGATTGGTATTTGGAAAATTCTTCACGTATCCATGCTGAGTCCGTATCCATAAAGCGTCTTTCCATGTTAGGAATTACACCTTCAAAAGGTTTGTCGGTAGAGAATTTTGAATAATACATGGGAATACAAACATTGCCGGAGCCGTATAAGATGATGTCTTTGGCTTTTTCGGGCAAGTCTTTCCATGGAGTTTTAGGATCAATGCGCAGAAAATCACATAAAGAAGTTATGGTTTGACTGTAGAATGCAGATTTACTGTTATCCCACGGAACAATGGCACCTTGTGAAAGTGATAAATTGTGGTTGGGGACAATTAAATCAGGATCCATATATAATTTGGCGCCAATGCCATCGCAGTGAGGGCAAGCACCGAAAGGGTTGTTGAATGAGAATAGTCGTGGCTCTATTTCTTCAATTGTAAAGCCGGAAACAGGGCAGGCAAATTTGGAAGAAAAAGTACTACGGCTGCCGTCAGCTACATTTTCGGCATAAAGAATACCATTGCTGAGTTTGAGGGCAATTTCTACCGACTGGGCAATACGCTCGGCAAGGTTCGGTTTTATGACCAGACGGTCAACAACTACTTCAATGTTATGTTTGATATTTTTGTTGAGAGCAGGTGTTTCATCAAGGCTGAATACTTCACCATCAATTTTGATGCGTTGAAAGCCTTGTCGTTGCAGGTTCTCAAATTCTTTTTTGAATTCACCTTTTTGACCGCGGGCAATAGGGGCTAAGAGCATAATTTTACTGCCTTCCGGCAGGTCTTGGATGGCGTCAACCATCTGGGATACGGTTTGAGATTCAATAGGCAGTCCGGTTGCCGGAGAATATGGAGTGCCGGCACGAGCCCAAAGCAGCCGCATATAGTCATAAATTTCGGTGATGGTTCCAACAGTAGAACGCGGATTGTGCGAGGTGGTTTTTTGTTCAATCGAAATAGCAGGTGATAGTCCCTCAATAGAATCTACATCAGGCTTTTTCATCAAATCAAGAAACTGTCTGGCATAGGCAGAAAGGCTTTCAACATAGCGACGTTGTCCTTCGGCGTATATGGTATCAAATGCCAATGACGATTTCCCCGAGCCGGAAAGTCCGGTAATAACAGTCAGTTTGTTCTTGGGAATTTTGATGTCTATAGCCTTGAGGTTGTGTTCTCTTGCGCCTTTTATATCGATATATTCCATACTCGTTCTCCTGAAAAGGTAATATAGACAAGCAATAACAATTTAGCAACAAATTTATCAATAATGTGATATTGGGTACTTGATATTATAATAAAAATTGCTTATGCTTAATGTTATATTGATAATGAGTAGGCAAAAATGAGTAGTTTTTTGAAAAAAATGCTGTTGTTTGTGTCGGTTGCGTATCCGTTTTATGCAATGGCCGATATCAACATTGCTGTTGTTGCTCCGATGAGCGGAAACTACAAATATTTTAGTGAAGAGCTGATTAACGGTGCCAAAATTGCCGTTGATGAAATTAATAATCGCGGCGGTTTGCAAGGCGAAAAAGTCAATTTGGTGCCGGTAGATGATCCGTGTGATGATGTTTTGTCGTTGAGTACGGCGCAAATGATATCATTAAACAGGGCTGATGACGAAAGAATGTATTTGGTTATCGGACCGCATTGCCCGAACGTTTCGGATCAGGTGGCTGATTTGTTAGCCAAGGCAGAGATTGTGCAAATTCATCCGACAAGTATAAGTCGCAGTTTTTACAGTCAAACACATCCGAATGTGGTACGTTTTGCCGGTTATAAAGAAGACCAAGTTGCCGGGATGATTGATTTTTTGAATGAACGTTATCCGAATAAAAAAATGGCGGTTATTTATGATGAAAATAATGCCGAAATGAAATCAATTGCTGATGTGATAATTGCGCAATATGCGGCCAATAAGCAGTCTGATTATTTGATGATGGTTCCTTATAAAAGCAGTGAAGACTCAATGTCGACGGCGGTGGAAACTGTTTTGTCTGCCGATGTTGATATGGTTTACATAATGGGAAGTTACGGTAATATTTTGTCAGCGACGGAGCAGTTCAAAGATGGTGATGATGATATTGTGTTGATTACTGATCGTTACTATTTGAACAAAAAATTTATTAAAAAGGTAAATGAGCTTTCTAAGGATAGTTTGCTTTTGTCTTTGTCGTCACTGAAAAATAATCCTAATTTTGCATCAAGTTTGGTCAGGTTGCGTCTTTGGGGAATTGAGCCCGATGGACTAATGCCATACGGATATTTGTCAGTAAAAATGTGGTCAAACATGGTTAACGGCGCCAAGTCTTTCAAATATGGTCGTGTCTTGAAACAACTTAAGGGACATAAAACCGATACAGGGTGGGGCAATACGGTGTTTGAAAAAGGCGAACCTGATGTTGCGGCACCGTTTACGGTTTATCGGATTAAAGACGGTGAATATACACAACTGCAGTGAGCTCTTGACTCTGTGCAGATTTATTTTATAGTCAATCTAGTTTAATTTAATAAGGTGAAATATAATGGTTGGAAGTATAAACAAGGTGATTTTGGTTGGCAACTTGGGTGCAGATCCGAGAGTCGGCAATTCACAAAACGGCAGTAAAATCGTAAATTTAAGCGTGGCTACATCTGACAGTTGGAAAGATAAGGTTTCGGGCGAGAGAAAAGAACGCACCGAATGGCACAGAGTAGTTGTGTTTAATCCACAGTTGGCGGAAGTTGCCGAAAAATATTTGCACAAAGGTTCTAAAGTATATATTGAAGGTCAGTTGCAAACTCGTAAGTGGGAAGATAGCAACGGTCAGGAAAGATATTCTACTGAAGTTGTTTTGCAAAACTTCAGCGGCAATTTGGTTATGTTGGATGGTCGCGGTGAGGGCACACCGGGTGAAGATGTGTTCTCAGGATCTGCTTCTAGCGGATGGGATTCCGCACCGGCAGCAGCTCCGAATTTGGACGATGATATTCCGTTCTAATTTAGATTATTACAACAAAAAAGCCTCCCGATTGGGAGGCTTTTTTGTTGTCAGAAAACGGAGCGGTTTTGCCGAGAGTGTCATGAAAATAGACCCCGCTCCGCCCGCTGTGGCAGACAAAGTCTACCAAGCGTAGTTTAAGCCGGCGCCCAAGGCATATGCATCATAGCTTGAGCCGAAGGTGTAGTTAGCCCAGGCATAAGCTGATAAGGCATCAGTAAAGCCATAACGTCCGCCAATCTCAATACGTCCCAAGGTTTGGTCATGATAAGTATCTGCCTTTGATAAGCCGGTAATGATTACGCTGTCATCATCAGTCAAGGTT
>CACWLK010000024.1 GCA_902761715.1 uncultured Rhodospirillales bacterium | reverse complement strand
AGGAAGAATTACCGAAGTTTCTACCATTTTAGCTCTCCTTCACATTTATCATTACAGACAACATTATATATTTATACCACATATTCAAGCAAAAATCACCATTTATACGACATTATTGAAATGTCAAAAAGACCTGATTTGATGTCCGAGAAGAACACAACTCTGTAGCTTTTTTCACTGATATTGGCAATAAAAGACTGCTATTATTACTAAACTTCCACATGTACCACCCTTTACTATTTACTATTAACATTGCTAATTGTACATACGAAAGATTATCCCAGCTGTAGGTTATCAGCTCAATACATGCTGTCTGTGGTACATCGTGAAATACAATCGAAAAAGTATTTTTTGAATCTAGCCCATGACCACTAACTGAACCAAATGTCACATTTCCACCATACTTATGCTTAAACGTATTATTTTTACACTTTATATCACCAGGAAGTAGCTTCTCCGTACATAACATTTTTGCCTTTCCTCCGACAGCACATTTTGAATAATCTTCAGCTGCTGCACATCTGTGCGCAATAGTTTGGGCTATTTCCACCGCTTGTGAAACAAGTCTGCTTATTCTATACCTGTCCAACATCTTTGAACTCACGTTCACAATCGCAACCGCCACCATCGATATCAAAGCAATAAACATTATTGCTTCAAGCAATGTATAACCTGTTTCATATCAACCTCCGCCGACAGTGGCAAATTTTACTTCACTTTTCGAAAGTATAGTTTATATTATACTAAAAAATGATGAAGAAAGGAATAAAAAATGCATAATCTGACCTCAAAATTTGCACTTTTGGCAACCATCGCCCTGTTTTCGACCTCGGCTCAGGCAATTCAAAATGAATACACACCCTACATTGCCCTAAATTACGGTTACACCTCGGTTACCGCCAAAGGTTTGCACCCGCACCACAACTCCATCAGTGCCGTTTTGGGATCAACCTACAACCGTTTCTTCAGCACCGAAGTATTTTACCAGTTTACCGACAAAGACACACTCGGACACAATGCTATACGCAACACCCGTTTTGATGCCTATGGTCTGGATGCTCTGGCCTATTTACCGCTTGGTTGTGAAGGACGCATTGCTCCCCTTGCCACAGCCGGTATCGGTCAATATACTTTTCGCAATAAAATGATTAATGATCACCATAAAAAAGACCATGGATGGGGCTATCGATTCGGCGGCGGACTGCAATATAACATTGATAACAATTGGTCTGCCCGTGCTATTGTTCGCTATATTCATACCGATGACATCAAATATCATGACCACCTCACCGAATATACCGTCGGTATCAGGTACACTTTTTAATCAAAAAAGCCGCTTTCAAGCGGCTTTTTCTTTGCTACTTTTTCCCAACTATTCGACTGTCTCCATCTCGTCAATTTCTTCAACAACCGTTCCGTTGTTATTTGAATTTTGATTTTTTGTATCATGTTTTTGATTTTTATTATGGCTGTCATTTTTGGCAGCAGGTTGTTGATTTTGCGTATCCGGGGCTGCTACCACGCCATATTCTTCTTCCATCACCATAACCCCGACCGGTTCACTTTTATTTTCAGCCGGATTATGGTTCATCGCCACGGCGGCACCGACATAATATCCCGTAACCGCCAAAAACGTCAGCATAATTAAAGCCGCAATATTTTTCATTCTATTTACCTCATCTTTTATTAATCCATCAAAACAGATATGGTAACTTTTACCGCCAATTCAAGATGAGTTTATATAACAAAAAGGCTCGGATTTTACTCCGAGCCTACCGATTAAAGTTATATTTTAATTAATCTGCTGAATACTCAACTCAACGCGACGATTCTGAGCACGTCCGGCTTCTGTATCGTTAGAGGCAATCGGCATCGATTCGCCCATACCTCTGACCACCAAGCGTGACGCATTAACCCCACGCAGATTCAGATAATTTCCGACTGCAGCGGCACGTTGCTGCGACAAATTGAGGTTGTGTTCATCAGAGCCGGTGCTATCGGTATGACCGGTAACATTAATCAGAGTCTTGTCATATTTTTTCAGAACAATCGCAACCGAGTCCAAAATATTATTAAATCCGGTCTGGAACACAGCTGAATCCGTTGCAAACGTGATATTGCTCGGCATAATCAACAAAATCTGTCCGTTATCGAGTTTTTGCAGTTGAACACCTGTGCCTTGTAATTGCTGACGTAATTCTCTGGCCTGCACATCCATATATCCGCCGGCAGCCGCACCTGTTGCTGCACCGACACCGGCACCGATTAATGCACCTTTTTCACCACCAATCAAAGCACCGACACCGGCACCCAACGCTGTGCCGATTCCTGTTCCCCATGCTGTTTTGGCGACCTTGCTTTCTCCGGTATACGGGTCTGTTGCGCAAGCTGCCAACAAACTGGTCATAATAGCAATACTGATAAGTTTTTTCATAGTTTTCTCCTCTTAAATAACTGCCTCAAGCTTAATAAAAATTACAAAAAAGGCAAGTCAAAATCCTAAAAATAGGCAACAAAAAAGACAGGAACCCTCGGTCCCTGCCTTTTGTCTTCAGTATCGCCTCTATTTATACGGCGTCAATAACCTCATCAATCAAATTTACAATCTCGCGGCACGCAACGATTTTACCGTCTCTCTGTGGAGAAAATTTGCAACATTCCGCATCTTTGCATGCGTCCAACGTTCTTCCCTTTGAATCCATTAAAACATCGTTTGAAACATGGGGCAAAAGCTCCCGCAAATACTCACAATAAGTTCTCAATTTTGAGTTACACCGGCTCACTTGCTGCACTGCCGAGCGATAATCACTTTGGGCTTTTTTCAGCTTTTCATATTGCTTCAGAAAGACAATAAAGCCCATACCAACCACTGCTGATAAAATTATTACTACTGCATCCATAAAAAAAATAATTAAGTTAAAAATCAATTCTCGCCGGCAGTATACACATTTTTGCTCACACCGTCAATCCTTAAAAAAAGCCCCGATTAAACGGGGCTTTTTGATGATCTATGCAGCCTGCGACCTGTCGTTATCGAGTTCTTCCATAACCAGTCTTTTCAAGGTTACATTATCCATTTTTCCGGTACCGAATACCGGTAGTTTTTCCATATACAGAACAACTCTCGGCAAATACAGCTCTGACATACCGTTCTGCTTAATATAGTTGTGCAGCTTTTCTTGTGTAACATTCGGGTTATTTGTCGCCAAAACAATCTGCTCACCTTTACTTTCATGCGGAGTAGCCACAACACCGTACTGATATTCGCCATCACCGGCGTAGGCATTGCAAACCATCTCGCAGACTGCATTCAATGATACCATTTCACCACCGATTTTGGCAAAACGTTTAATACGATCTTTAATGTACACAAATCCGATTTCATCAATATCAACCACATCTCCGGTATGATACCAACCGTCTTTGAGCGGCACCAAAACTCCCGGATTATCCGGCATAATATATCCCAACATTACGTTCGGACCGCGAACAACCAGCTCGCCGCCCTTTTCAATCCCCGGAACCGGCTCAATCTTATATTCCATTGCCGGCATAATCTTACCGATCGAGCCAAAACGATTAAATATACTGTTATTAGCACAAACCAATGGCGAACACTCGGTTGTTCCGTATCCTTCCATCAATTTCACGCCCAAACGCTCCATCCACATATTGCGTGTATCAGGCTTAATTGCCTCGGCACCACCGTACATAAAGCGGACATTATGGAAATCAAACGGATGTGCAATACGCCCATAACCACGGAAGAACGTATCCGTACTGAACATAATTGTTGCGCCCAGTTCATATACCAACTCAGCAATAACACGATAATGCAACGGAGACGGATACAGGAACAGCTTTGCTCCCTCAAACAACGGGAACAACGTGCCTACAACCAGCCCAAAGCTATGGAACATCGGCAGAGCATTAAACACAATATCACGCTTATTAACCGTCTCGAGTGCGGAAATTTGCTTAATATTGGAAATAATGTTCGCATGGCTCAGCACCACTGCTTTCGGAGCACCTTCTGAACCTGATGTGAACAAAATAACCGCTTTTCTACTACCACCGCGTTTATGCGGAACCCTCTTAATCTTGTAACGGAGAAAAGCATTGATTTTTTCCCACAATCCGATTGATTTTGCAAGTTTTTCCAAAAACACGACTTTAACACCGGCTTGTTCCAGAGTCTCAACAAACTCCTCCATTTTTGCCATTTTAATAAATGTCAGAGAAGTAATCACCATCTTAACTTCTGCGGTTTTGCACATTGAGAGCATATTTTTTGCCCCAACTGAAAAATTCAGCATAACCGGAATACGACTATATGCTGTCAGCCCGAAAAATGTGCAAATTGCCGCAATAGAATTAGGCAACAACATACCGACATGCTCCTCAGGAGCAGTACGACGCTTAAAATATTTGCCCAGTACAAACGATTTAATAATGATATCACGATAAGAATTAGGCTTGCGTTGAACATCTTCAACAAACTTAGGTCTGCGGAACAATCCTTTTTTGGCATGCACTTTTGCCGCTTTCATCAGCATAGCAAACAGTGATATATCAGGATTATAATTAATCTCAAAGCCCATATCGCGCAAAATAATATAAACTTCGTTGCTGATGTGGTCACGTTGACGACGCAACTCGTCTTTCAACTTAAACGGACGAGGTTTTCCGACCACAACACGCACTTTTGGCAAAGGACGGTGCGGCAACTTGCCTGCTGTTTTAGAAAAATATCCGTATTGCGGACCATCAATCCACACCGGAATCAGCGGAGCTTTTGACTTATCGGCAACCAAGCCCGGAGCCTCATAAATTTTCATCAAACCGCCGGTTTCGGTAATACGCCCTTCTGCAAAAATCACACACAAACGTCCGCTATCGACTTTTGCAATCAATTCCTTAATATCCCCCGGCTCAATCGGGTTAAACGGCATAATATCTGCCGTACGCATCAAAAACCTGATCAGTCTGCTGCGATACAAATGTCCGTTTAAAGCAAAAACCGGATCACCCGGCAAAAACGCAAACAATATAATCGGATCAAGATAGGACACGTGGTTAGAAACATACACGCCCTTTTTAGGAGTTCGGCTTTCGTCAAAATCAATCGAACATCTTACCTTAAAAATATGGAAGATTGTTCGCAAACAAAACCTGACAAATTTTCTCAAAACAGTAGTCTCCAAGTTAACACTAGTCGAGTTAATCTACTCCCGCATTGCCTTTTTTGTAAAGAAAAATTTATTACCGCTGTTTTTGCACCATATTTTTAGACACTAACGCATTGTTTTTATGGCAAAATTTTTCAAATCGCGACAATGAATAAATTTTTTACTTGATTTTAACTTTTTATTTGGTAAAAACATTCCCCGTAACATTTCGTTTCATATTGTTACAACGAGCAAAAGCCTAATTATAATCAATAATAAAACTTTTTAACTCTTAGGCTGCCGGTGTACAAAATGTTACACGAGTTCAACTTTTTAAACTGTAAATTTCAATGAAAAAACTATTGACTTTGACTGCTCTCGGAGCGGTTTTGGCTTGTTCTGATGCAAGCGCATCGGGATTTTACTTAAAAGAGCAGTCTGCTGCCGCACAAGGTAACGCTTATGCAGGTGCAACCGCCGGTGCTGAAGATATTTCTTATTCTTACTTCAACCCTGCTACCCTTGCCTATCATTCAGGCACCAAGGCAGAATTTGGCGGAACTTGGATTTCACCGAAATCCGTTGCCAAAAATGCCAACAACACCTTTGGTGAACACAACGATTATATTGGTGACATTATTCACCCGGCCGCTTCTCCGCAAGCATATTTTTCACATCAGATAAATGACAAAGTCACTGCCGGCATCTCACTTAACACTCCGTTCGGCATGATCACCAAATACGCTGATGACTGGGCCGGACGCAACCATGGCACATTGTCAAAAATTATCAGTGCCACTTTTACTCCAATGGTTGCCTATAAATTCAACGACAAATTGTCTTTTGGTGCCGGTCTTCCAATTCAATACATTCGTGCCACATTGCGTAACGGCGTTTTAGCCGGCGTAAATCCGGCAACCGGTGCTTTGATTGAGGACAAATCAACCGTTCATGGTGACACCATTGACGTCGGCTATCAATTGGGCGCAATTTACGAGCCCCTTAAGGGCACACGCTTGGGTGCCAGCTATCGTAGTCAGGTTCGTCACAAAATCAAAGGCAAAATCGAATTTGACGGTCCGCTTAGTTTTATGAATCAGGATTTATCATGCCGTTTGACCACACCTGCCACCTTAAACCTCGGTGTTTATCATCAAATTAATGATGACTGGGCTGTCATGGGAGAATACAGCCGTGTTTATTGGTCAAGCTTCAACCGCCTGATTATGAACGGTGCCCGCGATGGACAGCTGAGTTACACCGCTGAAAAGTGGAAAGACACTGACTTTTACGCCTTAGGTATCAGCAAACAACTTGACCCGCAATGGAAACTGCGTCTCGGTATTGCTTATGAAAAAGGCGCTGTCGGCAACGAATACCGCACCCCGCGTATTCCTGATGCCAACCGTACTTGGTATTCTGCCGGTTTGGAATATAAGTATAACGAAAAGTTGACTTTCAACGTTGGCTACACCCACATTGTAGCTGATGACTCAAAAGTCAACCTTCGTGGCGACCACCTCGGTGATAGAACGCGCGGTGGCATAAATGCCGAATATAATAACAAAATTCACATTGTTGCCGGTTCCATTACCTACAACTTCTAATTGTGAATTATCCCGCTTAAAGCCCGCTGTTTATCAGCGGGCTTTATTTGTTACCAATTCTTAAAATAGCGTTGACTTTACACTTGCATTTCGTAATATATCGCTAACGTATAAATTTATACAAGGTTCATACCGTGAAATTAATGTTTATTCGCAACCGCAATGTGCTAAACACCAAGTGGTTGGTGCAATATATTAATGCCTTACAAGAAACACGCCCTGATTATGAAATCAGTGTCGTGTGTGATACCTATAAAAAACTCGGTAACGAACTTACTTTTCACCCTAAAATAAAACTCATTAACCTTGACGGCAAAACCATTAACCCGGTTATCAACTTATACCATCGTATTCGTTGCAAAATCACCCCCGGTTGGTTTCGTTATAAAAAAATCATTGAACAGGAAAAGCCTGATTTAATCATCTGTTATTTTCCGACCGATTTGTTCAATATTACCATGTGCCAACACCACAATATCCCGATTATAATGATGTTGCACAGCGTTCCGGATGTCATATTAGGAAAATATAAAAACAACCCCATTGATAGTAATTTTGAAAATCTTCATAAAGAGTTTCAGCCGCTACGCTGGATACATCACAAAGCATTCAAACAAGTTACTGTTTGGCAAGTTTTATTATCTTCATTTAAACCTCTGATAGATAAAGAATTTGCTCCCAAGAAAATTGTTTCCATCCCCAATATGGTGCAACAATTATCTCCGACAGATTATGCTGATTTATCAGTTGAAAAGAAAAAAATTATTTATGTCGCACGCATTGAACGTGATGTAAAACGTCAACATCGTCTTGTTGAAGCATTCGGTAAAATTGCCCAAGATTTCCCCGATTGGAGTGTAGAGTTTTGGGGACTACATAAATATCAAAAATACGGCGAAGAAATTATGGCAATCGCTAAACATTACCATGTTCAAGACCGTGTTCACATCAAAGGTTACACCACCGATATCTTATCAGTTTATAAAAGTGCTGACATCCACGCTTTTCCGAGCAAATGTGAAGGCTTTGGCTTAGGCATTGCTGACGGACAAGCCGCCGGTCTGCCCACAATCGGTTTTGCCGATGCTCCTGCCGTAAACGAGCTGATTATTGATGGACACAACGGCTTTTTAGCCGCAGATCTTGACGATTTTGCCGCCAAGCTCAAAGAGCTGATGCTCAACCAAGATTTGCGTATCAAATTCGGCCGCAATGCTATTGAAGATGTAAAAACTTTTGCCCCCGACAATGTAATTGCCATGTGGACCAAACTTATTGATGAAACCATTCAGGAGAATAAACATGCCTAAAGTTTCTGTTCTGATGCCCACTTATAAAACCAATCCGCAACACCTGCGTGAGGCCATAGACAGTATTCTGGCTCAAACTTTTACAGACTTCGAGTTTTTGATTTTGGACGACTGCCCGTCTGATAAATCTGTTGAAAAAATTATTAAAACCTATTCTGACCCGCGCATAAAATATGCACGCAACGAGCATAATATGGGTATTTCCGGCGCCCGCAACAAGCTGATTGACATGGCTCAAGGCGAATATCTGGCCGTAATGGACCACGATGACATATCCCTCCCTCGTCGCTTTGCCAAAGAAGTCGAGTTCTTGGATAAACACCCCGAAGTCGGCGTGGTTTCTACCCGTTTTAATTCTTTTCCCGATGAGACCAAAAACAACAAAAATCCGCTGACCGATCACGAAATCAAATTGGCTCTAATGCGCACCTGCGCCATGATTCATCCTGCTTCCATGATTAGAAAATCGGTCCTGATTAATAACAATATTCGTTATGAGACAGAATATTCTCCGTCCGAAGACTATGCATTGTTCTGCCGTTTGATCAAATATACCCAATTCCGCAACCTGCCGGAAATTTTGTTCAAATATCGCAAACACCGCACCAACACTTCCAAACTTCATATGGACGAAATGGTTGATGCCTCACACCGAATACACGCTTTTGTAAAAAGAGAAAACCCCGAACTCTTTCAGGAGTTTTTGACTAAAGCCACACACACCAACCGTTTTTGCTTGTTTGACGGCATCCCGTTGCTCACATATGTTACGCACAACGAAGACAGCCGTGCATTACTGTTTGACTTTATCCCTGTTTTCAGAACCCACTCCGACAACAAGCGCACACTTGTTTCCATTTTCGGAATACCGTTTCTGTCAATCTTTACCAGTGAATATAAGGTACGGGTTTTATTATTCGGAATTTTGCCGATTCTGTGCTACAAAAACCAAATTAAATTGCGTTAGTTAAAAGAATATCCGCGCAACAGCTCTTCAGTCGCCATGGCTCTTTTGCCTTGGCGCTGTATTTCTTTGACTTCGACAGCTCCGCCGTTACAGCCGATAAACAAGCGGTTTCCGAACTGTTTTATTGAACCTTTTTCAATATGTTCATCGGCAACTTTTGCTCGCAAAATCTTAAAACGCTCGCCTTTGTGTTCAAAATATATTGCCGGATAAGGACTAAAAGCCATAATTTTACGTGCCAAAACTTCAGCATTCAACTCACAATCAAGTACACTCTCATCTTTTTCAATTTTGGACGCATAGCAACTCAAACTGTCATCTTGAACCTGCGGTTTAATATTTTTCCACTCGCGCAGGGTTTTCATCACCAAATCAGCACCGATTGCCGCCAATTTATCATGCAAATCTCCGCCGGTAGTATCGGGAGTAATTTCGACTTCGCCTTTCAACAGCATGTCTCCTGTATCAAGTCCGGCCGCCACTTTCATAATTGTAACACCGCTGACTTTATCTCCCGCCTCAATTGAGCGCTGTATCGGAGCAGCCCCGCGCCATCTCGGCAACAATGACGCATGAATATTTATACATCCCAAAGGATAAGCCCTCAAAACCGGTTGCGGCAAAATCAAACCATATGCCGCCACCACCGCAATATCAGCCTTAAGCTCGGCAAACTTGCGCTGTTCTTCTTCATTACGCAGTGTTTTTGGGGTTCTTACTTCAATATTGTGTTCTTCCGCCCACATATGCACCGGAGTTTTCAGCAATTTATTACCACGACCGGAAATTTTTGGCTCTTTGGTATATACTGCCAAAATCTCATGTTCGGTTGCCAGAGCCTTTAATGCTTCCAAAGCAAAATCAGGCGTTCCCATAAACACAATCTTCATTATTTTTCCTCTTCCGCATTACGCAATTTTTGCAACTTTTTGAGTAGCATTTGCCGTTTCAGGCGACTGATTCGGTCAATATACAAAATCCCGTCGAGATGGTCTATCTCGTGTTGCAACGCAATCGCCAACAATCCGTCTGCCGATATCTCTTGTTCTTGTCCGTTATAGTCCTGATAATGCACTCTTACCTTCACATAACGGTCAACCTCGGCGCGTTGTTCCGGCACCGATAAACAGCCCTCAAACTGGCAACTCTGCTCATCGGAGTGCCATATAATTTCCGGATTAACCAAATATATCGGAGCCCGTTCTTCACCTTCATCGGGGTGGCTGACATCAATCACAACAATCCTTTTTGAAACTCCGACCTGCGGTGCGGCCAAACCGACGCCATCCGCCACATACATTGTCTCCAGCATATCGTCCAAAAATTTGCGCAGTTTATCATCAACCTTTTCTACACGTTCGGCTTTCTGCTTCAAAATCGGATGCGGATATTCATAAATTTTTAGTTTTGCCATTCTACTCTCTTATTTGTTTTGCAATTTGATCAAGCAGAGCATTAACCATTTTCGGCTCATTTTTGCTAAAGAAAGCATATGCCATATCAACATATTCCTGAATAATCACCTTGGTATCAACATCATTTGTATTGGCAATTTCATACATTGCGCACAACAACAAAGCCTGTAATGTACCGTCACAACGTTCCAAACTACGGCCACTTGTCAAGAACAGATTCAGAGATTTTTCAAGCTGCTCTTTGTCAGCATGAACACCACGCACCAATTTTTCAAAATATTTGGCATCCATCGGCTCAACTGCAACCGCTTCTTCTCCTCCGTCGGCTTTGTCAGCAATCACATAGCGCCCTACTTCGCCATTTACAAAGTCTTTTATAACCTCATCAACCGGCAACTGGCTGTACGCAATCATATAAGTAGCCTGCACGGCAGCCAAGCGTGCGGAGCTTTTCATTCTTATTTTTTCAGAGACAAATTTAGCCATTGTTATTCCCCTGTAGTTTTTTTATTTTTAGCCAACTCATCAATTTTATTTACAAAGTCCTCAAAATCGCTGGCCTCGCAAAAGTCTTTATAAACCGAGGCAAAACGGATATACGCAACATTATCAAGATTGGCCAACGCCTCCATAGCATATTCACCGATTACGGTAGATGAAATTTCTGCCTCACCTGAACTTTCCAACCTGCGTTGAATAGAGTTAACAATTTTATCAACCCTTTCCGGTGTAATCGGGCGTTTGCGTACTGCCAACTGAATAGAGCGTAACAACTTGTCACGATCAAAACGAACCTTTTCGCCGTTTTTCTTAACCACAGTCAACTCACGCAACAACACCCTTTCAAAGGTTGTAAAACGTGAACCGCACTCCGGACATTCACGCCGACGGCGAATGCACGTATTGTCTTCGCTCAAGCGAGAGTCTTTTACCTGACTGTCCAAACAGCCGCAAAACGGACATTTCATTAATTGCCACCCTTCAATAATGCTTCAGTAACTTTATACAATTCTGATGAATATCTTGCCCCCTTTATAAGTAAAATATCACCATTTTGCAACAATTTATTTTGCAGAAAGTCTTCCAACCCGTTTCGGTCTTCAAAATAATATTGTTCAACATTTGATGGCAACTGCGCCAACATATCCTTCATTTCGGGCTTTACACCGATTACAATATCAATCTTGCATTCCGCCAGCAGCTTTCCTACTGCGACGTGCTGCGCCTTTGAAGTATCGCCTAACTCGGCCATTTTGCCCAAAACAGCTATTTTTCGCCCTTGACAAGGCATTGCATCAAGCGCCTTAATTGCGATTTTCATTGCTTCCGGCTGCCCCGAATAACTGTCATCAATCAATGTATATGTTCCACCTGCTTTCAATGGCAAAACATGTTTTTTGCCTCTGCCGTCCAACGCCCCAAAATTTTTTAAAGCCTTTGCCGCCTTATCACAATCAAGCCCCAAAGCTTTTGCCACCTCAAGCGCCGCCCAAGCATTATAACGCTGAATTTCACCGTCTTGTTCAAGCTCCAAATTACCATTATAATGGTGTTTATTGCCAAACTTTACCACTTTTGCGCCATGTTCCTTGGCTCTCTTTTCCAAAATATCCGCAAAATTGGTATCTTCATTAATAATCGCAATGCCTCCTTGGGGTAACCCTTCAAAAATCTCTGCTTTGGCTTCGGCAATCCCCTCAAAACTATCAAAAAACTCAATATGCATCGGATATACATTGGTAATCAACGCAATATCAGGTTTAACATACGAAGTCAGTTTTGAAATTTCGCCTTTTGAGCTCATTCCCATCTCAATCACTGCATATTCGGCATCCATATCCATCTCAAGCAGACTTTGCGGCACCCCGATGTGGTTATTGTGATTGCCGCCGGTCGCATAAGTTTTGCCGAATGTTGACAGCACATGTTTTATTTCTTCTTTAGTGGTGGTTTTTCCGGCGCTTCCCGTCAACCCGATAACTTTGCCCTTAAAACTTTGGCGATTATAAGCCCCCAAACGACCATATGCCTCAACCGTGTCATTAACCACAATTTGCCGATTCGCAGGCGCGCCTTCAACCAAATGATCAACAACTGCAAGCTCACATCCGCTGCCGAGCACATCCTTTACAAAACTGTGCCCGTCAAACTTTTCGCCCCTTATAGCAATAAACAGTGCCCCAGTTTCAGCTTTTCTGCTGTCGGTTATAACTTTGTTTATTGTCGCCTTTGCAACATTGGATTTTGACTGCAAAATCTTTACCAAATCTTCCGAAACTAAACTTCTCATATTCATGTCCTTAAATCAGTTTTTGAACTATTTTAAGACATAAAAATAAAAAATCACTTAAAGATTCTTGACAATTTTAGACAAATATAGTAAAAAGGAGACCACAAGAGAATTATTCATTTATTTATTAACTAAAAAACAATGCATTATGAAAAAATTGTTTTTTGCAGCCCTGATTTGCTTGTGTGCAGTCAGCTGCGACAGATTTAAGTCTGTAGAGATCCCCATTGAAGGTACTGACCTCGTAGCCTACACGGCAAAAGGTACGCAATTCGTCGGAATCAAGCACCCCGGTGTCAAAGACAAGCTCACCGAGCCGAAGTACATCAAGATCAACTACCATTACGGGTACCTCATCTGTCAGATCGGCATGCCTTCCACCGGCTCCGTCACCTGGGACCTGCTCGATGCCAAAGAAGCCAAGTCTGTTACCGGCCGCACCTACGACAAAGTGATTTACACATCGACGTTCTTTATTTTGCAGTCCGGCGATGACCAGTATTTCCTGTCCAACGGTGCCACCGAGACAATCGGTCCGAAGCAAGACTTCAAGGTCCACGGCAGCCTGCTCTTTACCAAGAGTGGCGACAAGTGGGGACTGCACGAAGTACTTGACGACAAGTACGATGCGATTACGGTCATCCAACAGAATGGAACCGACGAATATCGCCTCCTCGTCAAGCTCGGTGACAAGTACCAGCTGTTTGATTCTGCCGGCACCTTGCTCAAGAGCAACGTATCCTCGCAGGCCGTCAAGAGACTTGACACCCTCAGTGCCAAATTCGGCAACGTCGCATGGGACGACAAACCGATTTCCGGCCGTACGGTTGCCAACCTCAAGACCGCCATCTGATCAGATGCCACACAACTTTACGACAAAAAACCGCTCTTCCAAGAGCGGTTTTTTGTTTGCCGTAAACACTCAAACCCCGCATAAATCCTCATCTTTACAAATATAGCTTGACAATCAGGCTCAAAATGTATCTTATATATGCGTGATATGTCATTAATGACTACAAACATTTAAGATGAACTTTTATAAAAGGACAAACGTAAATGAAAAAAGCTTTATTATTGGCTGGTGTA
>CACWLK010000023.1 GCA_902761715.1 uncultured Rhodospirillales bacterium | reverse complement strand
TGGCTCAAGGTGAAAGTGCCAATATAGAAGAACCTGTTGATATGGAAGCCAAAATTTGGGGCTTGGAAGCCGGATTTGATATCCAGAATGATCCGCACAATACTTTGGGTGTATTTGCCTCTTATCGTAACGGAGAATATGAGTTGTCTGGCAAAGGCAAAAAATTCCGCTCGAATATCGGTTCTGAAATTGATATTGACAGCTATTTGGCCGGTTTATACTACCGCTATGACCGCTATTTGGTATGGGCATTTGCGACCATCTATGGCGGTATTCAGCAAGCTGATGTCAAGACCGATGACGGTATAGCCAAATTTGATACCGATGGCATAGAGTTTGGAGCCAGCATTGAGGTCGGTCGTACAATCGAGCTTGCTCATGACCTGACTTTGGATCCGAGTGTTGGCTTGTACTATACTCAAGTAAACTTTGATGATGCAGATGACAATGTCGGCAAACATTATGAATGGGACGACATCAAACATTTGGAAGCCGAACTCGGCGCCAAACTTGAAAAGCAGTTTGACAATGCTAAAGTTTATGTCAGACCGAGTGTAATTCGCACTTTGACCAAAGATGACAGTGTATTGATTACCGGATTGAACAAAGCTGATACCTATTCTGACCAAACCTTGGGACGTATCGAGATTGGCGGGCGTTACGGCTTTACCGATGCTCTGTCCGGCTATGCCTGGGCTAACTACACCTTCGGCTCAAGCTATGATGCCTATGCCTTGGGTGCCGGCTTAAACTACGCTTGGTAAAGTTAGCTTATATAATGGGTAACTAATACAGCCGTTGCAAAGAAAAATTTCCTCATGTACGTTTTTTTGTACACTGCGGAATTTTTCTTTTTACGGCTTATTATTTACCTCATTCTTTAAGCTAACTGGAAATTGCTATTTTGAATTATCCACGCACGCTCTCCAACCTTGCTGTTGATTCATTCTCTAAACTAACCGGGAATATATGGCTGTGTGAAGCACTAATAAAAAATCCCCTCAAGAGAGGGGATTTTGTTTATTCATCGTCAGAAGCCAAATTTGCTTTTAATAGTAAAAATTTGGGCGTGTGTCCGTTGAATGTGTTGTACTTGGTAACCAATGCGGTTGCCTCGTTGTCAATTTTGGCATCGGGGCGAGAATGCTTTGTCGACGGAGAAGCGGTTTCAGCTTCGTCTTCTTTGGCTTTGTCGACTTTTATTTCCTGCGGGGATTTAAGAATCTTGTCCAAAATATCCTGAGTTTCACGAGAGCGACGGTTGGTATAAACAATATTTTGTTTTTCCGTTGGCAACATCTCGAGGATTTTTTCCATATTGGCAATTTGTTTGTTCTTTTTTATCAAGTTGATGTCATCAACAACTAAGATATTGATTTTTGACAGGTCAATACGTTTCTCGTCAACAAGCTCAAGCAAAAGATCTGGTGCACCGATGATTACATCAGCCTCGTTTTCGTGATTATCATCGCCGGTCTCTTCATGAAAACGGTTGAGCAGTGCGAGTGTGTCAGAGATAAAAACTGATTTTTTGGCATCAGAAGTCATAATCAAAATGTTGGTGCCATCGTTACGGCTAATGATGTCAATCAGCGGTAATACATAAGAAATTGTTTTTCCGCAGCCGCCGGGGGCAATGGTAAAAATGTCTTTGCCTTCTAAGATGGCAGGGATTACGTCAATCTGTACGGTTGTCGGAGTGACAATGCCGCTTTCTTTAATTGCCTGAACTGTTTTTTCGCTAAGTCCTAAATCTAAAAAATCCATTGTTTTTTCCGTTAATAGAATAGTTAAATTATGCGCGTCCGTAAATGTCTTCAAGACGGACAATATCGTTTTCATCAAGATTGTCACCGGCCTGAACTTCAATGAACTCAACATCTTGATTGGTTTCATTGGCTATACGGTGTTTGGTTTCAACCGGAATAAAAATGTGGTCATCGGTATGCTTGGTTATAATGTCGTCTCCGAGAGTAACCTGTGCAGTGCCTTTGACGATAATCCAGTGTTCGGCACGATGATGGTGAAGTTGAAGTGAAAGTTTGGCTCCGGGAATGACTTTAATGCGTTTGACGCAGAAGGTCTCTCCGCAATCCAAAACCTCCCATGTACCCCACGGACGAGTATCTTTGTCACCACGGCGGTAGTTGTTAGCCATTTATTTACTCCTTGTATTGTATATTAACATTTATGGAATAAATATAGTTAATATAAATAAAATCACAACATAAATTTAGAGAAATTGGACAATTTTATGCAATCACCGGCGATAAAACAAGCATTAGGAATTTTGAAACAACTGCGGCAGATTACGGAGAGTTCCGAGGATGTGGCGCATAAACTGGCAGATATCTTAAAAACAATTGCCGAAGCAATGCAGGCTGATGCTGCAGTTTGTTACGCCGTGGTTGATAAAAATTATTTGGATTTGTTTTCGACTTACGGTTTGGAAAAAACAAAAAACAAGCAGACACGTTTGCGCTTTGGTGAGGGGACAATCGGGCAGATTGCTAATGATAAACGATCATTGGCGTTAAATAATTTGTGGATGTATCCGAAGTTTGCCGCCGAATCAGAGTTGGTCGGAAAAGACTATAAGTCGTTTATGGGAGCACCGATTTTACAATGGAATCGGACGGTAGGCGTGTTGGCCATATATCATTGTGCCGAGACAGAATATAGTGATGTTGACATCGAGTTGCTGGAAACAATTGCAATGTTTTTGGCGGAGATTATGTCTTCAACAGAGATGTCAGAATATAAAAAATCTCTCAATAAATCACGAGGTTTGGCTACTCGTGATCGTATGAAAGGGGTAAGCCTAAGCAAGGGCTATGGAATCGGAACGGCAATTGTACATAAACGTCGGCAGTCGGTAACTAATATTTTTGCTGAAGATAAAGATAAAGAATTGCTACGTTTGCAAGTTGCTTATCAACAGATGAATGAGGATTTGGAGAACAAATTCGCTTCTACCAAATTGGGGCTTGGTGAACATGTTGAAATTTTGGATGCTTATCGTATGTTTGCCAAAGATAAGGGCTGGTATGGCAAAATTGAGAGAAATATCAATAACGGATTGTCAGCAGAGGCAGCGGTCGAGCGTGCGTATGAGGATATGTGGAACAGGTTGTCCCAAAGCTCTGATGTTTATATGAGAGAGCGCTTGCATGACTTGCGAGATGTGTCTGACAGGCTTTTGTCGTACTTGTTGGGTGAGAATAAAAAAACAAAAGTAATTGATGATAAAGATATTGTGATTGTTGCTCAAACCATGGGACCGGCAGAGCTTATGGATTATGATTACGGAAGAATTCGCGGTTTGATTTTGGAGGATGGTACTCCGACAATGCATGTGGCTATTGTGGCAAAAACACTGAATATTCCGGTGTTGTCAAAGATTAAAGGAATTTTTACCGAAATTCATAACGGGCAAACTGTTGCTGTCGACGGTAACGAGGGGTGGGTGTATGTCAATCCCTCAAAACAGGTGGCAGACGGTTTTCGCAAAAAAGTACAGGAAAATATTGAGCTGGCTAAAAAATGGGCGGCGCTTAGAAATTTGCCGTCGGTTACAAAAGACAAGCAAAAAATTGGACAATATCTTAACGTGGGGCTTCCGCTAGACTTTGATTATATTGAGACAACGAATTGCGACGGTGTCGGGTTATACAGGACGGAAATTCCGTTTATGGCTTCAGAAACAATGCCTGATGTGAACCGACAAGTCGCATATTATAAAGATTTGATAGCCAGAAGCGGAGATAAAAAAGTTATATTCAGGAGCCTTGATGTAGGTTCAGATAAATTGCTTCCGTATTGGGCGTACAGCGGTGAGGCGAATCCGGCAATCGGATGGAGATCAATCAGAATTACGTTGGATCGCAGAGCAATATTGCGCCAACAAATCAGAGCTTTTTTGCAAGCGGCAGTCGGACATGAGTTGAATGTGATGTTCCCGATGATTTCTGATTATGCCGAGTTTATTGATGCAAAAGAAACGTTGATGTTAGAACTTGAAAAAGAAAAAAAGAAAGGTATGCCTGTACCCAAGAAAATTAATGTCGGACTGATGATTGAGGTTCCGTCGGTGTTGTTTCAGCTTGATGAAATTTTGCCGGAGGCTGACTTTGTATCAGTCGGAACAAACGATTTGGCACAGTTTATATTTGCCTGCGACAGGGGTAATCCCAAGCTGTTGGATAGATATGATGTTCTGTCAGCTCCGTTTTTGTCGGTAATGAAAACAATTGTCGATAAAGCAAAACAATATGGTGTTTATTGCTCGGTCTGCGGGGAGATGGCATCAAATCCGATTGAGGCACTGGCTCTTATCGGGCTGGGGTATCGTAATTTGTCGAGTAACGGTGCATCTTTCGGGAGGATTAAAGGCATGATAAGAAGTATTAATTGTGCCGAAGTTGCTGATTATATGCAAAATTTGCTTAGATCACCGCGGGCTTCGGTGCGCTCGCAATTAATTTCATATGCTAATGATCATGGTATTGAAATTTATTAGAATGTGTGATAATGATGTAAACATATTATGAAACGGGGGAAAATCGGTGACAAAGGATAAAGAAACAGAAACTGTAAAAAAGACCGCTAGGACAGTGCGCAAAACAGTTGATTCTACAGATGTAAAAAATACTGCAACAAGAAAAGCCTTGCCGGAAACCAATGATGATGACAGAGTTGGTACTATCTTGCGAAACGAGCGACTGAAGAAAGGTTATGAGTTGGAAGATGTTGCAAAAAAACTGTGTATTCGCAGCGGGTATATGGAGGCTATTGAAAGCGGTAACTATAAAGCTTTGCCGCAAATGCCTTATTCTGCGGGTTTTGTGTGCGCATATGCAAAGTTCTTGGGACTTAATCATGCGAGAATTACTCAGTTGTTCCGTGAAGAAATTCATGTAAAACCCAAAAATATACAGACATTTTTGCCGGAAGAAGCTCCATCAGAAGCAAGTGTGCCGAGTAAGGTATATGTTATTGCCGGATTGGTGGTAATTGCATTGTTAGCAGCGCTGTGGGGAATATTCAGCCCGACTAAAAATGCAACAGATCAACAACCGGCAAAAGTCGAGACAAATGAAGAGACTGTTGACAACAATGTAGGCAAGGTTGAATATTTCGGTGCCGATGAAGAGCAGAAAAACGTTGTAGAAAGATCGGTTGAAGAAGTTGTAAATGCAGAAAATACTGAGACGGATAGCAAGGAGTTGCCGACAATTGTTGTTCCTCAGGAAGAGGTTTCTTCTTCTCAAATTGTGGTAAGTGATGAAAGTTATGTTGATGATTCTGCTTCAAAAGTTGAGGAAGAAGGCGTTGAGGTAAAGATTACCAGCGGTGATGTATGGATTGAGGTAAAAGATGCCAACAAAATTTATTTGAGCAAAGTATTGAAAGCCGGAAGCAGCTATCGTTTGCCAAAAGTTAAAGGTTTGCTTTTGTCTGCCGGAAAACACGTTGGTGTTGAAGTGTATGTTAACGGTAAGCTTACCCCGGTTATCAGACGCGATCGCAAAATGAAAATTGATGTTGATGGTTTGTTGAAAGCCAACCATTAGATATGCTTTAAACAAAATGAAAATAGCCTATGCGGGGCTATTTTCATTTTTGTTTTAGAAAGGAAAAGAAATGAAAACACAGAGTGTTAGAGGTACATATGATTTATATGGCGAGGCCAAGAAAAAAACAAAATTGGTTACTCGTATAGGTGAAAGTGTTGTTGAAAAATACGGTTTTGAAGAAATTGAAACGCCGATTTTTGAGTTTACAGAAGTGTTTGCCCGTAATCTCGGTGATACAAGTGATATTGTAACTAAAGAGATGTATTGTTTTGAAGATCGCGGAGGCGAAAGTTTGACTTTGCGACCGGAAGGTACTGCCGGTGCAATAAGAGCTTTTGTTTCTAACGGCATGCAACAAAACCTGCCTTTGAAATTGTATTATCAAGGACCGATGTTCAGATATGAGCGTCCGCAAAAAGGGCGTCAACGCCAATTTACACAGTTCGGTGTCGAGCTGCTGGGAGCAGAGGTGCCTCAAGCAGATGTTGAAGTTATTGCAATGGCATATGAGTTTTTGGAAAAGCTTGGTCTACAAGGGCAGGTAGTAGTTGAAGTTAACTCTTTGGGAGATGAAGAAAGCCGCAATGCGTACAGAACAAAATTGGTTGAGTATTTGCGCGGTCATTATGACGAATTGTCTGATGACAGTAAAGCTCGTTTGGAACGCAATCCGTTGCGTATTTTGGATTCAAAAGAAGACTGTGATAAGGCGGTTGTCGAAAATGCTCCGTTGTATGCAGATAGCTTAAATGAAAAGTCAAAGGAATTTTTCCGGCAGGTGCTTGAAGGATTGGATAAGCTCGGTATTAAGTATCGTGTAAATAATCGTTTGGTACGTGGATTGGATTATTATTCGCATACGGTGTTTGAGTTGGTTACGGATAAACTTGGTGCACAAGGTACGGTATTGGCCGGCGGAAGATATGACGGGCTGGTTGCTCAGATGGGTGGCGGAGATGTTGCCGGTATCGGTTGGGCGTGCGGTGTCGAGAGATTGGCAATGCTGTTGGATAAGCCTGTTGAAACAGAACGTCCGATAGCAGTGGTGCCGGTTTGTGATGATGTGAATGTTGATGCGGTTGAGATTGCTCAAAAACTGCGTTTATCAGGTTTGAAAGTTGAGCAAGGTTATAGCGGAAACATGAAAAAACGTATGGTCAGAGCCAACAAGATTAATGCTCGAGCTGCGGTTATCATTGGTCCTGATGAGTTGGCAAAGGGCGAGGTCGTTGTCAAAAATCTTGATAACGGCGAGCAGAAAAACGTGTCTTTGAATGATTTGGCAAAGGAGCTTAAATAATGAGTTTTGCAGAAAATCTGGCCAATGTTGTAAACCGTTATGATGAGATTTCGGCTTTGTTGTCAGAGCCGGGGTTGTCAGCTGATGATATGGTTAAGATGAATAAAGAGCTGGCAGAGTTGTCGCCGGTGGTTGATGCCATAAAAGTTTATAAAAAGGCTGAAGACAATATGCATGATGCCGAAGCAATGATGCAGGATGATAGCCTTGATAAAGAAATGAAAGAAATGGCAGAAGCCGAGTTTTTTGAGTTGAAAGAAAAATTGCCGGAACTCGAAAAACAAATTAAGGTCTTGCTGTTGCCTAAAGATGCTGAAGATGAAAAAAATGCCATTTTGGAAGTGCGTGCCGGTACCGGTGGTGATGAAGCCGCGTTGTTTGCGGCAGTTTTGTTTGAGATGTATCGTCGCTATGCAACTTTGCAAGGGTGGAAGTTTGAAGTACTCGATGCCAACGAGAACGGATTGGGCGGATATAAAGAAGCTTCAGCAAGTATCACGGGCAAAGATGTGTTTTCAAAATTAAAGTTCGAATCGGGCGCACATCGTGTTCAACGTGTGCCGGTAACAGAATCGCAGGGACGTGTTCATACCTCGGCAGCAACGGTGGCGGTATTGCCGGAAATTGAGGAAGTTGATTTTGAAATTAATCCGGCAGATTTAAGAATCGATGTTTATCGTGCGTCAGGTGCCGGCGGACAACATATTAACAAGACAGAATCGGCAGTGCGTATTACGCATATTCCGACCGGAACGGTGGTGCAGTGTCAGGACGGACGCTCGCAGTTCAAAAACAAAGAACAGGCAATGCGTCAGTTGCGTGCTAAGTTATATGATCAGCAAAAGACTTCAATTGACAGTGCATATTCGGAAAGAAGAAAATTGCAGGTCGGAAGCGGAGATCGTTCAGAGAGAATCCGTACCTATAACTATCCGCAAGGGCGAGTTACCGACCATAGAATTAATTTGACGTTGTATAAACTTGATGAAGTGCTTTCAGGCGATGCGTTGGGTGAAATTATTGATGCCTTGCTGGCAGAAGATCAGGCTCAACGTTTGGCTGAGTTGGAATAAAAATGTAATAAAGTTTGATTTTATAACAAAATACGCAGTATAGTATTTGAGAGGTGGAAAAATGGCAAAAATTGCAGTTGTCGGAGCAGAAAGTAGTATCGGACGTGAAGTTTTGAACTTTTTGGCAGACGGAGGATATCGTCTGGCAGATGTTGTGGCATTGGAACCACGAGCTGTCTTGGGAACTCAGGCTTCTTTCGGTGAAGAAGAAGATATTGATGTATTGAGCCTTGACGGTTTTGATTTTTCCGGTGTGAATGTGGCGATTTTTGCTACAACTGAAGAAATCTCAAAGCGCTATGTCAGTAAGGCCCTTGAAAAAGGAGTGAAAGTTGTTGATTGCAGCGGTTGCTTTTTCAGCGACGCAGATGTGCCGATGATTGTTGCCGGTGTGAATGAGGCTGAAATAAAAAATGCAAAACGCAATTTGGTTAGTGTGCCATCAGCAACAGTGGCGCAGATTTTGTTACCGTTGGTTGAAGTTGATAAAAAGTGCAAAATTAAACGTTTGGTAGTTTCAACCTATAATTCAACGTCAGTTTACGGCAAAGAAGGAATGGACGAGCTGTTTTCACAAACAAGAAAGATTTTTATGAATGAAAGTTTGGCCGATAATCAAAAGGTTTTTGGTAAGCAGATTGCATTTAATACTATTCCGCAAGTTGAAGAATTTATCGGTGATGAAACAAAATATGAGTGGAGCATTAATGCCGAGGTTAAAAAAGTGCTGAACAGTAATGTAAAAGTTCATGCCAACTGTGCGTTTATTCCGGCTTTTGTCGGGAGTGCCGCTTATGTTAATGTTGAGTGTGAAAAAGATGTTGATGTTGATGAAGTAGCCTCAATGATGAAACAGACAAAAGATGTAATTGTTTTTGATAAAAAGGTTGCCGGCGGGTATGTAACCTTGAATGATGTTCAGGGTGAAATAGAAGTTTATGTAAGCCGTCTGCGCCAAGATGTTTCTGTCGAAAACGGATTTAGTTTCTGGTGTGTGGCTGACAACCTGCGTTTCGGGGTGGCAGGCAATGCATATAAAATTGCAAAACTTTGGGCAAAATAGTTAATAGGGAGACTACAAAATGAAGAAGTTGACTTATATAGTGGCAGCAATGCTGATGTTGATAACAATGTCGGCAAAAGCGGATGACACTGCTACGCAAACAGCAGCACAAGATGTTGATGCTCGGACTTTTGTGGTCAGTTCAACCTCTTCAGTCGTTGATTATGCCAGTATCGGCAGAGAATTGGCAAATGTGGAAGAAGCTCTCAAATCAGGTAATGTCGATCCGAGAGTAATCAGCAAATATGTGTCGTATTTGGGTACAGCTTCAGGTCAGTTGCAGGAGGCTCGTAAGCAATTGGATGCTGATTTGAAGAGCGTAAACAAAAGAATTGAGTCTTTGGGCGAGATGCCGAAAGAAGGCGAGGAAGAGTTGCCGGTAATTGCCGAAAAGCGTAAAGAGTATAACGAAGAATTGGTTTTTCAGAAAGGAAAAATTGCTGAAGTTGATTTATTGATAAACAGAGCCGAAGAGTTGACTACCATGATTTCGAGTGTGCGCAAACAAGCTCTTATCGGCAATTTACTGTTTTATCAGGAACCGATAATTTATCCGGGGAATTTTTTGCGGGCAACAGCAGAGTTTGTTAACCTCGGTTTTAATATTCTGAAGTCTCCGATTACATGGTATGGGGATTTGTCGGACGTTGAGCGAGGAAAAGTAAAATCAAACGTGATCCCGGTGTTGTTGTTAGTGGCAGTTGCTTTGTCGTTTGGTATATTCCTCAGGATAATGATTATCAAACATTTGGGATATAAACGCCATAATATTACAGGAATTCCTCCGTATTTTACCAAAGTGATTGCCGCTATGTTTGTGGCCTGTGCGTATGGTGTTATTCCGGCAGTTATGCTCGGTGGATTTTTGGTGTGGGCAGTGCATACCAAAATTTTGACGGTGGGTTTTTTCGGAGTAGTGCTGGTTAGTGCTTTGTACTATTCTTTGTATATATTCTTGTCTAATGCGGCAATCAGGGTTGTTTTTGCACCGTATAATCCAAAATGGCGCTTGATTGCAATGGAAACAGAAAAAGCTAAGCGGTTGACCAAGGCGTTTTATTTCAGCTTTTTTGTAATCGGTATATGTGCAATGTTGCAACATATTGCCAATGAAGCAAATTCTTCTTTGGAACTGATTTATTATATTTCAGTTATATCAACAGCCGTAAAATCGTTGTGTACGGTTTGGGTTATTAAGATGTTTTTCTGGGATGATGTAATTGCAGAGGCTAAGGAAAATGATGATGAAGAAACCGTCGCTGCAATTGATGCCCGTAACAGAAGAGCGTTGAGGGTTATCTTTTTGGCCGGTTTAGCGGCGGTTGCCGTAATATGTATTTCGTTGTTCGGATACCCGAGGTTATCAACATTTATTGTAAATCGCTTTTTGTTTACGGTTTTGGTAACGGTTGTATTGTTAGTGCTTCGCAAAGCTGTTTTTGAGCTGATAAGAAGATTGTTGTTGTTCAGTTTTTGGGGAAATCGCTTTAGGGCAAAGAAAGCATTATTGGAAAAAATTGATTTTTGGCTACATGTAACCATCAATCCGATTTTTATGGTAATAGGTTTGTTGGCAATTTTGACCTTGTGGGGAGTTTCTACAGATATATTGTTGCAAAGTATTAAGAAACTGTTCTTCGGATTTAAGGTCGGTGGTGTCGAGATATCATTATTTCTGATTATTCTCGGTATCATCGTGTTTTTCTGCTCAATCAAAATCTTTAGAATTTTGCGCAGTAAATTGCAGGATAACATCTTGTCGCATGTTGAAATAGATGATGGAATTAAGCACTCGCTGTTGTCAGGCTTCGGCTTTGTGGGAGTTGTAATTTCGGTAGTCTTGGCAATTGTAGTGATGGGCGGCGACCTCAGCAACCTTGCACTGGTTGCCGGCGCATTGTCAGTCGGTATCGGTTTCGGACTACAGAATATTGTAAATAACTTTATGTCTGGTATTATCCTGTTGTTTGAGCGTCCGATTAAGGTCGGCGACTGGGTTAAAATTAATGGTGAAGAAGGAAAAATTAAGCAAATTAATATTCGTTCAACCGAGATAGAAACTTTTTCTCGTGCGAGCGTGATAATTCCTAATGCAACATTGCTTTCCAACTCTGTAACCAATATGACACACGGCAATAACTGGACACGTTTTAATGTATCGGTCGGAGTAGCCTATGGTTCCGATGTTGAAAAAGTAAAACAAATATTATTGGAATGTGCTGCAGCGAATCGCAAAGTTTTGCGCAAACCCGAGCCTTATGTGTTGTTCCAGGATTTCGGCGCAAGCAGTTTGAATTTTGATTTGCGCGGGTATAGCAGTAATATTTGGGAAGGCTGGATTATCCCAAGTGAGTTGCGGTACGAGATAAATCGTCGGTTTAATGAAGAAGGCATTGAAATACCGTTTAATCAATTGGTGGTTCATCATGCTGATGATGGTGCGGTTGAGACCGATAATCAGCCTAAAAAGAGCAAATCGACCAATAAGAAAGAAGATGCTAAAAAATGAAAATAAGCGATTTACGTGGTAAAATCGTGGCAGTCTGGGGTTTGGGCACTGAAGGTCGTGATGTGCTCAAATATCTCAGGGATCATGCCGTTACGAACAAATTGGTACTGATTAATGATACGGATTGTGCAAAACCGGAAGGTTTCAGCAGCTGTGAACTATATACCGGTAATGATGTTGCAAAAGGCTGTGAAAAGGCTGAAGTTATAATTCGTTCGCCGGGGGTCAGCATATATAAGCCGGAATTAGTAAAATATCGTGAAAAAGTTACGACCGTAACCGATTTGTGTTTGAATGAAATACGCTATAATCATCCGAATTGTAAGATAATTGCAATCAGCGGTTCAAAAGGAAAAAGCACAAGTGTCAGTGCTCTGGCGTTTATGTTGAGCAGGTTAGGTTTTAAGGTCGGGCTCGGCGGTAATATCGGGCGTCCGTTGATAGAACTGATTGATGAAGATTATGATTTTTTGGTGGCAGAAATTTCAAGTTATCAGGCTTCTGATTTGACGGTATCGCCGCATATCGGTATGTTTACCAATTTGTTTTATGTGCATAGCGAGTGGCATAACGGGCATGAAAATTATTGCCGTGATAAAATTCATATGATTGCCAATCAGCAGGGAAACGATTGCTTTTGGGTCAATGCTCAAAACGAACAGCTTATGAGATATACGGAAGAATTTGCCCAAAGACGCAGATTGTACGATGTAGAAAGCGGATTTTATGCCAAAGACCGTTGTCTGTATGATAAAGGGCAAAAAATATTGAGCTTGTCCGATTTAAGGTTGAGCGGTACACATAATTTGGATAATTTGGCCGGAGTGTTCAGTATTATTGATGAATTAGGGCTTGATGTTAAGGCGGCGGCAGAGGCTTTGAAAGATTTTGAGCCGTTACCGCACAGGTTACAAAAAGTAGCATTGAAAAATGGTGTGCTGTTTATTAATGATAGTATATCTACGGCACCTGAGGCGGCAATCGGTGCGGTGAACAGTTTTGACGGAAATTTGGTACTTATTTCCGGTGGACAAGATAACCAGCAGGATTATACGGAATATGCGCAGTGCGTTGCAGAAAACCACAAAATTAAAGCAGTAATTACATTGTATCAGACCGGCCCGAAAATTGCAAAGGCTCTGCGTAATCAGGTAAAACGGGAAGATGTTGCTTTGATAGAGGGGGATAGTTTGGAAAAAGCTGTTGCATTCGCTTATGAATTGTTGCAAAAAAATGGTGGCGGGACGGTTTTGTTTACGCCGACAAGCCCGAGTTTCGGGTTTTATAAAAACTTTATAGAGCGAGGTAACCATTTTATCAAAGTGGTTGAAACTTTGTAAAAAAAACGCCGGTTTAGCTCAGTTGGTAGAGCAACGCATTCGTAATGCGTGGGTCGAGTGTTCGAGTCACTTAACCGGCACCATTGAAGGTTTCCTATTCTAGTAAAATCTCCGTCGATTATATCGGCGGAGATTTTGCGTTGCTAACTCTTGCTCCTAAGCATTAAAAATGCTAAGTCGCTTCGGTCACTTGTATTGTAACATTTGCTATGCACACGGTTGCGGCAAAGCAAATTAACAATACTTCGCCCGTCGTTGACCAAACAGACGTTTAGTCGGTTTGGTCTTTCTCCGGCGCATTCGTAATGCGTGGGG
>CACWLK010000022.1 GCA_902761715.1 uncultured Rhodospirillales bacterium | reverse complement strand
ATTGCTGCTGTCAATGTGGTTTTACCATGGTCTACGTGACCAATAGTACCAATGTTGCAGTGAGGTTTTGTTCTTTCGAATTTCTCTTTTGCCATTGTTATATTATCCTAAATAAAAAAATTAAATTAAAATCAAATTCGGAGAGCGGACAAGCCGCCCTCCATGTTGTTAAACTAAGCGCTCTTTGCTTTTACTTTTTCAGCAATATCGTTAGGAACCTCAGCATAGTGATCAAAGATCATTGTGAACTGAGCACGTCCCTGTGACAACGAACGCAATGTGTTTACGTAGCCGAACATGTTAGCCAACGGTACTTGAGCATCAACAACACGAGCATTTGCGCGTTGATCCATACCGTTTACCAAACCACGACGAGAGTTTAAGTCGCCGATAATATCGCCCATGTATTCTTCAGGGGTAACGACTTCAACTTTCATAATCGGTTCAAGCAATTTCGGACCGGCCTGACGCATACCTTCACGGAAGGCAGCACGGGCGGCAATTTCAAAGCACATAACGTTTGAGTCAACTTCGTGATATGCACCATCGTAAAGATTGCATTTTACACCGGTTACCGGATATCCGGCAATAACACCGGCGTCCATAGCGGAGCGCAAACCTTTTTCAACACCGGGGATGTATTCCTTCGGAACATTACCGCCAACGACAGTATTTTCAAATTCAAAACCATTGTAGCCTTCAATCGGTTCAAATTTGATTTTGACTTTAGCAAACTGTCCGGCACCACCGGATTGTTTTTTGTGGGTGTATTCGATATCACATGGTTTGGTAATGGTTTCACGGTAAGCAACTTGCGGTTCACCGACGTTGCATTCTACCTTGAACTCACGTTTCAAACGGTCAACGATAATATCCAAGTGAAGCTCACCCATACCTTTGATGATGGTTTGACCAGAATCTGGGTCAGAAGATACTTTGAATGAAGGATCTTCCATAGCCAGACGAGACAAAGCCAAGCCCATCTTCTCGATATCAATTTTGGTTTTCGGTTCAACTGCCAATTCGATAACCGGATCAGGGAATTCCATGTTTTCCAGAACAATCGGATGAGCAGAATCGCACAAGGTATCACCAGTGGTGGTATCTTTTAAGCCGGCCAAAGCGATAATATCACCGGCATGAGCTTCTTTTAAGTCCTCACGTTTGTTAGAATGCATCAACAACATACGACCAATACGCTCTTTTTTATCTTTTACAGAGTTGTAAATGTAAGAACCTGCAGTCATGGTACCTGAATAAATACGGCAGAAAGTCAATGAGCCTACGAACGGGTCGTTCATGATCTTGAATGCCAAAGCAGCCAAAGGCTGATTGTCATCAGGACGACGCTCTTCTTCTTTATTGGTATTTGGGTTGATACCTTTGATTGAAGCAATATCTAACGGTGAAGGCAAGTAGTCGATTACGGCATCGAGCAAGGGTTGAACACCTTTGTTCTTGAAAGCGGTACCGCAGAATACAGGAACGAAGTCCTGAGCTATAGTACCTTTACGAATGCACTTTTTCAAAGTTTCAACAGAAACATCTTTGCCTTCGAGGTAGTCTTCCATGGCTTGTTCGTCTTGTTCAACAGCCATTTCGACCAATTGGTGATGATATTCTTCGGCTTTTTCTTTCAAATCAGCCGGAATTTCTTGGATTTCAATCGGAGAATCGGCGGTATCACCGGTGTAGATGATTGCATTCATATTGAGCAAATCAACAACACCACGGAAATCAGCTTCAATGCCGATTGGCAATTGCAAAGCCATCGGGCGAGCGCCCAAACGGTCAACGATCATGTCCAAGCAGCGATAGAAGTTGGCACCGATACGATCCATTTTGTTGCAGAAGCAAATACGCGGAACTCCATATTTATCAGCTTGTCTCCAAACTGTTTCGGATTGAGGTTCAACACCGGCAACCGAATCGAAAACGGTGATAGCACCGTCCAAAACACGCAATGAACGCTCTACTTCAACAGTAAAGTCAACGTGTCCCGGAGTGTCGATCAAGTTGATGCGGTGATCTTTCCAAAAGCAGGTGGTAGCAGCTGAGGTAATGGTAATACCACGCTCTTGTTCCTGTTCCATCCAGTCCATGGTGGCAGCACCATCATGAACTTCACCGATTTTGTGAGTTTGACCAGTGTAGTACAAAATACGTTCACTGGTAGTAGTTTTACCGGCATCGATGTGAGCCATAATACCGATATTTCTATATTTTTCCAAACTATGTGTACGAGCCATTGTATTCTCTCCTTAGAATTTGTAGTGAGAGAATGCTTTGTTGGCTTCAGCCATTTTGTGGGTATCTTCGCGTTTTTTAACAGCGGCACCACGGTTGGCTGCAGCATCCAAAAGCTCGTTGGCAACTTTTTCAGTCATGGTTGTTTCTGAACGTTTTTGGGCTGCGGCAATAATCCAACGGATTGCCAAAGCTTGACGACGATCAGCACGAACCTCGCAAGGAACTTGATAAGTAGCACCACCTACGCGGCGAGACTTAACCTCTAACATAGGTTTAACGTTTTCGATAGCTTCGTTAAACACAGCCAAAGGATCCTGCTTTGATTTTTTAGCCAAGAGATCGAATGCTGAATAAACAATTTTTTCAGCAACGGCTTTCTTGCCGTCTTCCATAATATTATTAATGAATTTAGCAACTACCTTATCATGATATTTTGCATCAGGCAGTACTACTCTTTTTTCTGCACTATGACGACGTGACATAACTTACCCTCCTATTTCGGTCTCTTAGCGCCGTACAGAGAACGACGTTGACGACGTTTGGCAATACCTTGGGTATCCAAAGTACCGCGAATGATATGATAGCGAACACCTGGCAAGTCTTTCACACGGCCTCCTTTAATCAGCACCACTGAGTGTTCTTGAAGATTATGACCTTCACCAGGGATATAGCTGATTACTTCAAAGCCGTTGGTCAAACGAACGCGAGCCACTTTACGCAACGCAGAGTTCGGTTTCTTAGGGGTTGTTGTGTAAACCCTTGTGCAAACACCGCGTTTTTGTGGGCAGGCCTTCAAAGCCGGGACCTTGTTTCTTTTCACTTTAGGTGTTCGTGATTTACGAATTAACTGACTAATTGTAGGCATCACAAATTTCCTTATTATTATTAAAACATAAAAAACCATGGTTTTGGCAACGAATCACCAAAACATGGGAAAAACTCTTATTTTTCAACATCTTTGAGCCAAAACGACTCATAAGAATTGAGCGCATAATAAGTTTAAAGTTACGGAGAGTCAACAGTTTTTTAAAACGAATCGGAAGATATGTAAAATTTGGCTTTTAAACGGGTTGGGTGTTGTCCGTTTTTGACAATGTGCATGTGCGTAAAATAAGTTTTTCATTGATAAATGGGATTATGAGTATAGCATAAGCTAAAAATTGGTTTGACACACCATTAAGTGTGACTATGATTGCACTACTGATAACTATCGGAGACTATCATGCGACTACTTTCAATGTTATTAATCTTTTTAGGTTATATGTGCGCCTCAACAGCCAGCTGGATGATCAGGAAATTCGGCAAGCTGACCTATGAGCAAATTATGTTCCATACAAATATACCCATGGACACTGATGTTCGCCTGATTATGAGCTATTTGCAAAATACGGTAATGATTGCCGCAATATTGGTGGTTGTGTTGTATGTCTCAACCAGTAAAATCAGCAAAAAGCACTGTTTTATGGTTTCTTTGGCTTTTTTTGCAGCAGCAATGTGCTGGACTTATCAAAAACTGAACATTGGCTCTTTATTGGCAGAAAAAAATAATTTTCAGTCCGTGGGAAATTTTTATGAACAACACTATGTTGAGCCTAAAAAGGTGGCAATAGCGGCTCCGAATAAAAAGCGTAACCTGATAATAATTTTTGCCGAATCGATGGAAAGCACCTATGCCAACACCGAATATTTTGAGGACAATATTATCCCGGATTTGACCAAACTTGCTGAAGAAAACGTCAGCTTCAGCCATAATGACGGATTGGGTGGATTTAAGAACCTTAAAGGGGCAAAGTATACCATGGCATCTTTGGTGGCTCAAAACTGCGCCATTCCTTTAAGATTACCGATTGAAGCGGCAAGATTCCACCCGCAAAACGGATTTTTGCCTGGAGCAACTTGTCTTTATGATGTATTGGCAAAAGACGAGTATAAACTCATATATATGCAAGGTACATTAAAACAATCATCAGGAAAAGATAAGTTTTTTGTCACTCACGGAAATACTCAGATTTTTGACTGGAACTATTATTCAGCGCGCGATAATTTGACCATCAATAAAGTCAAAAAACAAAAAGGGAAATATACATCCTTGTTTAAACGAGCAATCAGAGACGACAGACTGTTTATGTATGTAAAAGAAAAACTGACCGAAATTGCTGCTCAGAACAAACCATTTGCTTTGACTTTTTTAACACTTGATACGCATTTCGGCACCGAACATTTTGACAGCAAAAACTGCCAAATAAAATATCATAGCAAGGACTTTTTGGACGATCATTATTTTAAGAATGTTGTTTCGTGTTCGGACAGCCAAATTGCCGAGTTTGTCGAATGGGTAAAGAAGCAACCTTTTTATAAAGATACGGAAATTGTGATTGTCGGCGATCATCTGACCATGGGAGATACCGTCTTTAATGATACGATGGACAGAAGTGTCTATAATGTTTATATTAATCCGAGTGTCAAAGTAGATAGTGCTGTTACAAAAAATCGACAATTTACGGCATTGGACACTATGCCGACCATTCTTGAAACAATGGGGTACAAAATTGACGGACACAAGTTGGGGCTCGGTGTATCACTGATGTCGGGCGAAAAAACATTGATTGAGAATGGTATGACGATTGATGAACTGAATAACGAGCTGGATAAACAGTCAAAAATATATGATAAACTGTTGTTCGGAAAATAAATTCTAAAGCATAAAAAAAGCCGCAAGCTATAAAGTTTGCGGCTTTTTTCTCAGAGATATATCAGTCTATATCTTCTTTTATCAGTTTGGGAGCATCTTCAGGTGTTTCGACTGCCTGAACAGAATCTCTTGCCATCATGTTTTCGGCAATCATGCTGTTAAGGTCAAACTCAATAGGATCTCCTACTTTTTCACCATTGATGAAAATGCCGGTTTCGGTTAGTACAATTTCAACCTTATCGACTGTGCGTCCCTGCTCATCGGTGGTACGCTTAGACTTATCGATATATTCAGACACAGAACTTGAAAAACCAGCTTTCATACATGATTGAGGGTAAGAACTCGGATTAAGTTTTTGCTCTTCTTCACATTGTTTTGAAAAATCAGGTACAAGCAAATCCAAGTTATAGATTGTAACCTCGACATTGCCAACCAAGAATTTGCCTGATTTTTTCAATGCTGAAAGAATTTTTATGTCTGACTGAACAAAGTTAAGATCTGCATCAAATTTGAATTCCATTTGTTTGGTTACATCTTCAATAACAGAGGCCAGATCTCGCATTAATTGTTCTTCTTCATCGTTGGTTGACGGTGCTTTCGGGTCTTTGTTCTTTTCTTCTTCGATTTTTTCAGCCTCGGTTATCAGTTTTTGCAATCTGGCAACATCTTTCATGGAGATGTTTTTGAGCAAATACTTAATTTTTACATTTTGCAAAGGAAAATCGTCCATATTTTCCAGTTTGATGTCAGAGATTTCAGATTTACCGGCTACACGCAAGTTTTGAGTAGCTTCATCAACTACACCCTTGCCACCGGCAATGACATTACCGCTAACTTTGGTGCCCATTGAATCAACGGACATATTATTGATAACGAACAAAGAATCGGACTGTTTAAAGGCATCAACATCGGCAATCATTTTATTGAAATCAGAACCGTTTATAAGTTTGTTGAAATCAGTATCTTCATTGATGCGGAATGTAACATTCATTTTATTTTCGACGTGAGGAACCATAAAACTCATAAATGAGCCGGCAAGCCTTATGTTGTCAGCATTCCATGTCATAGAATATAAAATTTCATTGTCCGCCGGAGTAAAACTTGACTGAAAGCTTACACTACCCACACCGGCGACCTCTTGTTTGAGCCCAGTTTGTTTGTCAACTTGGCTAAAAATGATGTTCTTGGCATCAAATTTTTCGCCTTTCATAAAGCGTAAAGCGGGAACAAACTGCATTTCGCTGTTGTAGCTTTCGACATCGCCGCCGTTAATTGAAAATTTCTTGTATATATCAGCCCGCAGTCTGTCAGCAGAGGACGTAGTGATTTTATATACATCTGCGCCCTTAAATTCACCGTCTTTGACGGCAACAGCATCGTATCCGGGAATTGAACCGTTAACTGTCTCCAATGCGCCCTTGTCATTGCTTTTGAACTCAATGGTCTCGGTTTGAGGGAATTTTACAGTCAAGGCATCGCCGTTTTCAATAACTTTTACGCCTTCATATTCGCCGTTTGCATAAGCGGCAAGCCCTTCTTCCAACGCAGAAACGCCGTCAGAAGCGCCGGCAATAGCGGGAGCAAAAGCAATTACTGCGCTTAACAGGTATTTTTTGTTCATGTTTAATATCTCCAACTTAATTATCGGTGGGTTCAGTATAATCCTCCGTTATAAATATACAAGTTATTTGTTGAATATAATATTGACAAAAAATTGCTTGCCATAGGGTTAAAAATGTGGTATAAGGTTTGCCGTCAGATTGAAAACCTTAGTGTTTTCAATGTCTGTATTCGTTAATAGATATGGAATGAACTTATGACAAAAAATAAAGATTTGGAATCTGCATATCGCACGATTGAAAAAGAAATTGAAGCCTTAAACATGATGAAATCTCAACTTGATGAATCTTTGGGAAAGGCTCTTGATTTGATGCAATCCACAAAAGGACGCGTAATTGTTACCGGTATGGGAAAATCCGGTCACGTCGGTCGCAAAATTGCTGCCACTTTGGCCTCGACAGGAACTCCGTCGTTTTTTGTACACCCGGCTGAAGCCAGCCACGGCGATTTGGGAATGTTGACAAATGATGACGTTGTTGTAGCAATTTCAAACGGCGGTGAATCAAAAGAATTGTCTGACATTCTGTTATATTGCAAGAGATATGGGATTCCTTTGATTGCCATTACCAAAAACCCGACCAGCACTTTGGGCAAAGCCGGCGATATTTTGTTGCGCCTGCCTGATGACGGCGAGGCCTGCCCGCTCGGACTTGCTCCGACATCTTCAACAACAGCTACATTGGTTTTGGGTGATGTTTTGGCTATTGCCCTGATGGAAAGAAGAGGATTTTCTGCCTCTAACTACAAACAACGCCATCCGGGTGGAAAATTGGGTGCCATTTTACAAAAAGTTTCCGACCTTATGCATACCGGCAACGAAATGCCACTTATCGGTGAAGATGCAAATATGCGCCAGATTATTATGACCATGTCATCGAAAATGCTCGGCTGTGTCGGTATTATTAATACCGATGGCGAACTTACGGGTATAATTACCGACGGTGACTTGCGTCGTGCAATGGTAAATTCGGCAGATGATGAATTGTTTGCCAGAAAAGCCATTGACATTATGACCAAAAATCCAAAGGTTACTACTGCCGATGTTTTGGTTGCCGAAGTTGTTAACCAAATGAACGCAAAAAGCATTACTCAATTGTTTGTGGTAGACGGCAAAAAGCCGATCGGTGTTATCCACCTGCATGATTGCTTGCGCGCCGGTTTTACAATTGAGGAAAAACCAGCACAAGTAAATGATAACGTTATAAGTAAAGTGGCATAACAAGTGTTGGATCTAAAACAACTAGATAATATTTTTAATGCCGAAAGCTTAAAACAAAGCAATGCTGATGAGGCGGCTTTGCTGCGCCAGAGAAAAAAAATCAGACTGATTAAGATTGTATTTCCGGCGATAGCAGCCGCCCTTGTCGGTTTGTTGGCGGTTATTCCGAGTTTGCAGGACCGTGGTGATTTTTCGATCAAAATTTCAAAGCCGTTGCGTAATGAGATTGAGAAACTTCATGTAGAAAATTCAGTTCTTTATGTTACGGATAAAGCCAATCGTGTAAATACTTTTACCGCAGAGCATATTGATGAAACCGCCCCCGGATCTCAACTGGTAAAACTGCAAAATCCAAAAGGCAAAATGCCGACTTCTGATGAACAGTGGGTTGATGTAACCGCTCCTACAGGTTTTTATGATCAAAACACCAAAGTTTTTTCTTTGGTTGACAACGTCGTGGCTGTGTACAGCGACGGAATGACCGCAAAAACCGAGGAAATGTATTATGATTCTCACGAATCTCGTGCTTTCGGAAACAAACCGATTATTGCAGACGGAAAATTCGGGCATCTTAAGGCAGAAGCTTTTGAATATTTGACCGATCAGGCTATGATTAGGTTTAAGGGAAAGACCGACATTGTTACCGATGCGGCACAGTTTGGCAACAAAATTGACATAAAGGCCGATAAAAAAGTTGAGTTTTTCCGCAGTCAGCAAAAACTTGTGGCAACCGGAAATGCAGTTATGACCAGAACCGGATTAAAGGTTAACGGAGATGTTTTAACTGCCGTTTTTGCAAAAGACAGCAGCGGAAAAAATGCCATCAGCGACTTTTACGGAGACGGGAAAGTAGTGGTCGATAACGGCAAAAACAAAGTATCCGCTGACCATTTGAAAGCATTTTTCAAAAAATCCGGAGCTAAAAATTCTGCTATTGACAGAATTGAAATGACGGGTAATGTAAAGACTAAGAACGCCGAAGGGGAAGTTTATGCTCAAAAAGGCATATATTATCCTGATAGCGGCGAGGTAAAATTGTTTGATAAGGTCGTTATTGTAAAAGACGGCAACCGTATGCAGGGAGAAACAGCCGAAACCAATCTTAATACCGGCGTAAGCAAGATGGGGGCAGGAACTAAAAAACGCATATCGGGCGTTATTTATGAAGACGGCTTAAAAATTAATAAATAGTACAAATTATGTTAAGGGCGGCACTCGTATGTTAAATCAAAAACAAGAATCGATTTTGGAAATCTTTAATATCGGCAAAAAATATAAAAACCGCCCGGTTTTAAGAAATGTTTCCTTAAATGTTAAAAGAGGTGAAGCGGTCGGGCTTTTGGGACCTAATGGTGCCGGAAAAACCACCTGCTTTTACTGCGTAACCGGTTTGATTACGCCTGATTACGGTGATGTGCATATTGACGGACAGGATATTACTAATCTGCCAATGTACCGTCGGGCAAAGATGGGTATCGGTTACCTGCCCCAAGAAGCTTCTATCTTCCGCACACTTAGTGTTGAAGACAACATTAAGGCTATTTTGGAAATTGTGGTTGAAGACGAGGACAAGCGTGAAAATATGTTGGAAGAGCTGCTTTCCGAGTTTTCAATTGCTCATTTAAGAAAATCTCCGGCTATGGCTCTTTCGGGAGGTGAGCGTCGCCGTTTGGAAATTGCCCGTGCATTGGCAAGTCAGCCGACATTTATATTGCTCGACGAACCATTGGCCGGTATTGACCCGATTGCCGTCGGAGAAATCAGAAACCTTGTTTCACAGTTGAAGCACAGAGGGTTGGGCGTATTGATTACCGACCACAATGTGCGTGAAACCTTGGATATTACCGACAGAGCGTATATATTACATGGCGGCACGGTGCTGATGGAAGGTACTCCGGAGGAGATTGTTGCCAATGAAGAAGTACGCCGTGTATATCTCGGTGATAATTTTTCGATGTAACTTAATATTTTTTTAATATAAATATTACAAAACTTGGGCTTGAATTCTGCTAAAAATGTGATAAACTGGCAGTTCAGATGGATAAATAATATATTTTGCAAGGAAAAATTATGAAAATTACATTTACAGGTAAACAGGTTGATATCAGCGAGAGACTTCGCGCTCATATTGAAGAAAACGTTTTGAATGCAGTAACAAAATACTTCAGCGATCCGATTGGTTGCAATGTTGCTTTTTCGAAAGAAGGAGATGAATTTTCGGCCGAGGTTACCGTTCATCCTGCAAAAAACATTGTGCTGAAGGGTACAGGTTTGGGTAGCGATCCTTATACCGCTTTTGACAATGCAAACTCTCACATTGTTGTTCGCTTGAGCAAACACAAAAATCGTCTTAAAGACCACAAGAGCAAAACAGGACTGGCTGAGTTGGCCAGTGAGGCTGTTTTTCCGGTTATTGAAACCGAAGAAGAAATGGACATTGATGTTAACGCTCCGCTGACAATTGCTGAAACCGGCGCCAATATTCCGGTTTGCTCGGTTAGTGAAGCTGTTATGTATATGGATTTGGCTAATGAATGCGCTTTGATGTTCAGAAACGCAAACAACAACCACATCAGCATGGTATATCGTCGTAAAGACGGCAATATCGGCTGGGTTGAGCCAAAGTCTGATAAATAATCCAAGGACATATTTATGAAACTTTCTGATATCTTACACGCGACTGATGTGTTGGTTTTGGACGGTGTAAGTTCAAAACGTCAATTGTTACAAGACTTGGCCGATCATGCAGCAAAGACGGCCGGTGTTGATGCACGCACATTGTTTGACGTTGTATTGGAACGTGAAAATTTGGGTACTACCGCAATGGGGAAAGGTATTGCCCTGCCCCATGCACGCGTTCCCTCGCTAAAACATACTCAAGCATTGTTTGCAAAGGTTAAGGGTGGCGTTGATTTTGAGGCAGAGGACCAAAAAAAGGCTGATTTGGTATTTATGCTTTTGTCTCCCGAGGACAGCGGCGCTGATCATCTGAACGCCTTGGCTGAAATATCAAGAGTGATGAAAAGTGATACCGAGTGTGCCAAGTTGCGCAAAGCGACAAGTTCTGCGGAGATATATAAAATATTGTCGGAATAGCGACTACAAAAACAGTGCAAAACGCCCGAAAATCGGGCGTTTTTTGTTGTCTGTGGCACGCCAATCTATGCTGACAGCCACTTTCGTGGCATAAAGTTCTAACCCATTAAAATTGCTAAAAATTTACCTATTTTTAATTCTTATATATTATGGTATAATATAGATTATAGTTTATAGACCTTTTGCCGTGGAGGCCGATATGAGAAATTTATATTTGTTACCAGTTTTACTCGCCGGAACATTTTTGAGCTCTTCAGCTCTCGCCGGAGACTATCAGTTAACTGCCGATCAGCTGAACGCAGCAACTGATCGTTTTACATGGAATTCTCTCAACAACGATGAATACATTGAAAACAGTATCTATGTTCCAAGTCATGATAATCCGGGAGCACCAGTTGTTTTTGGCTACACATACAGCAAGCCTGTTGATTATGCTTTGGTTGATAATGATTATACAGAAGATATAGCGACAAAGACAGTATATCATAATACACGTCTGTATAATGAAGCTGACCTTTTTGCTACAGATATTGCCTCTGACTTTGTAAATGTGGATTTTTCCAACTATGGCACTTTTGGCACAATCAGCGGTGATATTGTCGGGACTAGCGCCTACACAACAATTCTCAATGTGAATCAGGGAAGTCGAGGTGTTGTATCAATTGCCGGTATTAACGGAAACATTATTGGAACTTCAGGTCTGATAAACACCATTGACGAATATAACCGCACTTATGGTGCTAGAGTCGAAATCGGCAATATAAACTCAACTTTAATTGCCGGAAATATCGGTGGGATTAGCCATAACGAAAATGGTTCCAGTGCTTATGTCGGAGCCATTGAAAACTCTAACGGCACAATCGGCAATATAACTGCGGAAAAAATCATTAACAATGCGGCAATCGGCGGAGGAAATCCGTTTATGGTTGATGCCAGTGTGCAACCGGGGACATACTCTGTAGCTCAACCTAAAAAAATGGCTACAATGGCTCATGGCGGATTTTTGAGCAACGAAGGTGTGATTAATTTTTATTATGAACCGCAATATGCAACAGGATATTACTGCTGGAATTGCATGGCTTCAGCGGATCAGGTCGCTCCGAATACCATGATTGCTGCAGAACCAACACCTATTGCAAATCCCGAAACCTATTCTGCTGTCGTCGGCGACATTTCCGGCGATATTATCGGCAATATGGCTATGGCTGATTATGCTTCAGGCGGGGCAATCTATAACTATTACGGACAAATCGGAGACATCAGCGGCAATATACTCGGCAACTTTGTGAATGTTTACACCCCGACTTTTGCTGTTCTTGATAACCAACTTAGTGATGTTATTCAACTAACAGGAGAAGTGTTGGATACCTCTTATCCGACACATACTGGCGGGGCAATCAGTAACTATAACGGCAAAATCGGCACTATTACCAGCCCTGAAATAAAAGACAACTATGCTGAAGGTTCAACAGCCGCCGGCGGTGCTATTTATAACGAAATTGCGTTGTCAACCATTGTTGCTGGGCGTGTAAAAATGCCGGATGAAACAATTACAAACTTTATGTTGTTTAATGACCAATATGCTGAACCGATGAATGTTAATGGTTCTAAGTTTGAAGCAAACTATGTCCATTCGACCAATGGTAATGCATATGGTGGCGCTATTGCCAACTATTTTACGCCTCCGCAGATAGGTATAAATGAAGGCAATCTAGCTATATATAATGATGATTTTGTTGATGAATTTAATCTGGAGTTTGGACATGAACCGATTTTGGCGACAGATGAAGAAATAGCTCAAAATATTGCCGGCATTAAGAATAAGGCGGCTTTGACCTTAACCAATGCAAGCTTTATCAACAACCATGCGGACTCTGACAACGATCGTGCCTTTGGTGGCGCAATTTATTCAACCGGCGATCTCAACGTTATTGCTAAAGACGGCAAGACTTCACTTTTCTCCGGCAATATGGCCAACGGTGAGAGCAACGCCATTTATATGACACAAAATAAATTTTATGTTTCATATTATGCGTACGAAGCAGGAGACGATTATGATTTACCTTCCAACCTCAATCTGACAGCGGTCAGCAACGGTGTAATTCAGTTTGATGATGCTATTGACGGCGACGGATACAATATCAACGTTTCGGGCGACGGTACCGGCGTTGTTAAGTTCAACAACTTGGTCAAAAACGTTACTAACTTTACTTTAGGAGCAAATTCTATCACCCACTTGGGCTTGAACTCTAAAGTTTATGCTCAAAACATGATTATTGATGGTTCTGCCATCATTCATACATCTGCCGCATCA
>CACWLK010000021.1 GCA_902761715.1 uncultured Rhodospirillales bacterium | reverse complement strand
TGCTCTTTTAATGCCAGCACTTCAGAACGATGGCCCAAGAAAAAGTTGATATTGATGACCGAATTTCGGGCGAGTTCGTTGGAGTCTGGCTCACCAATACAAAAAACCTCTCCTTGTGAGAGGTTTTTTGTATTGGTAATGATAACAACAGAGATTTGAACCCATAGAAATGGGTTCGACTACAAGCGAAAGGCGGGCGGCAGAACGCCGGTCAGCGTAAGCTGATGAGCGCAGTAGAACAAGCATTGCTTTAAGCAATGTCGCGGACAATCCCGTTGGGATCATCATTGTGAGCCACATAAGTGAGCGAAACAATGATTACGTAGCAAGTGCCCGAAGCGGAGTTTGCGAGCAATATTATTGCGAGCTTTACGCAGCAAGACACCAATACAAACAACAGCCTGCAAAATGGCTGTTTTTTCTTTTTAAATCAAGTACTTAACCAAGTTCGGATGTTATGTTTTTAAAAATGGCACTAAAGGGAAATTTTACGAACTCGTTACAATAGGTATACAGTAAAATCAGTTAATTATAAAAAAACTTGCACGTTTAATGCCTTTATTATAAAATTCACAAGAAAAATAAACATATAGGGGTTGATAATGTGTTTGGAAATAAGATTTTGCTCTCCGACTGGTAAATGGTGGTTTTTAAGTCCTTATGCTGAATTTCCAATAAAAATGGAAGTAGATGGAATGCTTTATACTTTTTCGACCGTCGAACACTATTATCAAGCAATGAAATTTTATGCGACGGACGAACGCTTTAATACAATTTTACATCTGCAAAATCCGGATGAGGCTCGGCTTATAACCAAAACACAGGCATATAAAATCAATCGCCGATTAGATTTTGATAAACATAAATTCGATATTATGGAAAAAGGGTTACGTGCGAAATTTACACAAAATCCGCAAGCAGCTGAAATGTTAAAAGCAACAGGAAATGCTGTTTTGATAAAATCTTGTCCGGTTTGTTATAAATGTGGGTTTGGAATTGGAAGCGGTCAAAATTGTATGGGAAAAATTTTGATGCAAATTCGTGAGGAAGTGCTAAGCTCGTAAATTGCGAGCAAAGCATCACCAATACAGAAAAACCTCTCCTTGTGAGAGGTTGTTTGTAAAAACAGGGATTTTTATATATTGATCTTAAACGATATTAGTGTTTAATTTTGGCAAGAGAATAAAATGAAAACGACAGATTATATAGGACAAATCGTGAGAGTTGTGGTTGATCGCCCCAAGGGGAGCCGACACCCGAAATTCGGTTATGAATACCCGATTAATTACGGCTACATTCCATTTACTGTGTCCGGCGACGGAGAAGAACTTGATGCCTATATTTTGGGCGTAGACGAGCCTTTGAGCGAATATGTTGGGCAGTGTATCGGAGTTATTCATCGTACCGATGACGACGATGACAAACTCATCGTAGCACCGGAAAATACCGATTTATCTGATGATGAAATTGAAAGCCAAACCGCATTTCAAGAAAAATGGTTTAAGCATATTCTGTTGCGCTGAATAAGTTTTACCCCTATACGAAAAAACCTCCCGCAAAGGGAGGTTTTTTGTGCTGTGAAAATTACATGCTTCTTATTTCTATGGGTTAACCATTTAATAAAGCTTATGGTATAAAATACAGTGAAAATAAATTGGGAGTTACAATGCCAAAATATACAATCATCGGCAATATGACCGGAAATTCAATGGATGCGGTTGACTTGGTCTTAACCGAGTTTGATGGTGAAAATATGACTGACATCTGCTCTTATACTCGTCCGTATTCCAAAGATATGCAGAATGAGGTCGAGCATCTACGCACACTTGTCCATAACAAAACAGCTACGGAAATTGACTCTTTTCCGGCTTTTCAAAAAATTCATGATGAATATATACACCAAATTGCCGAATGTATAAATTCGCTGTGCGCCGAAAATCATATTGATAAAAAAGCCATTGATGCCATAGGTTTCCACGGCAAAACATTAGACCATAACCCCCCGTCAAAAGCTTTAAAAGAAGGTACAGAACCATATACCCTGCAAATCGGTTCCGGCCAGATGTTGGCTGATCTTACAGGTATTCCGGTAATTTATGACTTCCGCTCCGATTTTATAATGGCAGGCTTTGACGGTGCGCCGTTGGTTCCTCCGCACAATGCTCTGATTGCCAGACTTGAGGGCGATGGTTGTTACTACAATGGCGGTAACACTTCCAACTTTGCCATAGTAGTCAATGAACAGCCATTATTTGCCGCTGATGCCGGTCCTTTTAACGAATATACCGACAACTATATTCGCCGCCACACGGACGATTCTTTTGACCAAGATGGAAAATACGGTAAAACCGGCAAACTCAATACTCAAATGCTTCAAAAACTTTTTGATTTTGGTCGTTCATACTATGAAACTCCTCTACCCAAGTCAGGTGATCCGGCTTATTATCATAAAGAAGAAATATTTGACTACGTAGAAGGGCAAAATATTCCCTTTGCTGACGCCGTCTATACTTTTGAATATTTTGCCGCTTATATTGCCGCACAAGCACTTACTCTTGTTCCGGACAATATTCCGCTTCCGTTTGACATGATTTTGTTTGGCGGCGGTTGGAAAAATCCGCTTGTTCGCGAAACGTTTGCAAATTTGTTGAACGGCAAGGGCTTTGTTTTGCCTGAACACAAGGCTCAGTTCGAGCACATGACATCTCGCTTTTTCCGCCGTCCGACATTGCGTTTTTCAAAATTCGGTGATTATATGGAAGCCCGTCTTTTTGCTGATTTGGCTCGCTACAGACTTGAGGGAAGACCATGGCCCATCCCCGAAACCGACAAAATAGTCTGCGGAGTTCTGGCACGCCCGCAAAAGCTCCGTTCTAAATATTCGGATTATGTCAGCCGTGCTGCTAAAGGATGGCAAAAAAAACTCTGATTTCTATTTCATGGTTGTATTTTTATAGAGCCAGTCCCTAAATTCAACTACGTCCTTGACTTCGGGTATCCAGTTCAGATCCTCCGGCAAATCAGTCGTAAATTCACAACGCATGCGTATCGGATGAGCGCCGGCATTGATGGTGGCATATTGGTTATAAATTCGGTCATCAACCAACACGGTTTCATCAGCCTTCAAATTATATTTTTCAAAACATGCTTTTAGCATATCTTCTTTTGCGGAATCATGCATAAACTTACCATGTTGCACACACTCGATTGTCAAAAAGTCGGTTACTTCATGCAACAACTCATTCAAAAATTTCTTTTTGACTTCAACATTCCAGGTTGCTGACATAGTAAATTGTTTGTAGCCTCTTTGGTGCAATTCTTTCAAAACTTCTATCACATTCGGATATAGCGGGCGGTTACAAAAAAACTCCGGACTGTGGCAAAAATCATAGTCCATATCGGTTCCGTGCTCCGGATGAGTTTTCAACTCCAATGCCCCATAGGTCGGCACAATCGGTAACACCTTGGGCAAATCTTCCCATTTAAGGTTTCCGTAGGTCGGTGCATATTTCGGGTGCTTAGTCAAAAAATTATAATATGCAAAATTCAGGTTGGCTAAAACTCCGTCAATATCCCAAAAAATATTTTTTATAATCATCTTTTTCTCCGCTTTAATATAAATCTTATTTAGCATGATTGTCCGTATGTTGCAACAGCAAAAAATGGTTGCGATAAAACTTGATTTTTTTGCTGTTTGCGACTACAACAAAAGAAAAAAGTTGTACCAGAGGTTATAATGTCACACGAACATCATCATCATCACAAAATCAGCGAAAAAACCGTAACCTATTTGCTGATATCATTTATTATCAATATGCTTTTAAGTATTGTTGAAATTATCGGCGGCATAATTGCCGGTAGTATCTCTTTGATTGGTGATGCCCTGCACAACACTTCAGATGCTTTTTCAATATTAATTGCGGTGGTCGCTTTCAAAATCGGTCATCGCAAAGCTGACGGAAGATACACCTACGGCTTTAGAAGAGCAGAGGTCATCGGTGGCTTTGTTAACCTTATTTTGCTGTTTATTGCCGGAATTTATCTGGCAATTGAAGGTGTCGGAAAACTGATTTCTCCGCAACCTGTTGACGGTTGGATTATCATCTGGGTATCGGCGGTTGCGCTGACTATCGATGCTGCCACGGCCAAACTTTCTCATCACGGATCTGAACACAATACCAACCTACGTATGGTTTTTCTGCATAATTTGGCCGATGCAATGGGGTCATTAGGTGTTATTGTGTCCGGAATATGTGCGGTTTGTTTGGGCATTAATCGTGTTGACGGTGTTGTCGCTTTGCTGATTTCGGCTTACATGATTTATCAGTCCGTCATATCGTTTCCTAAAGTTGTTGCAATCTTGATGAATGCGGCACCTGAGGGCACCGATTTGGAACAAATTAAAAAAGAGCTCAAAAAAATATCCGGTGTAAAAGATATTCATCATCTTCATGTTTGGTGTATCAGTGAAGACGCTGTATCAGCAGAATGCCATATTGTGGCTGATGATACGGAGATAATCGGCAAAGTTACCAAATTATTGGACCGCAAATTCGGTATCGGACATTGCAATATCCAAATTGAAAAACATTGCAACGATTGCGGACATTGCGACCTTTAGAATAATCCGGAAATTCTGCCCTCGTCATCAACATCAATTTTTTCTGCCGCCGGTATTGCCGGAAGTCCGGGCATGGTCAAAATGTTGCCGGTAAGCACAACTACAAAACCGGCTCCCGCCGACAACCTGACATCTTTTACCGGCAACACAAAACCGCTCGGCGCACCGATTAACTTTGCATCTGCCGAAATAGAATTTTGTGTTTTTGCAATACAAACTCTCAGGTTCCCGTATCCGTTAGCTTCGTATTCAGCAAGTTTTTCTATTGCAATCGGCTCAAACTCTACCTTTCCGGCATGATAGATTTTGGTTGCAATGGTCTCAATTTTTTTCCTCAATGGCATCTTGTCATTATACAGAGGAGCATAGTGGTTAGACATTTGTGCCAATTCTACAACTTTTTGTGCCAGCTCTGTAGCTCCTTTTCCGCCGTTTTCCCATGCCGATACCAAAACTGCCTCTGCGCCGCATTGTTCGCACAGTTTCTTAACCGCATTTATTTCATCTTTACTATCGGTAACAAATTGGTTTATGGCAACCACCGCCGGAACACCGAATTTGCGAACATTTTCAATATGGGCTTGCAAATTTTCAAACCCTTTGCGCACCGCTTCAACATTTTCAGCCTTAAGGTTGTCTTTTGCCACACCTCCGTGCATTTTAAGAGCTCTGATTGTTGCCACAATCACAATTGCACTTGGTGTCAGACCGGCAATCGGACATTTGATGTCCAAAAACTTTTCCGCTCCCAAATCGGCGCCGAAACCGGCTTCGGTTATCACATAATCGGCAAGTTTAAGTGCGGTTTTTGTTGCGATAATGCTGTTACATCCGTGGGCAATGTTTGCAAACGGACCGCCATGTACAAAAGCCGGAGTTTTTTCCAACGTCTGTACCAAATTCGGCTTAATTGCATCTCTTAATAATGCGGCCATAGCTCCGTGAGCATTGATTTCTTCAGCCCTTACATATCTTCCGTCTTTGGTCTTTCCTATGATAATTTTTTTCAGACGTTGTTTTAAATCCGCAATATCTTTTGCCAGACAAAAGATTGCCATAATCTCGCTGGCAACACTTATATTAAAATGGTCAGCACGCGGAGTACCGTTAATCGGTCCGCCCAAACCGATGTTTACATTACGCAAGGCTCGATCATTTAAATCAACGCAACGTTGCCAAAAGATATTGTCTGTATCCAAGCCTAGAGCATTACCCTGTTTGATATGGTTATCAATCATTGCTGCCAAAAGATTGTTTGCGGCAGTAATGGCATGTATATCACCGGTAAAATGGAGATTAATTTCTTCCATCGGCACTACTTGTGCATATCCGCCGCCGGTTGCTCCGCCCTTTAACCCGAAGCATGGTCCCATTGAGGGCTCGCGCAAAGCCAACATCGACTTTTTTCCGATAGCCCTAAGCCCGTCAGCCAATCCGATTGATATCGTAGACTTTCCCTCGCCGGCGGGAGTAGGGGTGAGAGCAGTTACCAAAACAAGTTTTCCGTTATGCTTTGAGGCATTAATTCTCTTTAACCCGTCAAAGCTTATTTTAGCTTTATGTGGTCCGTACAATTCGAGCTCCTGTGATTGGATGCCGATTCCTTCAGCAATCTCCGCAATCGGAGCTGCTTTATTTTGTTGTGAGATCTCAATATCCGAAAGCATTTTTCTCTCCCGCCATTATCAACTTTAAGCCCATTATCAATAAAATACCGCAAAAAGCAATAAAAAAAAAGACCCCACCGAATGGTGAGGTCTGAAGTAAAAAAGATGAATTATTAATATCCGTTATACGGAATTACACGTGCACGAGACGATCCGTTGCCATACAATACCATGCAACGCTGTCCGCTGGCAAGCAACACGTCATTACCTTGAGTAACGGTAACAACACCGCCTTGGTCGAGTTGAACAACATATTCATAACCGCCTTGGCTGGTCAAACCTTTTTGTGCCAAGTTACCGGCTGCACCGCCCAACAAAGCACCGCCCGTTGCACCTAACAAAGCGGCTGTGCTACCCTTGCCGATTTGAGAACCGCCGATACCGCCGGCAATAGCTCCGACAGCTGTACCTGCAGATCTGTCGCTATCACGAACAGTGATACTGCGAACCGAAATAACGGTTCCTTTCAAGGCTTTTGTAACCGAACCGACTGAAGATGAGTCGTACTGATTGGCACCGATATCGGCAGCGCAGGCAGCCAACATCAAGAGAGCCGGCATAATCAAAAGTAATGCGAATTTTTTCATTTTTTGCTCCTTAGTTGAATTTTCTGCTGTAATAATAACAACTGTTCACTTTTTGTCAATGGTAGACTGGACAATTAAAGATAAGTGTTATATATTGCCAAAGATTAAATTTTTTTTATAGGAAAAGGCTAAAATGTTAAAACGAACAAAAATTTCTCAACTTCTCAAGTCGGATACTACACTTGATGAAGTTTTGGTTAAAGGTTGGGTTAAAACCCGCCGTGATTCAAAAGATTTTATGTTTATCGAAATAAATGATGGTTCTTGCTTAAAGAATATACAGGTAATCGCAAATAACAATTTAGCCAACTATAATGAATTAAAAAAACTTACCACCGGATCTTCGGTTGCGGTTACCGGAGCTTTGGTCGAGTCTTTGGGCGGCAACCAAAAATATGAAATAAAAGCATCTGATGTTTTGGTTTATGATATTGCCAATGAAGACTATCCTCTGCAAAAGAAAAAACATACTGATGAATATTTGCGCACCATAGCCCATTTGCGCCCGCGTACAAATAAATATGGTGCGGCATTCCGTATTCGTTCGGAATTATCTTATGCCATTCATAAGTTTTTCCACGATAAAGGTTTTCGCTATGTCCATACCCCGATTATTACCGGTTCTGACTGCGAGGGTGCCGGCGAGATGTTTCAGGTTACCACGCTTGATTTAAACAATGTGCCCAAGACCAAGGACGGCAAAGTTGACTATTCACAAGACTTTTTCGGCAAAGAGGCACACTTGACCGTTTCCGGACAACTCAACGGTGAAATGTATGCCATGGCTTTGGGTGATATCTATACTTTCGGACCTACCTTCCGTGCCGAAAACTCAAACACTACCCGCCATGCCGCTGAGTTTTGGATGATTGAGCCTGAAATGGCTTTTGCGGACATTTTTGACGATATGGATTTGGCCGAAGATATGGTCAGATATTGTGTAAAACATGTGGTAGAGCATTGTCCGGAAGATATCGAGTTGTTTGAAAAATTTGTGGCTCCCGGTTTGCAAGATACACTAAATACCATTATCAACGAGCCGTTTGCCCGTATTACCTATACCGAGGCAATCGAAATTATGCAAAAATCCGGACAGGAATTTGAATATAAACCGGAATACGGCGTTGATATGCAAACTGAGCACGAACGCTTTTTGGCTGAAAAACATTTCAAGCGTCCGGTTATCGTCCGCGATTATCCTAAAGAAATCAAAGCATTCTACATGCGTATGAATGATGACAACAAGACCGTTGCTGCTATGGATGTTTTGGTGCCCGGCATTGGTGAGCTTATCGGAGGTTCTCAGCGTGAAGAACGCTACGACCGTTTGGTTGCCCGTATTAAAGAACTCGGCATGAAAATTGAAGATTACGAATGGTATCTCGATTCTCGTCGTTACGGGTCAGTACCTCATGCCGGTTTTGGTCTCGGTTTTGAACGCATGATGCTGCTGCTTACGGGTATTGGCAATATTCGTGATGTTTTGCCGTTCCCGAGAACGCCGAAATCAATCAGTTTTTAGGAGAGATATATGCGATATTGTCTGTGTTTGGCCTTAAGCTTATTTTTGTCTTCTTGGTCGGTACAAGCTGCTGAAAACGATAGCACACCGATTATGGTAATTTATCCGTCAGACGGAGATAACTATGTAAACACAGACAATATGCCTGATTGTAACGATTCTCGGTTAATCTCTGAGGTTAAAGAGGCGATTCGCTCATATCTTGACGATATGCCTCCGATGTCGATTCTTGATTATCGCAAACGCCATTTGGTGTTAAAAAACATTGAAAAATACACAGAAGTTGCTATTGATGAGTTTAAGCCTTCTGACAACTATTTGGTTGCAAACGAACTGACTACAACCAAAATCAATCAGCACATGACTAACAGTGATTTTCGTCTTTGTGCTAGCGGAGGGCAAAAGCCGATATATCTGCTGATTTATCCGGAGGATTTCCGGTACCGTGTGCAAATTATTGACTTTATTGCTCCAACGTCGAAAGGCAACGCATTTTCGCTGTTATATACCCCGACAGTCAAACAATATGATAAAATTGAGCTCGATAAATCTGAAAATTAATATTGAACTTTACCGAAAAAATACTATAATGATCGCTTGAAATAAGAAAGAAGGTTGATTTATTTTGAGTAACAGTTCTTCCATAATGGTTATAAAACCATCATCTAACTTGCCGCTGGTTGTCGATAATAACGGTTTGGTGGCTTACTTTGAAAAAATTAAATCTTTTCCGGTCCTGAGCGAAGATGAAGAACGCAATCTGGTTATGGACTTCAAGCAAAACAACAATCTTCAGGCTGCACACAGTCTGGTTTTGTCTCACCTCCGCCTTGCCGCAAAAATTGCGTTGACCTATCGTCGCTACGGATTACCATTGGCCGACCTTATTTCCGAAGCCAATATCGGTCTTATGCAGGCCGTCAAAAAATTTGACCTGAGCAAAAAAGTACGTTTGTCAACCTATGCCATTTGGTGGATAAAGGCGGCAATCAATGATTTTATTCTGCGCTCTTGGTCATTGGTAAAAATCGGCACTGTTGCTGCTCAGAAAAAATTGTTTTATAACCTTAACCGTATTAAAGCACGTTTAGGGATTTATGATAACAAAGAGCTTGAGCCGTCAGTTGTTAAAGAAATTGCCGATGAGCTTGTTGTTGATGAACAGGAAGTCGTAGACATGAACCGCCGTCTCAGCGGAGATACCTCGCTTAATGTTACAATTGGCGATGAAGACGACTGCGAACGACAGGATATGCTGGTTGACAACCGTCAAAACATTGAAGCCAGTTTGGCTGCTCGTCAGGAAATCGGCCTTAAACACAAGCTGTTAATGGCATGTTTACACGAGTTGCCCGAGCGCGAGGCTTATATTGTAAAAAATCGTATGTTGACTGAAACTCCTGCAACCCTTGAGGAGATCGGCGCAAAATATGATATTAGCCGTGAGCGTGTCCGCCAAATTGAAAAAAAGGCCTTTGACCACCTTTCGGAACTGTTTAAGGAAAAATACAGCGCCGCAGCATAAAACACCGAGGCAACCATGTCTGATAAAAAATACATCAGTAAAGATAACTCCTTTGATTTTGAAGGCGAAATAACGCCCACCGATGTTTTTGGTTTTGAATATAAAAATGTGTTTTCTCCCAGTGAGCCTATAGACGATATGCCCAAACGCATGGAACAGCGTATTAGACAAGTTCGTAAACTGCGCAAAAAAAATGTTTTTCCTCATTCGTATGTTGCCCCCAAAGACACCAATGACTGATGCATTTCACAACACTATAAACAAACTGGCGGATTCCGGCATCGATTCTCCTCGGCTTGAGGCTCGTATGCTCATAGCTCATATTTTAGGTGTTGATATCAACAATCTCCCGACCGATATTACGCTTTCCGCAAAACAGCAAAGTGAACTGATGTTGCTGGTTGAACGCCGCATTGCCCACGAACCGCTTGATAAAATCTTAGGGTACAAAGAGTTTTATAAATATACCTTTAAAGTGAGCAAAGACGTGCTTTCTCCTCGTCCTGACAGCGAGATTTTAGTTGAGGAAGCAATCCGCATTGCCAAAATGACATCAGCCGATTCTATACTTGAATTTGGGATAGGTTCTGGTTGCCTTATTCTCTCAATCCTCGCTGATTGCCAAAATCTCAGGGGATTAGGACTGGATAAATCGCCTGCAGCACTTAAAATAGCAAATGAAAATGCCACTATGCTGGGGGTTTCAAACCGAGTTGAATTTCGGGAGTTTGACTATTTTAAAGACCGGCTGACATCATCTTTTCCCCTCATCATCAGCAATCCGCCTTATATTCCGACTGCAGAAATTTCTCAACTTGATACCGAAGTCAAAGCCCATGATCCGCTCATGGCACTTGATGGCGGAAATGATGGCTATGACCACTATCGGCAACTTGCGCAAATTATCCCTAATATACTATTGCCGCAAGGTTTTGTGTTGCTTGAGGGCGGGGCAGGACAAGCCGACACAATTGCATCCTTATTTGTAAATCAAGGTCTGCATTTAATTAAAAAAGCACGTGATCTTTCCGGCGTAGAACGTTGTATAATTTTGCAAAAATAGGTTGCAATTATAATTTTTGCCTGTATTATGCACTCAAAAGCACGACAAAAATGTCGTATTTTTAGATTTCCGATTTTATTTATCATATTGTTTGGGAGCGCCGCATGGTGCTTTTTAACCCTTTTATAGTGGTATTTATACATGAAAAAAACAAATAACAGATATCGTAACAACAATTCATCTAACACAATATATTCTTTGAATTACAAATTTGATAGTACGTCTATCGCCGGCAAAATCAGTGGCACGGCTCTTGATTTAATCAAGCGCTACAATGATATGGCAAAAGATGCATTGAGCAACAATGACCACGTCAGCGCTGAAATCTTTCGTCAATATGCCGAGCACTATCGCAAGATTGTAACTGAAATAAACGAACGCAAGAACAATCGTGAACAATCTGAAGCCAATGACAACCAGATGGCTGCAACAGTTGAACAGCCTGAAAATACACAGCCTCAACCGGCTCCCGTTGCTCCTGTGGCTGAAGAAAAAGCCCCAATCGCAAATGAGCCTGATACTCAGCCGACTAAAAAATCTTTTCACGTTATTGAAATTAATCAGCCTTCTGAAGCTACCGAGGACAAGACCGAGACCAAGCCTCGCCGTACCTACCGTCGTAAAACGGCTGCCGAAGCATAGTTTTTATTGAGGGAAAGACAAATGTTTTTCTTTTATGCATCACTTATTATTGCCATAGCTTGTTCAATCATAACCGAACGCACGCTGGTTGGCTATAATGACGTCCATTGGTCGATAAAACTTGGAACATTTCTGCTGTTTTTAGCCATGTGGTTTACTCCGGCGACTTTGAGCGTGATTCGTCGTCGTATGTGGTTTAATGATGTACTCTACAATTTTTATGCTGATTTTGGTTACATCTGTTTTGGCTTTGCTTTCATACTTTTTGTCCTGATTTTTGTTCGGGATGGTCTTTGGTTTTCCGCATATTACCTGTCCGGACGCAAAGCCGTGCTCGATCCGTTTAATATCGGGCTCTTGACTAAAATGAATATTGCAACGGTTGCGCTTGCGGTTATTATTTCTGCTTATGGCTTTTATCAGGCAGTCAAGCTCCCGCAAGTCAAACACCTGACATTGTATAGCAGCAAAATCAATAATGAAATTACGGTGTTGCAAATAAACGATTTGCATCTTCATCGCAACAAACCGGTTAAAGATTTTGCCGCCATTGTTAATCTTGCCAATTCATTAAATCCTGACATTATTGCTATGCCTGGCGACATTATTGACGATTCTGTCGGTCAATTAGTACCGCATTTGGAGGCTCTGAGTAATCTCCGCGCCAAATACGGTGTCTTTGTTTCTCCCGGCAATCATGAATACTATAACGGACTGATCCCTAGTGTATGGCAGATGGAGCAAATCGGTTTTCGGGTGCTGTCTGAAAACGGCTACCGCATTGATGACCTTAATCTTTATATTGCAGGGATACCAGATAACCCGATGTTGCGCAAAATGAAAGAATATCCTAATCTTTTTGACGGAAGTCTGCCCTATGATTATAAAATACTCCTCGCCCACAATCCCACATTGAGCAAAGAATATATGGCGCTAGGGTTTGATTTACAGTTGTCTGCACATACCCACGGCGGGCAGATTTTCCCGTTTCATATTATGGTCAAATTGGTCAATCACTACCTTTCCGGAGAATATAAAATAGGTAAAGGTACTTTATACATATCAAACGGAGCCGGTTATTGGGGACCGCCTATGCGCATCTTGGCACCATCTGATATTACATTAATTACCATAAAACCGATAGAATAAAAAAAATCCTCCCGATTGGGAGGATTTTTATAAAATTCAATGCCTGATTACGGCTCAAGGTCGTTGCCCTTGCTGTTTCCGAAAGGCAGATATTGACCGACACCGCCGAAATACTTGCGGAAGAAACCTTGTTCTTGTTCCTGATTAGGTGTTTGTTCCTGATCAACTTCAAGTTGATCACCGTTTTGCTTGTCCATCTTGTTGATTGATGTAACACGCCCGTCTTCACTGAATTTTACCACCAAGACCTCGCGATCAATTTCTTTCGGTGCCATAAAAGCCACCTGTTTAATTGCGGACGACATATAAATCCATGTGTCTTTGTCAAGCGAAACCACATTAGAAGGCGATCCGAGAACTTCTAAAACATCTTTTTTGCTTTGTCCTCTGAAAACCATTGCGACTTTATCATCAGAAGGCATATTACCGGTATGGCTGACAAATATATCGTTACTGCATGCGCTGACCAGAATTCCGGCGCTTAATAAAAACATTTTGCTTATTGACATCATAATTTATCCTTATCATTATGTCGTTTAACATAACAGTATATAACACAGGGAAAATATTTATGCAAAAAGAATTTTCATATCCGTTGACTGTTGCTGATTTACCCTTGAGCCTTCAGCATTATCACCTGCTGGCAAATGCTGATAATTTGGCTTTTTTGACCAAAGTTCTGCAGGTTCCGGAGGTAAAATCTTTTGATGCCGACTTTTATGTAAAACCAGATCACAATACCTCAATTTTGAAAGTTTCGGGACACATTAAGGCCGAACTTGTTTTGCAAAGTGTAATATCGCTTGAGAACTTTGACCAAAAATATGATTTTGATTTTGAAACCATATTTGATACCAAAGCCACTCTTCAAGAACAAAAAGAAGAAGGGGACGATTGGGACAAAGACACGCCCGATGTAGTAATTAACGGCAAAATTGACCTTGGCGACATTGCAATTGAGCAGGTAGCCTTACGTTTGGACGACTATCCTCGTCGAGATGGTGAAAAATTCAGCTTCATCCCTGATTTTGACCCGTTGGAAAAGCCTGCTGATAACCCTTTTGCGGTTTTGGCCAAGCTCAAGAAATAAAAATTATGCTTGCAAAAAGTATTTTTTAGGGTTAAAAGACATACAACCCTTTCAAAGTTGCAGAAAATATGTTGCATTTTATTTCAAAATGTTTTATTACTGCCTTTGAAAATTTTCGTGATAACAATGATTTTTTTGAAAAGAATAAAAAAATGGCAACACCAAAACATAAAACTTCAAAATCTCGTCGCAATATGCGCCGTTCTCACGATGCTTTAGGTGCAAACTCTTATCATGAGTGCCCTAACTGCGGTGAGTTGAAAAGACCTCACAACGTTTGCCCGTCTTGCGGACAATACGATAAACGTGAAGTTGTTGCAAAAAAAGCAGCAGAATAAAAAACTAACCTAACCGGTATGGAGCAAAACTTTGTCTGAAAATCTGGTTATTTCGGTTGATGCGATGGGGGGAGATAATTCCCCTCGAGTCGTAATAGAAGGTATAAATATCGCTACTAAGCGAAACCCTGACTTGCGCTTTTTATTGTTCGGTGACGAAGGGCAAATCATGCCACTCCTGCAACAATACCCAAAGGTTGCAAAGGTGTCAAAGGTTATTCATACTACCGAGCGTGTTAAAAACGAGGACAAACCGTCGCAGGTCATTCGTAATCGTAATACCAGTATGTATATGGCAATTGAAGCTGTTCGCTCCGGTCGTGCTCAAGCCATTGTTTCTGCCGGCAACACCGGCGCCCTTATGGCTATATCCAAAATGGTATTAAAGACCATTCACGGCATTCACCGTCCGGCTATTTGTACAATTATGCCGCACATTGACGGAAAATTTGTCATGCTTGATTTGGGGGCAAATACCGAGTGTGATGAAATCAATTTGGCTGAGTTTGCCATTATGGGCAATATTTTTGCCAAACACGCCTTGGAAATTAAGTCTCCTCGTGTAGCCTTGCTCAATATTGGGGCTGAAGAGATGAAAGGCAAAGAAGAGATTCATCATGCACTCCGGATTTTAAGAAACCCTCAGCTTGATATCAATTGTACCGGCTATGTTGAACCGCATGATATCTCAAATGGCGTAGCCGATGTTATTGTAGCTGACGGTTTTACCGGCAATGTTGCTCTCAAAACCATTGAAGGAACCGCAAAGTTTGTGGTCAAGATGATTAAAAAATCGGTTAAGAGATCAATTCTTGCCAAACTCGGACTTCCGTTTATGCTTGGCGTAGTCAGCAAAATCAAACGTAGCATGGATCCCCGCAACTACAACGGCGCAATGCTTGTCGGACTCAATGGTCTGACTGTTAAAAGCCATGGCGGCACAGATGCTTTCGGATATTCCGTAGCCATTGACAATGCGGCCAAGCTTGTCCGCCAAAACTTTGTTGCGACCATCCGTCAGGAAATTGAAAAAGTTGACCTCGACGAGCTCAATCAAGAAAGTATTTACGAAGGATATTATCTATGAGTCAAATAAGATCTCGCATCATTGGCACGGGATACAGTCTCCCTGCCAAAGTGTTGACTAATGATGATTTATCAAAAATGGTAGAAACCAGCGATGAATGGATAAGCACCCGCACCGGTATTCGCAGTCGCCATGTGGCATCAGAGGGAGAATATACCTCAGACTTTTGTGTAAAAGCTGCTCAAATGGCATTGAAAAATGCTGATATGAGCGCTGAAGATATTGATTTTATCATCGTTGCCACAGTTACTCCTGATAACACATTTCCAGCTACTGCTGCCAAAGTAGGCAAAATACTTGGTATTCGTGCCGGCGTTGCCGCAATGGACGTCAATGCTGCTTGCTCCGGCTTTATTTATGCTTCTCAAATTGCCGATAACATGATTCGCTTGGGACAGATAAAAAATGCCTTGGTTATCGGTGCTGAAACTCTTTCCCGCATTGTCGATTGGAACGACCGTAATACTTGTGTTTTGTTCGGTGATGGTGCCGGAGCCGCAATTTTTAAGGCCTATGAAGAAAAAGGTACAAGTGCTGATCGTGGTATTTTGTCAGTAAAAATTTTTGCTGATGCTTCACATTACGATACACTATGCTCTGACAGCGGCGTTTCATTTAACCAAAAATCTGGTTTTATTCATATGGACGGCAAAGAAGTTTTCAAAATTGCCATTCCCAGCCTTATTGAAGGCGTTGAATCAAGTTTGGCTCTTGCCGGATTGTCATTATCTGACGTTGACTGGTACATTCCACATCAAGCCAACGCTCGAATTATCGATTCTGTGGCTAAAAATCTGGAAATCGATGATTCTAAAGTTATTGTTACCGTTGATCATCACGGCAACACTTCTGCAGCTTCAATTCCTTTGGCTTTGGCAGAATCTGTTGAGAGTGGTAAAGTCAAAGCCGGAAACCTTATTGTTATCAGTTCAATGGGGGCCGGATTCACTTGGGGCGGAATGGTTGTAAGAATTTAAGTTGTAGATAGTTATCAAAAAAACTAGCGGCAAATTTTTTTATTGCTATATTATGAACACATTAAAATAAATAAAATAAAAAGGACTAAAAAAATGAAAACGATTACCAGAGCTGATATTGCTGAAATTTTATATCAAGAAGTTGGCTTGTCTCGCAAAGATTCGGGTGAGATCTTGGATATGGTATTGGATGAAATTACATCAGAATTAGCAAAGGGCAACAGTGTCAAACTGTCTTCTTTTGGTACCTTTACCGTCCGCAACAAAAATCCGCGTGTCGGTCGCAACCCCAAAACAGGTGTTGAGGCTGAAATTTGTTCTCGTCGCGTAATTTCGTTTAAACCTTCGCAGACAATGCGCCTTTCAATCAACAAATAAGGTTGTGTCATGGTCGTCAACAAGTCAAAGGCAGCATTCCGCACTATTGCCGAAGTTGCTGATAAATTAGGGGTTGGCACCCACGTTTTGCGCTTCTGGGAAACCAAGTTTTCGCAGATAAAACCGCTCAAAATGCAAGGTGGTCGCCGTTACTATCGCCCTGATGATGTCAAACTTTTGGAGTGCATTCAAAACTTGTTGTACAACGAGCGTTATACCATAGAAGGTGTGCAAAAACTCTTTAAGGAAAAGGGCACAAAGTCTTTTGTTGGGGACACAATTCAAGACGACTTTTTTGCTCCTGCTGAAACTGATGCAACAGAAAAGCCGACTGAAGAAAAAGATTCGTCATTGTCTCCCGAACTTATCAATTCCGTCATTAAAGAGTTGTCCGCAATACGACAAGAACTTCAAGATAATTTGAAATAAATTCTATAAAAGAAAAGCTCCTTGCAACCAAGGAGCTTTTTGCTTATTCCAAAATTGTTTTGGCGTGTTCTTTCAGTTTTTCCAATACATCTGATTTAGGAGTATATTTTTCCTCAAACGGAGCAATAGTTTCCCATTTCAGCTCTTCCATTACTGCCTGAATTTTGTTTACCACACCGGGACGCCACCCATACGATCCGAATGCAAAGCCTTTCTTGTTTTTAGGTGCCAGCCCTTTAAGATAGGTAACAAACGCAGCAACACGTGGAAAAATTTCGTTGTTGAGAGTAGGGGTTCCAATAGCCACATATTTTGCCTCTAAAATATCTGCCATAACTTCCGAAATATGCTTGTTGGATAGACAGCGTTTAACCACCGGCACACCGGCATCTTGAAATACGGAAGTAATTGTGTCGGCCAGTTTTGCAGTTGCACCCCACATGGTGTCGTATACCACGACTGCCGAACCGTTATTTTCGGCCGCGGCCCATTTGGCATAATGGCTTACAATCCACGACACTTCTTCTTTGCCGTTCCAAATGCAACCATGCGACGGAGCAATCATTTCAATATCCAAATTGAGCTCGTTTGCGGTGCTCAAAGCTTTTTGTGCCTGCATTCCGTAAGGGAACAAAATATTGGCATAATAACTCTTTGCTTCCTCACAAACCATACCGAAATTAGCTTCTCCTGCCCAAATTGTATTGGTACAATAATGCTGTCCGAAGCCGTCATTTGAAAACAAAATCTTTTCTTCGGGGCAATAGCTCATCATTGAATCCGGCCAATGCAACAAAGGAGTAGTTACAAAGGTCAGCGAATGCTTTCCGAGTTTTAGGCTGTCTCCTGTCTTAATAATCTGAAAATTCCATCCCTCGGTGTCAAAATGAGCCTCCAAAGCCATTTTTCCGGCAGAGTTTGTTACAATAGTAATTTGTGGTGCCAACTTTATCAATTCCGGAATATTGCCGGAGTGATCTTGCTCAACGTGGTTAACGACTAAATAATCAATTTTACTCAAATCAACTACGTCTTTAATGCGATCGATTTGCTCAAGCGACAGATAGTGTTTTACGCCATCGATAAGGGCAATTTTTTCATCATTAATCAAATAAGAGTTGTAAGTTGATCCGTGCGGAGTGGCATAACCGTGAAACTCGGTTAAGTTCCAGTCTTTTACACCTACCCAGTAGATATTTTCTTTAACTTTGACAGCTTTCATTATTTTTCCTTCTTGTTACTTTTTATTACTTCACGCCACGGCTGACCGTCAATCAGCAGTTCTTTGGCCAATGGTTTAATTCCTGATGTATATTTATATACTACTTCAAAAGTATGATTTCCACGTGCGTTACGGAACATATTGTCAAGTTCTTGCGCATTTTGTTCCGGAACATAGAAACGGAATTGTTTGCCCCACAAAGCTTTTTGAGCATAGTTTTCAAATTCCTTTATCGGACAGGTCTTATCACTAAACTGAGAGCAATCGGTGTTTGCCCAGTCAATTGTATAAGCTATGTAATGTCCGTACAGCAGATCACGCGGATCATATCCCCCGATTCTTACTTTAACTTCCGGCAATGCCATGCTTTTTGCAGTTAAGAACAATACCCATAAAACCAACACCAAAATAGGGAACGTTAAAGCGGCGATAATTTTAATTTTTTGCATATCAATTCTCCTATTTCAAAGTTTTAAGTTTGCGAATAACATTGCGTGTAATATATAGTCCGCCGATAAGTACAGCGCCGGTTACAATCATACCTAAACCGTTCTGTACAAGACTTCCGAACAAATTAAAATAGATGCACATAAAATCAATGTAGAGCAACGATATATTCAGGTTGACCAAACGTCTGCGTCCGAGCCGTTCTCCGACAAAAGCCATTATCAAGAGAAAAGCGGTAATAATGAGATAGACATTAAAGAAATTAAAACGGCTGAATGTCGTTGCAACAAACATAAATTCTATCACTGTTGCATACATTGCAATATAGGCGTACATTTTGGCAACAGAAAACACCGTATATTGTTTTTTGGTCAGAGTGTCGGCCATTGCAAAAAATCCGGCAACAAAACCGCATATAGCTAAAATTGTCAGCAAATAGATGTCCGGATTATCTTTCCAATGTGCAAACCACCAATCTAAAATTTTGATCATAAACTCAACGACCGATTCTATACTGAAAATACTGATAAACAAAAGCGGAAGCCAGAATAACGGTAATACTTTACGTTTTGTTATAATAATCAACGGCAAGGTCATGAACGCCCAAAACAGCCCGGCAGAAGCAAAAGATCCGTTGAGCTGATAAATCTGTCCGACTAACCCGATACTTGCTCCTACCAGCATAAATAATGCCAACAATCCGCATTCAAACCATATGTTTTTTTGTTTGCTCCAAGCCACAAAAGTCCCGTATGCGACAAAAAGCAGAATTGCAAAATCGACAATCAGTTTTGCCGGATTGGGAATTCCGTCCCAGTTTGCCGCCACAATGCTGATAACTCCGAGAGCCATCAGAAATACGCCGAGCAATAATAATGCGTTAAAAAGTATCGGATTTTTGTGCGCTTTTTCAAAATCCATAATTTTGTTTTTTTGTGCGGCAGTAATAAGTTTATTATCCTCCCACAGTGCGAGCTTTTTTTCCAGTCTCATGCTACCTCCTTGCGAAATTTATGGATATTTTATAATATTTTCAAATATCTTCAACAGGTTTTATTTCTGCCAACATATCTTCAACAAATTGAGGAAAAGTATCTCCGGCTTTTCCGATAATATGGCGATCAAATTCATAATTATTTGCCGTCGGCTTCAAATTAAATTCAATCGTATCTGCATGATAATATTTTGCCGTCCGTACAAAAGTGTTGGCGGGAAAAACCACGCCTGAAGTCCCGATTGAAACAAACAAATCACAACTGCGGAGCAGGGCATCAACTTCGTTCATACAAAGCAGACTTTCACCAAAAAATACAATGTTGGGCTTGAACATTCCTTGCACCTGACATTGCTGACACACGTCCTCGGTCGTAACATCATTCCATGTCGTAATTACGTTTCCGCAGTTCATGCATACCGCCTGATTTATCTGCCCATGTATGTGATAAACATTTTTGTTTCCGGCTTTTTCGTGAAGGGTATCAACATTTTGCGTAACCACGGATATTTTGGCAGGATAATTTTTTTGCAATTTTGTAATTGCCAAATGTGCGGCATTAGGCTCAACTTTTATCAAGTCTTTTTTCATTTCATTATAAAAATCGTGCACAAATTCCGGATTGCGGGCAAAAGCCTCAATTGTTGCCACATCTTCAACCTTGTGCTTGTTCCACATTCCCTCATCATCGCGAAAAGTTGCCAATCCCGATTCTGCCGAAATCCCCGCACCCGTCAAAATTACAATGTTGTTATATTTCATGCTCTCTCCGCACGCAAATTAATAACCGGTTAAATGCTCTTTGTTTTTATCATATAAATCAAAAGCGTCATTAATTACTTTTTTGGCGTCTTCAGCATCCAAAAAACGCTCAATTTTCACTTCTTTATTTTCGAGGATTTTATAATCTTCAAAAAACCTGCGCAATATCTTTAAGAAGTGTGGCGGCAACTCATCAATAGAGTGATAATGTGCAAACTCCGGATCATCGACATGCACGGCAATAATTTTATCGTCGGCTTCTCCTTGATCAATCATCTTCATTACCCCGATAGGTCTTACACGCATAATTGATAGCGGCAATACGGTTTCTTGACAAAGCACCAACACGTCTAACGGGTCGTTGTCATCACAATAGCTTTGCGGAATAAAACCGTAATTTGCCGGATAATGTACGGCACTATACAAAATGCGGTCCACTTTCAACAAACCGCTTGCTTTATCCAATTCGTATTTTGTCTGTGATCCCTTCGGAACTTCAATAATTGCAGTTATAATGTCCGGCGCATTATCGCCTCTGCTTACGCCGTGCCATGGGTGTAACATCATTTTCTCCTAAAAATTTTATAATGGCGCAATACTACCCCAAATTGCCCAAATGTAAACCTATATTTAATATATTCATCTTATAATTTACACAATTGAAACTTAAGGAAAACTAAAAGGATGATAAAATGAAACATTTAGCTTTTCTATCTGCTTTTTTACTTTTGTGCAGCCACGGTATTTGCCACGCCGGCAACATTGCTCCGGACTGCACATATAACGGCATACCTCTTCACGGCAAAGTCAAAGTGGTTGACAACTTTGAGGACATAAAAGTCAAAGTAGTTGAGCATTTTGAAGACTTAAAAGTAAAACCGGTTCAACACTTTGCCAACAGCTGTGGGCAGTGGCAATTTGTTGATAATTTTGAAGATTTCAAAGTTAAATTTGTTGACCATTTTGAAGACATAAGTATAAAATACGTTGACTTTTTTGAAGGAATGTAACTTACATGAAAAAAATATTGCCCTCGACCAACCTCAACATCAATGTTGATAAAAGCATCAAAAAAGAGTTCCAGCGCAAGGCTGTACACTTAAGCTCGCTCTGGGTCCCGTCGGCAATATATTTTGTTCCCGAAGTTTTGCTGTTACCTACACTGATTATCATTCTCTGTGGCAACATTGCTTTAGAATACGCAAACTTCAAGCGTTACCGTTGGGCTCGCAAATCTTTCGGCGCCTTGTTTTTCCGTATGCTGCGTGAAAAAGAAACCGCCCGCCAAAATTTTCAGTTTACCGGCTCGGTTTATGTTTTGGCATCGGCAATTTTGTGCATGTGCCTGTTCAGTAAAGCGGTTGCGGTTATTGCCATGACTGTAATGCTGATTTCGGACAGCGCCGCGGCATTAATCGGTCGCACTTTCGGCAAAATCAAAATTTATAAGAAAAAAACCTTAGAAGGCACATTGGCATTCTTTATTTCTGCATTGGTTATAAATCTTTTGTTTATTCCGATTTATCCGTTCAGACTGGCCAGTCTTTTGGCATGCGCTGCAGCAACTGCAGTTGAAGTTTACGAAGACAAAATCGGCATTGATGACAATCTGTCAATTCCGCTGACTTTTTCAACTGTCATCTCTCTTATTTTGTGGTAAGCCCGGCCGCCACTCTTTTCTTAAAATCCTTGGGCTTAATTACTTTTACGCTATCCCCCCACGTATATAAGAACCAATCCATTTCTCGTCTGCCACCGGCTTTGAATTTAACAGTTAGTGTTCCATCAGGATTTTTGATAAGTTTTTGTTTCGGGTGGAAAATAAAGTTCTTGGCTTCTTCTGCAACGTCTGCGCTAAACAGCCATTCCACATCAAATGGTTCTTCGTGAAACGCTCCGAAAGATTCAAGCGCATATTCATTCAAATCAAATTCCGAACTATCAAAAACATCCGGCAGTATTTCAACGCTTTTAATTTGTTGCAGTGAGAAATTATGAGCTTTTCCGTTATCATAGCCGTCATTATGTTTAGCAACCAAATAGTGATCTCTTTGACCATAAAGGAAACCATATGGAACAAGTTTATATTCATGAATTTTGCCGATATATTTAGTCCAATAGGACATTTTAATATGATGACCTCTTTATTGAGTTCAATTCGTGGTCCCGGGTGCAAGACCAAACCTTCGGATTTCATCAATTCATCGGCATCAACTTCAATTTTGTTCTTTTGCTCCGGCTTTAAGAGATTGCGTAATTTTAATTCAACATGAGCCAAAGTATCGGCTTTTTCTTTCAAGTTACTTTGTTTTAATTTATCAATGGCGGTTTTGAATACGGCTAATTCTTCAGCGGAAAACGAAATAAAACTGTTCAAACTGCGTTGTGTAATCCGCCAACGTTTTGTGCGTTCTCCGGTTTCAACTTCTTCCATTTGCGGAAAATAGGTCATCAAAGCATTGCGCATACGCTCGGCAGTTCTGCGAGAAACGTTATATTTTTGCTCAATATCCTCTAAAGATAAGCCTTCACTTGTCTCTTGCATCCAAAGAGCCAAATCAAACAAATCATACATTTTTTCATAATTAGCCATTTTGTGCCTCTGTTGAAATTTACAAACAATGTGCGCCATATTCTGTCGCATTAAGAGTATATAGCAAAATTTAATAAATGGTGTATAGAATAGAGAAAAATCAGGAAAAGGAGAACGAATATGAAAGAAATCCATTATTTTCAAAGATATCATAAAAAAGAAGATATGCACACGGCTAATGCTATGTTACTTTTATCGCGGTTATATAACTACTCGCCGAGAAAATTTTATAACTTTATAGAACCATTATTTAAACAAAATGGCGAAGCGAACTTAACATTGCAAATCGGAATGCAGGACAAGAAGAAAAATGTAGATACCATTCCTGACGCAGTTATTGCGCAAGATAGTTTTAAAATTGTTGTAGAAACAAAACTTTACAATAATTTTAGTTTAAGCCAATTAAAAGGTCATTTAGATGATTTTGAAGATGAACATCATAAACTGTTACTAACATTAGATTGTGAAGATATTACGGATGAAATGCAAAACAAAATCAATGAGATTTGCAAAGATAAAAATATTGTTCACAAACATCTGACTTTTTCATCATTGATTGATGGTATAAGGGAGCACATTGACGATAGAGATGATGATTTTATTGACGTTTTAGATGATTATGCAGCGTATTGTGACGATAATGGCTTATTACCGAGAAATCAATTTAGGGTTGATATGAGGCTAGCCGGTGATACATTTGACAAGAATATGGAGTTAGGATTATATTACGATGGTGCTAGTCGAGGATTTTCAACCTGTAATTACCTCGGTTTATATAAAAATAAGTCAATGCGCGGAATTGGAAAAATTATTAAAAGATGTGTCGCTGTCGTAACAAATGATGATTTAAATAATCCGCAAATCGAAATCTCAAAGGAAGAAATAGGCAAAATAAACGATGATGATAAGCAAAAGATTATAGAATCAATAGTTGATGCTCAAAATTACGGATATAATCTTGCCAGATGTCCGCATCGTTTTTTTATCGTAGATAAGTTTTATGAAACCAATTTCGAGAAAATATCAAAATATCCACCTAGAGGAAATAGAATATTTGATATAAACAATATATTAGGAATCAAAGACAAGGAGCTTCCTGAAACAGATAAAATTGCTGAACTATTAGCAAAGAAAACATGGGAATAATAAATCCGTCATAATTTGACGCATTGTAATGCTTAAATGTTTTTGGGTAACATTTAATGAAGGGAAAATAAAGATGAATAAATTATGGCGGATACATTTGTTTGCAGGTGCAGAAGAAAAAGACGAAGCGGTAACTTATTGTATTAAAAATAAAAAAATGGCAATTGGCTGGCCTTGTAAAATTGCAAATGATGATGTGGATGAGTACCTTGAAAAATTTAAATCAGAACATAAATGGACGAAAAAAAATGGCAATTATCCAGATTCGGTAAATCGCATAATATATCAAGTTAAAGAAAACGACTATATTTGGACTTATGATAAAAAGGATGGGCATTATTATATTGCCAAAATTATTGATAAAATAGCTCATACTCCTGTTTATCAAAAAAATGACTTTTTTTCAGAAGAATTTGGTGTTTATCGTCAGGTTGAAAATTGGTACCCATGTGAAGATGAAGAAGTTCCAGGAAAAGTTATTAATAGTTTAATTAAAGGGCAAACGCTACAAGCCGTAGATTCTTGTCTGTTAGAATATAGTAGATACTTATACCAAAAAAAGCACACTAACAATTCTAATCATATTTTTAAGTCCGATGAAAATATTTTAGACACATTAAAAAATCTTTTACATTATGATGATTTAGAGGACTTATTAGGGTTATGGCTCCAAATAGATCAAGACTATATTGTATTTCCATCAACTAATAAACAAGGAACTAAAGATTATGAATATATGCTAAAGAAAAAAGATGGTAGTCGTAAGGCTGTAATCCAGTGCAAAACAGGCTATTCGGATATTGATGCATCAAAGTTCAATGGCTACGTTAACAACAAAGGATATAATGTCTACTTAATAACTACATTTGGTTGTGTATATAACATGACCGATAAGATTATAGAAGTTAATAAGGAATTTATAGAAGAAGATAAAGCACAAATGTATGTTATTTCGCTAGACTACCTTTTAAAATGGGCAAAAGAAAATAAAATTATTTTACCTGACAGAATAAAATATTATTTGGATATTACAGGATATTAAAATCTATCATAACAGCTCATAAAGAAAACAGCCTCTCTTAATGAAAGGCTGTTTTTTTGTATTTTTTTGCATATACGACACAAATTGACGCATTGTTACGTTTAGATGTTTTTGGGTAACATTTAATGAAAGGAAAACAATATGGAATACTACTATAAAGATGGCGTTATTCACGAGGATTCAGAGTATGGTAATGCTATCGGAAATATTGAAAATGGTGTAATTCGTGATGGCTGGTGTATCGGAAGTGGTAACGCTTTAGGTAATGTTGATAATGGTGTAATTCGTGACGGTTGGTGTATAGGCAATGGTAATGCTATTGGCAATGTGGATGGTAATACTATTCGTGATGGTTGGTGTCAGGGTAATGGCAGCGAAATAGGCAATGCAAGAGATTATATTATTCACGGAATGGAAGATAGACCTGCAGAAATGGTAGCCTGTTGGCACTTTTTAATCCGTAAGATTTTTTAGGAAAACATTTTTAATTCTCAAAAAACAGTCTCTCTTAACGAAAGGCTGTTTTTTTGTATTTTTTTGCATATACGACACGAATTGACGCATTTGTGTATTTAATTGTCTTTGTCGTAATCAAGATACGGAGATAAAAATGGCAAATGGTGAGATAGCAAAGGCAAAGATTGAAACAACAGCTATGATGTGTAAGTCTTTTTACACTGATTTTATGCCGATGATACAGCAAATTAAAAGCAACGTGGAATCCTTAAAGATTACCGAGCAGAATACAGATGCCCTAAACAATATCTACGAACAACTTGAGAGAGCCGAGAGCTTGCTTAAACAACTGTCAAAACTTTCTGATAGGGATTCCAATGCAAATAAAACTAAAGCAATTTTAGAGGCTATAAAAGACGGCTCGCTCAAGCATCAACCCAAAGAAAAAGGACAATACCTCATAAAGGTTGATAAAGATTACATTTATGTTCTTTCTGAAACAGAAGGAAAAATTGATTTACTTGATAACAACTGGAACAAAGTCAAGGAAATAGATATAGAGGAGTTGGAAGCATGAT
>CACWLK010000020.1 GCA_902761715.1 uncultured Rhodospirillales bacterium | reverse complement strand
TACGTTGCGTAACAGGTTGTTATCCCAACCGTAGTCATACATTCCGCATCTCGGGCAGAACTCACGTCCGGCGGCAACTTTGCCTTTTATGTTATGAACGACGCTACGGGTTTGTTCAATAGCCGCCTCATGCAAGCCGATACCGGCAACAACTTCAGGTGCATAAATCTTGCCAGGAGTTGGCTCCGGTTCTGGTTCAGGTGGAACATAATCCGGGTTTTCTTCTTCAGTCAAATTCAAGTACCAGGTTGAACCATCTGTCTCACCGCCGGCATTAATCGATCCGTCCCACATATACGGACTGCCGATTACACGGGCAACCGCAAAGCTTGAAGATGTATCTGTGTCATCGTTCGGGGCAAACAGGAATGGTACAATCGCATCTTCTTTGTTTGTCAAAACATCTGAATTAAGTGAATTAACTAGCACCCTGTATTCACCATCAATATCGGTATCAACATAAATTTGTCCGGTATTAACCTTGTTATTTGCCTTATCCACTTCAACATCTACGGTAATAATCGGTGATGTTGAACCTGCATGGGTTGAGATAAGTTCTGCACTATCAGCAATATTCATGTTTTGAGCATATATCCTAGAGTTTAAACCTAGGTGAGTAACAGTATTGCTTCCCAACGTAAAGTTGGTAACATTTCTTACTTCGTTATTAAACTTGATTACACCTGTACCATCACCATAAATATCAATGTTATAATTCTGTCCATCAATCACATCGTCAAACTGCATTGTTCCTTTATTGACAGTACCCAAAGTCAAATTAGCCTCTTTCATATAAATAGCATTGCTTTCACCATTTGCTTTATTGTCCTTAAACAATGATGTGCCATCATCTGCAGTAATCAAAAGATCTTTTTCGGAAGCTATTGCACCGCCATGAGCATTGTCTCCATCAACATGGTTACCGATAAAATTTGAGTTTTTAATATTTTCAATTGTGCCTTTGTTATAAATGGCACCACCGGCAACTTCTCCTCCGGAAATATAGTTATTTGCGAAGTCACCTGTAATAACGCCCATTGTACCTTTGTTATAAATGGCACCACCAAGTGAATCTCCATCAGAAACTATATAGTTGCCACTAAAGTTACCCGACATATTACCAATTCTTCCTGAGTTGTACAGTGCACCACCTTTGCCAGCACCACCGACATCAATATAGTTACCTGTAAAGTTACCGGTAATATCGCCCATGTTCCCATCATAGTTAGCTATGGCTCCACCATTACCGCTATAATTGTTATTTTGTATATAGTTGCTCACAAAGTTACCGGCTATGTTACCTATAGTTGATGTATTGTGGATAGCACCGCCTTTTGCATCTTCATCCTCAATAATGCTTCTATTGCCGATAAAATCACCCTTAATATCACCGATAATTGCACTATAATGATTTGCTATCGCACCACCTTTCCAAGCCTCGTTAGCAATGAAGTTACCGTTTATGCTTCCAATCAGAGCATCATTGGTGTTATATATAGCTCCGCCTTTGGTGGCACTGTTGCCGACAAAATCGCCAGTAAAACCAGTAATGGTTGCATTTGTAACGTTATAAACGGCACCACCTTGATCGGCATAGTTACTGATAAAACTGCCGGTAATATTACCTATATAAGAACTGTCCTCATTTTTAATTGCACCACCGATGCCGCTGTCGTAATTTTCATTATACGTTGCTTCATTGGCAATAAAGTTACCGTTAATACTGTTGATTATTGAGTGATTAGTATTCAAAATGGCGCCGCCTTTATCTGCTTTATTTCCAATAAAATCAGCGTTAATTTTATTGATGGTTGATCTGCTGCTGTTTTCAATAGCACCGCCAAGGCTGCCTTGTGTTCCGTCAGATAGTGCCGTATTGTCGATGAAATTACCGGTTATGGTGCCGATTGAGCCGCTGGCGCTGTTATAAAGCGCACCGCCTTTGTTGGCATAGTTATTGATAAAATTGCCGCTAATACTCGAAATTGATGCTGCACTACTGTTTGATGGCGAAACATTGGCAATTGCACCACCATATGTTGTTACTTTCAGTACTGTATCATCAACAATTATATTAAAACCGTTATTTATAAAATCTGATGAAATGGAAGAAATAGATCCTCCATTATAAATTGCGCCACCGTTTATTCTGACCTCGCGAGATCCACCATCATTAGAGTAAAGGTCAGCTGAAACCAAATTGTCTTTGTAGAGTTTATTGTTCAATGGGCCTATAGTATTACCGTTTTCGTTATAGTCGCCGGCACCGCCGTATAACATTTTTACCGAGTTTCCGGAGTTGATGCCGACTTCGCCTAAATCTTTATTCTCCGTAACAGTTGCAAGACCGGATGGGGCATAAGAATAGTATAATCTTTGCTCTTTACCGTTGGGCAAATAAACCATAATGCTGTCCGTAGATTCATCACCATTTGTTGACCAGACGATTCGGTCAGATTTGTTTAATTTATCGGATTTGACCGCTATTTTCCAATAGCTGGTTTTGTTGCCTTCAGTGGTGATAAAATTGTAATCAGAAGATGACCCTGCAACAATGCTGTAAGGGGCGGAACTTTTGTTTGCCGGTGTCCACTCTGCGCGCGCCGGAGTGTTCAAAAAAGTGGTGGCAAGAAAAACAGCTGCGACAAAAGAGGCTCTAGCCATGACCTTTCTCCACAAATGATGGTCTACAAGTTATAGTATAGCATATTTTAAAAGAATTAAAAAGAGGTAAAAGGAATAAAAAAATACAAAAGGTAAGGCGATTTTTTATGGTTATAAAATATAGGAAAAACAAGCACAAAAAACGCCGGCGTTGTCGCCGGCGCAATAAAATATCTGACCAAGAAAAATTACTTCATTTTCTTTTCAACGAATTCTTCGTGTTTTCTGGTTTTCTTGTCATATTTTTTCAATGTAAGCTTTTCCGGATGGGTTCTCGGATTCTTTTCAGCCAAGAAGAAGGTTCCGGTTCCGGCGGTGCTTTCCATTTTTACTTTAACTTTAACTGCTTTTGCCATTTCTAAATACTCTTATTTTGATGTTTATCCATTTATGTTTGCGTGTAATATATCGTTTTTTCAGTCCTTGTCAATAGCTTTTTTGCTAAGCCGAAGTTTGGCTTAGGCACTGATTTTGATAAGACCGAATTTCTTTTTGCCTTGGGCGATTTTGATTTGTCCGTCTTTGATGTCTTGAGCCGAAAAACTGTAGTTTTCGTCGTTGATGGTTTGATCATTGACTTTGATACCGCCTTGTTTAATCAAGCGGCGGACTTCACCCTTGCTGGCACACCAGCCGATTTCAACAACGGCATCAAGAACACTCAAGCCGTTGATGTCTGACTTGGTAATTGAGGGGAGCTCACCGCCCAAACCGCCTTGCTCAAAAGTTTTGACGGCGGTGGCGCGAGCGGCTTCGGCCTCGACCTCACCACGGCAAATTTTGGTGGCTTCAAATGCCAAAATCTTTTTGGCTTCGTTGATTTCTTGGTCTTTTAAGGTCTCAAGACGGGCAATTTCGTCCATCGGTAAATCAGTAAATATGCGCAGGCATTTGCCGACCTCAGCATCGCCGATGTTACGGAAATATTGAAAATAATCGTAAGAGGGGAGTTTTTCCTCGTTAATCCAGACGGCATTGCCTTCGGATTTGCCCATTTTTTTGCCTGCCGAATCGGTGATAATCGGGCTGGTGAAACCAAAAAGCTCAACATCGTATTTGCGGCGCCCGAGTTCGGTGCCGGAGGTTATGTTACCCCATTGGTCAGAGCCGGCAATTTGGGCACGGCAGCCGTATTTTTGGTAGAGTTCGCAAAAGTCATAACCTTGCAACAGCATGTAGTTGAACTCTAAAAATGACATGGGTTGTTCACGCTCAAGACGAGCTTTTACGCTGTCCATGGTAAGCATGCGGTTGACCGAATAGTAGGTGCCGATGTCACGCAGAAAAGCAAGGTAATTAATGTCTTTGAACCAATCCCAGTTGTCAACCATGACGGCATCTGTTGCGCCATTGCCGAATTTTAGGAATTTTGAGAAAGATTTTTTTAAGCCTTCAACGTTGTGTTTTAAGGTTTCTTCACTCAAAAAAGGACGCAATTTGTCTTTGCCGGATGGGTCGCCGATGCGAGCGGTAGCTCCGCCGACCAAGGTCAACGGCTTGTGTCCGCATTTTTGAAACCAGCGTAACATCATCAAAGGTACAATATGTCCGACATGTAAGCTGTCGCCGGTAGGATCAGAACCGAGATAGCCGACGGCCGGTGTGCCTTTTTGCTCGCATTCGTACAGATAGCTGTCGAATCCGTTCTCGTTAGTGCATTGGTTGTAAAAGCCACGTTCGACCATAATGTTGAAAAATTGTGATTTAAAGCTACTCATTGTTCTTATCCTTAGTTAAAAATATGCGAGATATACTAGCATATAAATTGCGGATTTCAATAGAATATAAAAAATATTGATTCTTTTTGTAAAAAGTGCTAGAAGAATCGTTACGTTTTTTTATTATTCACATTATTTATTAAACTAAATTAGATTATGAAAAATTTGATTGTTGCAACTTTTGTTGCGTTGATTTGTGTGTTGATTGCTTCGTGTGAGTACCAACCGAGAGTTGAGGAAATTGCAGGAAGCAAAGGGTTTGCAACATTTACGCAGAAAGTCGGCGACCATGAGTTGCTCGGTATTCAGAATGCTGCAGGCGTGCAGATTGCAGAAGCTCAGTATGAGGGAGTTACGTTTAAGGACGGGTATTTTATCGGAATTTATCCGGACTATGGCGGTTATGACCTGTTGGACACTAATGGCAAGAGCGTTGCGCCAACTCCCGGAAGATTGCGTTTTTGTTCCTATACGATGGAGAATGCTGATTCACTGAACCACTTTGTTGTCGGGGATGAGAAGGACTTCTACTGGATTTTTCCGAAGTTCGGAGGAAGAGTGTTGGGACCGCAAAAGTCAATGTATCTGTACCCGCTGGAACAACTCATCGTTTATGAGACGGACGGAAAGTTCGGGGTGCTGACCTATGAAAACAAGGACCTTATTGCTCCGGCGAATCGGCTGGTCTTTGCAAACAGAAAAACCGGAAAACTCAATTTGCCGATTGTCTATGCATTCTATTCGGATGGGGACAAGAAAGAGTGGAAAAAAATTTCACGAGTTGACGGCAATGATCTGGGCAAACTTGACAATGACGACCTTGGGCTGATTAAAAACAGTATCAGAACCAAGCTCGGTCGTGTGTACGCAGTCAGATGAAACAATTAATTTTTTTGAAGGCTTCCTCGGTGAGGAAGCCTTTTTTTGTCATAAATTTTATTTTTGTCTATTGATTTTTTCTAAAATTGTGATAGTATGATGGTCGAGTGTTATAATTTTCACATTATTAATTAAAAATTTCGTCTTATGAAAAAAAATGCAGTTGCAACTTTTGTTGCGTTGATTTGTGTGTTGATGGTTGCTTCTTGTGAGTACAAGCCGAAGGTTGTGGAAATTGCTGGAAGTGACGGGTTTGCAACGTTTACGCAGAAGGTCGATGGCCGCGAGTTGCTAGGTGTGCAGGATGCCGCCGGTAATGCGCTGACTGAGGCCAGTTTCGTAAGAGTTGAGTACGAAAAGGGCTACTTTATCTGCTCCTACCCGAATGATGAGGGTTACAATTTGATCGACAAGCAGGGGAAGAAACTGTTTCCGGAATTGGGCAAGATGCGCTATTGCATGTTGTCAGAGAACGTAACAGACTCTCTCAACCACTTTACTGTCGGAAACGAAGAGAATCGCTATTGGTTCTTTCCGGCAATGGGAAACAGAGTGGTTGGTCCGCGAAAAGCGATGAGATTGTATCCACTGGAGAAGGTGATTATCTATGAGCAGGACGGGAAAATGGGACTGTTGTCGTATGATAACAAAGAAGTCAGCCCGCTGGGTACACAGTTAGTGCTCGCCTCACGCAGTGTTACAAAAACCGTTAGAGTCGGTAAGAAAGTTGTGAAGCAGGTTGTCGAAGTACCATTGGTTTACGTCGGAGAGAAAGGTTCCGATGATTGGAAAAAGTACAATCGCCTGACAGGTGAGCCCATGGGCGCTGTTGACAACACCGACATCGACTTGATTAACGAGTCAAGTGAGACGATGATGGACTATGTCTATGCTGTGCGTCCCAAAAAGTAGTTGGAACGATGATGACCAAAGGTCAAAAATACAAAAGGAACTCCTTATCGCAAGATAAGGGGTTTCTTTTTGTTTAAAGTTAGAAAAATTTTAACTGCTGTTTGTTATTACAAATGTTAAGAGGTAAAAATGAACAGTATAAAAACAGTAAGAGCGCTCGGTATTATGAGCTCGACTTCGTATGAGGGAATCGGTTTGGCACAGATTGTAACCGATGGTGTTGACGTTAAAGATTTCGGTGCGGCATATACAACTCCGTTTGATGAAGAATTAGTTGAAAAAATTCGTGAAATAGACGGGCATAGAGCTGACGAATCGCCGGAAATCGCTAATAAGATACGGGAAACAGAAATTGCCTTTACGAAGTTTTGTGCTGATTTGGTAAAAGGATATACGGAAGATCATCCTGAACCGATTGATATTATCGGTTTTGCCGGACATACTATTTGCCATAAACCGATGGAGCATTATACGCACCAAATCGGTGATGGAAAAATGATGGCAGAGCTTACAGGGATAAGAACCGTAAGCGGTTTTAGAAATGCTGATATTTTGAACGGCGGACAGGGGGCTCCGTTTTCGCCGGTGTATTATGAAGCACTGACGGCAAAATGCACAAGACCTTTAGCAGTTATTGATATCGGTGGAACAACAGATATTTCGTGGTTCGGCACAAATGGCGAGATGATGGCTTTTATTTCAGGTCCGGGAAATGCGGTGATTAATGACTGGGTGATGAAACATGGCAGAATGGACATTGATTATAACGGGCGCTTGGCAATTCTGGGTAAAGTGGATGAACAAATATTGGGCAGTCTTATGCACCATAAATATTTAGCCAAACTGCCGCCTAAAGCATGCGACAGAACAATGTTTAATGATAAAATGGAACATCTTGAAGGGCTGAGTTTGGAAGATGGAGCTGCTACGGCAACAGCGTTTGTGGTAGAATCGATAGTTGATGCAATGTCCAGATTTTTGCCGGAGCAACCACAAGAGATTTATGTGTGCGGAGGCGGAGCAAAAAATCCGACTTTGATGCGTTTTTTGAGACAGAAGCTGCCGGGGTTAGTTGTTAAAACAACTGACGAAAAAGGGTGGAATGTTGATGCAATAGATGCACAGGCCGCAGCTTTTTGGGCAGTGAGACGTTTGAACTTTTTGCCGCTCAGTTATCCTTTTACGACCGGCGTGCCGGTGGCTTGTATATGCGGTGAGTTGTTTGAGGCGGTATAATTTTTTTGTTTCCGCATATTGCCAACAGTTTAAGTTTAGTGTATAATCGCTTTCAAATTTAATTTTTAATATATTATTTTTATGAAGAGATTGTTGTTTATATCGATCGTTTTGCTCGTGCTGATGTGTTATGAGACATTTTGGCATGACAAGAGAACGTATGCGAGTATTCCGGGAAGCAATTATATTGCTTTTGCGGAAAAGGTGGATCATGCTGAGAAAATCGGCATATGTGATGATGATTACGTTGTGCTCAGAGAAGCAAAGTATTTCGATGTTGAGGGGTATGACGGTTATGTTGTGGCGCATTACTATGACGATAATCTGGTGGATATTTTTACGGCAGACGGAGACAGTATTTTGCCGGAAATATTGAAAAACGGGTGCTACTATTACACCGCAGATACCATCGGTTATTTTATTATCAATGACATACGTGATAATGATTATCTGATGCTTTCCAAAACAGGTGAAATTGTCGGACCTTATCCGAAAATGAGTTTGGTGCCCAGCCAGAAATTGATCCTTTCTTGCGACAGTGATTATGTGAGGCTTTTTATGTATGACGGTCGGGAAATATCCCCATCGGAGTGTACGGAGGCCATTTTCGTAGAAGAAACTCACAAACAAAAAAGACGTAAATCAGTAAGCTCAATTGTCAGTCGCTATGTGTTGATGTGTTGCGACAGCTTGTGGGTTAAAGTTACGACTGACGGAAATGTTTGTGATACCATAGAGAATGATGCAGTCGATTGTCTGAAACAAAATGAAAGTTTCAAGACACTTGAGATGTCTCAATTATCTGAGGTAAAAGTTTCTATTTAATTTTAACAAAAAAGCTCTTGTCGGTCAGGCAGGAGCTTTTTTGTTATGTATAAGATTGATGTTTGATAGGAACAATATAATCATTGATGGTGCGGTTTGTTTCCCATTGGGCTTCTATAATAACTATCGAATCAAGTTTTTGAAGAAGTGAGGTAATTTGGGGATTGAGATAGTCGAGTAAAATAACATCGTGTTTGTTGCGATATAAAAAGGCGTGATTGCCACCGTCGTATAATATATAGGGATTGTGTGGTTCTCCCTTTTGAGGACGCAATAAAATGGCCGCTTTGTCAGCAGAAGAAACAATTATTTTGTAAGATTCAGCGTGTTGCATCAGAGGCGAGCCTTGGCGGCATCGGCAAGGCGGTTAACTCCCCAGATACTGATTTTTTCGGTTTTTTTGATGCCGGAGGTGGCTAGTTTTTGTGTCTCTTTGAGCATGAAATCACCAACATTGGTTTGAATCTTGCTGCCGGAGAACTCAGCAGCCAGACTTTTGACGTCACGCAATGATGCATCGGCAAGGCGTATCCCGCAATCGGCAACATATCCTGCGCCTTCTATGCCCCATTTGGTCAAGGCGGCAGAAACATCAACAGCTTTTTTGGCGACTTCAGTCATTATAAAATCCTCCATTAAGGTTACGGGCAATATAGCACATTTTATCGGTGGAGTCAATTGTGGCATTTTGTAAGTATAAAAACTTGACTCGGAATGTTGTTTGTATTAGATTTGTTTCCAGTTCATAAAGAAAGAAAAGCTGATGAAAAACTTTTTGATATACATACCTGCGATTATTATCCCTTAGGGGATATGCTTTTCTTTATATAAAATTTCTTACAATTAAAACAATCACAATCAATTTAATATATGTAATCATAGGGGTTAAACATGACCAAATATTACCCAGAAGTAAAGGCAAAGCCTGACTTTGTCGAGTTGGAAAAAGAAGTTCTTAAGTTTTGGGACGAAGATAAAACATTTGAAAAATCAGTGCACAATCGTGATGGTGCGGCAGAGTTCGTTTTTTATGACGGTCCTCCGTTTGCTAACGGAACACCGCACTACGGACATATTATGGTGTCTTATGTAAAAGACGTGGTTGCTCGTTTTCAGACTATGTCGGGCAAAAAAGTTGACCGCCGTTTAGGTTGGGACTGCCATGGTTTGCCGGCGGAAATGTCTGCAGAAAAACAGTTGGGCGTTTCGGGGCGTAAGCAAATCGAAGAATTCGGTGTTGAAAAATTTAATGATTTTTGCCGTTCCGATGTTTTGAAATATTCGGGTATTTGGGTAGAAATGTTCAAACGAATCGGTCGCTGGGTTGATTTTTCACGCGATTATAAAACCATGGATTTGCCGTTTATGGAAAGCGTTATCAATAACTTTAAGCGTCTTTATGAAAAAGGTTTGATTTATGAAGACTTTAGAGTTTTGCCGTATTCATGGGCGGCAGAAACCCCGTTGTCTAACTTTGAGGTCAATCTCGGTTATCAAGATAAAACCGATAACGCAATTACGGTACTGTTCAAGCTTGAAAACGGAATGAAAATTTTGGTTTGGACAACAACACCATGGACTTTGCCGTCTAACTTGATGTTGGCAGTCGGTAAAGATATTGACTATGCCGTTATGGAAGAAGACGGACAGAAGTATATTTTGGCAGAGGCTTTGCTCGGGCGTTATAAAAAACAATTGGAAAAAGCTGTGAAAGTCGGCTCAATGAAAGGTTCGGAACTCGTAGGTATGAGTTATGAACCGATGTTCCCGTATTTTAAGAACCTGAAAGAAAAAGGCTGCTTTAAAGTGTTGTCCGGTGAGTTCGTTTCGGTAGAAGACGGTACCGGTGTTGTTCATATTGCACCGGGTTTTGGTCAAGACGACTTTGATGTTTGCCGTGCGTATGACAGCAACTTTCCGGTTATTTGTCCGGTTGATGAAGCGGGTAAATTTACTGCCGAAGTATCTGATTATGAGGGTAAGCAGGTTTTTGAAACCAATGAACCGATTATGCAATGGCTGAAAGAAAACGGTTTGTTGGTTAAAAAAGAGCAATATACACACTCGTACCCGTTCTGCTGGAGAACAGATACACCGTTAATCTATAAAGCAATGTCTTCTTGGTTTGTTAAGGTTACGGATTTCAGAGATGAAATGGTTAAAAACAATCAAGAGATTAACTGGGTGCCTGACCATATTAAAGACGGACGTTTCGGAAAGTGGTTGGAAGGTGCTCGTGATTGGTCGATTTCCCGCAATCGTTTTTGGGGAACCCCTATTCCGGTTTGGAAATCAGATAATCCGAAATTCCCGAGAATTGATGTGTTGGGTTCAATAGCCGAGATTAAGGAAAGAACCGGCGTTGAGGTTACAAATTTGCACAAGCCGTATATTGACGATGTGGTATATCCGAACCCTGATGATCCATCAGGTCAGACGATGATGAGACGGGTGAGCGATGTGTTTGACTGTTGGTTTGAATCGGGTTCTATGCCTTATGCCCAAGTGCATTATCCGTTTGAAAATAAAGAGTGGTTTGAAGAGCATTTTCCGGCTGATTTTATTGTGGAAGCAATTGACCAAACACGCGGTTGGTTCTATACACTGACCGTATTGTCAACAGCTTTGCACAATCGCCCGGCGTTCAAAAACTGTATCTGCACAGGTTTGCTGATGGCTGAAGGCGGGCAAAAACTGTCAAAACGCTTGAAGAATTATCCTGATCCGAATGAAGTTTTGGAAAATATCGGTTCAGATACATTGCGTTGGTTCTTGGTATCATCACCGGTTTTGAAAGGTGGAAATTTGGCAGTCGATAAAGAAGGCAAAGAAATTGTTAAAGCCGCACGTGTAGCCCAAATTCCGCTGTGGAATGCTTTTTATTTCTTTACTTTGTATGCAAACGCCGAAGGATATAAAGCAAAAGAAGTAAGCAACTCGACCGAGTCACTTGATAATTACATTTTGGCAAAGCTGAAACATGTCAGTGCTGTGGTTAAAAACGGGCTTAATACCTATGATGTTGCAGTTGCCTGCAATGAAATTGCCGCATTTATGGAAATATTGAATAACTGGTATATTCGTCGTACCCGTGATCGTTTTTGGGAAGGTGATAAAACCGCTTTTGATGTACTTTATACCGTGTTGGTAAATTTGAGCAAAATTATGGCACCGTTAATGCCGTTTGTTTGCGAATATGTTTATAAAAACCTGACCGGCGAAGAATCGGTTCATCTGGCGGATTATCCGAATTTGAATGCAATTGACGATAATGAAAATCTGATGGCAGAGATGGACTTTTTGCAAGAGCTCTGTTCGGCAGGCAAGTTTATTCGTGAAGAAAAGAACTTGCGTAACCGTCTGCCTCTAAGCAAACTTACGGTTGTCGGTCGCCATTTGAATGATGAATATCAGGAAATTGTCAAAGACGAACTTAATGTTAAGCAGGTTTGCTTTGATGACAATTTGGAAAATTATGCGACCAAGCGCATTTATCTTTATACTCCGCTTTTGGGTAAAGCTTTGGGTAAAGACATGGGGGCGGTTATGGCAGCATATAAACAAGGTCAATGGGAGCTCAATGCTGACGGTACACTTAATATCGGCGGCAAAAATTTGACCAGTGATTTGTTTGAAGTTCGTCTGGAGATGAAAGATGGTGTGGTCGGACAAGCTTTTGCTGAAAATAAGGCTTTGGTTATGCTTGATACCAATGTTACCGATGAACTCAAACGTGAAGGTATGGCTCGTGACTTTGTTCGTTTGGTGCAGACCTTGCGTAAAGATAAAAACTTTAATATTTCTGATCGTATTGCTCTGAGCTGGCAGACATCTGATGAAAATTTGATGAAAGCCCTGAAAGAAAACGAGCAGTATATAGCCGAGCAGGTATTGGCGGTAAAAATCAACGATGCTTGCGCTCACGGCACAACGGCAGATATTGAAGGAACCAACATTTGCTTTGATGTTGAAGTCGTAAGTTCTATGTCAAAAGGAGCTTAAATGCGTCTGGCGTTGTTTCAACCCGATATGCCACAAAATACAGGCACCATGCTGAGACTTGGTGCCTGTGTCAATGTGGAAGTTGATATTATAGAGCCATGTGGCTTTGTTTTTAGTGAGCATGCTTTGCGGCGTTACGGAATGGATTATTTGGAGTTGGTTAAATATCGACGCCATAATTCGTGGGAAGATTTTTTGGAGTTTGCTAAAGAACATCCCAATGAGTATGGTAGAATCGTCTTGTTGACAACAAAATCGAAAATGCCTTATACGGAGTTTGAGTTTAAGCCCAATGATGTGTTGTTGTTAGGGCGTGAAAGTGCCGGTGTGCCGGAGATTGTGCATGAGACGGTCGATGCTCGTTTGTTGATTCCGATGACAGAGGCGGCGCGCTCGATTAATGTTGCAGTTTCTGCAACAATGGTGTTGGGGGAGGCATTGCGCCAGACAAACCTGTTTCCGATAAAAAAATAGTTTTTGTCAAAAAAATACTGGATTTAGAGTCAAAAATGTGGTATAGTGCCCTGTGTCTTGCGGAAAACAAGGCTTTTGAGTTTTTAGTTAGAATAGTGGAAAAAGAATATGGTTAAAAAGACAACATCTAAAATTGCCTTCAACTCCGGTGAGTATGTGGTATATCCGGCTCAAGGAGTAGGAAAAGTTGCTGATATTTATAAGCAAAATATCGGCGGTTCGGAGCTGGAACTGATTGTTGTGAACTTTGACAAAGACAAAATGACTCTGCGTGTGCCTTTGTCTAAGGCCGGAATGAACGGATTGCGTAAAATTTCCGACAACTCGGTGATGGATGATGCTCTCGAAATTTTGAAGGGCAAGGCAAAAGTAAAGAAAATTATGTGGTCTCGCCGTGCTCAGGAATATGAAAATAAAATTAATTCAGGCAATCCGGCGGCAATTGCGGAAGTGGTTCGTGATTTGCATCGTCGTGAGAATTTGGCTGAACAGTCTTACAGCGAAAGACAAATTTATGAGCAGGCTCTTGACAGACTGGCCAGCGAGTATGCAATTTGCCAAAATATTTCTTCGGAAGAAGCAACTAAAAAGTTGTTAGATATATTGGCAGCGGCAGTTCCGGCTCTGTAAAGAAATATATGTTAATAAAAAACACCTTCTTTTCGGAAGGTGTTTTTTTTTGTTGTTTAAATAAAAACTATTCGCATCTATGATAACCGTGGCAGCTTTTTCCGCTGGGTTTCAATCCCATATCAATGCATTGTTTGGCTTTGTGAGTATAGCCTTGAGGACAACAATATCTGAAATATCTGGCGTTTGTCGGGCAGTAGTCGACACCTTCTTCTTTAGAAGCGCAGGAATTTAGGGTGTATCCCATGTTTGTGCAGGTTCGGTAGCTCGGAACATATGTGTTCTTAATCGGGCTACGCTGAGTGTGGATCGGAGAATCAACAATTGATCTCACACCGGCAAAAACGTCAGTTGCTGCTAAAAAAAATACCATAACTGTTATAAACATTAAAATCTTACGCATAATTTCCTCCATCTATTGCGTTGAATCTATTATAACGCAGTATTCGTTTTTTTTCAATAAAATTAAGTTTTAAAACGACTTGACAAAGTAGCATATTTTGTTGAAACTTATGCTTACAGTTAAATTATTAATAGTTATGAATCCTAAATCTTTAGAAGAACAAATCGATTGCGTCAGATGCCATAGTTTGGAGGAGTTCTGTCAGTACATTGACGAGTTTACACTGAAGAGTAAGGCCATTTCCGAACTTTATAAACCACGAATTCGTGAAGGTTCCGAAAAATTTGAGGCTTATATCAGAAAGTATGGACGACTCAATCTGGAAGACGAAAGACGACTTTTGGAAACTCATCGCAGAGACTTGCAAGAGATTTACTTCAGGTACTGTTCTTGTGACGAGAGGAACGAGCAGTTGGTAGTACAAAATGCAAATTTGAGCAGATTATACTACAAGTTTGGACATTGCCCCGGGATTAACGCCCAAAAGTATTTGGCTCAGGCTAATTCTAAGGCGACCTACCGTTTTATCAAAATTTTTACATTTTGCGATGAGGCGTTTAGGTATTTCATGGGCACCGGCAATAGACGAATGATATGCTGTTACAACAGTTTTCATCCTGTTGTTGACAGCGATGCATCCCTCTGAAATTGCAGGCGATACTTTTGTTAAAGTATCGCCTGTATTTTTATTTTATGTGTTTAATTGCCTCGGTTGTAAAAGATTTGATGGTGTCGGCACTGTGAGCCAGCAAAGAGTGTTCCTGGGCGGAAAAATCAGGCAACAGTTTGCCGTGGATACCTCTTTTGCCGATAATACAGGGCATGGACATGCAAATATCAGTAACATTTTCAATGTTTTTATGGTGAGATGAAACGTTTAAAATTGCGTATTCGTTAGAACCGACAGCCTGACATATGCGAGTAAGTGCACCGGCAATGCCAAAAGTGGTTGAGCCCTTGCCGTCAATGATGTGATAGGCGGCATTGCGGACGTCGCTTTCAATGTTTTGTTTGATTTCAGCCGTAAGCGGCTTGTTAATGTCCGTTGCCAGGCGCTCAATCTGAATTGTTCCGGCAACGGCGTTTGACCATATAATGACCTCGCTGTCGCCGTGTTCGCCCAATACGTTGGCATGGATTGATTTTGGAGAAACTCCCAAGTGGTAACCTAAAAGTGTGCGTAAACGTGCGGTGTCAAGCACGGTGCCGCTGCCAAAGACACGATTTTCGGGAAAACCAGACAGTTGCAGGGCAACCTGCGTCATGACGTCAACCGGATTGGCGGCAATTAAAAGGATGGTATCCGGTGCGTTTTGTACGACCTGAGGAATAATTTGTTTGAATATTTCAACATTGGTGGCTAACAGGTCATTGCGGGTTTGACCGGGTTTTTGGTTGGCACCGGCAGTTATAATAACAATTTCTGCTCCTTTAAGATCAGCATAGGTTCCAGCTTTGATTTTGTTGGCATAAGCAAAAGGCGTTGCGTGTGCAATATCTTCAGCTTCGGCTTTGGCTCTTTTTTGATTTTGATCAATTAAGATAATTTTGCGAGCAACCCCGCGCATTATTAAGGCAAAAGCTGTGGCACTACCGACACCGCCGGCTCCGATTATTCCTATTTTCATGTTTTCCTCCATTAATTTTCGTCATTATATATAGGCTGAGAGGTAAAAAAACAATAAATAAGGAAAAAACTGCCGGAAAAAGCGGCTTTTTTATGCACATAGACCAAAGTATAAAATTTAGCAAAAACAGCGCATTAGGAACAAAAGCGGCAATTTTTTTAGCTATAAAATGAAAATAATGCTTGTCAAGAAGCATAAAATTGTGATAACAAGACAGCACGGGACTGAAATATGCACCCGAGAATTTTATGTGTTAATATTTTAGAGGTTTATCAAATGACTGATACAGCTAATCGCGTTAAGAAAATTGTGGCAGAACATCTTGGCGTTGAAGAATCAAAAGTAACAGAGACTGCCAGCTTTATTGACGATTTGGGCGCAGATAGTCTCGATACTGTTGAATTGGTAATGGCTTTCGAAGAAGAATTCGGTTGTGAAATTCCTGATGAAGCTGCCGAGAAAATTCTTACAGTTAAAGATGCCATTGATTATTTGAATAAAAACGCTTAGTTTTGTTTTAGGCAATATGTGATTAAACTCGCTTGACATAAAGCGAGTTTTTTCATATAAAAATGGCTATAATGCAAATAAAATAAGGGAGAGCTGATGAGAAGAGTTGTCGTAACCGGTATGGGTATGCTGTCACCTTTCGGCCGTGGTGTCGAATATAACTGGAATAATATAGTGGCAGGAAAATCGGCTATCAGAAAAATTGAAAATATTGAACTTTATGATGAACCGGTAAAAATTGCCGGTCAAGTTCCGATGGGGAAAGAACCCAACCAATTTGATCCGGATACTGTTATGGAGCCAAAAGAACAACGTCGTGTTGATAAATTTATATTGTTCGGGTTAGCCGCCGGTGTCGATGCTATGGAAGACAGCGGTTGGAAGCCTGTTGATGATGAGGACAGCTACCGTTCCGGCGTAATGATGGGATCGGGTATCGGCGGATTGAGTTCTATTTATGAGATGTCAACGCTGATTAATGAAAATAAAAGTGTGCACAGAGTGTCGCCGTTTTTTATCCCGTCTTGTCTGATTAATATGATTTCAGGTCATCTCTCAATTAGGTTTGCACTTAAAGGTCCAAACCATGCCTGCGTTACTGCTTGTTCTACCGGTACACATGCAATTGGTGATGCTTCGGCAATGATTGCCAGAGGCGATGCTGATTTGATGCTGGCCGGCGGTGCAGAATCGGCCGTTAATATTTTAGGGTTATCCGGTTTTGCCAGAATGAAAGCCATTACTGCCGATTTTAATGATGAGCCGGAAAAAGCCTCTCGTCCGTGGGATCAGGCTCGTAGCGGATTTGTTATGGGTGAAGGTGCCGGTGCGCTGGTGTTAGAAGAATTGGAACATGCTAAAAAGCGTGGAGCTAAAATTTATGCTGAAGTAGTCGGCTATGGTATGAGCGGCGATGCTTATCACATTACAGCACCTTCCGGCGATGGTGCTTATCGGGCAATGAAAATGGCCGTAAAACATGCAGAAGAGCATGGTGTTAAATTAGAAGATATAGGCTATGTTAATGCACACGGAACTTCTACACCGGCAGGCGATGTCGGTGAGGCAATGGCCGTTGCACGCTTGTTTGGTGATAATATGAAAAATGTTTCTATGTCATCTACAAAATCGGCAATAGGGCATTTGTTGGGTGCGGCCGGTGCAGTTGAGGCAGTTTTGACAATCAAAGCCATCAATGAGCAGACATGTCCGCCAACTCTGAACCTTGACAATCCGGCTCCGGAGGTAGAGGGCATGGATTTGGTGCCGTTAAAAGCCAAAAAACGTGAGATTAAAGCTGCTATGTCAAATTCATTCGGATTTGGCGGTACGAACTCGTCAATTATTTTGAAAAAATTTGAGGAATAACGATGAAAGCATTATTTGTTTCGATAGTTATGGCAATGATGGTAGCTGTCGGGGCAATATGGTACGGCGTTAATTGTCCAAATGCACTCGGAGAAAGCACAAGCTTTGTTTTGCAAAAAGGCGAAAGTGTTCGAAGTATGGCACAAAATTTGAAAACAGCAGGGGTGATAAACTCACCTCTGCTGTTTCGTATTGTAGTCAGAGCTTTGAAAGTCGATAAAAGTCTGAAAGCCGGAGAGTATATGTTTGCTCCGCATATGAATATGTTGCAAGTTGCCGGTCAACTGTTGAAAGGCGAGGTGTTTTATCGTCGGGTTACAATTGCGGAGGGTTTGACTTCGGCGCAAATTCGCACAATTTTAAACAATGAGCCCTATTTGTCCGGTGATATCAGTGTTGATATGCCTGAAGGTTCGATATTGCCGGAAACATATACTTTTTCGCGCGGGGATAGCCGTGACAGTATTGTGCTAAAAGCGCAGAGTGATTTAAATAACTTTTTGGAAAAAACTTGGAACGAAAACCATAATGCCAATATAAAAAGTAAAGAAGAATTGTTAGTTTTGGCCTCAATTGTTGAAAAAGAAACCGGTATGCCGGAAGAACGTCCCGATGTAGCGGCGGTTTTTGCTAATCGTCTCGGCAAAGGTATGATGTTGCAGACTGATCCGACGGTGATTTATGCAATTACCAAAGGAAAGGTTGAGTTGGGACGTGCGCTTTTGAAAAAAGATTTAGAATATGACAGCCCCTATAATACTTATAAATATTATGGTTTGCCGCCGGCACCGATTTGTAACCCCGGAAAAGAAGCTATTATGGCGGCTGCAAATCCGAGTGAGTCAGATTATTTGTACTTTGTAGCCAGTGGTAACGGGGGACACCGTTTTGCCAAAACGTTGAATGAGCACAATGATAATGTGATTTTGTATCGGAAATTTTTGCAAAATAAGTAGTTGCAATGGCGATGCAATTTTTGTAAACTTCAGCAGTTACAGCGATTATTAACTTTAATTTTTATGCCTATGCTTATGCTGAAGAAGCTTCGTTTATGCCTGAATTTTATTCTGCAGGCACAAGGATTTATTTCTGATTTTCGAATTGATCCGCCACAAGTGACAGAAGTCAACCCGTTTAATGAGAATTCAAGTGATGTTTCTCGCCGGATACAAGTGCGAAAAACCTCACAGAGAGCGAGGATTTTCCATCGTCGATTGTGTCGCAACTTTGAAAACTACAAGAAAGACTAGTCCATCAGGTAACAAAAAAGGGGCGCCATGCGCCCTTTTTTGTTATGCTTGACCGGAGGTTTCCATCAATAACGGATAGAGCGCCTGAGCAGGCTCCATGCCTTTGGTCAAAACGACTTTGAACACCGGATACATACGCTCACACTCTTTAACGGCAATATCTAGTATTTGTGCGATTTGAAGCTCTAAATTGGCGTTGTTCCGGTTATAGAATAAAGAGTGGCGATAAATCGGCATTTTTTGCTCAGTCCAGTAAGAAAAATGACCGACCCACATGTTGTCATTGATCATGGCGAGGAGTTCAAAAATTTTGCTTTTATTTTCAATAGTGGTCTCAATGTCCATAAGGCAGGAAATGTGCAGGCATTGCATGTTTTCTTCAAAGGAGAAAAAAACCAGCATATCATTCCATTTGCCCTGAATTTCAACGACAATTTCGTTATTGCCACGGCGCTCGGTGGTGTATGCATGAGCGTTGAGAAAATTCTCGATTTCATCAATCGGGTTTGTGTATGTCTGGAGCTTTTCAGCCAAATTCATCAAAAATTTTCTCCCCAAAAACGGCTTTTTGAATACAATAAATCTGTTGCTTTTATAAATATCATTATCGAGTCGTATTTTACAATCGAGGGATTCGAGTTTTCCACTTTATTCAAAAAAAGATTTGAGCAAAAAAATATTTTTTTATTAAAAATCAATTTATTAAAACGTTATCTGTTGAATAATTTTTTTTGATGTGGATATGTTTGGGAAAATTAATATACTTTTTACTAATTACGAAATTTGGAAGGAAATAAAATGCCCTGTTTAGAGTTTCCGTCGATATCGCCGATTATGTTTTCAATCGGCAGTTTGTCAATTCGTTGGTATTCAATGGCTTATTTGCTGGGGATTGTGGCAGCGTGGTTTTTGGCGTTGCGTATGATGAAAAAATATGATCTCAAATTAACCCGTCAGCAAGTTGAAGATGCTGTGTTCTATACAACTTTGGGAATTATTGTCGGTGGGCGTTTAGGGTATGTTTTGTTTTACGGATTTGATTTTTTTTGGCATCATCCTCTGAAAATTTTTGAGCTTTGGCACGGTGGAATGTCATTTCACGGCGGAGCAGTAGGAGCAGTACTGGGACTTTTATATACTGCTCATTCCCGAAAAGTAAATTTTTGGCTGTTAACTGATTTAGCTGCATTGTTTGCACCGATAGGTATATTTTTGGGCCGCATTGCTAATTTTATTAATGACGAACTGTGGGGCAGAATCACTGATGTTCCGTGGGCGGTTTGCTTTCCGTCGGGAGGATATTTTCCGCGTCACCCGTCGCAAATATATGAGGCAATAAGTGAGGGCTTAATTATATTTATCGTGCTCAATCTGTTATGGCGTCAACGAGCAATCAGAGAGCGCAGAGGGTTGGCGTCAGCTTTGTTTGTGCTGATGTATGGGGTGTTCAGGATTATAATTGAATATTTTCGCCAGCCGGACGAGCAAATCGGATTTTTGTTCGGAATAATGACTATGGGGCAGTTGTTGTCGGTGCCGGTGGTGTTGTTTGGTATGTTCCTGCTGTGGCGGTTTGCACTTAAGCCTTTGAAGTAATATTTTGTGTAAATTTGTAAGTTTTTTGTAAAGCACGGTGAGCACGAATGAATACGTCGCTGACGTTGGCATCACTGCGTTTTTTGTCGGCAATACTGCAGGAAACGGTTATTTTAATCGGTTTTTTAATTCGTGGAAGAATAAATTCCGAGGCCGCAATTTGGCGGCGGATTTCATCCAGACGATCGTAAGAAGTTCCCTTTTCAGCTTGCGGGAAGATGATAACAAATTCGTCCGGGGTACAACGGAAAAGCATAGCTTCCGGCTCAATTGAGGTTATTTTTTTACTGACCATGGCCATCAGGTTGTTGATGCCGTTTTTGCGAAACGCTTGTAAAAGGTGGCGATATTCATCAATACAAATAATACCCAGTCCGTATTTGAGCGGAAGTTTTTTGGCCTTTACCAAAAAACTGTGTGCGTTATTAAGTCCGGTGTCGGGATCTTTGCGCAAAATGAAAAAGATATGACGGCAGGTGGCAATAAATAAAATGAGTGCAGCAGCGGTAAAGAACAGGGATAAAGCAGACGGTTGGTTGGAGGTGTAAAATCCGACCATTATGCAAACAGAGGCGTATGCCATGCTGGCATCAAGTATTTGGTCTTTAATGGAGGCGTGCAAAAGCATGGTGATAATCATTATTCCGAACAAAACCAAAGCAAAAATTTGTAGACCGCAACCAAAATTAATTAACGGACTGAAATCAATTTTAATTTGGACTGAGCTCAAAAATTCTCCGAGTGAGAGAGCGGCGAAAACAATGATTAAAAAATATACGGTGTCGGTTGAAAACAACGGCCTATCCGGCAGAAAATAAAAGAAAATCAGTCCGGCAACGGATAAAAATACGAGATTTGCATAGTCAGGGGTTAGATAGTAAATTACTCCGTGATAAAATTTAAGGTAATTGATTAGCATGTAACTAATGAGCATTACAATTACAAAAAACATGGGACGATTGCGGTTGTAAAACATTAGAATAGCAATGTTTGAGATTGTAATTACATAAAATGTCGTATGCAAAATGTTTTGAACAACTTCCGGAAACGGTGATAAGAGCATGAATAAGCATGAGACAGCAAGCAAAATTCCGGCAGGAAGCCAGGAATTTTTCATCAAAGGGAGAACTTGTCTCAGATAATTTATGTATTTTTTCAGCAATTTCGTTCCTTTCGAAACGAGATTGTAGCACTGATAAGTTTAAATTTTATTTACGCATTTAATAATTGAACTGTCGCCGTATGAATAAAAACGATATTTTTGCTCAATAGCGTGCTGATAAGCTTTTTTCATGCGATCAATTCCGGCAATGGCACAGATAAGCATAAATAAGGTGGATTTAGGTAAGTGGAAGTTGGTAATGATCATGTCAATCATCTTGAACTTGTAGCCCGGCGTAATAAAGATGTCGGTTGAACCAGCAAAAGGATGCAATATGCCTTTGTCATCGGCGGCACTTTCGAGCAAACGCAAAGAGGTGGTGCCAACAGCAATTATACGACGTCCCTCACGTTTGGCGCGGTTGATGATTTCGCAGGCTTCAGGAGTAATTTCACCATATTCGGCATGCATTTTGTGGTCTTTGGTGTCGTCGGTTTTGACCGGCAAAAAAGTTCCGGCACCGACGTGGAGAGTGATGAATACTTTTTCAATGCCCTTTTTATCAAGTGCTTCAAATACTCTTGGGGTAAAATGCAGACCGGCAGTGGGGGCTGCAACGGCGCCTTCGTAATGAGCATAAATGGTCTGATAGTTTTCTTTATCGTTATACTTATCCCAAATTCCTTTAACCGTTGGTTTATCCCGCTTGATATAGGGGGGAAGCGGCATAAGTCCGTATTTTTGCAGATTGGTTGCCAATATTTCTGCCGGGCAACAAAAACGAATCAAAACCCCGTCATCATCTTTTTTTTCGAGAACTTCAGCAAAAAAATCACTTTGTTCGGGGGTAATTTGGTCGGTATAAAAACTTACCCGGTCGCCAGGGTGAAGACGTTTGGCGTTTTTGATGAAGGACCACCATGAAATTCCGTCAACCGGGCGATACAGAGTAACTTCGACTTTGGCTTCTCCGCGGGCGCCGTAAAGACGGGCGGGAATGACTTTGGTGTCGTTAAAGACCAGCAAATCGCCTTTTTGCAACAGGTCGGGCAAGTCATAGAAATGGCGGTCGGCAATTTTGTCCTCAACACTCAAATCAAGCAAACGAGAAGTATCACGAGGGTTGGCCGGTTGTGAGGCAATCAGGCTGCGATCTAATTCAAAATCAAAAATATCCACTTGCATAGTCTTTTTGTCCTTTTCTTTGCTGTTGTTATAGTATATAGAATAATTATTTGCAAGAACTATCAGGGGAGATTGAGATGTCGAAAATTGTTACCATGATTCCGGTGCGTATGGCTTCAACACGCCTGCCGAATAAACCCTTGCTTGATATAAACGGTAAAAGCCTTTTGCAACGGGTTTATGAAAATGTAAAAAAGTATGTGCCGGGCGATGTTTATGTTGCGGCCGGAGATCAGGTTATTGTTGATGAGTGCAAAAAATTCGGTGCGCAGGCAATTTTGACAGATCCAAAGTTGCCATCGGGAACGGATCGTATTGCCGCAGCGCTGAAAGAAATTGATCCGAGCGGTGATAAATATGATATCGTAGTTAATTTTCAGGGTGATGCGGTTAATGTTAATCCGGAAATTAATAATCAGCTGATTAAAATTGTTGAACAAAGCGGATGTGATATTGCAACCGTGGGGATGGTGTTTAAGTCTCAAGAAGAAATTGACAGCCCGAACAATGTAAAGATTGTTATGGGATTGCGTGATGGAGAGACAGAAGGACGTTGTCTATATTTTACTCGGGCGGCGGCTCCGTTTATTCGTAATCCGGAAAAGTGCAGTAACCATGATTTTTATCATCATATCGGGATTTATGTTTATAATGCAAAATCACTGCGCAAAATTGTGTCATTACCGGTAGGGGTTTTGGAAGCCAGAGAGTCTTTGGAGCAGTTGCGTGCGCTTGAAAACGGAATGGTGATCAGAGCTAAATTGGTCAATAACCTTAAACTTAACCAGGAAGCTCCGGCGGATATTGATACGTTGGAAGAACTGGAAGAAGCCCGTAAATATCTGATATAGTCTGCTAATGTCGGCATTTATATCCCGAAAGCTTGTGCTTTCGGGATATTTTTGTGTTTTTGCAAAGACATATTGATAATACAGCAATACTTTTATATAATGATAAATATAATTGTGAGGATTAAAAAAATGGTTCGGAGCAATCAATACGGTCGATCAATGGTTGAAATGCTGGGAGTTTTAGCTATCATCGGGGTATTGTCCGTGGCAGGGATTGCTGGTTATTCCAAAGCAATGGAAAAATATAATACAAATAAGTTAGTTGATCAATTTTTTATAATCCTTCACAACCTGACAACCGCTGTGGCCGGTGGACAGCCGGTTACACAGTTGGCTAATAATACAGTGGTTGATGCATTAAGAATTTTACCGACAGAAATGGGAAAAGCTGCAAAATGTCGACATGCGTTGGGCGGACAATGTTATGTTACCGGTGGTGGCGACGGAACAATTATATCCATAAGATTTAAGGATTTGCCCCCGAAAGCGTGTATTGAGCTTTCAACAATTGATTTGAGGGGAGCAAAAGGCAAAAGTATTGTAAATGCGGCGAATAGTATTACCGTAACTTCAAGCACCTGCGCCGTGGAAGACGGAGAAGGAAACTGCAAGTCATCACAATTCAGATCAATTGCTCAGGCAACAAAAGAGTGTAGAGGAAAGCTTAATGCCGTTATATTTACGTTTAATGTTTTGTAATTAACGTTTGTTTCTGGTGTCTAATGTGTGGCGTTCCCAAAAAACTCCGTCAGAGTAACCTTGAATTTGTTTGTTTTTGCGAGCCAACTCAAGTCGGCGTTCAGCCCAAATGCAATAATTGGGGTTTTGTTCAATGCCGACAAAATGACGTCCGAGTTTGCGTGCGGTAACAGAGGTCGTTCCCGAGCCCAAGAACGGATCAAAAATAACATCATTTTTGTTGGAACTGGCCAAAATCAGTTTGGCAATCAGCTTTTCGGGTTTTTGGGTTGGGTGCGCAGTGTTTTCGGGCATGGACCAATAAGGAATGGATATATCGTCCCAAAAGTTGGAGGGGCAGGTGTTGCGAAAACGACCTTCGGCGGTTTCTTCCCAATCTTTGGGTTGTCCGTCTTTTTTGTAAGGAGCCAAAACTTTACGGCGAACTTTTACGGCATCAAGATTGAAAGTGTATTGCTTGTCCATGGTGGCAAACCAGATGTCTTCCATGCCGTTTTTCCAGTTTTGAGTGGCTCCACGACCTTTTTCCCGTTGCCATGTAATGCGGTTTTTGATATTAAAATACCGAGCCAAGACCGGTCCGATGACCAGACTTGATTTCCAGTCGCAACAGACATAAATGCTGGCATTGGGCTTCAGAAGCGGAATAACTTTTTCTATCCATTCAATGGTATATTTTTCATATTCATCATCGGCTGTTTGAGTAAATTTGTTGCCGTGAAAATCTTTGCTGAGGTTATATGGCGGATCAACAATCAGCAAGTCAACAAATTGTTGAGGCAGTTTGGGCATGACCTTAAGAGAATCGCCGATGATGGTTTTATCAATGATAGATGATAAAGCGGTTTTGCGGCTGACTTTAATACAATTTTTGAGGTAAGATTTGCCCTCAAGAAGTCCGATATCTATGGTTTTATTTTTTTCTGATTTCATTTTTGCCTCGTTAGTTTATTGATAACAAAGAAAAGAGCAAAAACCAAGATGTTTTGCTGTTTTGTTGATATCTGTTTTTCAGACTATAATCAAAGAATGGTGCTTGCAAAATAAAACAAAAAAGATAATATCCTCCGCCAGAGGTGAAAAATGTATTATAGTGTGTTTGAAATTTTTGCAGTGGGAATCGGTCCGTCAAGTTCACATACGGTTGGTCCTATGAAAGCGGCAAAACGTTATGTTGATAATTTAATTAAAAGCGAAAAAATAAATGAAGTAAGAAACATAAAGGTCAGTTTGTACGGGTCTTTGGCGCTGACCGGTGTCGGACACGGTACACTGAATGCTATTGTGTACGGATTGCTCGGGTTTGAGGCTAAGGATATTGATTTAAGCCAAGACTATATCGGGCAGGTTAAAAGCAGTATGCGTTTGAAACTCGGCGGAAAAAAAGAAATAGATTTTGACTTTGAGCACGATATTGTGTTGGAAAAGAAGATATTTTTGCCGGAACATTCCAATGGTATGAAATTTTGTGCCTTTGGGGAAAACGGCAATGTTATCTTGGAAGAAACATATTTTTCAGTCGGCGGTGGCACTATTGCACGCCAAGACGAAATGGCGCAACGAATTGAGCGTCGTCCTTATGATGTTCCTTATCAATTTAACAGTTGTAGTGAACTGATTGAAATGTGCCAAAGAGATGGGATTACGATTTCGGAGTTGGTACTAAGAAATGAAGAGGCTTTGCAAAATCGGGAAAAAGTAGAGCAGGGCATTTTGAAGCTGACCGAAATTATGCAGGAAACCATTGTTCGTGGGGTTAAAACCGAAGGCATTTTACCGGGAGGTTTGGGGCTTAAACGCCGAGCCCCGGGGATGTATGCCGATTTGAATAAGAGTTTTAATGAACATAAGGTTGACGGGTTAACTCTGGTGGATTGGATTAATATGTGGGCTTTTGCCGTAGCAGAAGAAAATGCAGCGGGCGGTAAAATCGTTACAGCTCCGACTATGGGTTCGGCAGGTGTGTTGCCGGCAGTTATGAGATATTATCAGCGCTTTGTGGTCGGTGCGGATACAGAACGCCTTAAACAGGCAAATATTATGTTTTTGACCACAGCGGCGGCGATTTGCAGTTTGTATCGGAGTAATGCGTCTATTTCAGGAGCAGAAGTCGGCTGTCAGGGAGAAATAGGCGTGGCTTGTTCTATGGCGGCAGGCGGATTAGCCGCAGTTATGGGAGGTAATTTGCAACAAATAGAAAATGCGGCGGAAATTGCCATGGAGCATAATTTGGGGTTGACATGCGACCCAATCAGAGGGTTGGTGCAGGTGCCGTGTATTGAGCGCAATGCCATGGGAGCCATTAAGGCAGTTAATGCGGCAAGACTTTCAATGCATAATCCTCGCGGTTCGCATATAGTAAGTCTGGACAGTATTATAAAAACGATGTATGAAACAGGATTGAACCTTAGTTCTAAATATAAGGAAACATCATTGGCGGGACTTGCAAAAAACGTGAGATGTTAGGAAAACCGAAATGAATTGGTCGATATTGGGCAATATAATAGTTGATAGTTTAAAGGATAGCATAATGCTGTTCCCGTTTTTGCTGGTAACTTATATATTGCTGGAATATTGGGAGCATAAAAACAGCGGTAAATCACTTGATTTGATCGGAAAATCAGGGCGTTTGGGAGCTGTAATCGGCGGCATATGCGGAATTATACCGCAGTGCGGTTTTGCGGCGGCGGCGGCAAATTTTTATGCAGCCAGAGCAATTTCGGTCGGAACGTTGGTGGCAGTTTTTTTAACGACGTCGGACGAAATGTTGCCGATAATGATTTCAAATGCAGTAGAACCGATTATTATCTTTAAGATATTAGGAATTAAGCTGATATTGGGAGTGATGATAGGAATGCTGTGTGATGCGATTTGGGTTCAAAAAAATGATACCGTAAATGTTGAACCATTGTGTGAAGATGCCGACTGTCATTGCGCCGGAGAAGGAATATTGAGACCGGCGTTGTTTCATGCAGTTAAAATTATGCTGTTTGTGCTGTTGGTAACGTTGGTGCTGAATACCATTATGGCGGTGTGGGGCGAGCAATGTTTGAGTGAGTTGGTGCTCAATCGACCGGTTGTCGGTGTGATTGTATCAGGTTTGGTCGGATTGGTCCCCAACTGTTCGGCATCGGTAATAATTACGCAATTATGGTTGAGCGGGGCAATGAATTTCGGGGCAATGCTGGCAGGGCTTTTGGCCGGCGCCGGAGCCGGATTGTTGGTGCTGTTTAAGGTTAATAAAAATAAAAAAGAAAACTTTAAAATAATTGCGATTTTGTATTTTTCTGCGGTGATTGCAGGAATTTTAGTTAATATTTTGCAAATAAATTTATAATCTTTTAGGATTTTGGTGCTATATTTAGAGTTTGAAGGCGAGGTAAAATAATGTCGTTTCAGACTAAAAAGGTTGTAAAAAAAATAATATCATGGGCAGGCTTGTTCTTTTTCGGACTGGCTGCGTATATGCTTTATCATCAATTGTCAAAATACAGCTTGAGCGATATTAAAGAGGCGTTGTTCAGTATTCCGCACCATAATTTAATGTTGGCAATGTTGGCGGCATTGGGCGGATATGTGGCGTTGTCATCATATGATTTTTTGGCACTTTGTTACATAAAACGAAAAATTGCGACGTGGAAATGGGTTTTTGCCGGATTTATAGGTTTTTCGGTCAGCAATAATGCCGGACACGCAATAGTTTCAGGTGGTACAATCAGGTACAGATTGTATACAAGATGGAGATTTCGCGGTACGGAAATTGTCAGAATGGTTACTTTTTCGGGTTTTACGTATCTGGTGGCATGTTTCTTTTTGATTATTGTCGGGTATTTGTTGACGCCGTCTCATGCTTTTGGAGCAGGGTCGGTTTCAAAAATGACAACACAAGTGGTTACGGCCGTTTCATTGATTGGACTGATTGGCTATTTTGCATTGAGTCTGTTTTATAAAAAGCCGTTGTTTATTAAAGATGTCGAGTTTGATATGCCGTCTTGGAAAATGGCTGTAGCCCAAGTTTTTTTAGGCTCTGCAGATATAATTATGGACTCAATTGTGCTGTATTTAGTCTTAGTGCCGTTTGTACCGCTTGATTTTACAACATTCATGGGGGTATTTATTATTGCCAAAGTGTTGGGAGTGTTTAGTCAGGTGCCCGGCGGTTTGGGTGTGTTCGAGGGACTGTTTATGTATATCATTCCCGGTGAACATAATGATTTGACGCTGTTTGGCGCATTGATTGCGTATCGAATTTTATATTATTTGGTGCCGCTTTTGATTTCAGGCATAGCATTGCTCAGCTATGAGTGGTATTTGGCATGGCGGCGCAGACGTATGCTCAACAACATAAGAAAATAGTTATAAAACTACAAAGTCATCAACAATTGATTTGTATTTTTCAACGGCCTGTTCGGTGAGCCGAAAACGCTCAATTATGGTTTGTTGCGGTATGTGGCGGTGAATTTGTAATTCACGGGCGGTGGCACGTTCAAGTGCTGTTTGCAATGGGCATGATATATAAATCATCTTGGTTTTGTAGCCAAACTTTTTGACATTGCGTAAGAGCTCTTGGTGGCATTGAGGAGAGCCGCCGTGGTCAAAGATGATGTTCTTTTTGGCTTCTACGGCACGACGTAAAAGTTCATATCCGGCAATACGAGCCGGAAGCACCCAGTTTTCGTATGCCTGGGCAGCTCCGAGCTTTTTGACATCTTGTTGATAGGCAGGAATCATTTCCATAAGGTCATCAAACCCGATTATGAGATAGTCGGAATAAGCAGTTTTGTGATTGTTGATATAGGTGGTTTTGCCGGAGCCGGGAATGCCAAACATATGGATTAAATGCGGATCTGACTGCGACGGTACGGAACCGAGCAGGCGGTTGATCGTGGCTTCAAACAAGCCGTGGTAGTTGTTTTTTTCTTCATATGTATACGGAATGACCTGATATATTCCGGATATGAGATTGGTAGTTTTCATGACCACCTGCCGTTTTATCTGTTTGCAAAAAAGCCTGCTCAATGCAGGCTCTTCCGGTTGGTCGAAGTGACTGGACTCGAACCAGCGACCTCTGCGTCCCGAACGCAGCGTTCTACCAGGCTGAACTACACTTCGGTTGTGCACATATGTTTAGCACAAAAAAAATAGATGACAACCTTTTTTTTAATTGCCAGGTCGTTTTTTTTAATTTACCCTGTATTCATTGACAGATGGAGGAAAATTATGCGTAAAAAATTAGCGTATTGCTTGGCAACGGTTTTGGGGGTCGGATATTGTCCGGTTGCGTCGGGAACAGCCGGTTCTTTGGTAACAATTCCGTTGGCGTGGTGTTTGGCTTTTTATTATGGGGTTGTCGGTATTACTATTGGTGCGATGTTGGCCTTTTTTGTTGGTACGGCGGCAACTAAAGAAGTTTTGAAATATACAAAGCATGACCCATCTATTGTAGTTATCGATGAGTTGGCCGGACAGCTGTTGAGTTTTGGCTTGGTAGCAAATCAGCTAATCGGGAGAACTGATTTTGGGGCAATTTTGATATATCTGTTGGGGTTCGGGTTATTCAGATTGTTCGATATTACAAAGCCACAGCCGGCAAAGTGGGCAGATAGTCAGGTGTTGAATGCTTGGGGAGTTATGCTTGATGATATTTTTGCCGGAATTTATGCCGCAGCAGTATTGTGGATGATTAATCTGGTTTTTGTACTTTAATTTGTTTTGAAAACTTGAAAGACCGCCTTTGCTGATTATATAAGTCGGCGGAGGCGGTTATGTTTTTCTTTGAGCACAGACATATGTTTATGGCAACATTAGTAGTGTTGTTGGTGGCAATGGCTTTGGTATTTTTTAATTGAGGAAAGTGATGAAATTTTGGCATTGGATTGTGGTTGCGGTTTTTGTTTTTGCGGTGGTGATAACGCTGTTTTTTTGAGAGATGTGTTTTTTTGACTTGACACATGTTGATAAAAGGCGTATACACGCAACATGTTTATCGCGGGGTGGAGCAGCCCGGTAGCTCGTCAGGCTCATAACCTGAAGGTCGGAGGTTCAAATCCTTCCCCCGCAACCAATAAAAAAGCGGAAGTTTATACTTCCGCTTTTCTGTGTTTAGATTAATCAAATTCATATCTGAGAGTTAGCATTCCGGTATGTTCTCGATATCCGGAACGATAAGTCCCCATGTATGAGATTGCGGCGGAAATGTTTTCAGTTAATGACTTGCCTAGACTTAAGCTTGTTTCATAACCCAGGCGACGTAATTTGTTGCCAGAAACAGTATAGCTACTTCCATTAGCAAGATTTACGTTAGTATTGTTTTTATCGGTCATAAAATCATAAGTCAGGCCAAAGTAAGCCTCAGATTTAATGTTATATATTTCTCTTGCAAATCTCAAACTAATGACACCTCGTAAGATATTGCTATTGTCGGCAGATACCTTTTGACCAATGCTGTCGGTATATCGATCTCGTTTGATGTGATAATAACGGAAACCTGCTTCCGGTGTTAGATATCCAAATTGATAACCGGCCATACCTGCTATAGATGCAACCCATACGTCGTATCTAGCGTTATATTTATCACCAAGAGCATATTTTTCTTCTTTATAGTTTGATTGTTCGTAAGAAATAATTCCGTTGATGAATTGTTTTCCTGGTTTATATTCTCCATAAACAAACCCGATGACAGAGTTTACATCTATATCTCTGGAAATGGCATCAATATCTGTTCTGTCGATTTGCAGGCCTGCACCGAGTTTATGGGTGCTACCTAGTTCTTTTTCAAGACCAAAGATAATACCGCGACTATCAGAATTTGATCCCTCAATGCCTTTGCGAGTATATGTTTTTGTGTCGCTCAGATAGGGTTTGCCCCAGGCAGTGACGCCACTAAGATCATCACCGGATGATAAACCTGCAAAATCTTGTTTATCACGGAGGTATGAATCGACAGTCTTAAACAGAAGAGAATTTTGCTCGCTTACAGTGTTTTGAACAACAGCGGTTTCTGTTGGAGCAATAGCTTTCAAGTTACGAACCAGTCCTTTTGCATCATGTTGTGCCAAACCGGCAAGTTTGTCTGCAACAATTGCACTGTTTGAGCCTTCTTCAAAAGGATCTTCGTCTACCCATGCTTTAGCCGCATCAGCTACCCATGCTCTGGCACCTTGTTCTTTAACAACGTCTTCTGCTGTTGATTTTTGAAGAATAGAGAAAACACCAAACTTATCTTTACTCTTGATAAATTTGTACATATTGTTTTCGGGTATATCTACGCCTTCTTCAGTGTGTGTTACGTCCTTGTCGGCAAAGTTACCATTATGGTTAGTAGCTTTTATCAATGTTACTTCACCTAAACCAACACCTTGAGCTAGTGTAGCTTTTAATTTTGCTCCACTGTTTATGGTCATATTGTCAGAGATATTTAATAGACCATGTTGACCATCTGCTAGACCGTTAATCTTTAATGATAAAGTGGATGAACTATCGAGTTTCATAGATTTAAGGTTAATAGTGTTTGCGCCAATATCTATCTTAGAGTTTTTGGCATTTATTGTATCAGTATTGTCCAGATAGTTTGAACCAACTTCTAAGGTTGAATTATTGACATTAATTTTATTTCCGCTAATCGTATTTGCGATAGTCCAATCGTTGTTTACATTAATTGTGCCGGTATTGCTTGTGCTTGAAATGGCACTTTGAAGAGCTGTGCTATTCAAAGTGAGGGTGCCATCGTTTGTGATATCACCGTTAACAATAGTGTTTACCAGATTTAATGTTCCGGTATTTACAACGGAGTTTCCTATTGTAGAGTTATTGGTTGTTAAATTACCGTTATTAGTAATATTAGCGTTGGTAACAGAAGCATTTAACTCACTGGTTCCGGATGTTGTCATATTAAATGCTGTGTCGCCGGTAATTGCACCGTTGATTATACTATCTGCTATGCCTATGATAGCGTTACCGTTAGTAACGGTGGCAATGGTTGAGGCTCCGCTGACAGTTACATTGTTGAAGTTAAGGGCAGTAGCACCTTCACCAACTTGGAAGCTGTGTCCGTTAAGATTTAGTGTTTCAGCAGCACCACCTGCGATACCATTAATGTTTAATGTTCCTTTAGTCTCACCTAAATCAGCATTTAAGTTATATGTTGCACCTTGTGTATTAGCGGTAAAGTTTTTAGTTGCATTGGTGGTATCTTGGTTGACGAGCATTAAGGTGTCACCGAAGGTGGTATCTTGTACAGGAGTACCTTCTGTTCTTGTTGTATTTGATTCTATATAGCCAATGGAATCATTAGTAGTAGTTGTTGTTGTAAGCCCGATAATACCATAATGTGCTATAGTATCTTCTCTATGCCAACTGTGGAATGTATCATTCCAA
>CACWLK010000019.1 GCA_902761715.1 uncultured Rhodospirillales bacterium | reverse complement strand
TGACAATGCCAAAGTATATGTCAAACCGAGTGTAATCCAAACCTTGACTGATGATGACAGCGTAATCATTACCGGCTTATCAAAGGCAGATACTTACCACGACCAAACCTTGGGACGTATCGAGATTGGCGGACGTTATGGCTTTACCGATGCCTTATCAGCCTATGCCTGGGCTAACTACACCTTCGGCTCAAGCTATGATGCATATGCCTTGGGTGCCGGCTTAAACTACGCTTGGTAAACAAACAAAAACGGAGGCATGTCGTGTATGCCTCCGTCCGTTTCCCCTAAAAATTCATTATTTGGAGTATATGGTATCTTTTAGGGAGAAAACCAAACATGTGATTTTGGTGGAATCCGTATAATAAATTTTGGACAATTTGTCAACCACATATTTCAGGCGTTCCCCCCGTAGAAAATGCTACTGTCTTGTAAATCCTTGATAAAATCCTCCCAGTCTTGCTCGTGGTCAAGTTCGTCATGCATAATTTTAAGCGAAATGTCAAAGGTTTCATAATCTTTTCCGAAGCACATATCGCAGATTTGCTGATATCTGGCAATTGCACAGCGTTCCGAATCGAGATTTTGCTTTAGTAATGCCATTGTAGAAGGATCACGAGGCACTTCATAGCCACATCTGGCCTGTTGCAACCACTCTGACGGCGCCAGCAGAGGTGTTCCCCCCAACTGTATAATTCGATCAGCCAACATTTGTGCGTGTTCCAGCTCTTCTTTGGCGTGCTTCATAAATTCGTCCTGCACCAAAGGGCGCATCGGTCCGGCAATTACCTGACTCCCTACCCAATATTGATAATATGCCAGCCATTCCTCGGCATAAGCACGATTGAGCAAATCCAAAAGTTTATCAACATCAAGTTTACACATTTTGTGCGCAGCTTCTCCCATTTTTTACCTCCGTAAATATGTTAATATGCCAGTTTGAAATAGTGGTCGTTAAACAAAAATCAATATATTGGGATTACAATATCAGCATAATGTTGTAAGGAGAAAACAGATGACATTAGTATCAGCAAGTCTTTTGGCTGCCGATTTCGGTTGTCTGAGAGATGAGGTAAAATCGGTTGAAAAGGCCGGTTGTGATTGGTTGCACCTTGACATAATGGACGGTCATTTTGTGTCCAATTTAAGCTTTGGCGTGCCTGTCATCAAGTCATTACGCCCAATCACCAAAATGCCTTTTGACACACATTTGATGGTGCAAAATCCTGACGAAATGCTGCCTTGGTTTGCCGAAAGCGGATCCGACATCATAACCGTTCATCTGGAAGCCTGCCGAGATGTTGTTGCCACTCTTGGCAAAATTCGGGCTCTGGGCAAAAAAGCCGGCGTTTCGTTGCGTCCGCAAACCCCGATATCGGGTCTTGAAAATTTGCTGGACAAGCTCGATCTCATTTTGTTGATGACGGTCAACCCCGGTTTTGGCGGACAAACTTTTATGCCTGACCAACTGCAAAAAATTGCCGATGTTCGTACCATGATTGGTCAAAAAAATATATACCTTGAGGTTGATGGCGGCATAAACCCCAAAACCGCAAAACTCTGCAGCAACGCCGGAGCCGATGTTTTGGTCGCCGGTAGTGCCGTGTTTAAGACCGATAACTATGCAGAAGCACTGGCTGAACTAAAAAAATAAGGAGAATCAAATGACAACAGTTATGGTAATTGAAGACGAAGAAGCTTTAGGTCTCTTGCTCAAATACAATCTTGAAAAAGAGGGTTATGAGGTCATTTGGGAAAAAACCGGCAACAAAGCAATAGCTTCGGTTGAAAAAAATTGCCCGTCGGTAATTTTGTTGGATTGGATGTTGCCTGAGCTCTCCGGCATTGAAATTTGCAAAATGATTCGCAGCAAGCCTGACATCAAAGATATTCCGATTATTATGCTGACGGCTAAAGGCGAGGAAGAAGACAAAATCAAAGGTTTAACGGCCGGAGCTGATGACTATGTTACCAAGCCGTTTTCTGTTCCCGAGCTGATGGCACGTATCAAAACCAACCTGCGCCGTGCTCCCGAACTTTTGCCCGACAAAGAATTTGTTTTTGAAGATATCCGCATGGATTTGGTTGAACGCAAGGTTTTCCGCGGTGATAAATACATTCACCTTGGTCCTACGGAATTTCGCCTGCTTAAAATGTTGATGGAAACCCCCGGCAAAGTATTTTCACGGGAATTTTTGCTCAAAAACGTATGGGGCAACAATATTTATGTTGAATCTCGCACCGTAGATGTGCATATTAGACGCCTGCGTAAATCCTTAAACGAATACGGTCCTGACTATATTCGCACCGTGCGTGCCACCGGATACGCCATTGACAACAAACCAAACTCAGATGAAGAAACAGAAGAATAGCAAATGGGACTACAATTTGACATATTAAAAACCTGCGGCAAAGCCAGAAGAGGACAACTGCACACCAAACACGGAACCGTTAACACTCCGGCGTTTATGCCGGTTGGAACTTGCGGAACGGTCAAGGCCATGATGCCGGAATCGGTAGCCGCCACCGGAGCTGAAATTTTGCTCGGTAACACCTATCACCTTATGTTGCGTCCCGGTGCCGATTTAGTTGAAAAAATGGGCGGTTTACACAAGTTCATGAACTGGAACAAGCCGATTTTGACTGATTCCGGAGGTTTTCAGGTTATGAGCTTAAGCGGCCTGCGCAAAATCGGGGAAGAAGGTGTATCTTTTGCCTCTCACGTGGACGGCAAACGCTACTTTTTGTCGCCTGAAGAATCCATGAAAATCCAGCATAAACTTGACTCAAACATCACCATGTGTTTGGACGAGTGCGTCAAACTTCCGGCTCCGCACAATGTTGTTAAACAGTCTATGGAAATGTCTATGCGTTGGGCAAAACGCAGCAAAGAAGCCTTTATTGACCGTGAAGGTTACGGAATTTTTGGTATTCAGCAAGGTGGCGACTATGAAGATTTACGAGCTTATTCTGCTGAAAAACTGCGTGAAATAGGCTTTGACGGTTACGCTATCGGTGGACTTGCTGTGGGCGAGGGACAAGAAACCATGTTTAAGGTTTTGGACTATGCTCCTCAAATGCTTCCTTCTGACAAACCTCGCTATTTAATGGGAGTAGGTCGCCCTGATGATATTGTCGGCGCTGTTTTGCGTGGTGTTGACATGTTTGATTGCGTAATGCCAACCCGTTCCGGACGCACTTCTCAAGCTTTTACCCGTTTTGGCACCATAAATATCCGCAATGCTCGCCACCGTGAAGATCCCAGACCTTTGGAAGAAGGCTGTGATTGTCCGCTGTGCACCAACTATTCACGGGCCTACATTCACCACTTGCAAAAAGCCAACGAAATTTTGGCCGTAATGCTTTTGACGTGGCACAATGTCAGATACTACCAACGCCTGATGGCCGGTTTACGCAATGCTATCGAGACAGATAGCCTCAATGCCTTTGTTGAACAATTTTATTCTGACCAAAAACAAGGCGACATTAAGGAGTTATAATCATGGCAGAACAACAGGATACAATCAAACAATTTGCCCGCGAAAACGCCGAAAACGGTTTGCGTGTATTTGTTGCCGGTGGCGCTCGTTCAGGTAACGATGAAATTTATGTAGAAGAAGCATATAATCTCGGTCGCCAAATTGTCAAAATGAACTTAAAACTTGACTTTGGACTATCAAATTCCGGCATTATGGGTGCAGTTGCTCGCGGTGTTGTTGACGGTTGGAACAAAATCCACGAAAATAACGAGAGTAAAAGCCCGATACAAGGCATTACTACTCATGACTACTTTGATTTGTATCCCCATGACGATAATTTAATTAACCAAATAAGCGAAATTGTCGTTGCTAAAACTCTTGAGGAACGCAAACAAAAACTCCTTAAAGCTGATTTTGTGGTATTTGCTCCCGGTGGTGTTGGCACACTTGACGAGCTGGCTTATGACTGCGTTGCCATGCAAGACGGTTTTTTAGCCATTAAACCATTTATTCTCTACAACATTGACGGATTTTTTTATCACCTGCTTGAATACTTGAAACAAATTGCGGCCAAAGGCTTTGCCGAACCGTTGCCGTTTATTGTCGTCGACAACTCCCGTGAACTGGAGGTTGTTTTCCGCTTACTCAAACTCCGTTATCAAAACAGTCAGGATAGCAAAATTGCATATGGCAATACTCGTCAGCTGATTTACGAATTGCCTTATTTTCTGAAGAAAAAACCGGACAGTTCCGTCCATGTAGAGGATTTGATTGAAGAATTTGATGCAATCCGCAATACCGGCTCACCTGAAGAACAACATAAGTTGGATATGGAAATTGAACAGGCTTATCTCGAAAAAGAAATTGAACGTATGTACGAAAGACTGGCAAAAACCGGACGTGATACCTCGATTGTCAGTGAAAAACTGACCAAACTAAAAGAAAGACGGAAACTATGGAAGTAAAAACAATACCTTCATCGGTATGGGAATTTTTATGGCGCTATCTGTCCAAACAAAAAGTGCTGTTTTTCAGCATTATTACGTCAATCATATTAGGCGAATTTTTGCTACGTATCTCTCTTTATTACGGTGCTCAAATAATTGATGCCATTTCCTCCTCTCAAGCCCCTCAAATCCAACTCCGTGCCGCCATATATGCTGCTGTTTTTGCGTCGTTATTCTTGCTTTTGAAAAGTTTGGTGCAAAATTTTACGGTTTTTATTGAAGCCCGTTTTATGCCTCACTGCGTTGCCAGAGTTTCAAAAGACCTGTTCTCATATGTACACCGGCATTCAACAGCATTTTTTGCCGAAGAAATGGCCGGCAATATTTCCGGTAAGACCAAAACCATTATCGATAGTATTTATCCGATTTTTTATAATTTGATGTGGGGCTTTTTCTCCCCGTTAATAGCTATGGTCATTACATTTTGTTTTATTTTTCGCATAAATTTTGGTCTGTCGCTGATACTTCTGGCACTGAATGTCGCGATTATTTGCGTAATTTATTACCTGTCCAAAAAAATGGTTCCGGTTTCGCAACGTCGTGCTCAAACAATGTCTGAAGCCAACGGCGTTTTGGTCGATAGCATTACCAATGCCGGAATAGTTAAAAATTTCAGCAACTATCTCTTTGAAAGAAGATATTATTTTAAATATATGCGCATTGCTGCCCAAGCCGACCGTGCCGAGACTAAAAAATTCGGTGTCATCTTTCTGGGGCAAAACCTGCTTCGCTCACTATCTCAAATCATCTTTTACCTTTTGCCAATTTGGTATTGGTACACCGGTCAGATTAATGTTGCCGATTTCGTTCTTATTCAATCGCTGATTGCCATTTTAAACAATACATTCAGCATGTTATCAATGAACTTTATGCAGTTTTTCAAAATATACGGCAGTCTCCGTGATGGTTTGCAACTGCTATCCAAACCGTGTGATGTTGTTGATGTCCCGAACGCCAAAAAGCTTTCTGCTCCGCATGGGGAGATTATACTTTCTAATGTTACTTACCACTATAAAAACGCTGATCCGCTTTTTGACAAGTTCGATCTTAAAATTAAAGCCGGTGAAAAAATCGGTTTAGTCGGGCATTCCGGCTCCGGAAAATCAACACTTGTGCGCTTGCTCTCACGGTATTACGACATTCAGAAAGGTTCAATCTGTATTGATGGTCAAAACATAGCCGAGGTTACACAGGACAGCCTGCGCCGCCAAATTGCATTAATCCCGCAAGATCCAAGCCTTTTCAACCGCAGTATTATGGAAAACATTCGCTATGGTCGCCCCGATGCCTCAGATGACGAAGTCATTTCTGCCGCCAAACGTGCCAATATTCATGATTTTATCACACATTTACCGGACGGATACGCTTCTAAAGTCGGGGAGAGGGGGGTAATGTTGTCCGGTGGCGAAAGACAACGTGTGGCCATAGCAAGAGCTTTGCTTAAAGATGCCCCGATACTTATTTTGGACGAAGCTACTTCAGCGCTTGACAGTATGAGTGAAAAATATATTCAGCAATCGCTCAAAGAACTTATGCGTGGAAAAACGGTGATTGCCATTGCCCACCGACTTTCCACCTTAAAAGAAATGGATCGCATTATTGTTATGGATCACGGACATATTGTTGAATCCGGCTCGCAACGCCAACTACTGAACAAAAAAGGCGTTTATTATAATTTTTATGAAATGCAGTCATCTGGATTTTTGGAACTTGAATAAGGAAAAAACATGCTAAACTATATCTGGGCCTTCTTTTTCATAGCAAGTTTTGTTGCCGCAGTCGTTACCTGTATACTGGAGGGCAATCTGGCAATTTGGTCGCAAATGAGCAACGCTTTGTTTGAGGCGGCAAAATCGGGCTTTGAAATCTCTATTTATCTTACCGGAATGCTCTGTTTTTGGCTAGGCATGCTCAAAATTGCCGAAAAATCAAAAATAACAGACGGTTTAGCCCGCATACTTTATCCTTTATTCAAGAAGATAATGCCAGAAATCCCTGAAAAATCACCGGCTTTCGGTTCAATTGTTATGAATATTGCCGCCAACATTTTGGGGCTGGACAATGCCGCTACTCCCATGGGGCTCAAAGCTATGGAACAATTGCAAGCCGAAAACAAAAGCAAGACGAGTGCCTCAAATGCTCAAATTTTATTTATGGTTATTAATTCATCGTCGGTTACACTAATCCCGATTACTATACTCATGTACCGTAGTCAACTTGGCAGTTCTAATCCCGGTTTGGTCTTTATTCCTATTCTGTTAGCCACATCAATCTCAACTCTGGTCGGTTTCCTTAGTGTTGCAGCAGTGCAACGGCTAAATATCTTCAACCGCATTGTCTTGGTATATGGCATTGTTTTAGGCGGGCTAATTGCCCTTTTGGGAACGGGTTTTGCTTTGCTTGGCGCAGAAGCCAGAGCTGCCATGTCATCAGGTCTGGGTAATTTTATTCTGATTTTTGCTGTTTTTTGTTTTATTACAATCGGATTATGTCGCAAAATCAAAGTGTACGACGAATTTATTACCGGGGCTAAGGACGGTTTTAATATTGCTGTCTCAATTATTCCTTATTTGGTAGCAATGCTTGCGGCAATTGCGTTGTTTAGAAGTTCCGGCGCGCTTGATTTGCTGATTTCCGGCATTAAAGAGTTATGCGCCGCCTTTAGTCTTGATACCGAATTTGTACCGGCTCTTCCCACCGTCTTGCTTAAACCGTTATCGGGTAGCGGAGCTCGTGCCATGATGATAGAAACCATGCAAAGCTATGGTGTTGACAGTTTTCCGGCTTTTGTTTCGGCGGTGGTTCAAGGCTCGACCGAAACCACTTTTTACGTCTTAGCCGTTTATTTTGGAGCGGTCAAAATCACCAATACCAGACACGCACTGCCGTGCGCCTTGCTGGCCGATCTCGCCGGAGTTGTTGCCGCAATTGTTTTGAGTTATTGGTTTTATATGGGGTAGTTTTAGCGCCAACTTATACGTATGCGAGCCACTTCTCGCCCGTCGTCTGTAGCGTTTAAACAGTGTAGAGAGTTGTTGCCGTCAATTTGCGAAATTACATTGATAGTTTCGCCGTAAAGGCTTTCTTTTTTGAACGAAATCTCAACTTCTGCCGGTTGATGGTTCAACCTAAAGTCGTTGTCTACGCTTTCCGTCGCCCACAGCGGATAAACAGCGTTATTAACATGCTTATTAATGTCAATGTCGTCGTACCTTACAATAAATGATTTTTTTATGTCTTCACGGCTGATTGCATCGATTTTCGGAAAATCCGTATCCAAAGCTCTTTCTTCCACTACCTGATATTCCGGCATATGGTCGCGCAGAGCGACCGGTCTTTTTCTGGCAAAATCAATCAGTATCCATTGGCTTGATGCAACAATAATTACATCATTTTTTTCGTCCGTAACGCAAAAATCACGTACGGCACCAAGTTTTTTCTCTTGTGAAGGCCAGGTTGTAACCGTAATTTTTTCGTGCCAAAACGGCATACGGTTAATTTTTATATGATAGTTTGAGCCCACCCATGCCAATCCTTTTTCAAGGCAGCGTTCCATACCGACGCCCAAAATTTGAGCATGAGTGTCGGCAACGTCCTGAAAAATATTCATTAATGCCACAATCCTAAGAGTGCCGTTGCTATCGCACTCATAGCTGCGCAATGAATATTCGCGGACAAATTTGCCGACTTGCATCATACTAATCTTTCATAGAAATTTGCAGTTCTTGAGCTTTTTTGTTCGGGTCGAACAATTTGCTCAGCCAACTGCGGTTGTCCTCGGTAATCATCATATTTGAGGCATAAGAAGTCAGATACTGACTGCGCTCAATCTTAACATTATTAAGAGCAACCAAGAGTTTTTTCATATAAACATTGGCCTTACGCTGATTACGTGAGTGATAATCGGTTGCCGCATGCAACCAATCCTTACGGACATTATAGCGATTTTTTAAATACCTTGCAGCCACATCAACGTTTTTATGCGGATCAAAAGCATCTTCTATGCTGGCAAACTCTTTTCCGTGAAAACGCAGATTTATCTGCATACACCCTACATCAATACTCTTATAACCGCGATTTTGCCAATCTTTAACCGCTGCAACGGCTTCGGCTTTGGTTTTATAGAAATAACCTTTACCTTTTACATTGACAGTCCATGGCCATGCCACTTTCTGAGCAACCTTTTCGTTCCAACGTCCGGTTTCGACATTTGAAATAGATGTTAATAAATTTGTTTTTATCTGATATTTTTCTTCTGCCTGAACTGTAGCATTCAAACAGACAAAATCATCATCGACAACCACAGTTTCCTGTGCCTCTGCCGGCAATGGCTGAAATAACATCAGCAATATGAGAAAAATCATTAAATTTTTTGATACTTACAAAAAAAACTAAGTATCCCTCTGCTCCCTCAGACTGCCACAAACATCCCCCGTCCATACGGTTTCAGCTTGCTTAAGGCTAAATCAAAAAAAATCTGAGGTCAGGTTATTAAAACTACTCACGACCTGCCCAAGCAAGTCGTACCTCATTAAAACAGAGAGCTTATAACATAACTATTTTTTAAAATCCAGCAAAAAATTTGCCAACCCGGTTATTGCATCACATATATCGGCACTAACATATTGAAAATTTGCAGTTTTTTTATACACAGGTTCGTCCTCGTAAAGTGCCCGATTTATCTCCATTTGCAGTGTATAAATGTTTTTTCGGGGCTGACAATAGTTAAAACTTATGTATGCACCCGAATAAGGACAATCTAAACTTACGTTGTATTTTTGTCCCAAATATTGGTTCATAAACTCTATAACTTCGGCCGGACAACTTTGCTCAAACAATGTTCCGAGACAAAACTCAATCTGCCGATTGTCCTCCATAATATTGCAAATTTTTGACGGCATTGAGTGGCAGTCCAAAACCAGACAAATGCCAAACTTTTTAACAGTCCGATCAATCATCTTTTGCAATGATTTATGATAAACGTTATACACGTTTTTTATGCGGCTTTGTGCTTCATTATAATTCAGCAGTCCGTCATAAATACTTTTACGCTCGGCCGTAATACGATGAAACAGCCCCAATCCGACACGGCTTCGTTTGTTACCGCTTACCATGCTGTTGGTCGGATAATTATAAAACATTGCCGGATCAATCTCTATTGCATCACGATTTACATCAATAAAACCGCGTCCGATGTTCAATTTTACCATCGGAATCCCCAAATCAGATGCATCCATTACCAATTCATCAACAAATGGGTCTTCATTGGAGCGCAAATCTTCTTCCGACACGCAGATGTTTTGCAAAAATTCTTTCGGAAAAACGCGCCCGCTGTGAGGAACCGATAACACCAGCGGATAGCGTTGGTTTTGCGTATTATACTCGCTGATTACTTCAAGTTTTGAATAATCAACCTTAAAATCAAGCTGTTTTTCACTCATGTCATTTCCTCTATACTAAATATACCATACTATACAAGGCAAAGATTAAATTTTTAATAACAAAATGCTTGCCAAATTAAAACAAATACTGTAAAAGCATAACCATTCAATGTTTGGGTGTGTAGCTCAGCGGTATGAGCACTACGTTGACATCGTAGGGGTCACAGGTTCGATCCCTGTCACACCCACCAATCGAGAAAGAGAGACCTGTAAGAGGTCTCTTTTATTTTACAAAATATATTGTATTTATTTTTAACCTATGATACTTACAATACATTGTTAACTACATACTAACTCAGTTCAAAATGAAAAAGACTCATCAAGGAAGAAAACGCTTCATAATTAGCATTATGGTTACAATGCTTGTCGTTTTCATGACATACCCTCTTTATATGAATAAAAATGGTGCCAAAGCTCTGATAGAGAGCAGACATAGCAATAAAATTTTCCGTGTAGATGTGTTTAATTCGGGGAACAAAAATCACAACCATATTAAACTCTTATCTCAAACAACATATACAAAGTCCAATTTTTGTAAGAGCGATAAAGGTCAATGTGTATCTGTATCTGAAAAAATATCCTCCGCTTGGCGTAAATACGTCGTAAAATTTCAAGTGATTGGTGATGGCGAGGTAACCATCAGCCTGTTGGGACCTGAGAAAAAACTGAAGAATCAAAAATATCCCATCCTGATTGATTATAAAAATTTTAATGTAAATGGACAGTATATTTTTACCAAAATCTTTTCTTTATGGCATAATAAGCCATACAAATACCATATTAAAGCCAAAGATGGCGACATTGTCGAATTGTCCTTTCAAGCACGTAAACATCACATCAGATTTAGAGATTTACGAAAAATATGCAATGTTGATTGGTTAGTGTTCTTAAGTATCTTAATTATTTCTTTTTTGATGTCTTACAAATTCGTGCATTATGTTTCAAAATTTAAGATAGTTGATAACAATAGCCGTATAGATATTGTCTTTGTATTAGTGTTTGTTTCGATGCTGTTTGTACCCATGAGTCATATATCAAATGCGGATAAATCTATGCAAGAAAACAGAATGTTGGCTAAATTTCCACAACTAAAAGTTGCAACTAGGGGTGCCCTTGGTAAACAATTTGAACAATGGTTCAATGATCGATTTCTCAGCAGAAACCTTATGATTGACATATATTCTCTAATAAATCGAGAAATAAATCGGATATATCATAATGGTGGTGCGATATGGATAAAAAGCAATAACTGGATGTTTAAGAATAGTGTGATCAATTTTGCCATCCCTAAAAAAGAACAAACCGCAGAAATAATTGAACAAATTAATCTATTAAATAATTTTTGTAAAAACAACAACATCAAAATGTATATACTGGTTGTGCCAAGCAAAGAAAGTATTTATCAAGAATTCTTTTCTAGAAAATACCAACAAGCTAAACAATGTAACGATTTAAATAATTATCTTTTGCACCTTATACCCTCTTTTGATTCTCCGACAGTTTTTCCACAAAAGGAGCTGAAAGAAGCTAGTAAAAAAGATTTTGTTTTCTTCAAACAGACACATCACTGGACTGAGTGGGGGGCGTATAATGGCTATCAGGCATTGATATCTGTTATTAAAAAAGATTTTCCCAATACTCATATCAGCAATTTGGACGAATATAATGTTTTAACTTCAAAATTGTTGCGCGAGGATTGGGATCGCAAATTCGGATTCGGTCAAACAACGAGAATGCTGAGAATCAAAGATAAGTATGCGCTTAAAAATCTCCTAAAAGACAATTATACGTATTATAATCATAAAAATGAGATTAAACCGGTTATTACTGATAAGGATTTATACAGAATAAAATATTTTCAAAATAAGCAACTATCAGGTGCGCCCAAAGTCTTCTTAACCGGAACAAGCATGAATGAGAATATGCTTCAATTTCTTCCGTATAGCTTTTCTGAAGTAAAATATTATCGATTAAATAACGTGAAAAACGTACCAAATGCAGAAACATTTAAACTTCTGAAGCGATATAAAAAAGATATTTTACAGTTTAAGCCGGATATTTTGATTCTTAACATTACATCATGGAATATTCCCAACCTGACAAACTTAACCAAGGACTAAGTCAATGCTATTTTCTTCAATGACTTTTATTTTTATGTTTTTGCCTATTGTGGGAGCAGCATATTTGTCTGCCCGTAAAGATTTACAAAACTATATTCTACTCATTGCCAGTATTTTGTTCTATGCTTGGGGGGAGCCGAGATATTTGGCGATTATGCTGTTAACTATTTTGGTCAATTATATCGGTGCAAATTATATCAGCCGCAGCCACAATTCTAGACATAGAAAAATATTGTTGTTTTTTACTATATTGGCGGATTTAAGCTTTTTGTTCTATTTTAAATACTTCAATTTTGTGATTGAAAATTTTAATACCATTTTTTCTGTCAATATTAAGGCGATTAAAGTTATTATGCCTATTGGTATTTCTTTTTATACTTTTCAGGCTTTGAGTTACATCATTGATGTTTATCGCAATGAGGTTAAGGCGCAAAAAGATATTTATAAACTTGCATTGTATATCTGCCTGTTTCCACAGTTAATTGCGGGACCAATTGTAAAATACCATGATGTTGATGAACAAATTGAAAACCGCGATGTTACTTTTGATAAGGTTTCTTATGGTATCAAGCGTTTTATTATTGGATTGTCAAAAAAAATGCTAATTGCAAACACTTTAGGTGCCGTTGCCGATAAAATTTTTGAACAACCGGTAGTTCAATTTGATGCATTTACCGCATGGATTGGAGCTATTGCTTATAGCTTACAATTGTTTTATGATTTTAGCGGATATTCGGATATGGCCATAGGTTTGGGATTGATTTTTGGTTTTAAGTTTTTAGAGAATTTCAATTATCCTTATATTTCAAGGTCTATCACTGAGTTTTGGCGCAGATGGCATATATCACTTTCAAGCTGGTTCAAGGAATATTTATATATTCCTCTTGGTGGCAACAGGGTTAGCAAAAAAAGAAACTATTTTAATCTTTTTGTTGTTTTTTTAGCTACTGGCATCTGGCATGGAGCTGCTTGGAATTTCGTATTCTGGGGTTTATGGCATGGTTTTTTTATTATTTTTGAAAAAATAACAGGATGGTACAAGAAAGAAGGAAAATTTATCAAGTTAATTCAGCATATGTATTGTATTCTTATTTTTGTGATTGGCTGGGTTATGTTCAGAGCAGATAATATGCAATATGCACTACAATATATTCAAAATATGTTTGGTTTTGTAAGTGAGCATAAAATCATCTTCAAAATGTCTTATTACATTGATAATATTGAAATTATAGCATTTGTTGCGGCATTTCTATGTGCAACACCGATATTTGACCGGATTTTGCAAATCTCATATCAACACAAAGTTTGTCGTGCATTGGTTAACATCTGGTTAGGGGTATTGTTTGTTGTTTCAACGGCATTTATTGCAGCTTCAACCTACAATCCCTTTATTTATTTCCGATTCTAATCACAAAATCCGGCGTTGTCCGGATTTTTTTGTTATCATAATACAAAACTTATTGACTATCGTTCTTAAAATGCTAATAAAACGGACGCATAATTTTAATACTGGAGTTTATAAATGTTTTCACTATTCGATTTACAACAATTCATAGGTGCCTTTGTAGTTTTATTCGCCGTAATTGATATTATCGGTTCTGTTCCGATTATCATTAACCTTAGAAAGCACGGCAAAAAAATCAATGCCGAAAAAGTCAGCATATATTCATTGATAATGTTTATCGGCTTTTTTTACATCGGAGAAGTTTTCCTGCAGTTGTTTAACCTCAATCTTTCCGCATTTGCCGTTGCCGGCTCACTGATCATCTTTATGATGGCACTTGAAATGATCTTGGATATCGAAATCTTCCGTGAAGGTCCTGATACTCCGAAAGATGCAACTTTTGTTCCGTTAGTGTTTCCGCTGATTGCCGGAGCAGGGGCATTGACCACATTGCTCTCTATTCGTGCACAATATGCTGATATTAATGTTATTTTGGCCGTGATTGCCAACGTGATTGTTGTTTATGGAGTTGTCAAAGGTGCTAAATTTGTTCAAAACAAAATCGGTGCCGGTGGCATTTATTTTCTGAAAAAATGTTTCGGAATTATATTGTTGGCCATCTCTCTCAAACTATTTTTGACCAACCTGACCATCCTTATTCAACAAATTTCGCAATCATTATAATTTAATCTCTTGATATTTGCCTCGTTACACCTTAAATTTATTTTGAATGTAACGAGGTAAATATTATGGAGAACAATCTTCCCGATTTAAGAGATATTCATCTTCCCGCCGATGCCGTATCGTTTTGGCCTTTAGCCTACGGGTGGTGGGTTATTTTATTCTCCGTAATTTTTCTGTTTTTGAGTATTTGGGCGGTTCGTTTTTTACTCCGCAAAAGCAAAAAACGCTATGCTCTGCGGCTTATATCGTCATTGTCATCTTCAGACCGCTGCAATATTGTAAAAATGTCGGAAGTTTTACGCCGTATTTGTGTTTATAAATACCCGCAAGCCGCAGCCTTATTCGGACAGGAATGGATTGATTTTATTAACAGTCGCTGTTCAGAGAAGTTATCTGTCTCTTCAGCCCGATTACTGATTAACGCCCCGTATTGCAAACCCGATTCCTCGTTTGCCTCGCAAGATGTAGAAGACTTAAAACGCTTCTGCACATTATGGATAGGAGAAAACTTATGATTATATTAGCCTATCCTTTAGCACTTTTGCTGGCAATAGTACCATTTATAATCTACCGTTTCACTTCGCCGATAAAAGGCATGCATGGTGATGCGTTGCGGGTACCTTTTTTGCAAGATATTGCCCGCATAAACATTCTTTCCGGTTCTTTGTGGAGCCGTAGCACTACTGACGGTGCTCGGCAGTTTTCGTGGTGGGTGTTATATGTGGCATGGTGCTTTTTGTGTTTAGCCGTTGCCCGTCCGCAATTGGTCGGTGAACCGATTCGTATTAACAATTACGGACACGACATTTTGCTTGTAACCGACATTTCGGTTTCAATGTTAGAGCCCGATTTTTCATACCAAGGGCAGAGACTTGACCGCTTGACCGCAGTTAAACTTGCGGCCGATGGTTTTATCAAACAACGTCCCAATGACCGTATCGGGCTGATTCTTTTTGGCACAAATGCTTACCTTCAAGCTCCGATAACTTTTGACAAGCAGGCAGTGCTGGAAACTCTGTGGGCTACCGATGCCGGTATGGCCGGACGTTCCACGGCAATCGGAGATGCAGTCGGATTAGGGCTAAAAACTTTGCGTCAAAACGGCAAAAACACCCCTAAAATTATGATACTTTTGACCGATGGCGAAAACAATGATGGCAGCCTCAGTATGCCGGAAGTCTTAAAACTTGCACATGATGAAAACATCAAGATTTATACTATCGGTGTCAGCTCCGGAGACAGGATTATTAACTCATTTTTTGGTGTAAAAATTGCCCAACCGACAGGGTTGGACGAGGCAGCTCTTAAAGAGCTTGCCGCTGAAACAAAAGGACGTTATTTCCGTGCCTCTGATACAGCCGGACTGCAACAGATTTATGACGAAATCGACAAGCTTGAGCCTGATCTCGATCAAGACCAATACATTCGGGAAAGTAAAGAGCTTTTCTGTTATCCGGCGGCAATAGCATTGTTTATTGTGGTTATACTGTGGATTTTGCAAAGGAGAAAATACGCATGAGTTTTCTTGCAGATTTCCATTTCCTTCGCCCATGGTGGTTGGTGTCTTTAATTTTGCTTTTGGCGATGGGCAAATATTTTTTTGCTGGTCTCAAAAATACATCGGCGTGGGAGGCCGTATGCGATAAAAAATTATTGGATTTTCTACTCATAAAAGGCAGTTCACGCCAACGGAGATTTGTACAATATTTGGCGGTTATCGGCATTGCCGGCGCCATACTTGCCTTAAGCGGACCGACATGGAGCAAAAAGAACATTCCGACATATTCTCCTTCCAACCCTGTCATGATTCTGCTGAATTTATCATCAGATATGGATAACACAGATATAACACCCAACCGCCTGGCACGTGCCAAATTCGGCATTGAAGACTTGCTCAAAAAGCTCAAGGCACAAGTTGGGTTGATAGTATATACCGATGAACCATATCTTATTACCCCCGTAACTGATGATACTAAAGTCGTAGCCAATCTTTTGCCGGCCATAAGTCGTGATATAATGCCTGAAAACGGCGACAAACTTAATCGTGCCATTGACCTTGCTGTTGAAAAATTCAAACAAGACGGTTATTCCAGCGGAAGCATTGTTATTTTCAGCGCCGATATCGGACAGGACATGGCGCTGGCACTTTCTTCGGCCGAAAAAGCAGCCGCCCTCGGATATCAGATTAACGTCGTCGGAGTTTCGGCATCTGACAATGAAAAACTTGTTACTTTAGCATCAAAAGGTGGCGGAGATTATTTTAATGTATCTGCCGGTCTCAACCGATTGATTTCAGAACTTAACTCCCGTTTGTCATCAGAACTGCAGAAAAACAAAAATGAGCAGGAGACATGGAACGACGAGGGATATTGGTTTTTATTAATTCCGCTGTTGTGTTGCTTGTACTTTTTCCGCCGTGGAATTTTTGTGCTTACAATGTTTATGATGATGACCGCCGAGGCTCATGCCGGATTTTTTACCAATTCTGATCAGGATGCCGCTCAGTCCTTTGCCGCAGGCAATTACTCTGATGCGGCGGCTAAATTTTCACATTCCGATTGGAAAGCTGCCGCCTTCTACCGCAATGGTGATTATCAATCTGCAGCTGCCTTGTATCGGCAAAAAAATGATGTCGAAAATATGTATAACCTCGGCAATGCTTTGGCCAAATCGGGCAAAATTGAAGACGCAATTAAGCAGTACGAAGAAGTGCTGAAACTTGCCCCCGAACACGAAGATGCCAAGTTTAATCTTGAATATCTGAAACAGCAGCAAAATCGCTCACAGCAAAGCCAATCACAAAACCAAAATGATGACGACAACCCTCGTAACGGCGAAGACCAAAACCAGTCTGACAACGAAAATAACGAGCAGGATTCGTCTCAGTCGGAACAAGACAATAGCGACAATCAAAACAATGATGAAGAGAACAAAAACTCTGATAAAGACCAAACATCGCCATCATCGTCATCTTCAAACGCAGATAACAATCAAAACGACACCGATTCTGAGCAGTCGCAAGGTCAAACACCTCAACCGTCTTCATCAGATGAAAACGGTAATCCTCAATCATCTGCCGCAGAACAATCTGTTCCTGCCGGCGGTGAACCCGACCAAAAAGAGGACGAAGAAGCCGAAGGTATAAGTGCTCAGGAAAAACAGCAACAAGGTGATTTTACGGAAGAAGTTCAAGCCCGTGAAATGTCATATCGTAACATTCCCGAAAACCCCGGCGGACTTCTTAAGGCGTTTATTTATAAAGAATATACCAAAAATCGATATGGAGATAATTAATAATGTTCAAATTTATTGCGGTATTTTTGCTTAGTTTAGTAACCTCTTTTTCTGCTTGGGCTGAAAGTTTTGTTGCCAAAGTTGACCATAATCCGATTTCTTATGGAGAAACATTTACCTTAACCCTGCAATACGACGGTGCTCCCGGTCGTTCCGAACCCGACTTATCTCCGCTCAATAAAGATTTTGTTGTGCACTCGGTCGGACGTAGCTCTCAATACCGCAATATCAACGGTGTCAGCTCCCATTTATATCAATGGAATGTTGTTCTTTCTCCCAAGACAGACAATCAACTCACCATTCCGGCAATAAGTTTCAAAAGCTACTCTTCTCAACCGATAAAGCTTAAAATTGCCAAAGATGAGGATGCCGGCAATTCGGTTCCCAAGTTTTCAATCGGTCGCAGCATTAACAATAACAAACCTCTGGTACAAGAGCAGATTTTATATACGCTGATTATCAAAACTACTGAATCTATACACGGTGATTTACCTCAATTTGTTGACAGCGGTAACAACGAGTGGATTATCAAACAACTTGATGCTCCGACTGTTTCTTCTGAAATCGATAACGGAACCGAGGTCCAGACGATCAGCATAAATTATGCGCTTTTTCCACAAAAAAGCGGACATTTGAAAACCCCTGAACTACAGTTTAACGGCTATTATATTGATAAAGACAAAGCCCGTAACCGTAGCTACTCCAATGTATTCAGCGCCTTTTTTGACGATAATTTTGCCTCCGGCTTTGGGGTTAATCCGGCAGTTACCCGTATTAATCTGACTGCTCAACCTCTGGATGTTGATGTTCAGCCTATTCCTTCTGCCAACAATGGCAACTGGTGGCTTCCGTCAACCGATGTCAAAATCAGTTCGGATTGGGATGATAAAATTCCTGAGTTTAAGGTCGGAGAAGCTGCCAGCCGAAAAATCAGAGTTACGGCCGTTGGGGTGGCTGAAAACCAATTACCTAAACTATCTTTTCCTGAAACTCCCGAACTCAAACAATATCCTGAAACACCGGAATATAAAAGTTCTGTAGTCAATGATGATATTGTGTCCGAGATGACCCTTAATGTTGTTTATATTCCGCAACAGGGCGGAAAAATTACAATTCCGTCTTTGACAATTCCATGGTATAACACTGCTACCGAGACAACTGAAAAAGCTGTTCTTCCGTCCATAGCCGTTCATGCCTCGGGAACAGCCCCTGTCATTCCTGAGTTGAAGTCAAAAACCGACATCAAAACTCCTACTACCCCGATATCAGAACCGAGTTCGGACAGCAAAGGTTTATCACTCAAATTTGTATGGGGAATTGTTGCTCTTGCTTTTGCGTTAGGGCTTCTGGTCAGCTGGCTGATTTTACATTTTATGCACGCCGAAAAACGCCTTAATCAGCACGCTTCTGCCTCATCTGATATTGATGACATTTTGCGCTCCGACAATCTCAAAGACATTCGAAATATTGTCATTTCATGGGCACGAGAGTTGTTCCCCGAGCACAAGATTATCAATCTGGACGATGTATCATCTGTTTTCTCGTCAGAAGATCTTTCGTCACAGTTACAAAAACTTGGCGCTGCACTCTATGCCGGTCGTAATGATGGTTTTGACAAGACGGCACTGCATAAAACCATGAAGAAAATATCAAAAAAAACGGCCTCTGCTCAAAAACAAAAGCCGCTTCTTCCTGATTTATACAAATAGTTATTTGTCCTTAAACTGAGCATTATACAGTGTTTGATAGGCGCCGTTTTCTTTTTGCATCAACTGTTCGTGCGTGCCGGTCTCAACAATTTCACCATTATTAAGCACCACGATTACATCGGCATTTTGAATGGTTGACAGTCGGTGTGCAATTACGAACACGGTCCGGTCATTCATCAGGTTGTCGATTGCTTTTTGTACGACCGCTTCAGATTTATTATCCAAAGCCGATGTTGCCTCATCAAGAATTACAATCGGTGCATTTTTTACAATTGCCCGCGCAATCGCCAAACGCTGTCTTTGACCACCTGACAAAGCAGATCCTCTTTCGCCGATATCCGTATCAAGTCCGTTATCAAGAGATGCTACAAAATCGTCCAAATAGGCCATTTTGAGTGCATCCTTGATGTCTTTTTCAGTTGCCTTCGGATTGCCCAACAATATATTTTCGCGAATTGTTCCCGAAAACAGGAAATTATCTTGAAAAACTACGGCAATGTTATCACGCAACGATTTTAACGAAAAATCACGAATATCCGTGCCATCAAATTTTATTGCTCCTGACATCGGGTCATAAAAACGTGGCAACAAGTTTACAATTGTCGTTTTTCCGCCGCCGGAATTTCCGACAAATGCTACAGTTGATCCGGCTTTAATATCAAGGTTTATATTTTTCAAAACTTTTGTGTCTGGAACATATGCAAAATCTACGTTTTCAAAGCTGATGCCTTTTTTAATTTCTTTAAGTTCTTTAGCGTTTTCCTTATCAAAAATTTTTGGTTTTGTATTAATAATATCCAAAATACGCTCAATTGCTAAAAATGAAATTTGAACATTATTAAAGTTTTTGCCAATTCCCTTAATCGGTGTATAAAGCAAAATCAGCGCAGTGATAAACGACACAAAATTTCCGGATGTAATTGTTCCGTTCACAATCAAATAACTGCCGAAGCCTATAACTGCACCGACACCGACTGAAACTACGACATGCATTAAAGGTGTCATCCAGCCGGTTTTCTGCACCATTTTCATTGTCAGCTTAAACAAAGTAACCAAAATATGATTAAACTTAACATACATCATATCCTGCAGGTTATATGAGGCGATGGTTTTGTTACCGGCATAACTTTCATTATAGTGAGTTAAAATTGTTGTTGATTGGTCGATAGTGTTTTTGATAATCCCCTTAATTCTGCGTCTGACCTGTGCCAACGGCATCAATGCAAACAATAAGACGATAATTGCAATTATTGCCAACTGCCACGAATTATAAATCAGCACGATAATCAAAGACAAAGATGAGAAAAATCTGGAAACAAACAGCTTTAAATTATCTAACAAACCGGTACATGCCGTATCTGCATCGGTAGTAAAACGTTGGATAATATAGCCTGAAGGGTTTTGGTCATAAAAAGCCGATTCGAAAGTCATTAGTTTTTTGAACAATTTTCTTTTCAAATCATGGTTAATTTTTGTGCCTACCCAGGTGTTTAAATAAGTTGCTGTATAGTTCAATATGCCCTGCACGGTTGTAAAAGCGACAATCAAAAACGGAATATATATCGGTGATGATGCTGATTTGTCGACCAGTACATTGTCCATATATGGTTTTAGGGCTAATGCTATAACGGAATCCAATGCTCCGACGGGAATACAAATCAGCACAGCCAACAATGCTCTGATCCAATAAGGTTTTACAAAAGGCCACATTTCACGATAGTGCTGGACAAAGTTGAGTTCCTGGCCTTCAATTTTTTTGTTTTTCATGTCTTGATTGTCCTAGATAAAACGCAGATATTTCAAAATTACATAAATGACAAGAGCTTCAGCAATTAACATTGCCCAAAAAAATGATTGGTAGCTGGCTTTTTTGCTTTTGTGATGAAAAAACTTTTGCCCGCAGATTGCACCACACCATCCGCCCATAAACTCCAGAGTATGAAGTTGATTTTCGGGAATACGTCTTTCACCTTTTTGGGCCGCATGCTTATCAACCCCGTATGCCAGAAAAGTAACGATATTGACTGATATCAGGTGCATAACCATAAACATCAGCGCAACACTTTTCCATCCGGCAATAAAATCCGGTAGCTCTTTATTGGAAAAATATGTTGTTTCAATCCACCATGCCGCCGCCAAAACCAACAACATATGCAACATATAAAAACCGTTGCGCCTCAGCGGTGCAATCAAAAACAACATTCCCAACATTACTGCAGAAATCATCAAAACCATAATTTAATTCCTGTCTGGTCAAAATTGATGAAACTATAAAACATAAAATCGTTTTTTGCAAGAATGGTAAAATTTTGTTTGATAAGTAACAAAAAAAGGATGTTATGCCGCTTAAAATGTTCTATGCTTAACCCATGTTGAAAATAAGGAAAGAAATTATGAAAAATATTGGCATTTTGCTACTAACAACGGTAATTGCCGCCTGTGCCGGTAACAATGGCGCAACTCCTGCCGAAATGGCCGGAGGGGACAAACTTACCGAACCGCCTGCCGCACTCATGGAACGCAAACCACTGGTTATTCCTGACAAAAATACTCGTATCTATGAGGAAAATTCTCCGACAGAGGCTCATTCTCAAGTTGCCCAAACCAAGACAACAACCAAGATTGTATCTGATAACACTTCTCCAAAAACAGGAGTTAAGGAACCCGCAAAAAAACGTGTTCCGTATCAAAATGTTGCCCCCGTAAAAACATCTTTGCCGCAACTGTATTATGTGCTTGCTTCCCGCACGGTTAACAAAATGCTTAAATCAACCGCAATTATCTATAAATCCGTAAAATCTCCGACAATGTATGTTGAAAATCCGCAAAACGAGAACCCAGCTGTTGAGTTGCCTAATCTTGAATCTGCCGCCAACGCAACCAAGGACATTATTTCCGGATCACATACATATGCTCTGACCGAAAATCGTTCCGGTGCTGACTATATTCTTCAGACATATGTCGCACAAACCAAAAACTATGAACGAGAAAAACCGATATTATCTTATCGACTGATTTTGAAAAACCGTGCTAATGAAAAAATCGGCACATGGGTTGATTCGTTAAGTCCAATTTCAAATGATGATCAGAGCTGGTGGTAATGAAAAAATATCTGTTTGTTTTATTAATGCTCCTTATTGCGGCGGCCTCTCAGGCTTTTGCTGACGACACGGTTAAAATTGCCGGAAAAGCATGCGAAATATACAGCAGTGCTACATCAAAATCGAGCATTCGGGTCAAAGTTACCGACAAGGCCAGTTATAATGCTGTTAGCCAAATTCCGTCATTGCTCGAACTAAAATCGCAAATGCTCGAGCACGACTTTAACGTTATTGTCTACAATCTGGTTGACAACTATGTTCAAAATATGTCGGTAAAAACCGTCGACCAAAGTGACGATGAGCTCTGCGTTGAGGTAACCGGTTATATTCCGGCCGAAGACATCAACATGGTCGTCGCCAACTATTCTCCGTCAAATCCGGCGCCGGAATACGACTTTGCTAAAGCCAATAACGTTGTAGAAGAAGATAATACCCCGTTTGTTGAAGACAAACCGACAATGGCAGAAGTTATGTATAATGGTCCCAGCGATTTTGATAAAACTCCTGAACCGACTGCTGCCCCGATTGCCTATCAACCTGAAAATGAAAACACTGATATCACATCTGCAGCAGATGTTCCATCGGTGGACGAAACTCCTGTCGCAGATGAAAATAAACCTGACGATATACCGGTTGTGGCAGAAAACACCGAACCGGAAGTCGAAACTCCGACCGAACATGGAGAATATACCCCTGATATCACTCTTGAAGAAACTCAAAAATCTTTGGTCTATGTAGCTCCGGTTGAGTTTTCAAACAATACTCACTCATCAAAGCCGATTGATGTTATTAAAAATTTATTTGATAACGAAGAAGTGTACACCATCTTAGACCACCCCGACGGGGCAGATTACACCATATCATCAAAAGTGCTTAAGGCTAAAATTGACCAAATCAATTCCCAAACCCGACGTTTGCAAATGGTCGTTTCGGCTGAACTCAAAATTAAAGGTGCCGATGGCTCGATTGCTGACCACCAAAATCGCTTTGTTTTGTTCAACAGTGATGAAAACGAACAAGAAGTTGCCATGAATTTATTGCGCAAATTGCTTTTCAAATCAGGCAAAAAACTCTATGCCAGAGTTGAGCAAAACGAACAAAAACGTCGTGGACGTGAGTTTTTGATGCCGGCTAAAACATTTGAAAATCCTTAATGTTTTTGCATACATAACTCAGATTATAAATTCTTTTTACCCCTGCAGATGAGCAGTAACGGTTAAGGATGCTATTGATATTTTCCTTATGTTGTTTTAGGTCAAAATCATAATTACTGAAATATAATACGATTTCAACATCGGTAAAACCACGGTCGGTATAGCAGTTAAAATCGTATCCGCATATTTGGTTCCCGACATTATCCATAACCAGTTTTTGCATATTGGCAAAATGGGTCGTATATCTTAAATTTTGATAAGTTCGTACAAACTGTCGCAGAGCTTCGAACAACGGATTGTTCGGCAAGGTTCCGACAACTCTTGACAACAAATCAGCACTTCCTGTCATCAGAGCAAAACGCACCATCTCCAGCGGAAATACTCTGATATCCTGTTGCAAGTTTTCAAAATGCGGTCTCAGTAAAATTCCGGCCATTTCGCTCATGCCCAAATTGATTAGGTCGTTAACATACATTTTTTCATATACGGTTCGCAAATTTCCGCCGATTTCCCATGCATGGTTAGCAATAGCCCGAGCTTTTTGCTCTTGCGAATTCATAATTTGTAAATGAACCTGCATAATCAAAATTTCCGCATTATCGGGATATTGTAGGCTCAAACGTTCGGCTTCTGATAATACTTGCATAATTGCATTGGTATTATTGTATTTAAGCGTTTTTATTTTTGAGTATAAATTGTCAACCTGTTGTTGCAATATCGCCTGATTAGAAACAAAACTTTGCATTATTCATCTCCCATAAAAATATATACATATTTATATATTGCTATTTTTATTTTTGCCAACAAAAAAACTTCCGCCCCGAGGGGGGGGAAGTTTTTCGCCAAGCGAAAGATCTAGTCAAAATCCGGCTGATCGCTTTTCCCTTCTTGAATCATATCGTTCAAAACTTGGATCCTTACAGGGTCAGGCTCTGCCTGCATCATTAACTTTGCACGCTCGTCCAACAGTTCGCTGTACATGTAATCGAGGTACTGGTCCTTGATGCGTTCATACTCTTCGTGATTGATCTTCATGATTTGGATTTTTAATTATTAATTAATGATAAAAGGATACAATCAATATAACATGTACAAAATTTTTGTCCACAACAAAAAGGATAATTTATGAAAATATTTCGCATTTTTGCAATAACCATCGGTATTTGCGGCATTTTAAATTGTAAGGCACACGCCGGTGAGTGGAGTTTTGATGCCTTTGGCAAAGTTAAAACACTGTACGGATACAGCGATTACGATTCGTCTTTTGCCGGCAACAAATCACATCATAATTTGCCGACACGCATCAGCAGTAGCCTTATTGCTCAATACCAGTTTAATTCTGACTATCAAATAGGGGCATATGTTGATTTATCATACGGAATTGATCAGCAAATAAAAGATTACAATCATGGCTCCTGGGGAGAAGAAGTTTATGGTATCTTTGATTCCCCGTATGGAAAAATTATTTTGGGACAAAGCTACAATGCCGCATATCAGTTGGGAATCAGCGCACCGTCAATCGGGTTATTGGGCGTAAACCAAAGTGATATCGTCAATTTCATAACCAACCCGAACTGGCAACGCAATCACCGTGCCACCGGCTACCGCACCCTTAATTCAACCGATATTAATACCGACGGAACGGCTCCGAAAATCACTTACATTTCTCCTGAATTCAATAATGGCATGATGTTCGGTTTTTCATATGTTCCTGACAGTTACAGTCGCGATGGACTGATTAATCGCCGTGCTTCATATAAAAACAAAGACGGCTACATTGCCTCGTTATATCACTCGGCGGATGTAATGGGTGTTTCGGTTTCGAGCTCAATCGGGGCTGCTTATTTTGCCGACAACGATCAGGAAATTTCTGCCGGTTTGAACTTATATCGCAAAGGTTGGACATTGGGCGGAGGTCTGCGTCGCACATGGATTAATCATTATGATTCCAAAACTAATCAGCCGATTCGCAAGAGTATAAATTATTTTGATGCCTACCGCGATGCTTATGCATACAATCTCGGTTTGAGCTATGAGTTCGGTCCGTTTAAGACGGCTCTGACTTATTTTTACTCCAAGGCAGACGGCAAAAATTATAAAGACAAGATTATTCAGTTTTCTAACTCCTACCAATTTAACCGCTATTTGACCATTTATGCGGCAGTTGCTCATGGCGATTTTGACGGAGATACCAAAGCCGACAGCAATCATGGTTATGCCGGTATTGCCGGAGTAGGGGTAAAATTTTAGGAGTTGTGAATGTCCAATATTTTGCTTATTTCAAATTCTCCCGATTTTGCAGCTGATTTAAAAGAGCAACTTGAACTGTATGCTTCAGACTTTAGAGTTTTTGAACAATGGACGGACGATATCATTTTTGATATTGCTGTGGTCGATGATTCTCCGAAAACCGTTGCCGATTTACAGCAAAAACTCCGCCAAGCTCCAATCATCTTTTTAAGCAATGATGAAAACGATTTTGGCGATTCGGTAACAATTATTACCAAACCTTTCCGTTTAGAGGATTTTCTCGATTCGGTTCTTTCAAGTATCAATTTGTTTGTTCACAGCCGGGACGGGCAACTTAGTTTTGGTAGTTATATCCTCGATTCTGCGCAAAAGGAAATCCAAAACACTCATTCTCACAATATTATCAAACTGACAGAAAGAGAAGTCGCAATACTTAATTACCTGTATAAAGCTTATCCGAAAATTGTATCCAAGAGCGAGCTTTTGTCGGAAGTCTGGGGTTATAATCCCGATGCGACTACTCACACGGTTGAAACTCATATCTATCGGTTGCGTCAAAAAGTTGAGAATGGAAGTTCTGATTTGGTAATTTTGACCGAAGAAACCGGCTATCGTCTAAATCTTTAGTTCAACTATTACCGGCACGTGATCGGACGGGCGCTGTTCAGCACGAAAATATTTGCAAATTTTGGCTTTGGTAATTGCCGGCAACAATTCTTTATCTACCCACACATGGTCTAACCGTCTCCCTTTATCGTTAGTTGCCCAGTTATGGTTGCGATAACTCCACCACGAATAAATTTTTTCCGATTCGGAAAAATACGCCCTTATTGCATCTGCAAATTTGCCCCGCTTAAAAAAGTTTTCCAGTTTTTCTACTTCTATCGGTGTATGTGAAACTGTTTGCAACAATGCCTTATGGCTCCAAACATCATTTTCCGATGGAGCAATATTAAAATCCCCGCACAACACCCTCGGTTTACTGTTTTTAGTCGAGAAAAATTTTGCCGCCTCATCTACAAAATTTAACTTGTGCTCAAAAGACGGATTAATTTTTGCATCCGGCACATCTCCACCGGCCGGTACATATATATTATGTACTTCAAATTTATTATCTACTAATGCGCTGATGTGTCGTGCATCATCTTTGCCGACATGTTGATGTTGGGCTATATTATCAAGCGGCAACTTTGACAGTATGGCAACGCCGTTATACCCCGGCATACTATAGAGAGCGATGTTTTCAAAGCCGAGTTTTTTAATATCTTCAAAAGGAAAATCGGCTTCTTTTGCCTTAACCTCTTGCAAACATATTAGGTTCGGATTTTCTTTTTCAACCAACTTCTCTAGTAGCTGCAATCGAATCCGGATAGAGTTTACATTCCAAGTTGCTAGGCGAATCATTAACGACCTTTTTTCTGCTTTAGCGGATTTTTATTTTTGTGGAATTTAAACAGCGATTGGTCAATCGGCTCATCAATTTTTGTTCCGTATAAAGACACAGAAATCTCAACGCTTTGCGGATCAATAATTTTCCACTGACGCAATTCAAAAGGAGAATTATTAAATGTCAGAGTAATTGTTCCTAAATTGCCTTTGCCTTTATAATCGAGTCCGATAATTGTAGTGCCGGCATCTTTATAAAAAGAAGTTACTTTAATATTTTTATTATCAATTTTAATATCGTTGCCCAAAATCAGACTGGCCGGAATGTCATTGTAGTCAATGTTGCTGACCTGATCCAAATCCTTGTCATTATATATAATATAGTCTCCGTTCCCGACAATCAGCACGTTGGTTGGTGCGGCATATTCCATATGAATTTTATTGGGTTTTTCAATAAAAATGTTGCCCTCGGCAACATTTCCGTTGCTGGCATTTTGCACAAAACGAGCCTGCAGGGTTTTTACCGAATTAAGATAGTTTTCTATTTTTTCGAGATCGCTTTTGGTTTGAGCCTGTGCCTGACCGGCAACCGAAAACATTATAGCAGCAACAGCCAATAAAAGTTTTTTCATATCACACCTATTTAAATATAATCACTCTGGCAATGTAATAAATTTTTTTGCGTATTACAATATTTTTAAAACAAATATGCGTTTCTGTTTCTTAAAACGATTCTTTTTTGCCTGTGGATTTTAATTATTTCTTAATAAAGGTTAATCCGTTGTTTTTGCATAAAATTTTTATTTATTCACAAAATTATCCACGAGGTGTTTTTTTAAAATTGAGCTTTTATAGATAGATAGCTTTGTCAATACCCCAAATTGAAATTTTCCGACTTGGAAAAGAAGAATCTTTATATCAGTATTATGACAGATTTTGAATATCGATTCAGCCATTGAATTTGCATAATAAAAATTTTCTTGTGAATACTATATATAGTTTGTTTACTTTTTGTTAATACTAGATGTAGTATATCGGAAGTCAAACAAACAAATTTTGTAAAAAGGAAAAATGAATAAAATGTCTACCCACGAATACGAAGCATCCAAGGTTACCGACAATGTAAAAATTGCCAACGTTACCAAAAGAGACGGTACATTGGTTCCCTTTGATAGCGATAAAATTTTCAACGCTATCCGCAAGGCTGGCGAATCCACCGGAGAATTTAGTGAACAGGAATGCTATCTGTTGACAGGTCAGGTTCTCAAAGTTTTGGAACACAAGTTTGCCGATTCTCTTCCTTCAATTGAAAACATTCAAGATGTTGTTGAACAGGTTTTGATTTCGGCAAACTATTTTGCTACCGCCAAAGCCTATATCTTGTACCGTGATCAACGCAATCGTGTTCGTAATGACAAAAAAGTTGTTGTCGATGTTGAAAGCTCAATTAATGAGTATCTTGAAAGACTCGACTGGCGTGTTAATGCCAATGCTAACCAAGGTTATTCAAACGGTGGTTTGATTTTGAACGTTTCCGGCAAGGTTACTGCTAACTACTGGCTGAGCCACGTTTATCCCGCTAACGTCGGTGAGGCTCACCGTAATGGCGACATTCATATTCACGATTTGGATATGTTGGCTGCATATTGTGCCGGTTGGTCTTTGAAAAACTTGCTCCACGAAGGCTTCAACGGTGTTCCCGGTAAGGCCGAAGCCGGTCCGGCCAAACACTTGTCTGCCGCAGTCGGTCAAATGGTTAACTTTATGGGTACTCTTCAAAACGAGTGGGCCGGTGCTCAGGCATTTTCTTCCGTAGATACATATCTTGCTCCGTATATTCGTGCTGACCATATGTCTTATGAACAGGTCGAGCAGTGCTTCCAAGAGCTTATCTATAACTTGAACGTTCCTTCTCGTTGGGGTTCTCAGACACCGTTTACCAACTTTACTTTTGACTGGGTATGCCCTGACGATTTGCGCGACAAACATCCGCTGATTGCCGGTGTTGAACAGCCGTTTACTTATGGCGATTTAAAGCCTGAAATGGACATGATTAACAAGGCCTACATGAGCATCATGATGAAAGGCGATATCAAAGGTCGTCCGTTCACCTTCCCAATTCCTACCTATAACATTACTCCAGATTTTCCGTGGGAAGATGAAAATACTGAATTGTTGTTTGAAATGACTGCCAAATACGGCTTGCCTTATTTCCAAAACTTCATCAATTCTGTATTAAAACCGGGTCAAATTCGTTCTATGTGCTGCCGCCTGCAACTTGACTTGCGCGAGCTGTTGGCCAAAGGTAACGGCTTGTTCGGTTCGGCCGAGCAGACAGGTTCCATCGGCGTTGTAACCTTCAACTGCGCTCGTTTAGGTTATGTATACAAGAACAACGAAGCCGGTTTGTTTGCCCGTGTTGATGAGTTGATGAACATTGCCCGCACCTCACTGGAAATCAAGCGCAAGCTCATTCAGCGCCTGATTGATAACGGCTTATTCCCGTTCACCAAACGTTACCTCGGAACTTTGCGCAATCACTTCTCTACCATTGGTGTTAACGGCATCAATGAGATGATTGCCAACTATACCGATGGCAAACATGACATTACCGATGAATGGGGTATTGCATTTGCTAAGAAATTCTTGGATTACATTCGTGCCAAAATGGTTACCATTCAGGAAGAAACCGGTCATATGTATAACTTGGAAGCCACTCCGGCCGAAAGTGCTACTTATCGTTTTGCCCGTGAGGACAAGAAACGTTTTGCCGGCATTATCCAAGCAGGCACCCCTGAGAATCCTTATTATACAAACTCTTCACAATTGCCGGTAAGCTTCACCGATGACCCGTTTGAGGCCTTGGAATTGCAAGCCGACCTGCAATCAAAATATACCGGAGGTACTGTTCTTCACCTTTATATGGGACAACGTATATCTTCGGCCAAGGTTTGCCGCGACATTGTAAAACGTGTGCTGACCAACTATCGTTTACCGTACATTACCATAACTCCGACTTTCTCTGTTTGCCCAAAGCACGGTTATATTTCCGGAGAACACAAATACTGCCCGATCTGCGATGAGGAGAAAATGGCAGAAAAAAGAAAAGCCGCCACTTCTGTAGAAGTTGCTTAACCCACATAATTATGATAAAATTAACTTGGAGAAAAAACAATGACAGTTGTAAAAATTGAAGATGTAAAATTGAACGATGAAGAAAGACAGCCTTGCGAAGTTTGGACACGTGTAATGGGTTACCTGCGTCCGGTTTCAGAATTCAACAAAGGCAAAAAATCTGAGTTCTATACACGCAAATATTTTGCAGAAGGTAAGGCTAGAGCTGCTTTGGGTTGCGGTTGTGAACACATTGATATTGCTGCCGAATAATTTATGACAGACAATCCTATTAAAGTCGGCGGTGTTGAAACTTTCAGCACCGTCGATTTTCCTGAAAAAATAAGTGCAGTTGTATTCATGCAAGGTTGTCCGTGGCGTTGCCCTTTTTGCCACAATGCGATTTTGCAGGATACAGCTGCAGATAGCGGTTTTATTTGGGAAAAGTTTATTGAATTTCTCAAAACCCGCCGCAAAGTTTTGGACGGCGTAGTATTCAGCGGAGGCGAGCCGCTTGTTCAAGACGGGCTCGAAAACGCTATTCTAGAGGTAAAATCCCTCGGTTTTGCCATAGGTTTGCACACCGGTGGCTACCGTCCCGCCCATTTACAAAAAATTCTCCCCTTATTGGACTGGGTTGGCTTTGATATTAAGGCACCGCTAAATGCCGAGCATTATACCAAAGCCATAGGAATCCAAGCTGCCTCTCAACTCCCTAAAATAAAAGAATCTTTAGATATTTTGCTTAAGAGCAGTGTTGACTTTGAGTGCCGCACCACCTGCGATCCGCGTATTCTTTCCATTGATGACATCAAGAACATCGGAGACACTCTTTCATCTCTCGGCGTAAAAAAATATTTCCTTCAAAAATACCGTCCAATCGAGAGCGATACCACCACAACCGACTCCGACTGCGAACAATTTTTCTTAAATTCCAACCTGATAGACGGTTTACGTTCCCAATTTCCTGTATTTGACATCAGGAAGTAACGTTTTTTTAAATCTTTTCTGATATTAAACAAAAAAACTAGACAAAAATTTTCATTTGTGATACTATACTTTATAAATATAGATACACAATTCTTTTTTGGGGAGGAAAAGATGACTGAAACCGTTGAAGAAAAGAAAAAACTTAGTGATTACGAAATGGGTCTTGACACAATCATCGTTGAGCAACTTGGCTTTACTGCAGACAAAGAACTGACTCAATCCGAGTTTGAAGCTTTTAAGAAAAAATATCAGGAACTCAAACAACCGTCTGAAAAACAATCAGACGAGCCTGCCCAAAAACCGGCGACAGAACAGAAAGACTCTGAAAAACCAGCTGAAGAAACAGTCGAAGAAGCCCAAGAACCTGAAGAAAAATCTGAAGATCCGAAAGAAAAAGCCGGAGAAAAGCTTGAAGAAGTACACCTTGTTCAGCATGAAAGCAATGACGATGAAATGAACGTTGATGAAGACTGGGTTACACGTTATGACCGGATTATGACCAAGTATGCCAAAGACCATGATCAGGAATGGGAAAGAGAGTCCAAAGACGAAGAAGGCAACGACATAGAAGGTCTTAAAGGCAGAATGGGCGAGGCCGAAATTCATTTTACTTCTCCCGACAAAGCCAAAGCCAATCTTGCCGGCATTGAAGCACTTGTTAATCTGGCAAAAGAAACCGGTCAGGAAATCGCATATAACGAAAAATGGAGCGATGAGTTCAAAGAAAAAATGGTGTCTGTATGCGGTGAAATGGGGATAAATATTCAAGGTCTCCCTCCACAACTGGAAAACAAGGAAGAAGAGAAAAAATCTCTGCCTGAACCTGAAAAAGAATCCGAAAATACAGAAGAGCCCAAAACTCTGCCTGCCCACGAAGTCGATGACAGATACAAAGTTAATGCCAAAATAGCAGGTGGTCGTCTGGCTGAATATGCGCTCAAAGCGGTTGCCAGTGCAGATTTTGAAAAGGAAGTAGCCAAACAAGAAAAACAATTGGCAGAAGGTTTTTACAAAGTTACCGGTGAAGGTAAGCCCACAGCTGAATTGTTGATGAAAAAATATGCCATCGCTATGCATAAAGGTGACAACGAAATGGCAGAAACCTGTGTTACAGCTTTGCAATATTACGGTGCAGAAAAAATTGAGCGTGTTCCTAATGAGCCGAAAGGTAAATACAAAGTAGTTGAAACCTTACGCTGAGCGTACTGAGAAAGAACAAGCAGACATAAAGAAGGCGCTGAGAGAAGCTCTTCCGGCTCTTAAAAAAGAAGAAAAAACCGAAGAACAGGCTAAAAATAACGCTGCGGTTCTCGCCGCACAAAAACAAAAAACTAATGAATAACAATATGTTATTAAATTATTTGATAAAAATTTGAGAAATTTGCAAAAATTTGACAAAAAATGCTTGCACGTGTCTAAATTTTGTGATATAGTGCTTGCAAATCAAGTTTTAGATAGGAGACAAAACAATGGACGCAAGAACCGCAGCAAGAGTTGTAAATTCTGGAAGAATTGATCCTAAAGAATTTCAAACATTATACGCTGCCTTAAAAGATAACCCTGAATTTGCAAAAGAATTCAATGCTCTTCGTATGGCTATGTTGAAAGAATACGCCAAAGGCGAGAGCATGGAAGTAAAACAATCCGGCTACAATGTACAGCGTGAGGATGTTATTACCGTTACCGAAAGACCTCAAGAGGACCGTGTCTCAGAACGCCTCGTTGATGAAGGTAATGCCCCGGCTGTTGCTCAGGAAAATGCTCCGGCAGTTGTTAAAAAACAGCAACCGGTTGCTGTTCGTCAAAAGAAAAATGTAGAATCTTGGAAAGTTCAATACCGTCAAGACATTTTGCAATTGGCTGTAAAAACCAAAAAAGTTGAAACTCCGGTTGTTGAAGCCATTAAAGATGGCGGTTTGCGTGCTGACCTCAAAAACGGCACAACCTTGAATTTTGCCAGCGAAAACAATGTGTCCGTTGCCACCGAAGAAGAGCCCAAAGCTCAAGATTTTGACATTTTGGTAGCTTTAGCCAAAAAGAACAATAAAAAGATTAAACTCGGCGAAGAAATGAGCGATGAATTCCGCCGTGCTTTGGTCGAAGCCTGCGCTAAAGAAAACGTCATGATCAGCAATTTGTCTCTTGAAGACTTGGATTTGTACATGAGCAACCTTCCTGCTCCTGAACAAAAATTAGATACTGTTGAGAAAAAACAAGAGGCTCAGAACGCTCCTGTTCATACAGTTGCTGATGTTCAACCGGTTAAAGCCGACGAAAAAGCAGCAGAAGCTCCTGCCGCTGAAGAAAATCAACCGACAGCTGAAGTTGAAACAATTGTTGTTCCGGCAGCTGAAGAAAAACAGTCTGAAGCAGATGTTCAAGTTGTTGATGACAAACAGCCTGTAGACGAAGTTGCTACCGTTGCTGAAGAAAAACAGCCTGAAGCTGAAGTTCAAACAGTTACTGCACCGACAGATACAGAAACTGAAGAAAAAGTTCGTGCCGAGGTTGAGGAACAAACTGCCGCAATCAAAGCTGCTGCCGAAAAAGAAATCGCAGATGCCAAAGCAAGAGAAGCTGCCGCATTGGCCGCTCTTGCCGCTGCTGAACAAAAAGTTGCTACAGCAAACTCTGAACTTGCTGCTGCTCAAGCAGAGGTCGAAGCCGCTGCAACAGCTTCCAAAGAAGAAATTAATGCCGCAAACGCCAGAGCTGATGCTGCTGAAAAAGCTCTTGAAGATGCTAGAGCTGAGGCCGAAGCTGCTAAACAAGAGGCTGAAGCTGCAAAAGAGCAAAAAGAAGAAAAAGAACAAGCTGCAATTATTGCTCCGGTCGTTGCTCCGGTTGTTGAAGAAAAACAGCCTGAAGCAGAGGTTCAAGTTGTTGACGACAAACAACCTGTAGACGAAGTTGCTACTGTTGTTGATGACAAACAACCTGCAGACGAAGGCAAAGGAGTTGTTGAAGACAAACCTGCAATCATTACCCCGCTTCATACCCCAGTTGTTGAAGAAAAACAGCCTGAAGCAGAGGTTCAAGTTGTTGATGACAAACAACCTGCAGACGAAGGCAAAGAAGTTGTTGAAGATAAATCTGCAGATGAAGAACAAGCTGAAATTGCTCCTGAAGGACAGGAAGAACACCTTGACAATAATGAAGAAGATTTTGCTGATGATGAGCATGACCAAGGCAATGCCGGCACCTATCAGGGCCCTGTATATGTTGATACTCCGGATGCCCCTGAAGATAAAGCTCCTGCCGCTGAAGAAGAAAATGAACCGAAGAAAAAAGGTTTCTTCGCCCGCATGTGGGATAAGATTAAGAACAACAAGATTGTTCGTAGAGTTGCTTTAGGTGCCGTAGTTGTAGCTACAATTGCATTCGGCGTATCTCGTTGCAATCCTAAGAAAGCAGCTCCGGTAAAAGAAGATGCAAAAGACAATGTTGAATTGCTTGCTACCCCGGTTGACACTTCAGCTCATGAAAAAGCTGATACAACAGCAACAATTGAATTCGCCCTTGCTCCTGAAGAGTGGAATGAAAATATGACAATTTCAAGCGATCACTTTAAAGAAGTACGTGCTGATTGGTTATACCATGAATCTAAAATAAGGTTTGATAGGGGATGGTTAAATGCTACGGTACTTGCTGATAAGTGGAACAGAGAAGCAGAAATTGCCGGCGATACCACAAGGTATAGTCCAGAGGGTATTCTTTATGCAGAAAAGAAACTTTCTGAATGGACAAACGAATTGAATGGTAAAACCTGTGATATTCATGGTACTAAATTAGCGGATGTTCACAGTGGTAGTCTTGAACCTTATGTAGGTCCGCTGTACGATTATCTTACATGTGGAACCGAAATGGATGCAGAGATATCTGCTAAAGTAAGATATGCGGTCGATCAAGTTTGTGAAAAAGGACCTAAAAACATACAAGGACGTATTAACCTTAAGAAACTTGAAGAGATTGCTCCGGGAATTTCAAAACCTAGAAAAGATGGTAGACCATCTTGCGATAAAAACGGCTGGATTATAGGCTACAATAATGTTCAAGCTGTTGCCAATCTTGGGGATTGTGAAAAAGGTCAACGAGCATATTTAACACATAAAGCCCCAGCTCCGGTAGATGAAAAAGAGCCTGAAGAAAGACCTGTAGTTGAAACTCCGGTTGTTGAAAAGGATACCATCATCCCGACAATTCAGCCGGTAAAACTGGAAGCTACTGTAATCACTCCTCCGGATACAATTAAAGCTCCGGAAATTGAAGTCAAGACTCCAGATGTCGTTTCTGTCGGATCTCAGATGAACGATGAAAAACCCGGATACCAAGCAGGACCTGCTCACCAATTCGGCAGACATGCAGAAGTGGTAAGTAACAATGGTAGTGATCCCGAACTAACACCTGCTCAGAAGAAGAAAGTTCTGGATTTGGCTAAAAACGCTCTGGAATCAGGTAAAATAACCCAAGAGCAGTATGATGCCATGGAAAAACAAGTTACCGGTACTGATACATATCAACTAACTCAAGAGCGATATACTTACTATAAAAATAAAGACAATGGTCGTTAATCCTCGCATCCTAAGAAAAAATCCCGATCGCAAGATCGGGATTTTTTTGTTTAACCTATATAATTTCGAATAAACCGGGTGTTTTTGCCCAGCCGCGACAAAACCTCATAACTTATGGTTCCGGCATCTCGACCTATGTCGTCCAATGTATAAAAATCTCCGATAACAACAGCCAAATCTCCGACCTTTGCATCCTTAACGTCGGTAACGTCGCAAATCACGTTATCCATCGATATCCGACCGATAATTCTGGCCTCGTGCACAATATTGCCCTCAGCAAAAAATACTTTGCCGACATTTGACAAAGAACGCGGAATTCCGTCGCCGTAACCGATGGACACAATTGCAATTTTGCGATTGCTTGCCGCCCTGTAGGTTACCGAATATCCGACAAACTCGCCTTTATCTAAATCGGCAATTTCTAAGACAGGTGCTTTTACGGTAATGCACGGCAACATCTGATTTTCTCGATAGGGAGCGGTATTAATCCCATACATCGCCGCACCTAACCGCACGATATCTTTTTGAAATCTTTCGCCCAAAAAAGTTCCGTCCGAAGCCGACAAAGATGCTTTGTGCTTTGGAAAATACTTGTTTTTTAGTTCTTCAAAGCGTAACAACTGGTGCTCGTTCATAAAATGGTCTTTTTCGTCTCCGCAGGCCAAATGCGACAACACAACATCAAACTCTTGCTTGTCTTTTTCGCTCAATCTGGCAATATCTTTTTCCCTAAAACCTAAGCGATTCAAACCGGTCTCGATTTGGATAGCCGGCTTAATTCCGTTAATTTTGTGCTTTTTCCAAAACTCAAACTGCTCCGGCGATGCAATAACCGGCGTTAGACCAGCTTTTTCAAAAGACTCCAAACTGTCCTCACCGATACCCTGCAACACAAAAATTTGCGATTCCCCGACTACCGGACGAATCCGTTCTCCCTCAATTCCGTGTGCCACAAAAAAACAACGGCATCCGGCATCATTATACAGTTTTTCTGCAACTTTTACGGCTCCCAAACCATAAGCATCGTCTTTTACAACTGCCGCAGCAATTGATTTTGGCGCAATTCTTTGTAATAACTCATAGTTCTTAACAATATTGTTTAAATTTATATCCAAAATTGGTCTTGTCAAAACACTCATAACTACCTATTATCCTCTTATATTAAAGTTCAAAGTGAGCAATTTGTATGGATTTTATCGACTTACATATACATCTGCAAGATTATGAAGAGAATTTTGCCACCGATATAGTTAAAAAAGCGCAAAAATTCGGATTAAAAAAAATGATTTGCGCCGCAACTTCTCCTAAAGACTGGGACAAAGTTGCCGCTTTTGCGCAAAATTTTCCCGACTTGATAGTTCCGGCCTTTGGCGTTCATCCTTGGCATGTCGCCGGCATCTCGGAGCAGTGGCAAAATTTGCTAAAATCGTACCTCAAAGCCTTTCCTCACGCTCTTGTCGGCGAAACCGGTCTTGACGGCCTCAAGCCCGATTTTGATTTGCAGCAAAATTTGTTTTCCGCCCAACTCAAATTGGCACGGGAGTTTAAGCGCCCGATTATAATCCATTCCGTAAAAGCGGTCGGTTCCATGCCGGATTTTTGGCACTTAATGCCGGCAAAATTTATGATTCATTCATTCAACGGTCGGGCAGAGCACTTGCACGACATTTTGTCGCATGGCGGATACATCTCTTTCAGCGCCTCAATCCTAAAAAATCGTGATATTGAAAAAATCGTCAAAACCGTGCCGCTCAACAAAATTTTGCTCGAAAGCGATGGTCCTTATCAGGCTCCCAACAAAGGCGAGCTTTCATCTCCGTTCTTCATTCCTGAAATATTGCAACATTTTGCCTCGATTTTGCGTGCCGATATTGAGGAGCTTTCACGACAAATTTATCAAAATTCTTTGGAGTTTATCAATGACTGACAGCCGTTTTATGCGCACCCGAGCCCTTCTCGGACCACAAAAATTTGCCAATCTCCAAAAGGCAACAGTTATGATTATCGGTCTTGGCGCTGTCGGTGGCTATGCCCTTGAGGCATTGGCTCGTGCCGGCATCGGCAAACTTATTTTGGTTGATTTTGACAAAGTTGACATCACCAATATCAATCGCCAAATTTTGGCTCTCGATTCTACCATAGGACAACCCAAATCCGAACTGGCGGCTCAACGTGTCAAAGACATTAATCCGAGTTGCAAGGTCATCACCAAAGAGATTTTTGTGAACGACAAAACTCTGCCCGATTTGCTTGCCGAACCGGTAGATTTTGTGGTTGACGCTATCGATTCGCTCAATCCCAAATGCGGGCTGATTGAGGAGCTGATAAAACGTGATATTCCCTTTATATCGTCAATGGGGGCGGCTCTCAAAACTGATCCGTCCTGCATAAAATTACAAACCCTCAACAAAACCAAAAATTGCCATCTTGCCCGTTTTATTCGCAAACGTCTCAAGCGCCGTGGCCTTGATATTTCTAAAGTTTTGTGCGTTGCATCTGATGAGCAGGTTGATTTGCCTGAAACCGCATTGTTTATTGATGCCGATTCTCAGCCTGAGGGCAATACCCGCCAGCGCCACACCATGGGTTCTCTTCCGACCATTACCGCCATTTTTGGGCTGACGATAGCCAATGCGGTGATTCTTTCGCTATCAGGTCTTGCAAATTAAAAATTTTTTAATATAGATAGTCTATTATCCTGATTAGATTAACAAAATTGGTGGTTTAGCGCTATGAAAATGATAAAGCCGGTTGTCAATATTTCCAAAATTATGGATTCTCATGACGTATACGTTTGCGGTTTAAACGGCGTTATTTATAACGGACAAAGTTTTTTGCCCGAGGCTATTGAGGCGCTTATTCGCTTGCGCAAAAACGGCAAACAGGTTGTTTTGCTGAGCAATACAGCTATGCGCTTGACTGAATTGATTGAAAAAATGTATGCTGCCGGAGTTTCTCCCCGCTTGTTCAATAACATTATTACCATGGGCGAGGTCTTACACAGTCAGTTACAAGCCGGTAGCCAGCGTTATGCGGCACTCGGGCAGGTGTATTACAACCTTGGAGACGGCGATACGGCTGTTTTTGAGGGGCTGAACTATCAAAACACGGAAAACGCTTCTCGTGCCGATTTTCTTTATATCGGCAGTGCTCCGTCACATATTGCCGAGGACTACATGGACATTCTCAGTCATTCTGCCAGCCTCAACATTCCGATGTTGTGCATTGGCAATGACACCTCAGCCTTTGTTAACGGAGAAATCGGCTCTGCCTCTGCTTCTATTGCCGAACAATATGCCATTTTGGGCGGCCGCATCTTAACCTTAGGCAAACCCGACAAACAAATAGTGGCCTATGCAATTGAGAGCTACAAAAACACTCCGTCTGACCGCATTTTGCTGATTGGCGATAGCGTTTCAACCGATATCAAAGGTGCCAACAATGCCGGCATATCAAGCATGTTGATCAGCAAAGGCATTCACGTTAACTATTTGGGCGAGGGCTATATCCCCGATGTTACCAAAACCCGTGAGCTTTCAACCTCTACCGGTGCTGCTCCCGATTACGTAATATCCAACCTGCGCTGGTAGTTTGCCTTAAGATATTTCTTCTGCCAACAGAGAAATCTCCAACCATTGATTTTCGGCTTCTGCTTTTTGGCTCTCAAGCTCTTTGAGCTCGTCTCCCAAAGCAAAAAACTTTTCTCTGTCGTTTTGGTATAACTCCGTATCTGCCAATTGTTCGGTAACAGCGGCAATTTTCTTTTCAATTTCTTCAATTTGCGAGGGCAAAATTTGTAATAATCTTTGCTGATTATAGGTTAACTTTTGCGTCTTAATCACTTTTGGTTTTTCAGCTTTTGCCACCGGTTTTTTGCTTTTTTCGCCGGTTGTTTCCGGCTTTGGAGCCAGTTTGGCCAACACTTCGCTATAGCTTCCGATATGCTCGTCAACGCTTCCGTCGCTTTTCATATATATAATTGAGGTAACCAGCTTATCCAAAAAATCACGGTCGTGGCTGACAATAATCATGGTACCGTCATAATCCCCTAACATATCCTGCAACAAGTCGAGCGTATCCATATCCAAATCGTTAGTCGGCTCATCGAGTAGCAAAAAGTTTGAAGGTTGTGCCAACACTTTTGCCAGCATCAGGCGATTTTTTTCTCCGCCGGAGAGCGTTGCCACCGGAGATTTTGCCTGCTCCGGCGTAAACAAAAAGTCTTTAAGATAAGCCACCACATGCCGATAAGACCCGCGTACCCAAATGTGATCTCCCTCGTTGCAAAGTGTCTGCCACAAAGTCTTTTGCGGGTTGAGTGTAAACCGATTTTGATCAAAATATGCCTCCTGCAAGTTTTTACCGATTCTCACAAACCCCTCATCAGGTTCGAGTTTTTTGGTCAGCAACTTAATCAGTGTAGTCTTTCCGGCACCATTTGGTCCGACAATTCCGATTCGGTTTCCACGAATAATTTTGGTAGAAAAATCTTTGACAATCGTCCTTTCACCAAAAGCTTTACTGATATGTTTGGCCTCAATCACGATTTTTGATTTCCAGATGGTATTTTCCACCTCCATATTGACCGAGCCGATTTGTTTCAGCTGTTCTCTGCGTTCCTGCCTCAATTGTAACAACCTGCGCAAACGTCCTTGGTTTCGGCGGCGTCTTGCCGTAACTCCTTTATGCAGCCACTCGGTTTCTTCCGCCAGTTTTTTGTTCAGGTTCTTTTGAGCAATAATTTCCTGTTCAATAATTTGATCCTGCCATTCTTCAAAATGAGCAAACCCCTTATTATTGCGGCGCATTGTCCCCCGATCAAGCCAAAAAGTTGTGCGTGATATGTTGCATAAAAAGCGCCGGTCATGGCTGATAACAACCACAGCTCCGGCATAAGCGGCAATCATTTTTTCCAAAAACTCGATTGTCGGCATATCCAAATGGTTGGTCGGTTCATCAAGTAGCAAAATATCAGGTTCGGCAACCAATGCTTTTGCCAAAGTTGCTTTTCTGCGCTCTCCGCCTGAAGAACATTCGGGGTTTTGGTCGGCGGCAATTTGCAACTGTTCAATCAGCATTTGCGCCTTATATTCCATATTCGGCTTATCTTTGGGCAAACCCGAAAGCACAACATCACGCAAAGTCTTATATTCGCTCAAATCAGCATCTTGTGGCATATATCCGATAGTTGTGTTCGGCTGGATAAAAATCTCCCCGTCATCGGGTTCCTGCAGTCCGGCAATAATTTTCAAAAGGGTTGATTTTCCTGAGCCGTTCCGCCCGACCAAAGATATTTTATCTCCACGGTTAATATACAGCTCCACGCCTCGAAACAGCTGGTTGGTTCCGAAGCGTAGTTTTATATCTTTCAACGTATAAACAGGTGGTTCAAAAGCCGGCATTTTTGCCCTCGATTAATTAATTTTCGGGCATTATAGCGCTTATTCACTAAAAATAAAGATAATTTAAAAAAGTTTTGAATATCCGCAAAAAGCGTATATTATTAAGGCACAAACGATATTTTTTTAGGATATGCCATGTTCAGATATATTTTTGTTTTATTAGCTTTTTGTTTGGTCTCAACTCCGTGTTTTTCGGCCGATAACGAGCCATCGTTGATAGATCTTTTTGGCGAAGAAACAGCCCAAAATCAGGCGGAAACCCCAAAGGTTGAACAACCTGCCGCCCAACCGACCGATTCTGCCACGGTTGCTGCAGAAAAACCTGAAAAAGTTGATGACGCCGGCATATTCTCATTCTTAAACTTTTCATTTTTGCGCAAAAAAGAAAAAGCCCAAGAATTTGTGCGCAAAGAAAACGAACCGCAGGAAAACTATTTGGACCGCATGACACGTCTGGCTGAAGAAGACGGAGATGTTGAAGCCGCCTTAACCCTCGGTTATATGTATTTGTATGGTGAAAACGGGGTTGAAGCCGATGATGCCAAAGCTTTCAAATATTATGAACTTGCCGCCGCAAAAGACGACATTGTTGCTCTCAACAACTTAGGCAGTCTTTATTTCAGCGGTGTCGGAACCGATCGTGATATTGAAAAAGCAGCGGCATTATTCAAGCGTGCCGCCGAACTCGGCAACAGCGAAGCCGCAGTCAATTTAGCGTTCATTTATCTTACGGCTCGTGGCGGTACAGATGCCACCACCCGTAGTGAAGTTGTTCGCCTGTTTTCTCAAGCAGCCGAGGGCGGCAACACCACAGCCCAATACATGTTGGGTATGATATACTATAACGGATTCGGCGTAACCAAAAACGATGACAAAGCTTTTATTTATCTCAAAAAGGCCGCTTCCACTTTTGACGAGGCCCAATATCAACTGGGTCTCCGCTACATGAACGCCGAAGGCACTCCCCGTAACTATGGCAATGCCGTCAAGTATCTTGCTCATGCCGCCAATCAGGGGCATGTTCCGTCAATGATTTGGCTGGGAGATATTTTGTCTGCCGGTGTAAATTATCCCAAAAACGAGGTCGATGCCTATGTTTGGTATAACGTAGCCTCGGTTTATGATGCCGCCAGCGCCGCCGAAAAGCGTGATGCACTTGAAAAACGCCTGAAAATAGAGGTTTTATTGCAAGCGCAGGCCAAAGCCGAAGGTTTTAAAGTTAGACCGACCGAGATGACAAAATATATCCACAGCACATTTGGTACTGAATTGTCAAAATATGTTACCAAACCAACATCTGAAAAACCAAAACCAGAAGAAAAAAATCAGTAAAGCTGATATCTTTACCGCAAAAAGCGCCGGACTTTTGCCGGCGCTTTCCTTAATGCATAATCGAATTATTCGTTGATATGCGGCATTTTGGCTTCTTGAGCCAAAGTCTTAACAAACTCATCAACTGTCATAACCGATTGTTTTTCAACGCCGAGACGACGAACTGTAACTGTTCCGTTTTCTTTTTCTTTGGCACCGACAACCGCAATTACCGGAATTTTTGCCAAAGAGTGCTCACGTACTTTATAGTTAATCTTCTCATTGCGCAAATCAGCACGAGCCAATAGTCCGGCGGCCTTAAGCTTGTTTGTAACTTCAACCGCATAATCATCAAATTCACTGACAATCGGAGAAACCACAACTTGCTCCGGCGACAGCCACAGCGGCAATTTTCCGGCATGGTTTTCAATCAAAATACCTAAAAATCTCTCAATTGAACCGAACAAAGCACGGTGCAACATTACCGGCTGATGTTTCTCGCCGTCTTCACCGATATACGAAATATCAAAACGTTGCGGCAAGTTCATATCAACCTGAATGGTTCCGCATTGCCACTCACGACCGATTGCATCACGCAGAATAAACTCCAACTTAGGACCATAAAAAGCACCTTCACCGGGGTTGATTTCATATTTATATCCGTGAGAGGTTAGGGCATTTGCCAAGGCATTTTCGCACAAATCCCAGGTTTCATCTGAACCAATTCGATAAATGCTGTCCGGTCTGGTTGACAGATAAATTTTTACATCATCAAAGCCGAAATCTTTATAAATATCAAAAATCAGCTTCAAGGTTGTAATGCATTCTTCTTCCATTTGCTCCGGAGTGCAGAAAATATGTGCATCATCTTGTGTAAATTCACGAACTCTCATCAAACCCATCAGCGAGCCCGAAGCTTCATAACGGTTAACTTTACCGAATTCTGCCATGCGCAACGGCAAATCACGATAAGACTTAATCCCTTGCTTATATACCAACAGGCTGCCCGGACAGTTCATCGGTTTGACGCAGAACATTTTTCCGTCCTCGGTTTTGCCGGAGTAGTTGTGCGCACCATATTTATCCCAGTGGCCCGAAGTCTCCCACAAAACTCTGTCCATAATACGCGGAGTTTCAATCTCAATATATCCGTTATGTTCCTGACGATTGCGCATATATTCAATCAACTTGCGATAAATGCGATAGCCTTTTTCATGCCAAAATACAGCACCCGGAGCATATTCCGGCTCAAAGTGAAACAAATCCATCTCTTTACCGAGCTTGCGGTGGTCGCGTTTTGCTGCTTCTTCAAGCATTGTCAAATAAGCATCTAAATCCTTTTTGCTTGCCCAAGCCGTTGCATAAATACGCTGTAACATTTCTTTTGAAGAATCACCGCGCCAATAAGCTCCGGCAACTTTCATCAATTTGAACGCATCACCGATTTTGCCGGTTGACGGTACGTGAGGACCACGGCACAAATCAGTAAAGTTACCTTGTGAATAGAGAGAAATCACCTCATTTTCAGGCAAATCTTCAATCAACTCAACTTTATAATGCTCGCCGATTGACTTAAAATAAGCAATTGCCTCGTTTCTGGGCAAAACTTTACGGGTAATTTTTTCATCACGCTTAACAATCTCGTGCATTTTGGCTTCAATTTTTTCAAATTCTTCAGTCGTAAACGGCTCTTTGCGTGAAAAATCATAATAAAAACCGTTTTCGATAGCCGGTCCGATTGTTACTTGAACATCAGGCCACAGCTCTTTTACGGCTTCTGCCATAACGTGAGAGCAGGAGTGGCGCAAAATGTCCAAACCTTCTTTGTCTTTTGTAGTGATGACAGTTACGGTTGCATCGGTGGTGATTGTTGTGCTCAAATCCTGTAATTTGTCATTAACCCTAACCGCTAAAGCATTTTTCGCTAAACCGGCACTGATTTTTTCGGCAACTTCAAGTCCTGAAACGCTGCCTTCAAAATCCATAACACTACCATCCGGTAATTTTATAGCAACCATATTTCTATTCCTTTATTTTAATCAATTTTCAACAGTTCATTGTACACATCGATAGTTTTATTGCACATAATCTGCTTGGTAAAATTATCGTGTACGTTCTTAATTGCCGCAGCAGAGATAGCTTTCCTCTCCGCCAAAGGCAGGTCCAATGCCCAATCTATGGCTTCTGCCAAAGATTTAGCATCGTTGCTTTGGAACAACTTGCCGCTGACACCGTCAATCAGATTTTCCAAAGATCCTCCGATGTTTGATGCCAATACAATTTTGCCCATAGCTTGTCCCTCAATTGCCGCCCGACCGAACGCCTCAGGTTCGATTGCCGTTGACAGCACAATATCCGACACCATCAACAATGCCGGAATATCAAAACTTTCTCCGATAAACTGAATACGACTGTCAACTCCCAATTTTTTGGCGTTTTTCTTCAGTTCTTCGGTATATTTAACTCTCCCTTGATCCGAGCCGACAATAATTGCATAAGCCTCTTTATGTTTAATCAAAGACATAGCCTCAACCAGCAAATGTTGCCCTTTCCAACGGGTAATGCGCCCAACCAGAGCAATAATCGGTAAATCCTCGGGCAAATTGTTGTCGGAAATAGCTCGCACGATTCTCTCTTGCGTAACCGCACGCGGTGAAAACTTATCAACATCGACACACCGTGGAATCAGCCTGATTTTTGCCGGATCAACTTGATAATTATCAATCATATGTTTTTTGATATGATTCGAAATTGCAATAATCAAACGGCCATAAGTCATAACGCGATTATAAAATTTCTTGATTCCGTGCGGTCCCAAACCATATGTGCCATGGAACGTGGTCATATATTTTACGCCGGCTCTTTTGGCCGCCCAATATGCACTCCATGCCGGAGCTCTTGACCTTGCATGCACAATATTTATGCCGTTTTCTTTAATAATCTTCTCAAGCTTCAGCGAGTTTAAATACATTTTAATCGGGTTTTTGGTCTTAAGCGACAGTGTAAAATGTTCAACTCCGAGTTTATCCAACTCATGCACCAAACGTCCGCCTTTTGAAGCCACAAAGTTGGTGTATCCGCGCTGCTTTAATGCTTCAGCAACCTGAATTGTGCCCCATTCAACCCCACCATGTTCGAGTTCAGGCAACACTTGCAATACGACAGGTTTTTCTTCTTTACCTTCAGCCATTTTACCTATATAGTCCTCAATATAATTAACCATAAATCCCGCCAAAGCAGGTACAATATGCAAAAATACACTTTTAATTCACACTTTGCAACAGATTTTGAACACATTTTACCTAAAAATCATCTTCCGACCGTGCTGTATCTTCATGGTTTTTGTTCTAACGCTTGGGGATATAAGCCCGAAGCTGTTAAAAAAGTCTGCGCAGAACATGGTCTCGGTTTTGTTCGTTTTGACTTTGCCGGACACGGCAGTGATGCCGAAAACTTTGAAAAATCCGACTTCTCGATTTGGAAAAATCAGGTTTTTGAGATGATAGAAAAAGTTATAACCGGCGACATTATCATGATTGGTTCGTCAATGGGCGGGTGGCTGGCCATGCTTGCTGCAATTCAATATCCGCAAAGAATAAGAGGCTTAATCGGGCTTGCCGCAGCTCCCAATTTTGTAAAATATTTTTCCGACCGCATAACCGACAAACAAAAACATGATCTTGAACGTTTGGGAAAATTCAAAATTGTTAACAACGATTTTGAATATACGATTACATCCCGTTTTATTGAAACTGCTTTTGCATCATTGCTTCCTGATAATGAGCAGTGGAATATAAACTGTCCGGTACATTTGTTGCAGGGTATGCAAGATGCCAGCGTTCCATGGCGCTCTGTTCTTGATTATGCTTCTCGCATAACATCTTCCAACATCGTGGTCAAATTGTTTAAAGATTCAAATCATCGTCTTAATGATGAAACAGCAATTAGCGAATTAAAGACTTCTCTGGTAAATATTGTGAATATCTGTAAATAAAAGATTCTAAAACGGCGCAAAATCGTTTAGCTTAACAGTATCTTTAATCTCTTAAGAGAAGAAAATTGAGAAGGACCGTACTCGACAAATCAGTTATTTGTACCTCGTTCGCATGCGCCGTTGCGGCATTTGCATGCGGATTTGTCTTTTGTATGGCTATTATCAGCAACAGTAGCGGTTGTTACTTTTTGCTTAAAGATTTTTGGAAAATTACCCGCGGCTACTCTTGGTACATGAGCCTACGCCATATGACCAGTGATCAGGCTTTAGTACTGGTGGCTGTAATCAGCTTGTTTTTGTTTTTTGTCTCCATGCTCATCGGTGGCATTCAATTTCTTTTGCGCCGCCAAAAAACAATTACACCGCATGTAAAACAACCGGAGAGTACTCCTGAAGAAATCTTGCCGCCAAAACCTGTGGTTGCTCCGTTTGTTGATGAAAATGACGTTGCTGATGCGCTGCAAACCTATCGCCGCAACACTGATGCTCGCAGCTGGGAAAAACTTAACTCTCTTGAGCCGGAAATATTGGCTAAACACCTCAGAAAAGAATATCCTCAGATTGTTGCAATTGTACTTTCTAAGCTTAATCCGCAAAAAAGTGCCGCAGTTTTATCCTTGTTTAGCGGAGGGTTTGCCGCCGAAGTTGTGGCCAAAATGCTGAACTTACATACAATAGATGCCGGTTTGGCCGGCACGATCGGACGGGCAATTGCTGATGATATTGAGAAAAATTCTTCAGATGATGCCGCTAACCAGGTTTTATCAATTTTCCGTTGTTTGGATAAAGCTACTGAAGAAAAAATTATGGCGGTTCTTGAAAATACTTCTCCGTCGGTTGTTGCCTCATTGCATAACAAAACCATACAATTTACCGATATCTTACAGCTTTCTGTCGAAGAACTGAGACAGGTGCTGGCTCATGTCAGCGAACCCAAAATCGTAATGGCAATGCGCGGCGCTACCGAAAACCTTCGCAATCATTTTTATGCAGCCATGCCGGACGAACAGGCAAGTGTCATTCGTGAGGCTTTAATCCAACTCGGTCCCATAAAATTCAGTGATATAGAAAAAGCCCAGCAAGATATTGCCTCTATCTGCAAGAATATGTTTGCCGATAGCTTGCGGGGAAGATAGTCATGTCCGAACTTACCCCTTTTTTATTTGATAATTTTATTGAAGACGATAATGTCCCTTTGCTTGATTTAGGTATAAATCGCCCTTCTGAACCCCCGACCGCAGATGCGGCTCCGATTTCAACTCCCGAAATACTGGACAAGATTCGCAATCAGCTTATAGGAATTATCGACGATGAGTAATATCCAAACCAAAAACATTAATGTTCAGGCCATTGCCGGAAAAACCCTGCTCAAATCATCACAGCTTGAGCAATTGAATGTCGGCGATATCTTAAAACTTGATCGCACCATCAACGAGCCGGTAGATATTTGTGCTAATGGTGCTCTGGTTGCCAAAGGACGAGTTATGGTGTCAGACGGCAAATTAGGGATTATAATTACCGAAATAATTAAGAACGGTGTCGATTGATAAATGGCAGAAACAGCAAAACATAGAACACCTCGTGCCGAAATAGGCAATATTTTGCCTCGCAATGACAATATGATTGCGATTGCCTCAGGCAAGTCCGGCGTGGGAAAAACTTGGTTTGCCGTAACTTTGGCCACCGCCTTGAGTGCTCTCAAGCAAAAGACTTTGTTTTTTGATGCTGACCTTGGGCTTTCCAACATCGATATTCAGCTCGGTCTCGGCACATCACACGATATGGATTGTGTCGTTACCGGCAAAACTACCCTGAATCAGATTATTCGCTACAGCGAAAAGGCACATTTTGACGTAATTGCCGGACGTGGCGGCTCCCGAGGTTTGGGAACCATGCCGGTTGGCAGATTGCAAATTTTGGCAGAAGACTTATCTTTTTTGTCATCTGGGTATGACAAAGTTTTGCTGGATATCGGTGCCGGCATAAACAAGTCAGCACTTATTCTATCGGGTATGGCCGGACGTTTGATTATTCTGTGCACGGACGAACCTTCATCACTGACTGAAGCATATGCACTGATAAAAAAAGTTTCTGACCAATACCCCAAATGCCGCATTTCAATTGTGGTCAATCAATCGGTTTCAGTTCAGGACGGGCAGCGCACCTATGACATTTTGCGCAAGGCCTGCCAAAATTTTCTAAAAGTTACGCCTCCCTTACTGGGAATTGTGCGCCGTGATACTCGTATTCGGGACGCTATTCGTAACCAAATGCCGTTGCTTGCTCGCTATCCGTCGTCCGAAGCTGCGGTTGATGTCGTTAACATTGCACGAAAGTTACAAAAATGAGAGATGCACTAGGATATTATGCTGTTTTAGATGTTGAGCCTTCTACTGATATAGACATCATCAAAACCAACTATCGTGATCTTGCCAAATATTGGCATCCGGATTCAAACAAAAGTCCTGATGCAATGGAACACTTTCAAAAACTGTCGGTTGCCTATGATGTTCTCAAAAACGAAGACAGCCGGTTAGAGTATGACCTTCTCAGCGAAATTTATGATACAGACGGTTTTCCTGATATGAAAAACCTCAATATTCTAAAAGACAAGAACAACAACGAAAATCCGTTAGTCAGAGTAATAAACATACGTAAAGTTATCGGAAAACTGATTAAATATACCGATGAAACCGACAAAATTGTATGCAGTTACGATCAGGCCAAAACAATCGTTCTTACCGATTCTTTATCAAACTGGTTCTTGGGTTGGTGGCACCCCAAAGCCTTTATTGCCAACATCAAAGCCATTATCAATAATTATACTTCTATCGGTCATAATACACGCGATAACTTGATACTTTTGGTACACAATGCACTTGCCTATCACCAAGAGGAAAAAGATCGCCAATCAATGATTTCCGCCCTACAGGCACTGAAGTACGCAGATGCATACCAGCAAGAACTTATCACTCGTTTTATTAAAAAACTCGATGTCGCCCGCCCGTCAAAAATTCCGGAATGGAGATATGTAACTCTGCGCATGTTTCAGTTGATAGTACCGCTTTTAATTTTATTGTGTGCAAGCTATCCGCTCATTCAAAAATACAGCTTTGCCCGCTATGCCAAAAAAGAAAATAACATTACTTATTTTCAAAAAGTCAACTTTAACAATGGCAAAGAAATTACGGATGACGTTGTTGTTTCAAAAATCTTTTCAATACCGGTTGACTTAAACGATAAAAGCAAACTTTATCACTTCTCCGGCGATGTAAACATAATGTATGGACCTGCGGCAAAATTTGACGTTATGTTTGCCGGAAAAAGCGGGCAGACCGTGCGAGTAACCGGCTTTACCCCCGATCGGGCGTGGTACCGTATAATGATTGACAGCGGTGAGATGGGTTTTGTTCAGGCCAAAGCTTTGCAACAAGGTATCGGCACCGAACCTCCTTATGGCAGCAAAATTGTTCCGTAACCAAAAATCCCGCAACTAAGCGGGATTTTTACTAAATGTGAAATTGTTCTATTGATTTTGACAGACCTGTTTTATCATCAGTTTCCACAACAATTCCCCAGACAGTTCCGTTGTTACGGCACACTTCCAATCGGCTACCGTTATATTTTTGGCATAAACGGTCAATCGGAGCTTGTTTTTCAAAACCCAAAACCGAGTCATAATTGCCGCACATTCCGACATCGGTAATGTAAGCAGTGCCGTTTGGTAAAATTTTTGCATCAGCAGTCGGAACATGCGTATGTGTTCCGGCTACGACCGAAACTCTGCCGTCAAGATAATATCCCAAAGACAATTTTTCAGACGTGCATTCAGCATGTATGTCAACCAATATGGCGTCAATATTCCCGCCTAATTTGTACTGTTTCAACAGCTTATCAATGGTCAATGCCGGATTGTCGACACTTTCCATAAATATACGTCCCAGTACCTGTGTTACCAAAATTTTTTTCCCGTTTGGCAGTTCAAACTCTGTTGCTCCGTGTCCGTTTGCGGTTTCCGGATAATTCAGCGGTCTTATAATCCTTTTATTTTCATCAAGAAAGGGGATAATATCGCGTTGTTGCCATACATGGTTACCGGTAGTCAGCACATCTGCTCCCGATTCCAAAAAGTCTTTTGCGATTCCCGGAGTAACGCCGAAACCATGTGCGGCATTCTCGACATTAACAACAATTACGTCAGCCTTAAACTGCTCACGTATTTTTTTCAGATTTGTTAACACCGCATCACGTCCGGCTCGACCGACGACATCACCGCAATATACAATTTTCAACTTGTTTTCTCCGTCAAAAAAACTCCGTCATGCGGAGTTAAAAACTTTATTTAGAGAGAACCGTCCGGCCGTATAAATACATTCTTACACGAACCGCATCTCAATAGGTGGGTGCCATATACCAAGACCACGATCAGGGCAGGGACAGCTCCCGAAAAAAACTTGAGGCTCGGAAGATCTGCGGAACTACGCACCGGACAGTAAGCTCTCCATGATTCTATGTTATAATGATTCGACTAATTTTGCAATAGCTTTTATTTTTTCATTCAAATATCGGATACGCTCGACCACTTGTCGGTCTTTTTCATCATTATTTTGCGGTGCCGGAGCCGGAGCTTGAGTTTGATTTTTTTTAAGCTCGAACAGATCATCGGCAACCAAAATGCCGACCATTGCCAACATCAGATTTTCACTGATTCGTCCGCTGAAATCCTTAAGCATAAGAGCTTTTTGCTGCAAAATCTGTGCCAGTTGCATAATTCTGACTTCTTGTCCGTTTTCGCAAGCAATCGGATATTCTCGGTCATTAATATTGATAACTACCTGTGCCATTACATTCCCGCCTTATTCAAACTTTCTACCAATCGATCAATTCTTTCAATAGAACTGCGGGCTGAATTTCTCAGTTTATTAACGTCTTGTGCCTTTTGACGTATTGTTTCTTCCAGTTGGCGCAATGACTTTTCAATCTCGTCCAAAGCGTTTTCAGCAACTGATTTTTCTGTCTCACTCATCAAATTTCACTTTCTTTTAATCATATTTGATATAATCTAGGCATAATAATTAAATTTTTTCAAGCAACAAAACCGATTATGCCAAACTTTATTCTTAACATAGCCTCACAAAACGATGATTTAATGTTGTCCGACCCCGATATTCAGTGCTATTTGCTGAATTCGGACATAGAACTTCAAGCATTGCAAAAACTTGTGCATCAAATTGTCGATTCTGAAAAAATTGCCCTTTTATACGGACCAAAATCGCTTGATATGGCAGTTGCATTGTCAGCCGACGGCGTGCTGTTAGACCTAAGCAAAAGCGAGAGCATTAAAAAAGATATGACAAATGCCAGACGCCGGCTCAAGGACGGAATTTTAGGCATAATTTGCCGCAACCGCCGTCATGAGGCGATGGTGGTAAGTGAAAACGAGCCTGATTTCGTGGTTTTTAAAATCTGGTCAGACGGAGGCGATAAAACCCTTGAGCTTGCTGAGTGGTATAACGAATTCTTTTTGTTGCAAATGGGCGTGTTCCCTCAGGACGAAAACGCCGATTTTACGCAATATCCGTGCGATATCATCATCTTAACACCCGAGCGATATAAGATTTTTGTTGCGAAAAAATAAAGTTTAGGGTAAGTATTCTAAAAAAATAAGTGAAGTTTTACTAAAAGGAGTACAAAAATGAAGCAACAAGCAGTAGCAATCCGCGTTGGTTGGGTTATTGAATATAAGGGCAAACCATGGACAGTAGTAAAAGCTGTTCACATCAAGCCGGGAAAAGGCGGAGCCTTTATGCAGGTAGAAATGAAATCAGTTGAAGAAGGTACCAAAACCAACGAACGCTTCCGTTCTGAGGATACCATTGAAAAACTGCTTGTTGAAGAAAAAGATTGCCAATTTTTGTATGAAGATTCTCTGGGTTTGACCTTTATGGATTCCGAAACCTTTGAACAATTTACCATGGCTTCTGACATTTTGGGCGATTCCCGTCCGTTTATGAGTGAAGGCATGACCGTTTACATTAACTTTATTGACGGCAAACCGGTTGCTGTTGAATTACCGCAACAAGTTGTATGCACCGTTGTTGAGACCGAGCCTGTAGTAAAAGGTCAAACCGCTGCATCATCATACAAACCGGCTATCTTGGATAATGGCGTTCGCGTAATGGTTCCGCCGTTCATCAACCAAGGTGAAAAAATTGTTGTCGGCACTGCCGAAGCTACATATGTTGAAAGAGCAAAATAATGTCATATCTTTCCCCATTATTGACCATGTTGGTCAATGCGGTCAAAAAATCTACTGCCAACCTCGATCGTGATTTTAGCGAAATCGAGCGTTTGCAGTCGTCGGTTCGTCCATATCAGAATTTTGTAACCAACTCATATAACAAAGTTGCGCAAAATTTACGTGTTGAATTTGGCAAAATAAGACCTGATGCTGCATTTTTTGAGCAAAATGTTACTTCGATTCCCCAATCGGGCAGTTGTTTTTTGGTCAACCCGATTGATGGTTTGAGCAACTTTTCTCGTGGCTTGGCTGCATTTGCAACGACTGTTGCCTATTGTGAAAATGGTGAGGTCAAAGCTTCTGTTGTTTACAATCGTGCCAGTGATGAGCTCTTTTTTGCCGAAAAAGGCAACGGCAGCTACAAAGAAGGTTTTCGCAACCATGAGCGTTTGCGTGTTTCGAGTAACAAAGATGAAAATCTCGCTTTGGTATCACTACAGATTGGTTGCGATTCGGACAGCGAATATGCTAAAGCTCGCAACCGTGTGGCCAAAATTGCGGCTCAAAGTCGTGTTTGGGGTTCGGTAGCTCTCGGAATGGCATATACTGCCGCCGGCAAAACCGATGTTGCCGTAAGTTTGGGTAATGGCTTAAACAGTGTTATTGCCGGTCTTTTATTGGTAAAAGAAGCCGGCGGTTATGTCTACAACCTTGACCAAGCGATTGCTCCGGCAAAGCTTGAACAAATTTTGGGTTCAGCCAATCTTGCCGCAGCAAACAACAACATGGAAGAATTGTTGAAAAAACTGGCTTAATTATTTTTGCTAAGAGGGTTTATTATGTTTCGTTTTGTTGTGTTATTTGCCATGCTTTTAGCCTTTCCGGCTTGGGCAGATTATCAGCTGAACCTTTCGGTTCTCGATTCTTTATCAATGGAAAACGATACTGAAGAACTTCCTTTGCCCGAAATTTACGGATGTCCTATTTCTGCAGTACCCGCAAAACCTGTTAAAAAACCGAGCGATTCAAACAGTCAAAATGCTAGCTCTGCAAAAGAATCTGCTCCAGACAGAATACAAATTCCGGCAAAATCGGAAGTTGTTGAAACAACCGAGACTGTAACCCCAGCAGAAAAAATTGAAGTCGTTTCTGAACCTGTTGTTAAACCTGCTCCCGAAAATATGGTTGACCCTGCACCGGAAAAAAATCTTGAGCAGACTGTCGTTGCTGACACCAAACAAGATGCTGACACAACGGCTCCTGCGTCTGCTCCGGCTGAGCCTGAACAAATTGTTCCTGAGTTCAAAGCTGAAACAACTTCCGAACCGATTGTAAACGCAGATACTCCGATTGAGCCGCTCGTAACTGTAAGTACTCCTGCTGATCAACCCGCCGAAAAAAATAATGCGAAGACGTCTTCTGATGCCGAAAACGAACCGGCAAAAGAAATTGAGTTATCTGTTCCTTCAGCATCCTTAATTCCGTTCAACGACAACAATTCTGCAAATTCTGTGCAAATAACTTTCGGCGACAACTCCGATGTTCTCAGCGATGAGGCTATTTCAGAACTTGACCATTTTGTTGAAAAAAATAAAGACGACCCCATCGGAAAAATTTTAATTGAGGCATATCACTACAATAGTGATAACGGTTTTGCCCGCAAACGCACCAGCCTTAATCGTGCCGTCAATATAAGATCATATCTCTTAAACCGTGGCTTCAAGAGTTTTAATATTCAAATTATAAACACCGAAGATGAAGTTTTACAAAACAATACGGTTGTCAGCCGCTAAAAGTAAAAAATATTTTAAAAAATGCTTGCAATAATAAAAACTCTAATGTATAAGAGCAACAACTAGCACATTTGTATGGAGTAAAATAAGATGAAAAAAGGCATTCATCCGGATTATCATGAGATTACATACGTCATGACTGACGGTAGTGAATACACTACAAAATCTACTTGGGGTAAGACCGGCGATAAGATGAATTTGGAAATTGATCCTAAGTCACATCCGGCTTGGACAGGCGTTCACCGCTTGGTTGACACAGGTGGTCAATTGTCAAAATTCAAAAACAAGTTTGGTGCTTTTGGTATCAAAACTTCAAATTAATATTATATTAATGTTTTTAGATTAACCTACGCTCATGATTAGGGCGTAGGTTTTTTTATTATCTGAAAACCGCCCCATCAAAAAGAAAGGATAAAAACATGACAGCACCTTTAATGCCAAAAGCTACAGCCGTATGGTTGGTGGAGAATACAACACTTACATTTCGCCAGATTGGAAATTTTTGCGAACTTCATGAATTGGAAGTTCAGGCAATTGCTGATGGCGATGTAGCCGCCAACATCGTAGGAGTTAGTCCTATTGCTACGGGGCAGTTAACAGCAGAAGAAATTGCCCGATGCGAAGCCGATCGCACAGCCAATTTGGTTGCCAGCGAACCGGAGGGTAATGTCAAGGCTTTGAATCGCAAGAATAAAAAACTTTTATCACCGTCACAGCGCAGTGATAAACCCGCTGCAATTTTGTGGGTTTTGCGCAATTGTCCGGAAATTATCGATTCGCAGATTTGCAAATTGATTGGAACAACCAAACCGACAATTGCCGCATTGCGTAACGGAACCCATCGTGATATGGCCGATTTGCGTCCGAAGAACCCTGTTGCAATCGGTCTTTGCAAAGAAAAAGATTTGGAAAATGCAATTGCTATTTCCAAAAAAATGACTGAGCCTAAAAAGGCAAAGAAAAAAGCTGTTAAGAAAAAAGTTGCAAAGAAAACCGCAACCAAAAAAACAGCTCAAAAGAAAACGGTAACTAAAACTGCAGCTAAAAAAACTGTGAAGAAAAAAGTTACCAAAAAGGCGGCACCGAAAAAGACCGCTGTTAAGAAAACCGCAGCCAAAAAAGCTCCGGCTAAAAAAGCTGCACGCAAACTAACCGCTACCAAAAAACGTAGCACAAAGACAACAACTAAAAGGGCGACAACCATGAAAAGTACTACAACAAAACCTGCAGCCAAAAAAGCTCCTGCTAAAAAAGCTGCAACCAAATCAACCGTTAAAAAAGCAACCGTAAAGAAAACTGTAGCTAAAAAGCCGGTAGCCAAAAAAGCTCCTGCTAAAAAAGTAGTAGCTAAGAAAACCGTAGCTAAAAAACCGGTAGCCAAAAAAGCTCCTGCTAAAAAAGTAGTAGCTAAAAAAGCTCCAGCTAAAAAAGTAGTAGCTAAGAAAACTGTAGCTAAAAAGCCGGTAGCTAAAAAAGCTCCGGTAAAAAAAGTAGCAGCTAAGAAACCTGCCGCTAAAAAGCCGGCAGCCAAAAAAGCTCCTGCTAAAAAAGCTGTAGCCAAGAAAAAATAATTATAGGCTGATTTATAAAAACGCCCGTCAATAAAACGGGCGTTTTTGATTTTAAAAAAGTCTTGAATTTAGCCTATAAAGACTATACAATCCCGAGTTAGTTTAAATGATTTAGGATTTTATACAATGAGTTCTGTCAAAGTAAGATTTGCTCCTTCTCCAACGGGCTATATGCATATCGGTAATACACGTACGGCAATATTTAACTGGCTTTTGGCCCAAAAACTCGGAGGAGAGTTCATGTTGCGTATTGATGATACCGACAAAGAGCGCTCTAAAAAAGAATATGAAGATGCAATCCGTGAAAGCCTCAAGTGGTTGGGGCTCACATGGAGCGAAGAAGCCCGCCAATCTGCTCGCTTTGCCAGATATCAGGAAGTTACGGAAAAACTCATGCAAGAAGGTCGTATCTATGCTTGTTATGAAACAGCAGAAGAGCTGGATATGATGCGCAAAAAACTCATGACCAAAGGTCTGCCGCCTATTTATGACCGCAGTGCGCTTAAACTTACACCTGAGCAAATTGCCGCATATCAGGCCGAGGGGCGCAAACCCCACTATCGTTTCAAACTGATTGACGGCGACATTGTGTGGAATGATCTGGTTCGTGGCGAGTGCCGCTATAGCGCTTCCAACTTGAGTGATCCGGTTATCATTCGTGCTGACGGTAGCTATCTTTATCATTTGCCGTCTGTTATTGACGATTTTGACTTTGGCATTACCCACATTGTTCGCGGTGAGGACCATGTTACTAATACTGCCGCTCAAATTCAGATGTTCGAGGCAATCGGCGGTACACCTCCGCAATTTGCTCATCTTCCGCTTTTGACCGGAAAAGAGGGTAAACTCTCTAAAAGATTGGGCAGTATCGGTGTTTTGGATTTACGCGCCCGTGGTATTGAGGCTATGGCTATTTGCTCATATTTAGCCAAACTCGGTACTTCTGATGCTATAGAGCCGTTTTATGACCTGCAATCATTAGCTCAAACTCTCGACTTCAACAAGCTCGGACGTTCTCAGCCCAAGTTTTCTGAAGACGACTTAGCTCGTTTTAATACGCATATGGTTCGCAATATGCCATACTCCTCGATTGCATCTCGCATAGATGCCGATGAAAAATTTTGGAATGTTGTTCGCGGCAACTTGAATGTTGTAGCGGACTACAAGCAATGGGAAAACATTTGTCGATGTACGGTTACTCCGATCATTGAAGATGCTGAATTTTTATCCTTATCAGCGGAGCTTTTACCGCCTGAACCATGGGACGAAAACACCTTCAACAACTGGATAAATGAGATAAAACTCAAAACCGGCCGTAAAGGAAAAGATCTGTTCCACCCATTGCGCAAAGCAATCACTGCCATGGATGACGGCCCTGAATTAAAAATTTTGTTGCCGTTGATTGGCTTTGAGCGCGTTCACAGTCGTCTTAACGGCAAAGCAGCCTAGGAGACATTTTTATGTATTTACATAACACGCTTACCAAGCGCAAGGAAAAGTTTAACCCGATTGATGAACAAAACATTCGTATGTACGTTTGCGGTCCGACTGTTTATGACCGTGCCCATCTTGGAAACGCTAAATCAGCGGTGGTTTTTGACGTCTTAAACCGTGTTTTGCGCCAGGTTTACGGCGATCAACACGTTACCTATGTTTCAAATATTACGGATATAGATGATAAAATCTTAAACAAACATCAGCAAACCGGCAAGCCGATCAGTGAAATTACGGCGGAGACCTATCAGTGGTACATTGATGACATGCACGCCCTGAACGTCAAAGATCCTGACTATCGTCCTCGTGCTACCGAGTTTGTACAGGAAATGATAGAACTGGTTGAGCTTTTGCTTAAAAACGGTCATGCTTATGAAGCTGAAGGGCATGTACTGTTTTCGGTTGATTCAATGCCGAAATATGGTTTTCTTTCCGGCCGCAGCATGAAAGAAATGTTAGCCGGTGCCCGCATTGAAGTTGCAGATTATAAAAAAAATCCTGCTGACTTTATTTTGTGGAAACCATCAACCGCCGATCAACCTGGTTGGGATAGCCCATGGGGCTATGGTCGTCCGGGGTGGCACCTTGAGTGCTCGGCTATGAGTTCCAAGTATTTAGGCAATTCTTTTGACATACACGGCGGCGGAGCTGATTTGATTTTTCCGCACCACGAAAATGAGTGCGCACAATCACTTTGCGCTCATCCCAATGACACTTTTGCCAACTATTGGGTACATGCCGGCATGTTAATGGTTGATGGTGTAAAAATGTCAAAATCTTTGGGCAATTTTTATACCGTAAACGAGCTCATAGCTCAATATCCGGCAGAAGCCCTGCGTTTGCTTTTTATCAGTACCCATTATCATCAGCCGTTTAATTTTACATTTGACGGTTTGAAACAGTCCAAACAAATTTTGGATAAATTTTATAACGCATTGCTTCGTGTCAAAGATGTTCCGGCAATTGACATCGCTCCCGACGAGCGTGTAGTGGAGGCCTTGTCTGATGACATCAATACCCCGCTGGCCATAAGCTATTTGCACGATATTGCCAACAGCCTTAACAAAGCGGTTTCGCTTGAGGACAAACAAAAATACAAGTCGTTACTCCTGCGTAGCGCTGACATTATGGGACTGTTATATAATGATGTTGAAGACTGGTTTAAGGGCAATCTTACTGCGAACTCTGAAATTGATGAAACGGAGATTAATCGCCTGATTAATGAGCGCCTTGAGGCTAAAAAAGCAAAAGATTGGGCAAGAGCTGATGCTATCCGTAATCAGTTAAAAGAGCAGGGTATAATCCTTGAAGATACTCCTCAAGGTACAACCTGGAAAAAAGAATAGTGGCTAATTTATGTATTTTTTAGCTTGAAGTCTTTCGTGGTAATGTTTTATTTGGTTAAAAACCGTATCTGCGAAAGACTTTTTTGCCATATGTGTTATAAACAATGGTTCTTCCAGTTTTAGTTTTCCGAGCGTATCTTCCAACGCTTCAAAACTCTGATAAATTTTATCGATCAATATAATATCCCTGATTCCGTCATCTGTATCTTTACCGTTTTTGTCATATGCCATTTTAACCTCCAGCTATATTATTTGGTCGTATAAAATCTAAACACAAAAAATATCATCTCGGTAGTACCTAAAAATCGTACACAATACATTGAAAAAACTTGCACATATAAAGTATTGCACCTTTGGTTTAGTGCCTTAAACTTCTGATATACACCTCAAAGTTTTGTATTAACGCCCGCCAGTATTAAGGCACAAAAAAAAGACCGCCCTTACGGATGGTCTTGATTTTATTGGTGAGCC
>CACWLK010000018.1 GCA_902761715.1 uncultured Rhodospirillales bacterium | reverse complement strand
ATAAACTTTAGAGTTCAAGCCCAAGTGGGTGATAGAATTTGCTCCCAAAGTAAAGTTGGTAACGTTTTTGACCAAGTTGTTGAACTTGACAACGCCGGTTCCGTCGCCCGAAACGTTGATATTGTATCCGTCGCCGTCAATAGCATCATCAAACTGAATTACACCATTGCTGACCGCAGTTAGGTTGAGGTTGGAAGGTAAAAGCGGGTTGACATCCTTTTGCTCCTCATAGTAGGGTTCCCCATACTGGATTTCTGAAGTGGAGACTGTCATATAAATGGCGTTACTCTCGCCGTTGGCAGTATTGCCGGAGAATAGTGATGTCTTGCCGTCTTTAGCAATAACGTTGACATCGCCGGTTGAATAGATAGCACCACCAAAGGCTCGACCATTGTCAGAATCAACATGGTTGTTGATAAAGTTGGCATTGGTTAAAGTCAAAGCCGCATTTGCCTTGGCATCAATAATTTTTTGTTGCAACTCATCATCAGTCATATAAACATATCCGTCTTGCAAAAGTCGTTCTTCATCATCAAGAGAGGCGTAATACGCAGGGATTTCGTTACGGAAGCGAAAATCGTTATAAATTGCACCACCGTAGGCATTGGCTTCTGTAGAGTGGGCATAGTTGCCGTCAAAAGTTGAGCCCTCAATGTTCATATGTTCAGCATAAACATCCATCAAGCGTACAGCATTTTTAGTTTCAGCATCTCGGACTGCTGGACCTGCATACTCTTGTACAATCGGTTGAGTGATACTTTCCAGATATGTGGCGTTGATGATTGCACCACCGGCGGCAATGCCCGGACCTTCAGCGTAGTTGTCTTTGAAGTTTCCGGTGATAGTGCCGATTTTGCCGTTGTAGTTGGCAATGGCGCCACCGGCAAATTGCGGAAAAGAATAATCATCAATATCTGTTATGATTTCAGACTCTACGAATTTAGTTGCAGCCTTACGAGGTTCATCATAATAAAAATATGCGGCATAGTTGCCGAGAAAATCAGCACTGATGTCACCGATTTGGCCAAATTGGTTAAAAATTGCACCGCCGGCTGCAAACCGTGATCCCAGAGCCATATTACCGATAATATTGCCGGAAATGTTGCCGATTTGAGCAGAATATTTTTCGGGGTTGGAAATACGCCCATCATCTGCATCATATGGTCTTTCCATATATTCGTATTGGTCCTGATAATAATATCCTTTTACTCCCCCATTGAAAATAAAACCGCCCATTTCTTCAACGTTATTAATGGCGGTATTAACACTAATATCTCCGACTGTGCCGTTGAGGTTGTATAAAAACCTATTGTTACCTGCAACTAAATCGGCAGTAATGTTGCCGATTACGGCACGTTGTCCCCATTGTGGATCATTGTTTGAATTATAAATCCCGTAACCGGTGATAAAATTACCGCTGATATCGCCGATGGATACAAGTTGTTTGCCTGGATTTTCCTGTGAAATTCCCCAATTTACAAAATTGCCGCTGATGTTGCCAAGGTTCCCGCTGTTGTACATATCAATGTTAATAAAATCACCGCTGATGTTTTGGTCAAAGTGATCGTCGTAGTTGTGTAAATCTGAATAGTGAACAGTTACGTCATTCAGGTCATAATCACTAATATTTCCGCTCTCTTCGATAAGCTCATAATCGGCAGGAGGAGTGTATGTAAAGTCGAACATTCGGAATGCATAAGGGTTATTGTAATCAACCAGCTCGATTGAGCCGGTACCGTTCCATGGTTCGCTAACTGTCGTACCCGCCATATCGGTAATTTCGCTAAATACAAAACGATCGCTGGCAGAGTTTAACTGGTCAAGAGCTGATGAGCTCAAAAATGTGCCGGCGAGCAAAGCGGATAATAAATACATGTTTTTCATGGCAACCTCCCATGGCAAAAGGTCTATACCCTATAGTTCAAATTATAACATATTTTAAAGTAATTAAAAAGAAGTAAATTTTTAGTATTTTTAAATAGTTAGATGAATTTTTGCGGTTTAAAATCAAAAAAACGGGCTTTCCCGAGTCGTTTTTTGAAAAAAACGATTGATTTTAGGTATTTTTTTGAATTTTGAGACGAGGAACAAAAAACCGCCCGTTTGGGGCGGTTTTTTTAAGATTTTCTTGGTTATTCCTGCGGGGGCATTGAAAGGTATTCTTTAAAGAACTTTTCAATCCCGTCAAACGGAATTAATTCCTTTTTATCGTAGAGATCAACATAGTTAGCCTCGGGAATGGTTTGCAGGTCTTTGGGATCACCGGCAGAAATGAAAACGTCCTCACTAAAATAGCGGGAGAAAGCTTTTTCGCCAATGATGAAGAGTATCGGACGAGGAGAAACCATATCAAGATTTTTGAACGGACCAAAACTGATCAAGGCAGTGTTGCTGGTGCTGGTAACAGCCAATGAGGCTCTGGGGTGTTGTCCGCGCGGAGTGCGATAATATCCGTACATTTCTTTTTCAATCTCTGATGACTGTTCAGATACATCGTACGGTGCCAAAATGACCATTTTTTTAGCGCTGTTTTGCTGCTCGGACTGACGTTGAGAAATGTTGTCAAACAGCTCTTTTTCGAGATCATCACTGCCTTTGCTGTCGTTCAAGCCGTTTTGGCGTTCGCGGCTCAAGTCATAAAGGTTGACTGAAACAATGGCTTTGAGTCTGGGATCAATGGCCATTGCACTAAAGGCATACGGAGCACCGCTGCCGATACCCAAAATGCCGACGTTGTTGCGGTCAATGGCACTGTTGGTCATAATGAAATCTACTGCGGAAATAATGTCTTCAACGTAGGTCTCAGGAGAGGCCAAATTGCGTGGGTTGCCGCCGCTTTCGCCCTGATAAGATGGGTCAAATGCAAGAGTAATAAAACCTCTTTCTGCCAAGCTTTGAGCATAAAAACCCGACGCCTGCTCTTTTACGGCGCCAATCGGAGTGGTTACGACAACTCCGGGAAATTTGTCAATTACAAGGCGTGATGCCGGCATGTATAGGTCGGCAACAATGTTAATGCCATAACGGTTGTTGAACGAAACCTTTTGATGAGTAACAGTGCTGCTCTTGGGGAAAATCTTGTCCCAGTGCTCAGTATCAGCCGCATTGGCGCTGACCGTAACCGCCATCATCACCGCAAGGCAAAATGACCATAATTTTTTCATGCCGTCCTCCAGTAGTTTGTATTTAATTAAAATATCAATTAGAGATCGTCTCAAGTCAAGTACTTTTTGTTGACAACGCAGTACTTTTGTGTTTTAGCATGTGTAAAGGGAGAAAAAATATGGGGTATTCAATCGGTCAAGTTGCAAAAAAGACAGGGCTAACAACGCATACATTGCGTTTTTATGAAAAATCGGGATTGTTGCCGTTTATAAAAAAAAGCAGCTCGGGAGTGAGAGTTTTTTCTGATGAAGATTTGAACTGGCTGTCAATTATTGAGTGTTTGAAAGACACCGGAATGCCGCTTAAGGGGATTAAACAATATATCGACTGGTCTGCGGAAGGTGATAAAACCCTTGAAAAAAGGCTGAAAATGTTTGAACAACATAAACTCGATATTGATAAAAAAATTGCACAGCTCGAAAAAAATAAAAACAGAATAGAATATAAAATCGGGCTTTATAAGCGAGCGGTAAAAGTCGGATCATTAGAAAAAGTGTTGCAAGAAGAACGCTGCAAAAAATAAAAAAAACAGCTTTGAACCACGGGGTTCAGAGCTGTTCTTTTGTGTACCTCTAGGGTATGGCTTGGTATCTAACGTTGGTGTTTACGCCTGGTGCGGGATTTTTCTTCATCGCGGGTGCGTTGATACTCAGTCTGTTCCTTTCTCTTCTTAGTCGTGGCTTTGGATTTTTTGTCTTCACGGCCGGGTTTTTGTTTTTTTGCCATAGAGATAAATTAAATTGGTTAATAATTATGTTAAAAATCACGTAAAGTGTCGCTGTTATACACCAAAAATCTTTTCTGTCAACCTTAAATGGTTAAAAAAAATCTTGACTTAGAGTTAACTCCAAGGATTACACTAAAGGAAACAAGGAGGAAAAACATGAAAGAAGCAAAATCTTTTTATTACCAATTTAACCCGATTAATGTCTGGTTGGTTTTTAACGCAGTAATGACCATAATTTTCGGATATGCCCTGTTTAAGTGCCCTTGCCTGTTCTACTGGTGGCAGTCGTGGGTTTTGATCGGGGTTTTGGCTTTTTCTATCGCGATGTGGACTTACAAATATGCCTTTAGACACAGAATGGCTTTGATTGATGACAAGACAATCAAAATCGACCACTGTCAGCCTTTGGCGTGGAAAGATGTGGAGTATGCAGAAGAAAAAATCGTGCGCTGCGGGTGGAAAAAATATAAAATTATCTCTTTGGTCGCCAAAAAAGGAATAAATTATAAATATAACTTTTTGCAACGTCATAATTGTGAATTCGGGGCATTTTCGGTGCCGATGTACGGGATAATTTCAGATAAAGATGCAAAAGAAATCAAAAAAATTATTGCCGATAAGGTTAAACTAAAACCGCTTAAGGATTAAAAATGTTGACTTTTCGACAGTTTTTATCTACACTGTTGAAAGTTTGAAATTATTAATCCTTATTCACAAAATTTATGACACAGACTAGTTTAATGTTGGAGGAGGCGCGTTCAAGTTATATTGATACTCTGAACCTGCTGACCGCAGTGAGATTGCACACCATCAGTGCTACTACTGAAGACATGATGTTGGCCTATTTTATCACGACCGAATGGTGCATGTGGTGTGAAACTCCTAACATGGAAGGAAGCCCTTTGGCCGGAAAAAGGACCACGGCTGCAAGCTATGCAAGCGTGCTGAAGATGATGCTCGAAATTAAAGAAGATTTTGAAATTCAGCTCGCCGCAGAAATGGACATTGTCGAAATGGTCTTTGAGTCACTAAACCCTAACCTGATCGAGGTCGGAAAAAACATTGACTCCCCTGCCGTCAAAGAAAGCACCAAGCGCTATTACAAAATGCTCAAGTGCACGGCGGATTTCTTCAAAGACAAAATCGGCTGCTCGGCTTTTTCCAATATTTTGGAGAATTGAGTTGCTGTCTGTATGTAAAAAAAATCGTCTCCTGAAGGAGGCGATTTTTTTGTTTAGTAGCAGCCTATGTGGCGGCGGATTGTGCTTGGCGGTAGAGGCCAGCTTGTTGTCTACCCGGATCGGTAATTTCCCAGTAATCACCGCCATATCTGACGACATACCCTTTATCACGAAAATGATAAAGAAGTCCATCATTGATTTTGTTCATGATATCGTACCAGTAAACTCTTTTTTTGTCTGCCAGAAAAATCAGTGCCTCTTTGGGAGGTAATTTGCCCTCAATGTTGTGTTCGTACGGCAAAGGGTGTTTCTTTTGCATAAGAGCACAAGCCTTTGTTGACCAGGTATGACCGGCGTTGGTCAGATAATAAATGAGATTGCTTCCTTCTAAATTGATGATAGCTTGCTCAATCTCTAACGGAAAATCGTCCTCAAATATTTTCACTAATTCATCACAATAAACACTGCTCAAGTTACCATAGGTATTGACCATCACCAGAGCTTTCTGAAAATGATGGATATAGGGAGCAACACTACGAAATGGAAGCCCCGGGCAAACCTTATCAGTATGCTCTACTATCCAAATTGTATACCTTCCGTCAACTTTAGCGGCTTTTTTACGAGAGTTTTTGTTGGGCTGTTGCGCTGTTTTTGAGGTCGGATTGTTGTTAGGCCTGTTAATCCAACCAAACCACTTTTGAAAAAATTGTTGTAGTTTGTTCATAATTAATAATATTAGATTGTTGATAATGATTGTACAGAATGATAAATTTTGTGCAAGTATAAAGTTAACTCACCTTTAATGTCAAGAAAAAGATGGTTAGAAAAAAGTCAAAATACCACAATGCATTATAGTAAATCAGCAAAACTCTTAAATCGGAAGAAAATGTGGTGCTTGGCGTTTTTGATAATTTGCAATTTTGTTTGATAAAATTCCTGTTGTGCCGGAAGGTTGAAGATTAAGTCGTTTTCGGCAACAATAGCTTTATCAAATGATGGATTAATCAACGCCCTGCTCTCATTATACATTTTTTGCAAGGCGGTAAGCTCGTTGGCACAACTTTCGAACGTACGCAAGGACTGCAGTTGGTTGTAGCGTTCATATTCATCGTCGTCAAACACCATATAACGGCGGCGAAATTCGAGATAATTGTCTAAGGTTATGCCTTTAAAAACTTGAACTGTTGCTTGAGAAATACCCAATGTTTCGTCAAACAAATAAGGATTGCCGCAAACCGCAACTTTACGGCATAAATTAGGGAGTTTGTCTGCCATGACTGAGGCAACAAATACGCCGGCAGAATAGGCAATGACATAAATGTTGGCATAGCGGGTAAAATCAAAATTAAGGCTCAAATCCTGATAATCATATAAAATCAAAATATCTTTGTGGTCGTGTAAGTTGACAAACTGGTTTTCATCACAGCCCCAGCCGGCAAAAAATACGATTAAATCCGACGACTGATGATTTTGAAAAAAATACTGCATTTTTGTGTCCTAAAATGATTGTTTGAGAGCAATATAAAAGAATCAATTTATAATTATATCTCCATAGTTTGATTATCGAGGGCGATATTAGATAAAAAATTTCAAAACTGCAAACAAAATCTTGAGAGGGCAAGATTGCTCGATTGTTTATGTCATATACGCATTTTTATGGCGTTTTGGGGGCAAATGTGTGAGCAAAGAGAACAACCTACGCAACTGTTGCGCTCAACGTTGATGGCTCCATTATCAAAGCTCAAAGCACTATGTTCGGATTCATCACAAATTGTGATACATTTGCCGCATTTGACACATATGTTGTCATCAATGTGCGGGTAGGCTTGTGTCGATTTCGGCAGGGTTTCGTGCGCTGATAAATTTTTTATTGCGCGATTTTTTAAATCAGATGGAGAGTTAAAGCCTTTAGCCTCCAAATATTGTAATAACCCTTTTTTCATTGCATTGATAATGCCATAGCCGTTGACCATAACTTCTGTACAAACCTGAACAACATCTGCTCCGAGAGTGATGTACTCGGCGGCATCATGCCAATTTGAAATGCCACCGATACCCAAAATCGGCAAATTGCTATGTTGGCGAATTTGAGCAACACAACGCAATCCGATGGGTTTTACGGCCATGCCGGAATATCCGCCGAAAGTTGTTTTGCCATTTACATTGGGCATGGGCTCAAATGTATCCAAATCTACTCCCATCAGAGACTGCACGGTATTTATGGCAGCCAAACCATCTGCACCGGCATCTTCGACAGCCTTGGCAATCTCGACAATATTGCTGACATTGGGTGATAGTTTTACAAATACGGGTTTTTCTGCCACCTCCATTACCCAACGGGTAATCGTGGCAGAAACCTCGGGGTGGGTACCGATCGCCATACCGATACCCTTTTCGGGCATTCCATGCGGGCAGGAAAAGTTGAGTTCAAAGGCATCTATTGCCGAGTTATTAAAAGTTTTAACCAAATTCTGCCATTCTTCTTTGACTACAGGTGCCATAATGCTGGCAATTTGCACTTTGGTCGGGTGTTTTTGGCGCAAAAATTTAATGCCGTCAAGCCATTGTTGCACGGTCAAATGACTGAGTAATTCTATATTTTCAAAACCACAGACTTTATTGCCCTGCTTCCACGTTGCATAGCGTTGTGAGGCTTCAATCATTTCGAGATTATCGGGGGTAATGGTCTTGAATACGGCACCGCCCCACCCTAACGAAAAAGCTTTGTCAATGCTCTCAATCTTGGCGGTCGGAGGAGCTGAAGCTAAAAGAAACGGATTTTCAAAGTCTATACCCAGAACTTTTGTTTGTAGTGTTGCCATTGTGTTTTCCTATATATGTGTGTATTTGAAGTAATTCTATAAAGTTTATATTTATTTTGTTAAAAATCGTTATTTCTTTGCCAATTGTTTTTTGAGCATCTTTGGCAAATCGCTGTATTTAATTCCAACCATTTGGGTTATTGTTTTTTGCATCAACACAAAACACGCACACATAATCAATGCACCAATTAAATAATCAATGCCTGATAAAATATGATTTTTGATTAAATAGCTAAATAAAACAATTGTAACAACTGCTTGAATTTCTGCAGTTACAAGTCCCGGAGAATAAAATTTCGGACACCTGAATAAACGAATTGCAAAAATATGCACCACTCCCTCAAACAAACCTAAGAAAGCAAGCGGTAAAATCGTTATCGGGTATTGAGGTAAAACTAATGGTGTCAAAGTAAAAGTAAGAAGCAAAATGCTTGTCGGAATACGACTTTGACGTTTCATCTTCTCATCTATATTTACTTTAATCATTTTGGCTATCATATCGGCAAATCCGCCCGGATATTTCATTTCTTCCCATTCGTGTAAAACAAACAAGAATATATAAACCAACACAAATTTTTGAATGACAGACAAATCGCCGGCGATCCCGGCAATAACGAGAGAGAGCATTGATATAACCGTATAAATCTCCAAGGCGTAAAATTTGATAAACTTTATCATTTTAATCTCCATTTTCTATTTCGTATATAATTACAAAATGTTAAAAGTTAGGTTAATGTGATTATATCAAAAATCATAAGTTGTTATTTTATTGCTTAAATCAACTCGGCAATTTTTTCAATGTTATATTTGCTCCACAAAGTCCTGTTAAATCGGACTACACGGAGAAATATGGTAAAATCATTGCGATCTTATTGACTCTCATAATTTCTGTGTTAATAATAGAACAGAAATAGAACATTAAAGAGGTAAAATGCGCCAGCACGTTATAGCATTGGTTGATTGTGACTGCTTTTTCGTTTCTTGCGAACGGAAAGATAATCCCGATTTGCAAGGAAAACCGGTGTGCGTGATGACCGGCGCAAGCAGTAAGGGCATTATCGTTTCTCGCTCCAAAGAAGCCAAAGCACTCGGGATTAAAATGGGGCAGCCGTATTTTCAGGTTAAGCCGAACTTTCCTACCGCGATTTGTATTCCGGCACGCCACCACCGCTATACCGAGATTTCTAAAGAAGTGATGGACACGATTAAAACTTTCAGTCCAGATGTTGAAGTAACTTCGGTTGATGAGGCGTTTGTTGATTTGACTTCGCTTAACAAAGTTTACCACTCAACATATACAGACATTATCAAAAATATCCGCCAAACGGTGTGGAACAAAGTCGGCATTCCCGTTTCCATCGGCTTGGGAACTTCTAAAACGCTGGCAAAATTGGCGAGCGATAAGGCCAAGAGCAACAACGGGATATTTGTTATTCCGCCTGATAAAATCTTGGATATTGTCGGCGACATGCCGATTGAGGACGTCAGCGGTATCGGGCGCAAAAACAGCGAGCACATGGGGTTCAGCGGGATTTTCACGATTAAAGATTTCGTGGAGAAAGAAAACGCCTGGATCAGAAAAGCTTTCGGGATAAATGGTCTGAACCTCAAAAACGAATTAATCGGGATTGCAACATCGTTGGTTAATAGTGAACCTACTGCTCCGCAGAGCATACAGGTAACGCGCAGTTTTGAGGACTTCACGCAGAGTTTAGAATATCTGGAACATGAATTAAATCGGCATGTTCACGAAGCTTGTCAGAAATTGCGTCGGTGGAACGGCTTTTGCCAAGGGGTGGAAGTTATGCTCCGCACAAAAGACTTCAAATATCTCGCTATTGAGGCAAAATTTCCCAATCCGACCAACGGTGATCAAGAAGTGCGCATGACGTCTCAGAAGCTCTTAAAATCGCTTTATAGGCCAAATTTAATTTATCGATCCACCGGCGTAACTCTGACACATTTGACCTATGGCGAAGTGCAACAATCGCTGTTTGAGGAAGTTAAACCACACGACGATAAACTCTCTCACTTGGTTGACGAACTGGAAGCCAAATTCGGCAAAGGGATCGTCAAGACTGGGGGATGATTTGGTATAAACAAAGATGAAATTTTATTGATAAAAATAAGAGTATAGGTAAAATATGGATTTTGTACATCACTACCAATCACCATTAGGTGGAATAACAATTGCAAGTGACGGAGAAGCTCTGATTGGGCTATGGTTTGACGGGCAAAGATATTTTGCGGATACAGTTGATAAAAATGCTCGGGAAAAATCTCTGCCGATTTTTGAACTTGCCGACAAATGGCTAGATATTTACTTTAGCGGTGTTGCGCCTGATTTTACGCCACCGTTAAAAATGAATACAACATCATTCAGAAAAACTGTGTGGGAGATTATGCTTTCCATACCTTTCGGAAAAACCATGACTTATGGCGAAATAGCTCAAAAGATTGCCATGCAACGTGGAATGAAAAGAATATCGGCACGGGCGGTCGGCGGAGCTGTCGGGCATAACCCTATATCGCTGATTATCCCCTGCCATCGAGTTGTCGGTGCTAATGGAAATTTGACCGGATATGCCGCAGGGCTGAACAAAAAAATCAAACTTTTGAAACTGGAAGGTATAAGCAAGCGCTTTGTACCGGGCTTATAAATCAAGTGAATTCAAAAACGCCTGACAGCCCTCGTAAATATCCCAATAGCTCTCGTCAAAGTTTCCGGTGTACCAAGGGTCGCGGATATTACGCGGATTATTTGTAAAATCAAGCAAGCGATGGATTTTGTTTTCCGTATCCGGACCGACGAGCGATTGAATGTCCTCAATGTTGCTATCGTCCATCGCCAAAATATAGTCATAATAAGCATAATCGCGCGGACGAATGCGGCGGGAATAATGCTCCTCAAACGGCACATGCATGGATTTTAGCATCTCGCGCGTGCCATGATGAATACCGGCGTGGCACATCTCGTTGTAACTTTCAGTTGCGGCAGAATCAATTTCAAATTGGTCAGACAAACCGCGTTCCTCAACCATTTGCTTAAACACAAACTGCGCCATCGGCGACCGGCAGATATTGCCTAAACATACAAATAAAACTTTAATCATTATACTACTTTAACAAATTGCGAATTCTTGCTTTTATCTCATCCAAAACAGTAGTTAATGAACGCTTAGCCTCATCTGATATTAATGACGTATGCATAACAGCATCTCTTGTTGGTTTATATATTCTACCTTTATTAGATAATCTATTGGGCTCATCCCCTTTGTCCACAAGGTTTGCTAAACTATCCATATCTAAATAGCTTTTATCGTCATCATTTTTCCTAATATTAATACTCATTCCTGCCTTAGTTTTGCTCTTTTCTTCTCTTTTTCGATATTTTTCAACACTTTCAAGCGCCTCTTTAGATAAAGGATATTTTTTGTATTCTATATACTTCCTAATAAGGTTTTCAGAAATAAAACATTCTGAATATGAAGGAAAATTGAATTGGGCTTCTTTTTCTAAATCTTCCAACCAAGAACTAACTTCATCTTTTATTGATGAATCTTTATCTTTATACTCTTTTGAAGTTTCGTTATATAACTCTCGAGCTCTTCTTTCTTTTTTGGAAATTTTTGATGTGTTATCAGGATCGCCATCTTCTCTTTTTTCAACACGAAAATCATCCCATTGATTCATTATAGTGTGTAAAAGAGATTTAAATTTTTGCAAAAACTCTTGAAATTTAGGATCTTCGGCTTTAATACTTTCCCGACTGCTTGTAAAGCGATCCTCTTCGTCATCTAAGGCATTATAATTAATCTGTCCATATAGATAACTTTCTGGAACTCGCCTTGTTCTAATATGTTTCAATATATCCTTTTCACGCAATCGTCCGTTTACGAACAAGTCAACAGTTACTGTTTCATCAACATCTTTTATTTTTAAATCTGCAGGTTTTTCAACTGAGACAATAAAACCTGTAATATTATCACCATTATCCAACTTAAATGAAAGAGAAGAAACTTGACCTTTATCTTTTGATATAGCCGTTTCCTTGGCTTTCTTCAAATAATCATCATTAGAAATATTGTTTATATCCCAAACAAATTGTGTTTTACTTAATAAATCTGATAAATCGTCGTTTGTGATTTGTTTACCATTTACAAAAATATTAAAATTATCATCTAAAGTTGAAAAACGAAAATATAACGCGATAATTTTTCGTAAATAATCTATATTATTAGTTATACCTTGTTTAATATTTTCGAAACGAATGTATGTTCCCTGTCCTTTTTGAAAAGAAAAAGTAGCAATTTCCCCATTTGGTATCGGTTTCAAATCATACAGATCATGATCCTCATTAATAGCAACATCTAATTCTGCATTATCAATTATTCCTCCGATTGCATCAGAAGCTTTAGTTTTGGAAACGACATAAATCAAATCAGCACATGATAATAACGCCAATTTACCTATACCTTTTCTACCAATATAAGGTCTTTTAAGGATGGCTGAGCGATTATTTCCTTCTTTTCTTTTTGAATATCCAACCTTTAGAAATTTATCCTGAAAATCCTTGGATGTCATTCCTATTCCATCATCTTGGATAGAGAAATAATTTTCGCTTTTATTGATTGTAATATAAACATTATTGGCATCTGCATCCCAAGAATTTGAAATTGCCTCACCTAAAACCGTAGCGAAACTTCTATATAAATTTCGTCCTAGATGATTAAGAACACTTAAAGATATATTGAAAGAAAATTGCGAGATTTTATTGTTCGTCTCCATAACCATAGTCCTTTAGATGTTGCTTGATTGACAGCCCGATTATCTTGCCTAAATCAACAGGTACTGCATTACCTATATGACGACTTATAGTACCAATTGACATATTCTCAACATTTTGAAAAAATTGATAATCTTCAGGAAATGTTTGTAGTAAGGCTCCTTCTCTTAATGATAGGGCTCTATCCTGTTCTGGGTGTCCAAAACGCCCAGTTCCTAGAGAATAAAATTGCGTTGTCATCGTTGGAGAAGGTTCATCCCACTTCATTCTACCATATACACTGCTGTAGGATTTTCCTGTTTCTTTTTTGTGACATTTTAATATTAAATTTTCATCCCAATCTCTCCACGTACCACCTGGTTTAGATTGACGGATCCTTCTTAAATTAATATCTGTTAAACCAGCGCATCGATGTAAAGGATCTTTAGGATCAATTTTTCCATTTTCTAATTTTGATAAATTACCAATTGCATCACGTACTGTTCGCTTAGTACCTAAACAATCTGGAGGAAGTAAGTGAATGTCACCTATGCGTGAGGCTAGCAAAACCAGTCTTCTCCTTTTTTGTGGTAACCCATACTTACTACAATCTACTATATTGTATTCAACATGATATCCTAGATTTTGTAGGCAAGTATAAAACTCTAGAAAAACATCAAATTTTACTAATTCTGGAACATTTTCCATTGACACAATATCTGGTTGTACATTCTGAATGTGTTTAGCAAAAGATTTTAATAGTGTCCATTTTTTATCATAGATACGATTTTTATATTTATTTGTTTGCTTTGAAAATGTTTGACAAGGAGCACATCCTACTAAAATTTTAATACGTGCACCTCCAAAAAGTTGATCAATTTTTTCGGAAGGATATTCAGATATATCAGCACAAACAAACTCCGTTTTATTGTTGTATGTATAAGCAAATTCACAAGTTTGATCATTATCTAAGCCGGCTACAACTTTAAGACCCGACTTTTGTAATCCACAAGTCAAACCTCCAACACCACAAAAAAGATCAACAACAGCTGTTTGCAATATATATCTCCTAAAATATAGAATAAAAGAAAGTTAAAATATTCATCTTAAATCCGCTAATTTTATTTGACGATTTACACTAAATAGATTTTTCAATTCTTCATGTGTGAAATTTCTTTCTTGATGTCTCTCAATCAGCTTAATCATATTGCTTACTGTTATTCCAGATCCTGAAACAGAAGATTCCGCTACTTCAGCCTGTATCTGTCTGTCTATTGTATCAATAAAACCACCGGCAATATATGTAAAAAATCCTATAGGATATCTACAATCGCTGTAATTAGAGATATTTTCAATATAATTATGTACCATTCTGTTATGGTGATCACCTGTAATAGAATACTTGCTGTAGGCTTTATTATCTATTATAGCTTGATATCCATTCTCATCAGAAATAAGCAACACATCAGGAGCTGATTTAGATCCAGTTTGACCAAGATGCCGAGCATTATAACCAAAAATATCCTTAAAAATATTGGTCGTTGCAATTTCAAAATCAGTTGCTTCGTCTTGTCCCTTAAAGGCCATTTCGTAATAACCAGACAGAAAACCTCCTATCGCCCCATGTGGGTATTCTCGGTAAAGAACATTTTCAACTAAAGATGAATCCGTTCCTGTATTTTGTGCTATATTCTCTATAATATCATTATCTATTTTAGATATAGGTCTATGTATTGAGTACGCAATAAATGCTTGGCGAATTCTTTGTATTTCAATAGCTCTACTAGATACTGTACCTGTATTTAAAAGGTTTCGCGTATCCTTGCGATGCCAAGGATCTAGCCCATATCTCCTTTGGAAAAACTCATGATCTTCTGGGCGAATAATAAAAGACGGAGGATTTTCCAATATAAAATTAATTTCATCCAATTTCTCTGGCACCAACATCATCTTACCATCTTCTCTATAAACCAATTGAATATATTCCAACCAATTTACCATCGTGTTGGCGGTATCTAGCAAATGGCTATATGGATGATCTAAGTTAACAACACCTGTTGAAGGAGTATGAGTATCAATAAAGTCTCGAGGTAATGAGTTATCTCCATCATTTCTGAAAGCTATAATTTTCCTAATAACATCTTCCTTGCAGACATCCGTATCATCAAAACCTTCTGTCATTACAACCTTAGCTATTTCTTCCTCTGTCAAATAACTAATTCTGTCATCAATCAGAAGACTTAATATAAAAATAAATGGATGTACGCGAAACCTAGGTGACACTTTTGTTTTTATACCAAATGGTGATGGAAATTGGTATTTTAATACTTGATTCTTAAGAACAGCAACTGGGGATTTCCCTTCCATAATAGCCTCACCTGCTAAAGTTAGATATGGGATTCCCGTTGATTCCTGAATAAATATTAAGCCAAGACTTGATAACCATGCTTGATAGGTTCTTCCTCCTGACCCAGAGTGGTCTCTCCGTTCCCCAACTCTTTTTAGACCATTTCTTTCAAGTTCATCCTCAAATTGAATATGAATCGATCTACTGCCAGTCCACTGTGCCGATAAAGCAACATTAGAAAAAGCCGCTAGCACTTCAGGAATACTATTCAGCTTCCTTTTAGGACGAGTTACCCACCAATAATTTAAGATCGCCATGATAGATCACTCCTTGATACTTGCATCAATGGATTCGTAAGGAATTCCTGCAAATGTTTTTAATATTGCTTCAAATATGATTTTAGCTCCTTGAGCCGGAACAGCCATACCTATTTGCTTTCTAACAGACTCTTTACTTCCCTGAAATATAAAATCATCAGGAAATGTTTGCAATCTTGCTCTTTCTCTGTTTGTTAAAGCTCTATTTTCAGCCCAGTGATATACATGTGTTCCACCACCACCAGAGCCAGTTATAGTGTATGAAGGTCGTGTCGGATCTAACCTTTTATATATTTGACTAATTTTTGCTCCTTTAACTTTCAATTGTAGTTCCAAAGGAAGATTTGCTGTAAAAGCATTTTGACCAGGTTTTATATATTTTAATCGTTCAATTACTTGAGGAGATTGTTTTGTCTGTTCATTATTGTGTGCATCTTTCGAAATTGGCGGATTTTCAATAGCTTCCTTGCATGTTTTGGTTTTATATAATTTAGAAGAAGGTACTTTAAATTCGTAGGGCAAGTCATTTCTAATACCTACAATTATCATTCTATGCCTAGCTTGAGGGATTCCGTAATCTTCAAAATGATATAAATTCGGATAAATTTTATACCCGGCGTCAATCATATCCTGTTGTATACGCTTAAATGCAGACCCTTCATTAGCTGACTTAATGCCCCCAACATTTTCAGCTAAAAACCATTTGGGTTGATATTTTTTTAGTACTTGAATTCCATAGGAATATAATGGCCCAAACTTTCCCTTAAATCCTAGTTGTTCTCCAACTACAGAAAAGTCATTACAAGGAAAACCAAAGGCTAGAGCATCTATTGCACCTAATTTTCCAATATCAAGTGTATGGACGTCCTCGCAATATACGCTCTTTGGAGCATTGGGACATATGTTATAAGTATAGGTCTCGCATGTATCCTTATCATAATCATTTGCCCATGCATGCTCTATCTTCATGCCAGGAACATCGGCATTCATGGCGCCCCATGCCAACCCACCAGGCCCACAAAACAATTCTCCAAGTTTAAACTTTTTCATTATCAATCTCTTCAAAATCTCTCTTAGTAAAGAGTATAAAATCAAAAGGTAAAGAATCAACTAAATTATTATAATTGTTTCATAACTAGAGAGCATTTCCTTGATTCAATAGTAATTTCTTTAATTCCGGCCGACATTTTCACAAAAAAAGCATCGTTTAAATAACTCTTTTTATGTCTGCTATATCTCTCATTCAATCATTTGTGGAGTTTTTGTTTCCAGTTTTGGTAGATTTTCATTTCTATGTTTGGCAATGTGTTCACAGCTCTTTGCTCAAGATATCCTGACTTTCTGTGAGCATTTTGCAGATATAGTCATCAAAAATGGTGGAAATGAAATATTTTGGTTCTAAAAACAAAAAACCACCCTCAAGAGGTGGTTTTTTAATGGTGGATCCTGCCTGACTCGAACAGGCGACCAGACCGTTATGAGCGGCCCGCTCTAACCAACTGAGCTAAGGATCCAAAATATATGTCTACTTGCAACATCGTGCAAATTTTATCTCCACAATAATAAGAGCGGGTCCCGAGTTGCTTCGTAAAATTCGGCTTTTGCCTCATTAACTCCGCTCCTGTCGCTCACTCGTAACGGCTGATTTTCTCGTTATCAGCCTAACTACGTTTCGCCTCGCCTCTAAAAACCTGCCATCAGGCAGCTTTTTATTCGTTGAGCTAACCAACTGAGCTAAGGATCAAACGCTTTTAACGTTGCTTGAAAATATTGCAAATAAACACAATAGTCAAGTGCTTTTTATTCCTTATAAATCGGAAATTGAGAACATAAAGCAATAACCTGTTGTTTAACCTTAGCAACCGTCTCGCCGGCGTTGCCTTCTGACATAGCATCAACAATATCGCCAATCCAATTACCGATTTGCTCGAACTCTTTGGCACCAAAGCCTCGAGTAGTGCCGGCCGGTGTACCTACCCTGATGCCGGAGGTAACCTTCGGAGGTTGAGGGTCAAACGGAATGGCGTTCTTATTGCAGGTAATATTGGCGCTTTCCAATGTTTTGGCAACAACATCGCCGGTCAACCCCTTGGGGCGCAAATCAACCAACAATAAATGGGTGTCTGTTCCGCCGGAAACAAGTTCCAAACCGCGTTTTTTTAAGGTTTCACCGAGAACTTTTGCGTTATTTATAACATTGGCGGCATATTGTTTGAATTGAGGTGTCAAATCTTCCTTAAAGCAGACGGCTTTTGCGGCGATGACGTGTTCAAGCGGACCGCCCTGTATGCCGGGGAATACTGCCGAGTTGATTTTTTTAGCAATATCTTCGTTGTTGGTCAAAATCATGCCGCCACGAGGACCACGCAGGGTTTTGTGAGTGGTGGTAGTAACAACATCGGCATAGTCCAGCGGGTTAGGCAAAAGACCGGCTGCCACAAGTCCGGCAAAATGAGCCATATCAACCATAAGGTAAGCACCAATACTGTCGGCAATTTTGCGGAAGCGGGCAAAATCTATCTTACGAGGATAGGCTGAGCCACCAGCAATAATCAGTTTTGGGTGGTGCTCGTTGGCCAGTTGTTCAACCTGATCGTAGTCAATCAGTCCGTCTTGTTGGCGAACACCATAAGCGACAGAGTTTAGCCATTTGCCGGAGATGGAAACTTTGGCTCCGTGGGTTAAGTGTCCGCCGGCGTCTAATGACATACCGAGAATCGTGTCGCCGGCATGGAGTAATGCGACATAAACCGCCATATTGGCCTGTGAGCCGGAGTGTGGCTGAACATTAGCATATTTACACCCGAACAATTGTTTTGCCCTCTCTATGGCTAAATTTTCGACCTTATCGACGAACTCACAGCCGCCATAGTAACGGCGTGCCGGATAACCTTCGGCATATTTGTTGGTCAAAATTGATCCCTGAGCCTCAAGCACGGCACGAGAAACGATGTTTTCGGAGGCAATCAGCTCAATTTGGTTTTGCTGGCGGTTGAGCTCCTCGTTAATAGCGCTGAAAATCTCGCCATCTTCGGTTGCCAATGTGTGTTCAAAATCCATAACTATATGCCCTCCTCTATTTTGGCAAGGCGGGTATTGTGTCGTCCGCCCTCAAATTCCGTGTTCAAAAAGATATTAATGCGGCGGATAACGTCCTCAAACTTCATGGTACGTCCGCCAAAGACCATAATGTTGGCGTTGTTGTGTTTTTTGGCCATCTCGGCAGTAAAGTCATCGTACAAAATGGCGGCTCTTATGCCTTTGAAGCGGTTGGCGGCAATCGATATACCAATGCCGGTGCCACAGATTAGAATCCCTAAATCGGCATTTTTATTCAATATGGCCGGAACCATTTTGTGGGCAATATCCGGATAATCACAAGAATCAGCAGAGTGTGTTCCGAGGTCTTGTAAAGTTATCCCTTGCGATAAAAAGTGTTTTTTTATTTGTTCTTTCAGTTCAAAACCACCATGGTCAGATGCTATTGATATCTTCATTTTATACACCTTTCGATAATTGTATGCCGTTGATGATAAATCAAAACTGTGCAAAAAAAACACATTTTTATATTTTATGCAAAAAAAGTTATTGACGAGATAAAAAAAGGTTGTATATATAGTACTCGCTGAAGCGCTCGAGACGGTAAGGCCGGTTGGCAGAGTGGTTATGCAGAGGACTGCAAATCCTTCTATATCGGTTCGATTCCGGTACCGGCCTCCAATAATTTTTATTCCGGCTTAGCTCAGCGGTAGAGCAATCGGCTGTTAACCGATTGGTCGTTGGTTCGAATCCGACAGCCGGAGCCATAAAACGAAAAGCATCTCCCTTGTGGAGGTGCTTTTTGTTTTATCAGATTTCGGTTCGGATTTGAACCAACGAGAAGTTGGTTTGACTACAAGCGAAAGGCGAGCGGAAGCGCGCCGGTGAGCATTTGCGAATGAGCGCAGTGGAGGAGCCGGCAATAAAGTGCCGTGCGACGCCATCCGACAGCCGGAGCCATAAAGAAACCTCCCCGAAAGGGAGGTTTTTTATTTGGTCTTTTTCCACAAAATATACACGTTACAGGTTTTGCCGGGGTTGCGGTCGCAAGTGCGACAAATGCTGTTCATGCGGGTAATGGTTAAGTTTTCCAAACACGTGCCGGCCTGACGACGAGCATCTGTACACCAACCGTCGCCGAACGTGTGGCCGGAGTAGCTTCCGCCGCCGGAGGTATCGTTGACTTCGATCATCCATAAAAAGGGGTGAAAGGCTCTTGCCATATTCAAAATATTTCGGCATTGTGAAGCCGCAGCGTTTTTAATGCTTATCGGCATGCCGCAAAAATTGCCACCGTCAATTTGGCAGTATATGTACGACTGATTATTGAAAGCATCATAAAAAAAGTCTTCATTATTAGTTTTTTTCATATCACGAGGAATTACGCCGGCGGCATAGAACAGCTTGGTTACTTTGGTATGGCCGTTGGTGGTCGGATATATTTGGTACATATATTGCCAAGCACCTTGAAGAATTTGAAAAAATTGGTCAGCCTGTTTGTTCAGCCGCCATTGGTGCATAGCTTGGGTATAACCGGCAATGCCGGCAACCGACAAAACTCCGATTATGCCCAAAACGCTGAGCATTTCAATCATGGAACGACCGAATTGTTGCGTACATCTATGCAAAACACTACTCACAGATTTTGACTGTGAGTGCCCAATAACACCTATGTACGAACCAAGTTTCAGCATAATATTTCAGGCTCCGTATGTATATATTTTATTATTACATACAGACCATATTAATGTCAATTTATATCATAAAAAACAAAAAGGTGTATGTTCGGCAACATACACCCTTTATGATTAGAGCATTTTTACAAATGATAGACTATCGGTTGCGTCATCATAAATGATGTGGGCAACACAACAGTTTGGAATTGGAGTTCCATAGGCTTTGAGGCCGGCAAGCAGTGAAGACATGACACCTCCATGGGTAGAAATGCCGATGTTGGTACTTTTGTCTTTGTGAGCAATATCTAATATCGCCGAGCTTACACGCTCGAAGACTTCTTTTTTGCTCTCGCTGTCGGCACCGGGGAATTTTGTATGCCAAGTCTCGGGAGTTGGATACAAAACATCATGCACAGTCTGCGGATACATATTATTGAGCTCGTCAAAGGTATAACCTTCGGCTTCGCCAAAATTGCATTCGCGCAAATCACTATGAATAAAAGTGGCAACATCAAGACTTTGATTGGCAAGCATAGTCGTCTGGATTGCACGACGAAGGTTAGACGTATATATAACCTCTATGCCTAACGGCAATAATTTTTTGCCAAGTTCAAGAGCCTGTTGTTTGCCCGTTTCATTCAAGGTGACATTGATCTGAGCACCCTGCCAAATGTTATTCGCGTTCATGTCGGTTTGACCATGACGGAATACGTAGAAATTCTTCCTCATAATTTGATCATAATATATTTTTGTGAGGAATGTATACACTTTTTGACAGAAATGTGCAAGAAAAAAATTTATTCTTTTACGGGGTGGCAGCCGCAATAACGCTGGTTATAGAGTTTGAGCTCTTTGATAAGGTTAAGTCGGCGGTCTTGCATGCCGTTTTTACGAGCCTCAATTTCAATATACGGAATTCCGGTCTGTTCAGATGCTCTTTGGGCGGCACGGTTGACCTGATTGAGGTCTTTCCAGCGAGAAGCTCCAAGGACAGAGGCAACGGCCTCATAGCCGCTCAATTTGGCATATTCCATTACACGTTTAAGGCGCATTTCAAAACATATATCGCAACGCCGTCCGCGCTCAGGCTCGTTTTCGAGCCCCTTGGTCAGTGTACACCAACGTTCGTTATCGTACTCCAACTCAATAAAATTTATGCCATAGTGCCGACACACACGCTCGTTTTCATCACGCCGTTTGATATACTCCGCTTGAGGACGAATATTGGGGTTATAAAACACCACGACAAAATCTGCCTGCTCGGAGGCAAGTTTTTCAATAACAGCGCAGGAACACGGCGCACAACATGACAAAAGCAAAAATTTCATGATTATCTCCTGCCCTAAAAATAACAGATTGTTTTTAAAAAGCAAGAGAGCTACGGAATCAACCGTAGCTCTCTTTGCCTAATAGTCTTTTACTCTTTGCCCATCACTTTCTGGTAGTCCATCATCGACATGTAGTCCTTGTTGATGTAGTAAGGACGGTCGTGTAACCAGTTTTTGGAACCGGCCACAAACAGGTTGTAAGCTCTGTCGGAATGCAGAATTGCAATGGTAACTGTCTTGACATTCTTAGGAGTGGGACAAACTGACAGAGCCGACAGCATGGCACGAGCAGAATCGAAATAGGTCATGTTGCCGGTATCTCCTGTGCAGAGCGCGGGCATAACCAAATTTTTGACGCCGTGCTTTTCAGCACAAACCACTGCCGCATAAGTAGCAAGCTGGACTTTGTTGAAAATTTTCTTCTTATCAGCTTCCGACTTTTTGGGCATGCCCAAAACGACAGAATGGATCAGAAGTCCAACCTTGCTGCCTTCGGTTTTGACCGGCATTGCATAACCAAATGGATTGGCATAGCGTGCAACAGCCTCTTCATAGGTGTTGACGGCAGCGTAGCAATCGGTGTTAACCATGCGGGCAGAAACGCCGGTAAGGCTAAGTTTGTTGCAATACTGCGGTACAACATAGGCATCAGCCTTGAAAGCAGCAACATCTCCCTTAACAATGTTGATGATCATTCCATTGAGTATCATACGACTAAATTTTTAGAGGGTAAATAATATCCAAAAACATAAAAAAGCGAAATGCAGTATACCACATTTCGCCAAGGTGTCAATACTTTTTGACAAAAATATTGTCTAAATTTTAAAAATACGATGCAATGCCTGAGGCAATGATGAAAATGTCTCTGAAATTGCATCAGTTTCTCTATCTCGCAACTGATATTGATGGGAAGTTCCGTCATATACCAAGTAGTCAAAAATCGTACTGCCTAAAACCGAGACACTACTTTTGTCAGCTCGGTCAAGGCGCTCATTTTCCCGAACTGCATCCTCAAGTCCGAGATCACTCCCCTCAGGCAAAATGCCGTATATTTTGGCGGTATCATCACGCATACCGTTTATGTATTTTACTAGCGAGAAGAACTCGTCGGGAAATACTGCCATGCCCTCCTCGGCCAAATATTTACGGGCATCAATATTGTGGTGAACATCGGCTTTAGAACCGAGAAACACTTTTTTGCTTTTACGCAAAGCTTCTACAACATCTTTCATGGTTATTCACGCTCTCCTTTTTGAGATAAACGATTGTATGTCATGCGGTTGCCATCTTTTGTAGCAGTAGTAATGGTTTTGAGCCCGTCGCTGATAAAAGCATCTCTGCCGGCACCGTCATCGGCATAAACCAAACGATAGGCAAATTGTTTGTCTTCACTAATGCAGTCGGCGCCGTGTTTGAGCTCTTCGTGAGTTTTTTGTCTGGGATAATCGATGACAACTTCATAGTTTTTGGGATCGTCAACTTTCATCATATCCTTATGAAAAGCTGCATCCTGAATATAAAATTTGTGGTGGAGCGAAATGCTCGGAATTGGACCGTCAAAATGCATGTCTTCGGGAATAGTCGGGTTAGGAGTTCCGTTTTCTCGAATAGATTCCATCAAAAAGCTGATATATTCCTTGCTTACGCCTTTTTGGGCAAGAGTTTCCTGCAACATTTTGGTTTTGTTGGCATTTTGAGCAAAATCTTTCCAAAATTTGATTTTTAAGCCTTCATCACAGTTAGGCTCAATCGCCTGAAACGGGATGTTTTCTTCGGGTTGAGGTGTGCGATGATACCTTGCTTCGTAGAGCATATGAGCGGCATCAGAAAGCGATAAATTGTCAACCACCTCTTGGGGTAAACGCTGTCTGCGAATTGCGTCTTTTATATGAACGCTGAGTTTTTCGGTGTTATCGCTCATCTCAAGAGCTCGGAACAATTTGGTGTCAAAATTGTATTTGCTCGGAGAACCGCTTTGAATTTTGCCGTTCAAAAAATCTTGATAACCTTTAGAGTATCCGACACCTTTTTGAGTGTCTTCTTCTGTCGGAATTTTTAAACTTCCGTCAAAAGCGGCACGAACGACCTGGCGGGCTTCTACCGGTGTTTCCCGATTTTCAATTTTAACAATACTATAGCCGTATTGAGCCAGTAGGGAATTAAATGCTTCCTGATGTTCAGCAGTAGGAGATTTTTTGAATGCCGAGAGCACAGATTTTACGCTGTGCCATTGTTCTTCAGGGGATTTATCTTTCATATATTGGGCAACTGTTTGTTCCGGAACGTTGCCTTGACTGATTTTAAGTATGTTTTTGGCCTCAAGTCCGCTACGGGCATCGAGCATTTTCTCTGCCAGTTTTTTTACCTCAGTTTCGGAGTTTGGGCCGAATATTTTATGAGTATTGGACATGATATAATTTTTAGCAGGAGCAGCATATGAGTTTTGAAGATCTCTTTCAAATTGCTCGCATACCACTTTCAGTTTTTTAAGATAAAGCGGGTCCTTTTTTTCAAGATATTCGCTTGCGGCACGATATACCTCAGTCATTCTGGTATGAGCTTTTCGTTCAAGTATGCTCATTCTCTTATCAAGATCAACAGGAACGGTCTGAGAACCGCTTGCCTTTTCGGCGTTCATCGGTTTGGATTTTGCTTCTTCATTGCGGCGCAAAAATTCAGCTTCTTCCCTTTCACGGCGTTGTCTGGCGGTTTCAAAACGTGTTTCACCTCCTGGTCTTGAGCCATATCCACTTTTGTCATAGTATGGGCGTCTGTATCCGTCTCCATTTCTTGAATATATATTTTCACTCATGTTGCACCTGCTTTATTGTCATTTTTTGTCTAAATTCAGAGTACCATATTTTATATAGTTATACAACCAAAAAAATTAAAATTTTCTTGATTATTGACAAATTTAACGCCATAATCCGCAAATAAATAACTTTTTGAGGACTTAAAATGAAAATATTGGTCGGTTTGAGCGGCGGTGTTGACTCTTCGGCAACGGCTTATTTGTTGAAACAAGCCGGACATGAGGTTATCGGTGCAACAATGTCGATTTGGGACAAGAATACCAACTTTCGCGGAGACGGAAGTGCCGACTCATGTTTTAGTCCGCACGAGGAACAAGACATTGAAACTGCACGCAAAATTTGCAAACAGTTGGATATTCCTTATTATGTTTTTGATTGCTCGGAAGAATATAAAAAGACCGTATTACATAATTTTAAGACCGAATACATGAGCGGGCGCACCCCTAACCCGTGTGTTTGGTGTAATGCGACAATAAAATTTGATGCTCTGCCCAATACCGCACGTGCGAACGGAATTGAATTTGATAAATTTGCCACCGGGCACTATGCACAGCTCGATTTTGATGAAATATCAAAACGTTATCGAATTTTGCGCGGAGTTGATCCTAAAAAAGATCAGTCGTATTTTCTCTATCGGCTAAAACAAGAACAGTTGGCAAGAATTTTGTTGCCGTTAGGACAATACACAAAGGCAGAAGTGAGAAATTTTGCCAAACTGGCCGGACTTGAAGTAGCCGATAAAGCCGATAGTCAGGATTTTTATTCAGGCGATATTAATGATATTTTGCAAAATGAGCCGCAAGAAGGCAATTTTGTGGACAAGAACGGCAAAATTTTGGGCAAACATCAGGGATTTTGGCACTATACAATCGGACAAAGACGAGGTATGGGAGTTTCTGCCGAAAAACCTTTGTATGTAATCGGAATTAATAAAGATAAAAATGAGGTTATTCTGGGATTTGATGACGAGACGCTAAAAAGCTCCCTAACCTGCTCCAACTTGTCATGGCTGGCAATTGAAGGAATTGAGAGTCCGCTTAAAGTCTTGGCAAGAATTCGCTCGTCTCAAGTGCCAACACCGGCAACAATCAGCAAAATTGAAAATGATAAAGTTTTGGTAGAATTTGAAAATTTGCAAAAAGCCATTGCTCCGGGGCAGTCGGTTGTGTTCTATGATGATAATGTCGTTTTGGGCGGCGGAATTATCGACAAATAGCTATTTTATTGTCCTGCGCACATTTTTCAACGTAAGTATCTGCGGCAAAAACTCATATTTGCCGGTGCCGTCGTAATATACATACAGCGGAACGCTGCCACGGTTGTATTGAGCAAGAGCCGATGTAATTTCAGAGCTACGGTTAGTCCAATCAGCTTTGAACAGATGTATGTGTTTTTCTTTAGCAAGTTGCATAAATTTGTCAGTGTTAAGGACTGTTTTTTCGTTAACAATACAGGTTATGCACCACTTGGCAGTAAAATCGATAAACAATTTTTCACCATTTGCAGACATAGTTTCAATTTTTTTGCGGTCATACGGCTGCCAAAGTCCGTTATGAGCCGTAACATTGCCCCATAAGACCCACAAAAGCCATGAACAGGTGAGTAGCATTGGGATTGCAAAAGCACGTTTCAGCCACAGCATCCATCGACCGGGGCGAGGCAGGATTTTTTGCATTACGCGCGGAAAAAATTCGGCACAGAAAAACGGTAAGGCATAGCCTAAACCCAGTGCCGCAAAAACAGTATAAAAGACGATTGGTGATACATTTGCCGTCAATATCCAACCGACTGCAGCCCCCATGAATGGTGCCGTGCAAGGACTGGCCACCAGTACCGCAACCAAGCCGGTCAAGAAAGGTCCGGAAAAGCTGTAATGTAACGGAATATTGAAGTTTATGACATCTAAAAAAGACAGAAACAAGATAAAAAATACGGCAGCCATAACAGCCACAAACCACGGAGATTGGAGTTGAAAGCCCCAGCCGATGGCTGTTCCCTGCTGTTTTAAGAACTGCAAAATTCCGGCAATAATCAAAAAGCAAGTTAAAACACCGGCCAGATAACTAAGGGCATCAACAATGCGTCGACGGCGGGTTTTGTCCTGCACAACGCCGATGATTTTGATAAACAATACCGGAAAAACGCAAGGCATAAGGTTGAGAATTATTCCGCCTAAAAAGGCAAACATAAGTGCGGCAACAAATGACATTTCAGGTTGTATGTCGGTGGCAGGTGCAGGTGTATATTCTTCTAGGGGGGCAAAACTTTCGGATTCAAAGTCAAAATGTATTTTTTCGGGAATACATTCGTCGTTGCAGGCCATCCAGGACAAATCAAAAGACGGAAGATCGGCGCTGTTCTTATATATTTTTGCGGTGTATGAGGCGGGCGAGCGATATACGTTAACACTAAAGCCCTGATAAATTATGTCTTCGCCTTCACTCCAATCTTCTGTTTCCAAAATATTGTCTTTCAGGTTCCACTCAATTTGGGCCGGCAATCCGAATTCTCCGCTTTGGTGTGAATAGATATACCAATTTTTATTCGGAATTATGTTTAAGTTTACATTATACTCGCGCTCATTTTCCGTAACCGAGAGAATCGCTCTTCCGTGTGAGGTAGCAAGCTCGTATCCGCCCCAAGAATGAGCGGATATGAGACAAAACAGCAATGTAAGAGCAATTCTTTTTAACATGTTATTTTTTAGCCATAATTACAAAGTTGTAATAAGCGGCAACGATAACACTGAAGGCCTTGATTAATGATAAAATACCAAAAATTACCGCCAAAGGAACAAATGCTTTGGGGAAAAGGCAAAGCAAAATCAAGACAACAAGTGTTTCCGAGCCTTGGGCAACGCCACCGAGATAAAAAGGAGAATTATCAAGGTTGAGCGATTGTTGCGAGTTCATTTTATAAGCAATTACCGAGTATGAGAGCATGGCGCAGGCGGCAGCGGTAAAGCCGAACATTAAAAAGCAGGCTGATGATGCATTATAGCTGTTAGCCAAGGCAAAACCCCAGATGACGCCTCCGTAAAAAATGTAGTCAAGCGAGGCATCAAGAAAAACGCCGAAATTAGTAATTTGGGTTGAGCGGGCAATGGCACCGTCAAGACCGTCGCAAATGCGGTTTAACAAAATGGCAATGAGTGCCCAGCCATACATTTCCAAGGCTAAAAAATTGACGGCAAAAACACCTATGCCAAAACCAATCCAGCTTATCCAATGCGCTTTTATGCCGATTTTGCCGAGTTTGGTACCGTAGACATTGAACCAATTACAGGTTTTGGCGTAAATTTTACGCCCGAAAGACATTGTGTCGGTCAGCCCTTTTTTGGAATATTCGGTAACTTTGCTGTTCTTAAGCGATTTTATTTTTTTGACTGACGAGTTCATAATTTTACTTTTTTTCACCTGTGCAGATGTTTTTTTTACTTTTTGCTTGAGAATCTTAAAATATTCTTTCATAATGACTTGCCTTTCAGAAAAAATGGATACTATTATTGTTACAACAGATAGCATTTAAAGTTAAAATAATTACTAATTTCGGAATATAAAAGTGATGCGTATTTTAAAATATTTGATTTTGTTTTCAGTTTGTGCCGTAACGGTGTGGTATTGCGCTGCTCAAAAAAATGAATTTCAGGTGGTAAGCGGTCAGGTTTTCGGCACTTTTTATAACATTAAAGTCAAAGCCGGACATGAAAACCGTTTGTTGCAACGCGAAGTCAAAGAAGAACTGGCAAAAGTTAATGCCGAAATGTCAGTATTTGAGATGAGTTCCGAAATTTCAGAAATAAACCGTCAGCCGGCAGGAAAATGGATTGACCTATCACCGGAAATGAGCCTGCTGTTAAAAAATGCTTATGAAATATATACAATGAGTAACGGCGCATTTGATCCGACTACTGCAAGGCTGATTGATTTGTGGGGGTTCGGCACCAAAGGCGCAATCCAAAAACTGCCTAGTGAAGAGGAGATTAAAGAAATTTTGAAGACAACCGGATTTAATAAAATCCAGTTCAGCAATAATTTTAAACGTTTGCGTAAAAAATATGATGAGACCACACTTAACCTGTCCGCAATTGCCAAAGGATACGGGGTTGATAGATTGTCAGCACTGTTGAAAAAGTCAGGTTATAATAATTATGTGGTAGAAGTCGGTGGAGAAGTTGTAGCTTCAGGTGTAAAATCAGATGCTGTCAACGGGTGGAATATCGGAATTGCTACTCCGACAAACGAGGGAAACGAAAATTCTTTTGTTGTTACCTTAAAAGATTATGCCGTTGCAACATCCGGGGACTACCGAAATTTCTTTTTTATTGATGACAAACAGTATTCTCACACTATTAACCCGCAGACTGGGTATCCGGTAGAGCACAATTTGGTATCGGTAACGGTTTTCCATAAAAACTGTATGATGGCCGACGGATTGGCCACTGCAATTATGGCCATGGGTGAAGAAAAAGCCAAAGGCTTTATTGCTCAAAATAATTTGGCAACCGTAATGTTTGTAAAAGACGAAAACAAAAACATTGTTCCGATTATATCCGATGCGGCACAAAAATTGGGTATAAAATGAGCGAAATTGTCCATACAGCAATCGTTACATCTGTCTCAAAAGATGCCATAACCGCAAGTTTTGAAAGAAGTGAGGCCTGCGGAAAATGTGCTTTGAAAGATGCCTGCGGCCAAGCCAAGGAGCAACATGAAATTTCAGTGGCAATTGATGATGGTACAAAATATGTCGTAGGACAAAAAGTTGAAGTTGTTATCAGCGGAGCACAGGCTTTTTATGCCGCTTTTTGGGGATATATTCTGCCCTTAGTAATTGTACTGGCAACCATGACGGTTGCATATGTTTTAACTGCTGACGAAACGCTCTGTGCAGTGCTTTCATTAAGCTCGTTGGTAGTTTATTATCCCACGATGTTGGGCTTGAGAAAATATTTTAATAAATCATTCCAAATAAAGATAAGATAAGTATAAAAAATCTCTTTTATTACTTAAAAAATGTGCTATTTTACGGCCATCAGTAACATGTAGATTAATGATGATGACGAGTTTGATTGTATATAATGTCGTAATATTGTCGGCAATTGCTATTGTTGCCGCAGTAGTGCTGTATTTTACAGCCAAAAAATTTAAAGTTGAAACTAACCCGCTGGTTGATGAAATTGCCGCAATGTTGCCACAGGCCAATTGCGGAGCCTGCGGTAGCGCAGGTTGTCAAAATTTTGCCGCCCGTTGCGCTACAGCTTCTGCCGACGATTTTGCCAATTTATATTGTCCGGTCGGCGGGCAAAAGGTTATGTCAAAAGTTGCCGAACGTTTGGGCTATACTGCGCAGGAAAAAGAACGCACATGTGCCGTTTTGCACTGCAACGGAACCTGTCAGAATGCGCCTGACAAGGTACAATATGTAGGGCTTAAGAGTTGCAGGCTTGCTTCCAGAGTTTTTGTCGGAAATACCGGTTGCCCCAACGGATGTTTGAGAATGGGCGACTGTGTTCGTAATTGCCCGTTCGGCGCACTGGAGATTAATAAAGTTACAGGCTTGCCGCAAGTTAATCCGGAAAAATGTACGTCTTGCGGAGCTTGTGTAAGAATCTGCCCGAGAGGACTGTTTGAAATCAGGCCGATGGGAAAAGACGGCGTAAGGGTTTATGTGGCTTGTAACAATACGCAAAAAGGCGCTCAGGCACGCAAAAACTGCAAAGCCGCTTGTATTGGTTGTATGAAATGCAGCAAAATTTGCCCGGATGTTAAAGTTGAAAATAATCTTTCACATATTCCTGCCAGCGTATCTGCCGAGGAATTCGGAGAACAACTGGCTGCCAACTGCCCGACCGGCGCAATTATCTTTACAGGAAAGAAAAATGAACAAAATTAAGTCATTCAAAATTGGCGGAATTCACCCCAATAAATATAAAATTTCGTCAGATGTTGCAATCAGCGATGCCGGTTTGCCGGAAACTGTCGTTATTCCTGTAAGACAGCATATCGGTGCACCGGCAAAAGTTTTGGTGCAAAAAGGAGATAAAGTAAAAGTAGGAACTCTGCTGGCTGATTTAGATGGTATTGTTTCTGCCGATGTGCATTCTTCGGTTTCGGGAGAAGTGCTGAAAATTGAAGATCAGGAAGTAAGTAGCGGTTATTTTGAAAAAATGATCACCATTAAAGTTGAAGGTGATGAATGGGAAGAAGGAATTGACCGCACCCCTGACATTGTACGAGATATTGAAGCATCACCCGATGAAATCGTAAAAACATTAAGAGAATCGGGTATTGTCGGCATGGGCGGTGCCGGTTTTCCGACACCGATTAAGGTAGATATTCCGGAAGGAAAAACCGCCGATTGTGTTATTCTGAACGGAATTGAATGCGAGCCTTATCTGACTGCCGATGACCGTCTGATGCAAGAATATGCCGAACAAATCGTTATCGGTGCCAGAATTTTGAATAAAGCTTTGGGTATTCAAAAGGCAATTATTGCCATTGATGAAAATAAGCCGGCAGCAATTGAGGCTTTGCAAAAAGTTACACGGGAGTATGTCGGTGTTAATGTTCAGGTTTGTGCAACAAAATATCCGCAAGGTGCGGAAAAGCAACTTATTGCGGCTGTAACCGGAAGAGAAGTCCCTCCAGGGTGCCTGCCGATTGATGTTCACTGTGTGGTTCAAAATGTAGGAACGGCATTTGCAATTTATGAAGCCGTGCAAAAACATAAGCCTTTGTTTGAGCGTATTGTAACCGTAAGCGGAGACGGCGTTAAACACCCGCAAAACTTTAGGGTAAGAGTGGGAACACCGGCGTCGTACCTGATTGACAAGGTCGAAAAAGACGGTGAAACCGGCAAAATTATTTTCGGCGGACCGATGATGGGCACGGCCGGAATTAATATTGATGCTCCGGTTACAAAAATTACATCGGGTATTTTGTTGTTGAAGGCAGAAACCGTCGTAACCCCTGAGGTTAGTCCATGCATAAGATGTGGAACTTGTGTAGAGGTTTGTCCTCAAGGTTTGGAGCCTTTTGCAATTACCAATTTTGTACGCAACGGGCAATATCAGGAAGCTAAGAGAATACATGTATTGGATTGTATAGAGTGCGGATGTTGTTCGTATTCTTGTCCAGCACGTATCCCGTTGCTCGACTATTGCAAACTTGCCAAATATGAAATCAGAAAGAAGAAATAACCATGTTAAAAGTTTCAACTGCACCTCACATTTATTCACCGACAGATACACGGACAATTATGCGTGATGTTATTATTGCATTGGCTCCGGCAGGAATAGTAGCAATAGTACTGTTTGGTCTGAATGCATTGATAACCATTGCAACTGCAGTGGCCGGCTGTGTGTTTTTTGAATATGCAGCATGCCGTTATTGGCTGAAAACCCGCCCTTCTACATCTGACCTATCTGCCGTTGTAACCGGTATTTTGTTGGCGTATAACCTCCCCTGCAATATGCCGATTTGGATGGTTCTGATCGGTTGTTTTGTAGCTATCATTGTTACAAAAGTTGCTTTCGGTGGTATCGGCAAAAACCTGTTTAATCCGGCATTAGCAGGCAGAGTGTTCCTGTTTGTGTCGTTTCCGGTGCAAATGACAACTTGGGTTAACCCGAATTGGAAAGATTTTTTAAATGTTGATGTAACCACTTCGGCAACGACTTTAGGCATTCTAAAACATGCCGATAAAGGGACTTCATTTTTTGAGTTGGCCGATAAGTTGCCGAGCTACAGTGATATGTTTTGGGGGAACATCGGCGGATCTATGGGAGAAATATCTGCCATTGCTCTGTTGCTCGGACTGTTCTGGATGTTGTATCGCAGAGTAATCAGTTGGCATATTCCGACATTTTATATCGGAACGTTTATGTTGCTTAATATCGTATTTTGGTTTTTGACCGGAAAAGCAACTTGCGAACCGTTAACTCAATTGCTGTCCGGAGGGTTGTTGTTGGGGGCATTTTTTATGGCAACCGATTATACAACATCCCCGATGAGTGTAGGCGGAAAAATAATCTTTGCAATCGGATGCGGAGTACTAACCTTTGTTATCAGACAATACGGTTCTTATCCGGAAGGTGTTTCTTTTGCAATTTTAATTATGAATGCATTTGTACCATTGATTGATAAAATGTGCCATCCGCGGATTTTCGGAACAGGGAGAAAATAAGATGAAACCAATTAAATCAACTCTTTTTAATATGGTAACAGTTTTGACAATTGTCGCAATTTGTTCGGCAGCGGCAATCGGCTATGTATATAAAATTACAAAAGCACCGATAGATGATGCTAAAAACGGTAATATTTTGAGTGCCATAAAAGAAATCGTCGGCGTATTTGACAATAACCCGTTTGAAGAAAGAACCTCTATTTCGGGAAGTAACGTTGAACTTTATCCGGCAAGAGAAAAAGGGACAATAACTTCAGTTGCTATCAAGTCTTCAAGCGATGAAGGATTTGGCGGAAAAATTGAGTTAATTATCGGAATTTTGATGGATGGAACAATTACCGGTTATAAAATAGTTGAACAAAGCGAAACTCCGGGATTGGGAACCAAGGTTACAGAACCGCAGTTCAGTAATCAGTTTGTCGGCAAAAATGCTTATACAGACAACTTTGACCTCAAAAAAGACGGTGGAGAAATTGATGCGGTTACCGGTGCCACAATAAGCTCACGAGCAGTTGTCGGCGCAGTCAAAAATGCGGTTGAAGCATATAATAAATTTGCGGGAGCTACTCACAATGAAAAGTAAGAGCTTGGAAAATCTGACCAGAGGTATGTTTAAGGAAAACCCGGTATTCGTTATGATGTTGGGTATGTGCCCTACTCTCGGTGTTACTACCTCAATGAGCAACGGGCTGGGCATGGGACTGGCAACCATGTTTGTGCTGATTATGTCAAATATGTTTATTTCATTAGTAAAAAACGTTATTCCGGCACAAGTACGTATTCCATGTTATATTGTAATGATTGCCTCTTTTGTAACAATTATAAATTTGTTGATGGAAGCATATTTGCCCGATTTACACGCCAAACTGGGAATTTATATTCCGCTGATTGTCGTTAACTGCATTATTTTGGGCAGAGCTGAAGCTTTTGCCTCAAAAAACAACATTTTTCAGTCCTTTTTAGATGCTGTCGGAATGGGAATAGGTTTTACTTTGGCATTATCTTTGTTGGGTGCAGTTCGTGAGATTTTGGGCGCAGGATCGATTATGGGTTGGAGTTTTATCGGCGAAGGAGGATATCCGATTTTGCTGTTTATTATGCCGCCGGGAGCATTTTTGGCTTTGGCCGCATTAATTATGGGATATAACAAAATCAGTGGAGCGAGCAAATGAGTCTGACAATGATTTTTATTTCGGCAATTCTGGTTAATAATATTGTATTGTCGCAATTTTTGGGAATTTGCCCGTTTCTCGGTGTTTCAAAAAAAATCTCTACCGCAGCCGGAATGGGCGCCGCTGTAATGTTTGTTATGACAATCTCAAGCATTGCAACATGGTTGGTATATTATAAACTTTTGGCTCCGAACGGCTTGGAGTTTATGAGCACGGTTGTATTTATTTTGGTAATTGCTTCTTTGGTACAAATGGTGGAGATTATACTCAAAAAAACGACACCTGCATTATATCAGGCTTTGGGAATTTATTTGCCGCTGATTACAACTAACTGTGCCGTTTTGGGCGTTGCTCTGCTGTCTATCCAAAAACAATTCAGCCTGATTTATGCCGTATGCTTCAGCTTGGCAAATGCCATCGGTTTTACATTGGCAATTATCTTATTTGCCGGTCTTAGGGAAAGAATTGATTCAACCGCCTATGCGTTGCCCAAAGCCGTAAAAGGCACACCGATTGTGCTGATTACGGCGGCCTTGTTGTCATTGGCTTTTATGGGATTTTCCGGAATAGGAAAATAATTACCAAGCGTAGTTTAAGCCGGCACCCAAGGCATAAGCATCATAGCTTGAGCCAAAGGTGTAGTTAGCCCAGGTATAAGCTGATAAGGCATCGGTAAGCCGGTAATGATTACGCTGTCATCATCAGTCAAGGTTTGGATTACACTCGGTTTGACATATACTTTGGCATTGTCAAACTGCTTTTCAAGTTTGGCGCCGAGTTCGGCTTCCAAATGTTTGATATCGTCCCATTCATAATGTTTACCGACATTGTCTTTGGTGTCGTCAAAGTTAACTTGAGTATAGTACAAGCCGACACTCGGGTCTAACATCAAGTCTTTGGCAAGCGGAATGGTGCGACCAAACTCAATGCTGGCTCCAAACTCTATGCCGTCGGTGTCAAGTTTGGCGATATGGTCTTCGGTTTCAACTTCGGCTTCCTGCATACCGCCATAGATAGTACCGAACAACCAGTTAAAGTTATGGTCATAGCGGTAATACAATCCGGCGAGATAGCTGTTGATGTCAATTTCAGAGCCGATATTTGAGCGCAGTTTGCTACCCTTGCCGGAGAGGTCGTATTGACCTTTACGATAAGAGGCAAATACACCCAAAGTATTATGCAAATCACTTTGAACATCAAAGCCGGCTTCCAAGCCCCAGATTTTGGCTTCCATATCAACAGGTTTATCAATATTAGCGCTTTCGCCTTGAGCCAATGCCCAAATGTTACGCAGTTTTTTGCCGTCCCAATTGTAGCTGTACATACCACAGGCCGGGCAGAACTCACGTCCGCTT
>CACWLK010000017.1 GCA_902761715.1 uncultured Rhodospirillales bacterium | reverse complement strand
GTGATTTTTGCTTGAATATGTGGTATAAATATATAATGTTGTCTGTAATGATAAATGTGAAGGAGAGCTAAAATGGTAGAAACTTCGGTAATTCTTCCTCCAGACTACAAACCGTCGGCTGATGAGGAATATATGAATGAGTTGCAGTTAGAGTATTTCCGCCGCAAACTTGAGGATTGGAAAAAATCTCTGCTTAGCCAGTCGGAAGATACGTTGGAAGATTTGCGTCAGGGCGGGTTGAACCAACCTGATGATATTGACCGTGCATCTTTGGAAACCGATAAGGCTCTTGACCTTCGTACCAAAGACCGTGCCCGTAAGCTGATTTCAAAAATTAATGATGCGCTTAAACGTATTGAGGACGGTGAGTACGGATATTGTGAGGAAACCGGCGAACCAATCGGTATTGAGCGTTTGGAGGCAAGGCCGGTAGCTACTCTTTGTTTGGAAGCACAAGAGCGCCACGAAAGAATGGAAAAGACATACAGCGAGGACTAAAATTTCAGAATGACGACAAGTGATTTTATATTGGCGTCAGGTTCTCCCCAACGCAAGGCGTTGTTGGAGAAAGTTGGTTATGTGCCTAAAAAGATTGCTCCCGCAGATATAGACGAAAGTGTGCACCAATATGAAAAGCCAGTGGCTTATGTGAAACGTATGGCTAAAGAAAAGGCGTTAAAGTCTGCTCAAGATAATCCAAATGAAAATATTTTGGCCGGAGATACAGTTGTGTGTGTCGGGCAAAAGATTTTGCATAAATCACGCAATGATGATGAACAACGTGAGGTTATGCAATTATTGTCGGGCAGGGCTTGTAAGGTAATAAGTGCGGTTTGTGTAATCAGACGAGATGGTAAAATGGGACAGAAATGTGTTAGCTCACGTGTGGTTACCAAAAAGTTGAGCCGGCAGGAAATTGATGATTATGTCAACGGACACGAATGGGTGGGCTGTTGCGGCTATAAAATTGAAGGAAGTTTTGAGGCGTTTGTGCGCCAAATTGTCGGTTCTTACAGCGGAATCGTCGGTTTACCGCTGTTTGAAACCGTGAATTTGTTAAAAGGAATGGGAATAAAATGAGTATTGATACTATAGTTTATGATAAAAACAGTCAGGTTACGGGAATTGCAACCTTGGACAACGGTGAAGTACGTGATATTGAAATTGTCAGCGGAAATCAAGCTATAAGCGGAAATGTATATTTGGGCAAAATTACCAAAAAGGTTACGTTGGCTCAGGAAAGAGAAGGTTTTTTTGTAAATATAGGTGATGGAAAAGAAGCTTTTTTGAACGGCGATGAATATGGTATGAACGAGAGCAAACTGGTCGAAGGGCAGAGCGTTGTGGTTCAGGTGGCTCAAGAACGTCATGCCGAAAAAAATGCTCGGTTGGTACGTTCAATCCAATTGGTCGGTACGTATTTGGTATATTGCCCGTACAGAATGGACGTTGAGGCTTCAAGCAAAATTGAGGATAAAGCAAAAGTTTCTGATTTGCTTGATGCCGTAAAGGAAAATATTACCGGGCAAGAAGGTTGGGTTATTCGAACAGCTGCCGGAAATGCAGATATAAAGGCTGTTATAGAAGAAATGGTAGAGCTGCGCAATACTTTCGAAAATATAAGGGTTAAGGCTCGTAACGGACAGGCTCCGTCTTTGCTTTACAGCAAGCCGGATACCATATTTGAATATATAAATCACTATAAGAGCACAAGTCTTAAAAAAGTAATTACAAATTGCCGAAACTTGGAAGAAGCCTTGAAAGACAGTAAAATTGAGGTCGAGGTTGTTAACAGTCCGTTTGAAGATTGCGGAATTGATGAAGTGATTGGCGAGGCTTTGGAAAAAACAATCAACTTAAAATCAGGCGGCAGAGTTACGATTGAGGAGACACGTGCGTGTGTAGCAATTGATGTCGACAGCGGTCATGATAACGGAGGTGGTGCGCTGAACCGCCTTAATGAAGAAGCCGCTCATGTGATTGCAAAACAAATAAGATTACGCAATTTGGCAGGAAAAATTGTGGTTGATTTTGCCGGACATTCCGAGTTTAGGTTTATTAAGCCGTTGTTGGAAATTTTGGAGCAAGACTTGAGTGATGATCTGACAAAAAGTCGGGTTATCGGTTTGAGCCATGGCGGTTTGGTTGAGATTGTACGTGTACGCAAACGTCCGTCTCTGCTCGAGTTGATGAGCGAAGAATGTCATACTTGTCAAGGAACCGGCAGGGTTGAAAAAGGTGCGTAAATGACTGAAGTTGTTAAGACGCATTGTTGCCCGATTTGCAAAAAAATTTTTACGGACACAAAATATCGTCCGTTTTGCTCAAAGCGTTGTGCTGATATAGATTTGGGAAACTGGTTCAACGAATCCTATCGTTTTGAGGCAGAAGAGGTAGATGAGCAGGATTTGGAAGAACTGGCAAAAGCGGTTGAGCAAAAGACAGAAGAAAAGGATTGATTATTTTGTTGTTTTGAGGTATAGCTCAACTTGCTTGTTGGGGGTATAGCTCAGTTGGGAGAGCGAATGGTTCGCAATCATTAGGTCGTCGGTTCGATCCCGATTACCTCCACCAGTTTTTTAGGCACCGCATTTTTTGCGGTGTTTTTTTGTTGTTATGCGGGATCGAACCAAGGTTCGTCTTGCTACGTAAGTGCGCACTATGTTTGTGCGCACAAACTACGCTTCGGTCAAGTTTGTTGTAGTGTTCGTTTTTAGCCTATTCGGCAAAACTCACACACAACAACTACAGCTCTCGGCAAAAACAGTTCGCAGAAATGTTTTTGCTCTGTGAGCCCCGATTACCTCCACCAATTTTTCATAAAAAAACAGCGGCTTCTGGTGAAGTCGCTGTTTTTTCGGTTTGTGTTTTCAGACCGTTGCCTTCTTCGGTGTTAGCCATGGCCATCGGAGCGCTTGGAAGTGTTGAACAGTGCACTGAACAGAGCAAATACCGCAGTTCCGATGATGATGCCGACAATACATAAGAGACCTGGATTTTCGGAAGTCAATTGACAAGTTCCGAGAATAAAACCCCAAGCAAGCACAAGCAACATGCATAAAACGATGATTGTGTTCCATTCGTTGCGGTAAATGCGCCAACGTTTGTAGTTTGCAGTTACCGGCACAAAATGGTATGAGATGTAGAATTCGGCAATGTAGAGGATTAGGAGGCCAATTCCCCAAATCCATCTGTAAGGCATGAAGTACAATAGCACGCTGTAAACTGCCATGAGCAGAACTGATAATCCGAGAAGGATAAACTCGTTAGAGTAGGATTTTAATTTGTTCATAATTCGATTAGTTATAAAATTAATGGTTAATAATAATATATTTCTGGAAGGAATATATCATTATCAATTTATAGGTGCAAGTTTTTTATGTGCAAAAAAATCAGCCTTCAATTTGAGGAGTTTTACGCAAGAGAGAAGCCGCAATACCTACAAAAATTACACTGAAGGTTACACACAAAGATTGTAAGGGGGTAACTTCCCAGCCGATATGAGGCAAAAAGATTTTAATACCGATGAAAATCATAATTACGGAAAGTGCCGGTTTGAGATAGTAGAATTTATGAACAGCAGCTTCCAGCAAAAAGTATAAAGCTCGTAGCCCCAAAATGGCAAAGATGTTACTGGTGTAGACAATAAAGATGTCTTGTGTAATCAAGAAAATGGCGGGAATACTGTCGAGAGCAAAAATCACATCCATTATTTCAATGGTCAACAGCGCAAAGAACAGCGGTGTAATGTAGTGCTTGCCGTTTTCTTTAACAAAAAAGTGTCCACTGTGAATGCTGGTAACATGGAAAAAACGATTGAGGGTTTTGTATAAAGTTGAATCTTCAAATTTGCCTTCTTCTTTTTGGGGGAGTACCATCTTGATACCGGTATAAAGTAAAAAGGCAGAGAATAGATAAAGTACCCAATGGAAATTTGAAATCAAGGTTTCACCAACTAAAATCAAAATAGCACGCATAACAATAGCTCCGAGGATCCCCCAGAACAAAACTCGGTGTTGATAAATGCGTGGTATGCCGAGTGAGGTGAAGACCACAGACATTATGAAAATGTTGTCTAGAGACAGACTCTTTTCAACCAAAAATCCGGTAAAAAAGAGCATACCGTCATCGGTGCCGTGTTCGTACATTATAAAAAGTCCGAATAACAGACCGGCAGCAATGTAAACTATGCAAAGCAGAAGCGTGTGGGAAAATACCGGAACCTCGTTTTTACGATTGAGAAAAAACAAATCCCATGCAAGAAGTATAACTACGGCGATGCCGAAGATTATCCACATGGTTGTGTCTGACATATGTGATAAAAACGATAAAGAATTTCCCATTTTAAAAGTCCTTTGCAATTATAAACATAGTTTTTTTACTATGTAATTTGGGTTTTATCAATCAAAAATTTTGAGACGTTCTTCTATAGATGCAAAGTTTTTAGGTTGCGGTTCTTCAGTTATTGCTCCAAAAGGCATTTGGGCGATTAAATACCAGTTTTTGGAAATTTTGAAAATACGATGGATATCTTCATCAATCAGCGGATTGTAGTGTTGTAATGAAGCACCGATTTTGTGTTCGGATAGTGCCAGCCATATCATATATTGCAACATGGCGTTGCCTTGCTCAGCCCATTTTGGGAAAGTCTCGGCATAAAGAGGATATTTTTTCTGTAGTTTTTCGATGACTTTTTGATCTTCAAAAAATAGAATCGTTCCCAATCCCTGTTTAAATGCGTTGATTTTGGTAACAGTTTGCGGAAATTTTTCCGGCGGAGTTACTTTGCTTAAGGCGCGTAAAGTTATATCCCAAAGTTTTTGATATGATTTTCCGTATAAAACCGCAAGTCGAGCGGATTGAGAGTTAAATGCACTGGGGGCGTATTTAAGAGCATGGGCAACAATGTCGTTTATTTCAGAGTTGTTTAGAGTTTTTTGTGTTCCTAACGCATAAATTGAGCGGCGTCTTGAAAATGCCTGTATTATTGTCATGTTGTTCTCCGTGGTTAATCTACAGAATATGTAAGACCGACGGAAAAAATATCAACGCCGTTCGGCATTTTGGCGCATTATTGCAGTAATTGCATTGATGTCATCGGGCTGGCGAGGGTCTTCGTTGATTTTGTTATTACGCTCAAACCCGCATTTTTGACAACGATGAACTATTTGATAGCCTTTTTTTGAGTTATAAATGATTTTGACAGGTTCCATCAAACCGCCGCAAGTACAGGCACGATCACCGGGAGTGATGTCGACGTGCAATGAATATAAGCAAAAAGGACAATGGTTACGATAGCTGCCGTCAGTCAGTGGCAAAACCTCTTTGCCGCAATGCTGACAGATAAATCCGGTGTTTTCGGTTTTATGACTCATTGTTTTTTCCTTTAGCTAAAAAAATTGTTCCTGTAACGTTTTCTCCGTTTTCGGTGCGCAGTATACAATCTTTTGATGATATATTATGATATCCGCATTGAGAGAGTGTGTCATGTATGTATTGCTTATTATAAATGTATCGACCATTGGGGAGGAGGGTATGATTGCGACATTTGTCATCAATAGCTACCGAAAAGGCAAACGAGTGCGGGTATATTTTTCGGAATAATTTTTCCGGATTTCCGATATAACCCAATACATCTGCGGCAGTAACAAAACTTGCAGGAGGCAAGTGGTCGCAATATTCAATAATGTCAGCATGTTCAAGTTTATCATAAATGTTTTTGGCTTTGGCTTGACAGAGCATTTGGGCAGAAATGTCAACTCCGATAAGGTAATTATGCGGTGTTTTGATTTGTTCACCAAGTAAACCGGTTCCGCAGCCCAGATCAACGATAGTACCTTCAATGGGACCGATAAGTTGTGACATTTCGTGAGGCAGGTGATATTTTATGTCGCTCATGGTTTGCTCATAGGTTGAGGCAAAAACATCGAAGAGTTCCTGGCTGTATCGGCTGTCGGTATCGGTGGTTTGGTTGCTGAAGGAGGCGTTTATTCTTTGAGCAAAGATGTTATCGGGATATTGTTCAAGCCAACGTTTGGCTGTTTGAGCAGCTTGTTGCGGCTGAGTACGGTGCATAATGGTCAGGGTTTCGGCAATATCCAGGGCATATTGTGAGCTATCTGGTTTGAGGCTGAACGAGTTAAAAAACAGTCCGAGGGCTTGAGAAAAGTCTCCCATCTGACGTTGCAGAATGCCGAGATTATGGCTGACTTCGGAAGAATCGGGATTAATGACAACAGCCTTGCGATATTCTTCAAGTGCTTCATTCAGGCGGTTGCGGTTATGTAAAAGCACGGCATAGTTCAGGTGGGCGTCAAAATCATGAGGGGCAATATCCAGTGCCTGTTTGTACATTTTTTCGGCAGCACCGGCATCGGGTTCTGAGTTGGCAAGGTTGATTAAGGCAGAAACAGATTTTGGGTTTATTTGCAGGGCTTCGCAAAAATAGACTTTGGCGCTTTCGGGGTGCTTGTTTTGTAAGTGCAGTTCTCCGGCTAGCAGTTGATAGCTTTCAATCGGAGTGTTTTGGGCGGCTTTAACAGCATAATCAAGAGCTTTTGTCAGTTCGCCTTTTTTTTGAAAGAGTAAGGCTAATTGATAAGCGGTAGAAGAGTGTTCGGGGTGTTGACGACAGAGTTTTTCAAGCTCGTTAATGTCGTCGTGCAAATATGCAAGGTTGCTTTTGGCATCAAGATAAGCGGGGTCAAAGTCAAGTGCATGACAAAACATTTCTTCGGCTTTTTGCGGATGTTCGGTGAGGGCGTAAATTTCACCCAATGAATTATAAGCCTCTTTGGTGTCTGGTTTTAGTTTGAGAACTTTGTTAAAAGCTTCAATGGCTTCGTTATATTTTCCGAGGGCTGTGAGCGACCAACCGAGATTGAAAAAAGTTTCAAAGTTTTCAAAGTCTTTAAGAATAGATTTTTCAAAATAAGTTATTGCTTCTTCATGCAGGGCTTTAGATTGAGCGATTAATCCGATAAGGTTTAGAACCTGCGGGTGGTCAGGTGTGGTTTGTAAAATCTGGCGATAGAGTTTTTCGGCCTCATCAAAATTGCCTTGTTGGTGCAACTTGAGAGCCTTTTGAAGCATGTTGTCATAAGACATTTAAGCTCTCCCTGATTTCGGCAATAACCTGATTAAACATAGCGGGAGTTAGTACGCCGGTGTTAATATTGTATCTTGAGGTATGGTAGGAATCAAAAAGGGTAATATGTTGTTGAGGCAAAAAATGTTTTGCTCCGTGGGCAAATTTGAAAGAACTTTTTTTACATCCTAATGTGGAGAGTAGGGCATTATGTGCAACTGTGCCGAGAGTGAGGATGATTTTGAGATTGGGCATGGAGGCAAGCTCATCAGTCAGAAAACGGCGGCAATTGTTGACCTCATCGGCAACTACCTTGTTTTGCGGAGGAACGCAACGCACAGCATTGGTAACGCGACAGTTAAGCAACTTGAAGCCGTCATCGGCACGTTTGCCATAGTTTCCGGCGGCAAATCCGAATTTTTTGAGAGCCGGATATAAAATATCGCCGGCATAGTCGTTGGTAAACGGGCGACCGGTTTGATTGGCACCGTTTAAGCCGGGAGCCATGCCGATGACCAGCAGTTCAGCATTAAGGTCGCCAAAAGACGGAACCGGTGCATTAAAGTAGCTCGGAAATTTTTTTTGATTATCATGGCGAAAAGCGTTAAGACGCTGGCATAAATTACAATCGGAAGCCGGACAAAGCATATTGTTCTCCATTTTTGTTTTAATTTATCACATTTTTTTTAATTTGCACCCTTTAATTTGAGATGATGTTGCATACATAGAAAACGACTAGCTAAAAATCTGTTTAATTAAATGGAGTTTAAAGATGAAAAAGATATTACTTTTAGCCGGTGTTGCGGCTATGTTTTCAATGAATGCAAATGCTATGAACTGGATGCATAAGGATTTGAAACCTTATGTCGGTATGGATTATATTTATTCTTATGCCGGATATAAAGATGTTGAGCGTAAGCCTCAGAGAAGCTATAACTCAATTTCAGGCAATATTGGCGTCAGAATGTGGAAATATTTCGGTCCGGAATTTTATTATCAATATGCATTCAAGCGTACATCGTTTAAGGGTGAAGAAAAATTGAAAAATCGTTTCTTCAGCTATGGTATGGACATGATCGGATATATGCCGCTCGGTTGTGATGGAACATTTGATTTGTTAGGCTCTGTCGGTTTGGGCGGATATAATGTAAAGACCAGACATCGTACTTTTTCGAATGATACCAACAAGGTCGGCTATCGTTTTGGATTGGGTGCAATGTATAATATGACCGAGAATTGGTCGGCTCGTATTATGGGACGTTATGATTATGTAGGCACCAAATATCTCGATGACTTGTGGGAAGTTACCGCCGGTTTGAGATATAATTTCTAAAGATGATGTTGATTAAACGCCCTGTTTGTGCAGGGCGTTTTTTATGGCATAATTTTATATATTTGGTCAGAGTGTTTTTGCCAACCACGGTTATGAGATGTGTCTGAAAAGGTGGTAATGAGTTTGTCTTTGCCGATAAAATTACGAGTTATTTCCGGTGGCACAATGTTATCATCAGCGCCGATAAAATGATGTTGAGGAATAGAAGCAAATTTGTCTTTGAACTTGTTAAGGTCAAGGGACTGAGTAAGGGCCGGAACTTTGTGATATTGTGTCCATGTCGGGTGATCAAGATTGCCGGCAATGGTTATGACTTTAGATATGCTTAAATCGTTATGTAAAACAGCAAGTAGTCCGGCAATTTGTGCTCCCCCCGAAAATCCGACCAAAGTTATCGGACGGTTTGCGGCTATGCTTTTGAGGGCGAGATATTCGGAGTTAATTATTTCAGGGGCAAAGCGGGCAGTGCTCCAATATTTCTTTTGGCAGTTTGAATTCATAATATATTGGCAGGGGCGGGCAAGATAAACGACGTTTGGTGCAGAATCGTTGAATGCCAATTGGCGCATCGTGGTGTCGTGAGGCGTTGGGTTGGACGATACTTTTCCCGATGCGGTAAAGGAATGACCGTCACCTTCGATGTAAATATGAAAAGGAGCTTGGGCTGAAGAGATTTTTTGCCACGAAGCTATGGTAAAACCATCGGCAGGAATTTCTCGATATTGAAACTCTTGCGGAATTTTGATTGAACTGCAAGCGCAGACAGTCAGCAATGCGGATAATATGTATTGTAGCTTTACCATGAGCCGCCGCCACCGCCGCCGCCACCGCCACCGGCGTGTCCTTCCCCGCCGGAAGAACGAGAAATTCCCCCGTTTGAGGTTGACGGTATTGAGACGCTGTTGAAATTTTTAGTAAAAACATTGAAGCGATTGCTACTCAGATGGCTTCCCGAATACCATTCCGGAGCAATAGTCATAATGTCCTCGAATTTATTAATCCATTTATCAGAGACGTTCAAAATATAGGCGGTCGGCAAAATGTTATAAAAATATTGCGGATCTTGTTCGATAAGTTCTTTGATTTTGTTTTTTTCGGCGACGTCTATAAATTGTTTTAATCCTTCTATATGATTTAAGAACTTTTGTCCGCGCGGGTTTCGTTTGGGAAGTTGGTAGGTGCAAACGGCGGCAATAATCAGGCAGATGATGCCGAATATGGTGTTGGGCAAAGAGTTACTGGATATGCCGTTGGATATAAGATCGTATAAAGGCATTCCGCCAAAACATGATGCCCAAATAATTATATAAATTACTTGCAAAGGGTTTTTATCTTTGGAGGCAAGCATTAGTATAAGTATTAAAATGGCAATGGCCGGAAAAAGCAAAAGCGGAAAATTATTGATGAGTTTTAAGGTATTAAAATCAAAAATCGAAAGTGCCGTCAATAGCATGAGACCGGCTATACAGATATACATCAATGCACGTAGCGGAAAACAGATTGATGAGGCATAAAATATTTTGTTACGTTTTTGGTTGACATCATCAATAATATCTCGGCAGTTTTTATAAAATGTTCGCGATATTTTTAAATCGTTTTTGTTTACCTCGTCGCCTGATTTAAACAGGGCTTTCATTAAATCACGCTGATTTTCATCGAGGTCGTTCGACAAAGGACGAAGTTTGTGTAAAGTCCAGTTTGGCTTGTGATCATCAATTTTGATATAGCCTTTTTCGGCAAGTTCAATCAGTAGAGCAACAATTCCTTTGGTTGAGGCTTTTCCTTTATAAGCAAGCTCATGCTCAATTGCGTTTAATCCTTTAATCGGGTAAAAATTAACAAAGGGGGTTACCGGTTCGTCTCTGCCATGAATAAACCAAGTCATAAATGCAACTATGGTGAACAAGAATAAGAACGGAATGGAATATTTTTTCATTGGGTTTTCGGCAACGTTAAAGTATCCGCTAGGCACTTCAACCCTGAGAGTTACTCCTTCATGAGGAGCAAGATTGCGCAAGGTTTTACCGGAAATAACATTACCGTTAACCTGATAGAGGGCATCTCCGTCAAAACCCTTTGTGCCGCTATAGCCGATAGAAAGGCCTGTTTGAGAAGAGTTTATCGGTTCAGGAAGGATAACTTTGAATGTAACATTGTTAATATTGGTTTTCCACTCGGTTCCGATAATGTTATGATAAAACTCGGTTGCGTTGTCATAGTAGTTGTACCGATATCTAATTATATACCGATGAGGGCCACTGATTAATTGATTGGGGTCACCGATTTTGATATTTACACTATCAGGACTATAAAAATTTTGTTTTGTTTCTGATACTGAAATATCGGTAATGGAAGCATTTTTATAAGGGATTTCGCGATATATACCATGCGACGGATTGAAAAAGTTGACATCAATTGTCTCGGTGATGAAGGCTGATTTGTTCTTGTCAACCAGGATTTCAACATCATAATTAATAATATTAAAGTTTTCCGCGGCAGCGGTGGTGGCAAAGCCAAATGCTGCCAATGCAAGTATAAAAGTCGCTAATTTTTTCATCGTATTAGAATTTTACCTTTATGTTTTGTCTTTCCGAATCGGCAATTTCAAACAGCTTTTCGGGTTTGAAGCCAAAGAAACTACAGATGATGTTTGAAGGAAATACCTCGGTGAAAGTGTTGAATTTACGAACGGTGCCGTTGTAATATTTGCGAGCATTAGCGATATCTTCTTCAACAGAAGAGATGTCGTTCATCAAAGTGTTGAAATTTTCGGAAGCACGCAGGTTGGGGTAGTTTTCGGCAACAGCAAGAAGTTTGGGCATAATACTGCCGAGTTGCATGTTGGCTTGCAGTTTTTCAGAGGTTGACATATCTGCGTAATTTTTAGTTCTGAGTTCAGTTAGTTCGGATAACAGCCCTTTTTCGTGTTCCATATAGCCTTTTACCGACTCAATAAGGTTGGGGATTAAATCCCAGCGTTTTTTCAAATATACGTCCATGGTCGAAAAGGCTTCACGGACATAGTTACGCAGGGTTATGCCATTGTTGTAAGCGCTGATGACATAGATAACGATGGCGGCAATAATGACCAATATTGTGATTAAAAAAGGACTCATAATTTTTCTCCCGAAAAGTGATAATTATGGTTAGCTTACAAGCTGTTAGTTAAATTTTGTTTAAGAGGAAAAAGGGTATGAAGTAAAGTGTTTGAAGAGGTGTGTCAAAACATGACATTCTAGAAATTTGTTTAATTGACAATGGAGTGCGGTTTATTTATACTAACCTTGTCGTTAGTAGCTTTTCCGATTGAGAGCGCCACATCATCAGATGTAGGAACAGCATTGGTCGGGTTACTAACGTGTTTTTGACTGATATTTCAATTTGAGGTATCAGTCGCTAAGCCCTCATCCCCCGGATTTGTAGCCGGATCGGTGCGAGGGCAGGTTCGCCAACACTCGGATTTGTAGCCGAGACCGTCCGACGAGCTTTTAAGTCCAGCTCCCAAATCTTGACGACTAAAATGTAGGCATGGTTTGCGTAGCTTTATGGGTTGCGTTAAACTCCCTTTCAGCATCTGGACTTATTTAATGTAAAAAAGTTACCTAAACGACTACTCTTAGGCCGTGGTTTATTGGCGGCCGTTTAGGAATTTTTTAGCCGCTGTTGCGTGAGATTGACTTGTCAACCTCGGAATCTCCTAAGGAGTTCACAGCGGTTTTTTATTGTGTAATATTGTTCAAATCCAAACCTTCCTCAAATTTAAAACAAAAAAAGCACCGCAAGGGTGCTATTTTGTTTTAAATGGCGGAGAGTTAGGGATTCGAACCCCAGGTGGGAGTTACCCACGACGGTTTTCAAGACCGCTGCATTAAACCACTCTGCCAACTCTCCATTTATATTCACAATGTAATTCGGAACTTCGTTCCGACGACGGTTTGCGGTGCGACACTTCGGACTTAAAAGTCCTCGTGCTTACCAATCTCCGCTGCGCTACGATTCCAAGACCGCTGCATTAAACTTTTCCGCCAACTATCCATTTATATTCACAATGTAATTCGGAACTTCGTTCCGACGACGGTTTGCGGTGTGACACTTCGGACTTAAAAGTCCTCGTGCTTACCGATCTCCGCTACGCTACGATTCCAAGACCGCTGCATTAATGCGTCAACAGACTCTTTTTCGGTTGCTTTTCGTTTGTAACCAAAAGCAACCGAAAGGTCAAGAGTTTTTTTGTAAAAATTAAATTTTTAGGATAAGACGAATATAGTCAACAATAAATACAATACCTAAAAAGCCGAAACCTCTTACGCAGGCTCTGTACAAGTCAAGGTTTGACATTGAGCCTGAAAAATAGATTTGTGCTCCTAAAGTAACTACAACGGCACAAGCAAGAATGCTGAGCCAATAGTGTTTTGATTTTGCAAATACAATACCACAAATTAAGGCTAAAACCCAAATCGGCCATTCGTTAACCATGTCACGCATGGTGTCGAGAACGGAAACAATAGGTTTGATGTTTAATAACACGCCGGCAACAGCAATAATGATGGCAGCTACTAAAATTGAAAAATATGTACTTTTTTTAGTCATTAATTTTTCCTTTCAAGAAAGTTATTCGTCAAAATCGTATCACGATAAAATTATTTATCAACAAAGATTTTTTACTGCATATCTTTGCACAATGCCTTTACGAGCCGGAAAAACTATTATAGTATAGTGCAGAAATTAAGAAGGTGAAAAAATGAAACTATCTGAAATATTGCGTTTTTTGGCTTTGTCCGGAGTGATTGTGACAGTAGTTGCGTGTAGCAGTTCTTCTCCTGATATTACTGATCCACCGCAAAAACAGGCGGCTGCTATTCTAAACCAAGGCGGAGTTTATAAGGTTGGCAACCCATATAAAATTTTAGGTCGTTGGTACTATCCGAAAGAGGATTATAATTATAAAGAAGAAGGAACTGCTTCGTGGTACGGACCGGATTTTCATGCAAAACGCACGGCTAATGGGGAAAAATACGATATGAATGCTCTGACGGCCGCACATCGTACATTGCCTTTGCCATCAATAGTCAGAGTTACTAATTTGGAGAATGGTCGTTCGTTGGTGGTCAGAGTCAACGATCGTGGTCCTTATGCACGTAATCGTATTATTGATGTTTCGAAAAAAGTGGCTCAGTTACTGGGCTTTTTGGAACAGGGAACAGCAAAAGTCAGAGTAGAGGTGTTGGAAAAAGAAAGTAAAAATTTGAAAGCAGCTCTGACCGGAAGTCCGGTATATGAGGATGTGGTTGCTGCACCGGTTGCAAAAATAGAAGCAGAAAGAATGGCTCCGCTTGAAGGAGCTGCAGTAGCCGCTTCATATGATAAATTGAGCCCAGACTATGATTACGAACCTTCTGATAATTCTGATGCCCCGGTATTAAACCAGGATGCAGTTGTCGGAGAAGGAGGTTTCTTTGTGCAGGCAGGGGCTTTTACTGATGTTGATGCAGCCGAATCGCTGAAAAACAGGCTTAGCTCCTTCGGACCGACAGCAGTTTCGGTGGCAAAAGTTAACGAACGAGTTTTTTATAGGGTAAGAGTAGGGCCTTATAGCGGACAAAACCAAGCCGTGGATATGCTGTCAAGAATCAGAGATTTTGGAATACAAACCGCTCATATTGTTGAAAACTAGAGGAAAGAAATGAAGTTTTATACATTGTTATCAGTTTTTGCCGTTGCCGCCACATTGTCAGCTTCGGCTAATGCTATTGAGACCAAAGCTAAAAATGTGTTGATTATGGATTATGATACCGGAGAGTATTTGTATGAAAAAGATGCCGATGTTCCGGTGGCTCCGGCATCAATGAGCAAATTGATGACGGTTTATCTGCTGTTTGAAAAAATTAAAAGCGGCGGATTGTCTTTGGAAGATACTTTTACGGTAAGTGAAAATGCATGGAGAAAAGGTGGGTCTGCCAGTGGTGGTTCGACAATGTTTTTGCCGCTGGGGGCAAACGTTACGGTAGAAGATTTGATTAAGGGCATTTTGATTCAGTCCGGCAATGATGCTTGTATTGTGGTCGCTGAAAATATGGCCGGATCGGAGGAAGATTTTGCCGAATTGATGAATAAAAAGGCAGAAGAGTTGGGATTGAAGAATTCTCATTTTGAAAATGCGACCGGTTTGCCCTCGCCTGATCATAAAATGTCGGCTGAAGATTTAGCTAAGTTGGCTAGAGCAATTATTCATGATTTTCCGGAATTTTATCCGATTTTTTCACAAAAGACTTTTACGTATCACAATATTTTGCAGGGTAACCGCAATCCTCTGCTGTACAGTATGCCTGAAGCAGACGGACTTAAGACAGGGCATACCGATGAAGCAGGTTTTTGCCTGACAGCATCGGCAAAACGCGGAGACCGTCGTATCATCAGTGTTATGACCGGAATGAGCTCTAACAAAGAGCGTTCCGAGGAAGCAGAAAAAATGATGAATTGGGCATTCAGAGAGTTTGATAACTACAAAGCGTTTAAGCAATATGAAAGAGTTGTTACAGCTCCGGTTTATATGGGAACCGAAAAGACTATAGACTTGGTTGCCGGTGAAGATGTGGTTGTTACTCTACCTAAAGCTCAGGCCAGAACTGCAAAAATGACAGCTATTTATAAAAAGCCGATTAAAGCTCCGATTGAACAAGGGCAAAAACTGGGAGAAGTTCGTTTGGAGATTGACGGACATGAACCGAAGATGATCCCGTTATATGCAGATCATGCGGTTGCAAAATTGGGATTTTTCGGAAGAATTAAGAGCAATATTATGTACGCTTTGTTTGGAGAGTAAAGATGTCCGGACGTTTTATTACCTTTGAAGGCGGTGAGGGAACCGGCAAAAGCACACAGGTAAAATTGTTGGCTGAATATTTAAAAGGTAAAAAAGTTGATGTCGTGTTGACCAAAGAGCCAGGCGGAACGCCAATCGGTCAAGAGTTGCGCTCTATGCTGTGCACCGGTGATAAAGATAAGTTTGATGCTGTGGCTGAGGCTTTGCTGTATTATGCGGACAGAAGAATCCATATGCAACAAAAAGTGTTGCCGGCACTGGAAAAAGGCAGTTGGGTAATAAGTGATCGTTTTGCCGACTCTACTATGGCATATCAATATTACGGATATAATAAAAGAGTGTCAAAGCAGATGCTTGATGAACTTTACAAAATGACGGTCGGTGATTTTTATCCTGATTTGACGATTATTTTGGATATTGATCCAGAAATTGGGTTGGCTCGTTCAATGGCAGTAAACAGTACATATGCTGTACAAGAAACAAGGCACGAAAGCCGAGGAATCGAGTTTCATCAAAATTTGCGCAAAGGTTTTTTGGAAATTGCGAAAACATCAGACAGATATGTTGTGGTTGATGCTAATAAAACAATCGAAGATTTGCATGCGAATATTGTAAAATTGGTTGAAGAGAGGTTGTTTTAATGCCGGAAGATGAGATTGTAACACCACAAAATAATTTTTTTCTGCTGGGGCAAGAAGAAGCAGAGAAGGTTGTTTTGGACTGTTACAATAATCATACGTTGCATAACTCATGGTTGATTTCGGGAGAAAGAGGAATAGGCAAAGCTACCTTTGCCTATAAATTTGCTCGATTTTTACTTGATCCGAATCGGAGTGAGAAAACCTTGAATACAAGTCCGGATAGTCAATCAAATCGTTTGGTGAGCAGTAATTCTCATCCGGATTTGAAAGTTATTGAGCGGGACTATATTGAGACGGATCGTAAAAAAGTTTTGAAAGCTATAAAAGATGGTGAGGCAATGAGTGAAAGCGAATTGCAAAACCTGAAGAAGTCGGCGTTTATTCGTATTGATGATGTAAGAACAATCAATGATTTTATGGCAAAAAAATCATCGCAAGACGGTTGGCGAGTGGTGATTGTGGATAGTATTGATGATATGAACGCTGCCGCGGCAAATGCTTTGCTGAAGATTTTGGAAGAGCCGCCGGCAAAAAGTGTGATTATGCTTATAAGTCATAATGTCGGAAAGTTGTTGCCGACCATAAAATCTCGTTGTTCTAAGCTGGTATTGAGACCACTTGATGAAAATAATCTGGTTTGTCTGTTGCGCAGATATCGTCCCGGATTGGATGAGAAAGAAATTAAAGGGATTGCACATATTGCCTCGGGAAGTATCGGAAAAGCTTTGGCATATGCTGACGGTGATGCATTGAGTATGTATGATGGTTTGCAAAATATTGTGTTTTCGGGATTTAAGTTCAAGCTTGCGGATTTGCTGAGCTGGGTTGATGAGGCGGTGGCCAGTGAAGACAGTTTTGCTTTGGCGCAGGAATTAATCTTAAAATTTTGTTCAGATAATATTGTCAATTGTCGTGATGTGGAAGAAATGGCAAAAGTTTGGGAAAATGCAGTCAAATGTTTCAGATTGACCAATAGTCTGAATATTGATAAAAGGCAGGCATTGATAAATGTTATAAGCCAGTTGTGTAAAATAAATTGAGGTAAAAAATGTTAGTAGACAGTCATTGTCATATTGATTTTAATGATTTTGAAGATGATATTGAGGAAATAATTCAGCGAATGAAAGACAGCGGAGTTACCGCCGCTCTTAATGCCGGTAACGGTTTGGAAGATTTTGAAAACCAGTTGAAGCTGTCAAATAAATATCCGTTTATTTATACCGCAGTCGGTGTGCATCCGCATAATGCCGATGAATATACAAATGTTACGGCAGAGGACTTAATAGCAAATACAAAACATAAAAAAGTAGTGGGAATCGGCGAATGCGGTTTGGATTATTATTATGATTACAGTGCAAAAGACAATCAAATAAGATTGTTTAAGGAGCATATTAAGGCGGCACAAGAGACCGGATTGCCGTTGATTATCCATACACGTGAGGCTGATGATGATACAATTTCAATATTAGATGAAATGTATAAGCAAAAGCCGTTCAGCGGTGAAATTCATTGCTTTTCCTCGTCAAAAGAATTGGCAGATTTTGCATTGTCAATCGGTTTTTATATTTCAGCATCGGGAATTATAACTTTTAATAAAAGCGGTGATTTACGGGATATTTTTGAAACAATACCAAATGAGCGTTTATTGGTGGAGACAGACTCTCCTTTTTTGGCTCCGATACCGTTGAGAGGACACCGAAATGAGCCGGCTAATGTTAAATATGTGGCGGAAAAATTAGCTCAGATTAAAAATATGTCATATGAAGATATGGCGGATATTACATCACATAATTTTTATAAATTGTTTAGAAAAGCGAGTGATAAGGGGAGGTATAATTATTAATGTATAAAATAGTTATTTTGGGAAGCGGTGCCGCTCCGGGAGTTCCGGCGATAGCCATGGGGTGGGGTAATTGCAATCCAGAAAATCCCAGAAACTTTCGCACTCGCACGACTACATATTTTGAATATAACGATACTAAATTGCTGATTGATACATCTCCGGATTTGAGAGGACAGATGTTGCAAAACGGTATAACGTCGCTTAGTGCGGTTTTGTATACGCATTCTCATGCAGACCATTTGCACGGAATTGATGATTTGCGTGAGATTAACAGAATTAATCATGGTAGTCTTGATGTGTACGGAAGCGATGATACCGTGCGAGTGATTAAGCAGCGTTTCCCTTATTTGGTAGCCACTCCGCAAAAGGCAAATAATGTGTCTATGCAACCGAGTTTGGTCGCCAATGTGGTTAATTATTATGAGCCGTTTTATATTAATAACTTAAAAATTGTTCCAATCAGGTTGTTGGGACATGCCGTGCCGTCGACAGGATATATTTTTAACGATGGCGAAATTGTGTATGTTGCCGATTATCGTAAATTGGAAGACAAGGCTCTGGAGTTTATTAAAAAAGATGTAGAGTTGGCAATTTTCCCGATGACAACAACCAAGGGGTCAGAATTTCATGCGGGATTGAATGAAATTTTACAAGATATTAAACGTTTGGGGTGTAAAAAAGCAATAATTAATCATATGGCGGCAGAGTGTGATTATGATGTTGTAAAAACAATTACGCCTGAAAATGTTGAGCCGGCATATGACAATATGTTGATAACCGTGGACTAGGGAGAAAAATATGCTTTGTATTTATCATATTGCAGATCATGACGGAAAAGGCTCGGGCGCTGTGGTTAAAAGCGTGTATCCTGAAGTTGAGTTGTTGGGCCTTAACCATGACATGGATGTGCCCTATGATGAAATTGCAAAACACGATAAAATATTTGTGTGCGACTTTGCATTGCCGCTTGATTTTATGTTTGAGTTGAGTGCAACCAAGGATTTTACATGGATAGACCATCATGCATCGGTTATTGAAGAATATGATCGAGCTGTCGCTCAGGGGAAAAAGCCAATTAAGGGGTTGAGAAAGGTCGGACAGGCGGCGATTGAGCTCTGTTGGCAATATTTTTATCCGGACAGACCGGAACCTTTGGGTGTAAAGTTGTTGGCAGGGCATGATTTGTTCGATTTCAGTGATCCGCGAGTACGTCCTTTTGAGTATGCAATGCAGTCGATGGGGGTAAATACTCCTGATGATAAAATTTGGCAAGATTTGTTTTTCGGAAATTTTGATATTGATAAAATGGTCGAAGATGGAAAGCGAATTTTGGCATGGATAAATGTTCGCAACTATCGTTTAGTAAGAGGAATGTCGTTTGAAGCAGAAATCGACGGATTGAAATGCATATGCGGTAATATGGCGCAAGGATATTCATCGTTTTATGATTCTTTGCCGAATCGTGATGAATATGATGTGATGATAAATTTTTATATGAACAAAAATCGTAAATGGAATGTGTCTTTTTATTCAGATAAAAAGAATGTTGATGTTTCAAAATTGGCGGCAAAATTCGGCGGTGGTGGACATAGAGGCGCGGCAGGCGCTTCAGCGTTGGACAAGTTGCCGGATTTTTTGTTAAAGGGTAAGCAGGGTTAATTTATAATAAGGAGAGTGTTATGGCGCTGATGAGAAAAAATAAAAAAGATGATATTACGCATATTTCAGGTTTGCCGGGTCTGATACATAAAATTGTTATGTTCTTGACGTATCCGTTTCGCAGACCGTTGCGGTTTTTGCTTTTTGTGTTGGCGCTGTGCGTGATAGCTTATGTTATTCCAATTCTTTACGGCGTGGCACCAAAAGATGTTCGCAGTTGGTATGCCGACTTGTTTAAGGATGTGCGTGAGCAGGTTATGACTGTACATTCGGATAAGGGAATTGACCAATTGGTTGATTCTGATTATCAGCCGACCCCAAGAGAAGTCAGACGTAAGATGTTTGAAGCGGCGACAGGACAAGATCCGCAAAGGGTTGATGTGCTGAGAGAATCTGCAAGTGATGTGGTGGATATAAAAGATGTTCAACGTGAGATGATTATTGAAGAAGTTCCTGAAGTTGTGGCAGAACATAAGCCGGAACTGATTGAAGAACGTGAAAATTCAAATGTTCAGCAGTCAGATGAAAAACCGGAAAAGGTTGAAGCTTTTAATTTTGAAAAGCATTACGGTGAATATTCAAATTTGGATTATTTGGCTACTCCTGTCGAAATAAGCGGGACAGCGACAGTCTATAATGTGAATGATATAGCCATAGATGAGACATATGTATTTTTATACGGCATATATTCCAATCCACGTACCGAAAAAGGGGTTAAAGGAAAGGTCTTTTTAAAAAATTTTGTTCAGGACGAAAAGGTGTCTTGCAAAATTGTAGCTTATACCAAAAATGACAAGACTGCTACGGCGGTATGTTATGTGGGCGAAATTGAAATTAACTCTTTGTTGGTTGAACGCGGCTTTTCGGACAGAGTTTCCGCCCGCTAGATAGGGGAGAAAAGATATGTGGCAACTGGTTTTGATGATAAACGGATATTTTATAAGCGTTATCGGATGCGCGATGTTTGCAGTTGCCGGATATGATATGTATGTTAATGCTACCGGTTGGTCGTTGTTCTTAAATTCGGCTCTGTTTACGATGTTTATCGGGTTGTCGTTGTTTTTATCAAACAGGACTTCGACCAACAGTATCAGTATGCGACAGGGATATTTGTTGACGACAACAAGCTGGTTCAGCATAGGTCTTTTGGCAACCTTGCCGTTTATGTTGTATGGATGCGTATCAAATTTTCATGATGCTTTTTTTGAGGCCGTATCAGGAATTACGGGAACCGGCGCTACAATATTTTCTGATGTTGAAAGTTTGCCAAAACCGATTTTGTTGTGGCGGTCGGTATTGAATATGATTGGCGGTATCGGAGTTGTGGTGTTTGCATCGGCTTTGTTGCCGTTTTTGGGCATCGGCGGAATGCAAATTTTTCAGCGAGAGAATTCGGATATTAATGATAAGTTTATGCCAAAATTCAGATATATCGCCAAAAGAATTATCTTGGTATATGTGTTCTTTTTGGTTTGCTGTATCACCTGTTTGTATTTTGCCGGTATGAATATGTTTGATGCAGTAAATCACGGTTTTTCAACTGTGGCGACAGCCGGATTTTCAACTAAAAATGCCTCAATAGGCTACTATAACAGTCCGCTTATTGAAGGCATTGTTATAGTTTTTATGCTGCTGTCAGCACTACCAATGACATTTTTTATAATGCTGGTACAAAATAAATTTAAGCATTCTTTGCGGACAGTGCAGGTTTTGGCGTTTTTGAAAACTGTGGCAATTACGGTTTTGGCAATGACTTTATGGTTACGATTGAGCGGTAAAATTGACAATGTGGTTATGGCGTTCAGATATGCAGCTTTTAATGTAGTTTCGATTATGACAACAACAGGGCTTTCCTCTACAGATTATTTAACGTGGGGAGCCTTTGCAGTGGCGGCATTTACAATTATAGGTCTGATTGGTGGGTGTTCCGGTTCTACAACAGGTTCAATAAAAGTGTTCAGGTGGCAGGTAATTACCGCATTTTTGCGCCAGACACTAGCGTTAGCGGTTGCACCACGAAGAATGGTGCCGCTAAAAATAAAGCAGTTTGTGTTGGGAAACGAGGTTGTAGTATCAGTACTGATTTTTACAACATTGTTTTTTCTGGTGGCAGCTTTTTTGGTCTTGTTGTTAACATTGTGCGGGGTTGATGCTTTTACGTCATTTGCAGCGGTGATGGGGTGCATTACCAATGTTGGTCCCGGAGTGGCCGAGAGTATCGGACCGAGCGGAAGTTTTATGATGTTTTCCCCGTTTGTAAAATATGTGTTAGCGGTTGCTATGCTGTTGGGCAGGCTGGAAATCTTGACGGTTCTGGTGGTATTTACTCGTAGTTTTTGGAGAAAATAGAAAAAGCAAAATACAAAAAAATCCCGAAAATCGGGATTTTTTTGTGGTTTAATATATGGCTATTTTTTATTGCTTGGCTTGACGTATGCGAGAGCTGCATGCTCTTCACAATAAGTTTGTCCGACCTTTACACGGCGACCGCAGAAATGGAAGTTTTCGTCCTTCGGGTCACCCAACGGCCAACGACAAGTGTGGTTATCAAGGTCAGTCAGTTTGGCGTTGCCGTTATATGTTTTGACAGGCTGAACAGGTTTGGGTGTAAAAATATGTTCCGGAATTTTTGGAGTCGGTTGCTTTTTTTCCTGTGGAGCCTTAGGAGTTTCGGCTACAGGTTTGCTCTTTTTTTCGGTAGACGCAACAGCCTTCTTTTCCGGGGCTTTTACAGCCTTGGAAGTCGATTTTTCAGCCTTTTTTTCGGCGGGCTTTTCGGTTTTCAGTTTAGTTTTTTTTTCAGCCGCAGCAGGTTCAACAGTTTTAGCATTGTCTGTTTTCTTCTTAATAGGGGACGGACGAGCGTCAAGTTGCAAGCGGTGAACTTTTCCGACAATAGAGTTTTTGGAAACCCCGAGACGTCTGCCAATTTCACCGGTGGTAAGTCCTTGTTTCCACATAATTCTTAAGTCTTCAACCATCTTTTCTGTCCAAGCCATAGCCATTCTCCTTAAATGTTTTGAACAACTTGATATTAAAACAATATTTCGTCCGAGTCTAGAAAATTATTTAAATGTTACTTTTTATTAAAGAAATTATTGTATGTTCGTAGTCAAATGGAGTGATTTTATGAAAAAAAGACTGTTTTGGGGAGTGTTGGTGTCAGTTGTGCTCGGTTGTGCGAGAGCGCAAGCTATTGCGCCGTCTGATTTTGCCCCTAAATTTAAGGTCGATTTGGATGAGGAATTACCGCCGATTGTGGAGTTGAGGGAGCAGTTCCGTCCAGCTCCGGTGTATGATCGAAAATATAAATATTATTGGCGAATCGGCAACAAATTTGACAAAGAGTTTGCACAAACCATACGTCGCTATGGTACCAGGGACAGAAGGCTGAAGTGGGAAGGTGAAGATGAACTGTACGCAATGATAAAAAATATGGATCCCAAAATGTATCCGTATATAGGACCTTATTTACATACGGTTCCCGGAATTCCGGAAAAAATATTGAATATGCCGGGAATTAAAGAAACAAAAAATAAGTTCCCGACGAGAATTGCGCCGCAGGTCGCAGACATAGAAAATATAGAAATGTTGTCGCCGGTGTTTTATTTTTTGCTGATGCCGGAAGCCTGGTCAGAAAATGCTGACCATGAGGAAATACAGGTGCCGCAAAAATTGCCGGAGCCGATTAATAAATACCGTTTGAAATTACTTGATGATATAGCCAGTATTATCAGACCGGAAGATTTTGCACCGGGGGCGGTGGTCAAAGGCAGAGTTGAAAAAAACTTGAGAACTATAAATCCGACCGAAAAGTCATTGTTGACTTCTCCGGATATAGAAGCTTTTGTCGGTACCTTGGATGAGCTTAATGAGTTTGGCGATAATTTGATGGTTGAGCTGAAACTGGTTGAAGCAGGGCATTTGTTGGAAGCCTGGGAAAAAGCTAATGATAAAGGACCTGGCTTAGCGGGAATAAAAGATTTGGTTAATCCGTGTGCAAGGTTGGTACAAAAAGTGCGCCTTGCCGGATTGGAAAACGAATTTAAGGTTATTGTTTCCAAACAGGGATTTAATGAAAAAGAGTGGGCTTATACGTGCGAAAAAACCATAAAAGCATACAGAGTTTTGAATATGACACAGATGGAAGCCCGCGGAGTAAAGTTATATAAGCAAAACGTGTTTGAAGATACGCTGAATTCATACGAATATAAATATGGGGAGTTGATTGCGGCAACAATGCAGAGTGTTGTAGAAATGTATTCGGCACCGCTCGAAGATGTTTTGGAGGTTAAGAAAAATTATAAGGCGATTGAGGACAGTTTAAGAAAGAGTCATCAGCGAATCGGCGCTCAGACAATTTATTTGAAGTAAAATCAATTGGTTGACATTTAAAAAGTACGGTTTTTCTTGCCGAAAATCAAAATGTGCAATATAGTGGCGACCAAAATGTATTAACAACCAGAAAAGGTAAAAAAATGGCAAGAGTAACTGTAGAAGATTGTATTGATAAAATTCCTAATCGTTATGATTTGGTTATGATTTCAACTCAACGTGCAAAGGATATTTCGTCAGGCGCCCCGATTATGGTAGAACGCGATAACGACAAAAATCCGGTTGTGGCATTACGAGAGATAGCCGAAGAAAAGGTTAATATCGAAGAGTTGCAAAAGTCTTTGGTTATGGGACTTCAGAAATATGTTGAAGTCGAAGAGCCTGAAGAAGAAGAAATGGAAATCATGGCCGCAGAAAAAGAATTGTCAGAGTTGGACGAGCAATTCTCAGGATTGCTGTTGGACAATGAAGTTTCTGACAATATGCAGGTTCACAGCGGTGATGATGATATTGACTTTGATGCCGCAATGGAAGGCGATGCCGAAGATGCAGACCTTAGCGATGAAGATGACGATTTAGGTTTTGATGACGGCGTTGAAGTCAGCGGCGAGGACTTTGACGATTTTGACGAGGAATAATTAAGAAAAAGGCAATAAAACCGGATGTTACGACAATATGAATTAGTGGAGTTGGTAAAATCTTATGATCCGGACGCAGATGAAGATGCGTTGAACCGGGCGTATGTATTTGCCATGAAAAAACACGGTGCACAGTTGCGTGCATCGGGTGACCCATATTATTCACATCCGGTTGAAGTTGCCGGTATTCTGACCAAGTTTAAATTGGACTGTAATTCGGTTATTGCCGGTCTTTTACATGATACAGTAGAAGATACAGATACGACAATTGAGGAAGTGCGCTCTCTGTTTGGAGATCAGGTTGCAGCATTGGTTGACGGACTGACTAAATTGGCAATGATTGAGCAGAAGTCGGTTTATACCAAACAGGCAGAAAATTTCCGTAAGTTACTATTAGCAATGTCGGAAGATATTCGAGTTTTGCTGATTAAATTGGCAGACAGACTGCATAATATGCGTACACTTAATTTTCTGAAGCCTGAAAAGAGAACTCGTATTGCTCGCGAAACCTTGGATATTTATGCTCCTTTGGCGGAGCGTATAGGTATGCAGGAAGTCAAAAGCGAGTTGGAGGAGTTGGCTTTTAGGGAATTGTATAAAGATGCGCATGATTCAATTGTAGCACGATTGAATTTTTTGCGTGAGAAAGGCAGTGATATTGTTCCGAAGATTATTGATGCACTGAAAAAAGATATGGAAGAAAACGGCGTTAAGTGTGTGGTTACCGGACGCGAAAAAACACCGTATTCCATTTGGCGCAAAATGCAGCAGAAAAATGCATCATTTGAGCAACTCTCGGATATTATGGCTTTTAGAATTTGTGTTGAAGACATTGCAACCTGCTATCAGGCGCTTGGTATTGTGCACAGCAAATATCATATGGTGCCGCGCAGGTTTAAGGATTATATTTCGACACCTAAACCTAACGGGTATCGTTCATTGCATACCGGTGTAATCGGTCCGGAAAATACAAGGATTGAAATTCAAATCCGCACATATGAAATGCATGAGATTGCCGAAAAAGGCGTGGCAGCGCACTGGGCTTATAAACAAGGTCAAAAGGCAGAAGGAAAGAATTTCCGCTGGATACGCGAGTTGTTGGAAATTTTGGATCAGGCATCAAATCCGGAAGAGTTTTTGGAAAATACTAAGCTTGAGATGTATAATGATCAAGTGTTCTGTTTTACACCAAAAGGGGATTTGATTGGGTTGCCGATTAATTCTACGCCGGTTGATTTTGCATATGCCGTGCATTCGTCAGTTGGTGATACTTGTGTCGGAGCTAAGATTAATGGCGAGATAAGACCGCTAAGAACCGTGTTGCAAAACGGTGATCAGGTTGAAGTGTTGACATCAAAAGCACAACATCCGTCAACCGAATGGGAACGTTTTGTGGTAACCGGAAAAGCAAAGGCGGCCATAAGGCGTTATGTAAGAGCCAATAAACGTGACCAATTTATTGTGCTCGGGCAAGAAATTCTGGAAAAACTGTTCAAAGGAGAAAATCTGGAATTTTCGGAAAAGAATTTGGTTAATGTATTGCCGAATTTTGATGCCGAATCAATCAGTGATCTCTATGCCAAGGTCGGTGAGGGGTTGATTACCGGTTGGGATGTAATGAAGGCGGTTTATCCAGCTTATAAACAATCTAAGCTGGAAAAAGTCGTTCAGGCGATTAAGGTTCCTGCTTTTAAGAAAAGTAAGAAAAAAGCCCAAAATCCTTTACAAATTGAGGGGCTGATTCCGGGTATGGCTATGCATTTTGCCGGCTGTTGCCACCCGTTGCCCGGAGATAGAATTGTAGGTATTGTTACAACCGGAAAAGGCGTAGCGGTTCATACAATTGATTGTAAGGTGCTGGAAAAGTATTCCAAAGAGCCGGAGCGTTGGTTGGATATTTCGTGGGGCAAGATGGATGAAACTGAGACATATATCGGTCGCTTAAAGATTATGTTATCCAATGAACCCGGCAGTTTGGGCGAGATTTCCAATATTATGGCAAGACATAATACTAATATTTCAAATCTTAATATTGTCTACAGAACAGTCAGCTATTTTGAGATTATGTTGGACTTGGACGTTAAAAATGTTCAACAATTAGATGAAATTATAGCTTCGTTGAAATCATGCAAGGCAGTAAGCTATGTTGCCCGCGCAAATTAGGGGATAGGTAGTGTTTAAAAGAAAACAAAAACCGACTTTTTTGCAACGACTGAAATCATATGTATGGCCGACTATCGGCTGGAAAAAGTATGTTAAATACCTGGGGTTAAGATTGAGCCGATTGGGAAATTCTCCTCGAGCAATAGCGGCTGGTGTGGCCTGTGGCGTGGCAGTTTCGTTTACGCCGTTTGTCGGGTTGCATTTTGTGCTGGCTGCGATAACTGCTTTTTTGTGCCGAGGAAATGTGTTGGCAAGCGCCTTGGGAACAGCTATGGGGAACCCATGGACTTTTCCGATTATTTGGGTTTCGGTGTTTTATACCGGGCGTTGGTTTTTGGGTTATGACGGGACAATGAATGTGTCTTTTCTGCACGTTTTTGAAAAATCAATGCATGCGGTAATAAGTTTTGATTTTTCAGGTTTTGCCAGTGATGTATGGCCGGTGTTTTTCCCAATGTTGGTGGGGTGTATTCCTTATTATATCGTGGCGTGGATTGTTACATATTATCTCGTTAAGAACGGGTTGCTGAAAATTATGAATAAAAAAGGGAAAGTCTCTAAATGATAGTCGGTTTGGGGTGTGATATATGCAACATTGAACGAATTGCCGAGGCTGTGCAAAAACATGGCGGGCGCTTTGTAGATAGGGCTTGCAGTGAAGCAGAAAAAAGCGAACTCGCAAATGTTAAAAATTCAAAACAGTATGTTGCCGATGTTGCTAAGCTTTTTGCGGCAAAAGAAGCTTTTGTTAAGGCTTTGGGAACAGGGTTTATTGACGGAATTAAAATGTCGGATATAGAAGTCTTGCATGATGATTTGGGCAAGCCTGTTCTTAATGTGAGCGGTCGCGCACAAGAGATTGCCGACAAGTTAGAAGGTAAAAAATTTTTTGTGAGCCTGTCCGATGATTTTCCATTTGCACAGGCAGTTGTAATTATTGAAAAATAAGTGAGGATACTATGGAAGAAAAAGAAAGTTGGTCAGAAACGATAAAAACGATTATTTATGCAATTTTAATTGCAATGTTTATTAGAAGTTTTTTGTTTGAACCGTTTAAAATTCCGTCAGGTTCAATGTACCCGAATTTGTATGTCGGTGATTTTCTTTTTGTCAGCAAGTATACTTACGGGTATTCAAAACATTCTCTGCCGTTCAGCATGCCGCTGTGGTCAGGACGTATCTGGGCCGATGAACCGCAAGTCGGTGATGTGGTTGTGTTTAAATATCCTCAAGATAATCGAACAGATTTTATAAAAAGAATTATCGGACGTCCCGGAGATAAAATTAAACTGGTAGACGGAAGATTGTTTATAAATGATGTTGAGTTGCCGAGAGAAGAAAAAGAGAATTTTGTATTGAGAAATAATTTCGGGTATGCGGAGCGTTTTCATCAGTATGATGAAACTCTTCCCAACGGCGTAAAACACGATATTTTGGAAATATCGGATAATGAAGGTGAAGACAATTTTGAAGAAGTTACTGTGCCGGAAAACAGCTATTTTGTGATGGGGGATAATCGTGATCGCTCAGATGACAGCCGTATTCATGTAGGATTTGTGCCGTTTGAAAATTTGGTCGGCAAAGCCAGAATATTGTTCTTTTCATATGATCCTGATGAGGGATCTTGGCTAAAACCATGGACTTGGGGCAAAAAAATTCGTTGGAGAAGATTGTTTAATAAAATTTCGTAATATGGCACGAGAAAATGGATAAGTTAGAACAAATTTTAGGTTACTCTTTTAAGAACAAACATCTGTTGGAGCAGGCAATTACTCATACGAGTATTACCGGCGATTTGGCGCAGAATTATGAGCGACTTGAGTTTTTGGGCGACAGGGTGTTGGGGATTTCTGTAGCGTGGTTGCTCTATAAAATGTTTCCGACCGAACCGGAGGGGAGTTTATCGCAACGTTTTATGGCGTTGGTGTGCAAAGAAACTGTTGCCGAAATTGTTTTGTATATGGGCATTGACAAATATATCAGAGCAGAGGGCATTGATATTCAGCACAATGATAATGTTCTGTGTGATGTCGGCGAAGCAATTATCGGTGCAATTTTTTTAGATGCCGGCAGCGAGGTTGCAATTGAGTTTGTGCAAAAACATTGGAGCGGGTTGATCAATACGCATACCAGACCGCCGAAAGATGCAAAAACTTCGTTGCAAGAGTTTGCACACGGAAAAGGTTGGCAGACACCAACATATACTGAGCTTAAACGTGAGGGAAGCGAGCATAACCCGCAGTTTTTTATGAAAGTTTCGATTGACGGACACGGAGAGGCTGTAGGTCAGGGGCATAACAAAAAAATAGCCGAACAATATGCGGCAAAAAAACTTTTACGAGAATTGGAAGAGCAGTATGGCCACAGAAAATAACAAAATGATGACACGATGCGGTTTTGTTACTCTGTTGGGGGCTCCCAATGCGGGCAAGTCAACTATTACCAACGATTTTGCCGGATCTAAGGTTTCTATTGTAAGTCCAAAGGCGCAGACGACCAGAACGACAATTAAGGGGATTGGTATTTTTGAAAATACGCAGATAATTTTTCAGGATACACCGGGGATTTTTAAGCCTAAGCGCAGACTTGATCGTTCCATGGTTGCTTCGGCGTGGGGCGGTGCCAAAGACGGAGATATTTTGGTTTTGGTGGTGGATGCCAAGCGCGGTTTTGATCCGGAAACTAAAGCGATAATTGAAGAATTAAATAAACAGACGCGCCCTACAGTATTGGTTTTAAACAAAATTGATACAGTGGCAAAAAATAAATTATTACCTTTGGCGGCGGAAATTAATGAAGCCGGAAAATTTGTTGAGACATTTATGATTTCGGCAACTACCAGAGAAAATATTGATGAATTGTATAAATATTTGGCTGATAACTTGCCTGAATCTCCGTGGTATTATCCCGAAGAGCAGATGTCGGATATGCCGTTGAAGTTGCTTGCGGCAGAAGTTGTCAGAGAAAAATTGTTTTTGATGTTGCAACAAGAAATTCCGTATGCGTTGACGGTAGAGCCTGAATTGTGGCAGCGCCGTGATGACAACTCGGTTCGGGCGGAGATGACAATTTATGTCGAGAGAGAAGGACAAAAGAAAATTATTATCGGGCAGGGCGGACAGATGATTAAGAAAATCGGTGAAAAGGCTCGTCGTGAGCTGGAAGAGATGTTGGAATGTCGTATTCATTTGTTTTTGTATGTTAAAGTACGAGAAAACTGGGGCGATGATCCGGCAAGGTACAGCGATTGGGGGCTTAACTATAACGCATAGTCTGCGGACTTGACTTTGAGTTTAATTTTTTGTATAAGTTTGGGTGCAGTTCATATTATTTATTAACTATCAAATTTACTTAAACTTATGAAAATCAAAGTAATTGTTCAAAAAGTGAGCAATGTTTCAGAAGACAAGCTCAATTTGACCGCACGTGATGAGACCGGTGGTATCACACGTTTTAGCTGGCAGAAAAAGAACGGCATTCCGCAAGTTGGCGATGAAGTGGAGTTGTGCTACATGCGTACCACAGCAAAGAAGATTGTCGGCATGGTTTGGAATGGTCAGACTTTCAGTTGCGCCGGTGCGGTTGCTTGAAATGTGATTTTTATGTATTCGGATAAAAACCGCGCTCGGAAGAGGGCGGTTTTTTGTTGGAAATTAAAGCAATTTTAACAGTTAAACAGGTATATTGTACCATAGATTATAGTCTAAAATCGTGAGGTGTGTTATGAAAAGCCTGTCATCAGTTATGGTTGCGTTATTGAGTTCAACGTTTTTGTCTGCGCCGGCAATAGCTTATGATGTCAGGGTAGATTCTTTGAACAATCTGACCGGACCAAAGATCTCTTGGTCGGACAGCGAAGGAACAGCCGTAACTATCGGTGAACAAACTTTTTATTATACCTATAACAAACCCGATGATTACACCGAAACCTCAACCCGTGTTAACGGTCCGACCGCGGATATAACTGGACAGCTTTTTAGCGGAATATCATCTGCATCAGGTGCCGCAGTATATTCTAAATCACAAAGCGGTAGCGACATAAACATAGATTCTGACTTTGTTGGCAACCACGGCACAACCAGTGGCGGTGCAATTTATCGCTATGCTCCGTCAACAATTAAAAACATTTCAGGCACATTTATTGGCAACTATGTTCGCACAGGTGGCGAAAGCGCAGTCGGCGGTGCAGTTTATACAACACGACCATCATCATCAAACTCGATTATTGACACCCTTATCGGAAATTTTGTCAGTAACTATGTTTTAACAACCGGCGCAAATAGCTCTTTTTCACACGGAGGTGCCGTTGATAACCATGGTACCATAAACTACTTAGAAGGCAACTTTATAGGTAACTACGGAAAATCTACCGGAGGAGCTGTTATGCTTGGAGGAGCATTGCACAATGGCTCCACCAATGCCGGTTATATCGTTACGCTCAAAGGCAACTTTATCGGCAATTATATTGATGTAGGTGGTAGCAACTATGGTTCTGGTGGCGGAGTAAATAATGACGGTGTTATTGATGAAATAGTTGATTCTAACTTTGTTTACAATTATGTTACAACCAAACGGGATGCTCGTGGCGGAGCTATCGGTAATACCGGCACCATTGGTAATATTACCGTTTCAGAATTTTCTAACAATAGTGTAACATCATCTAATTATGCTCGAGGCGGGGCAATCTATAATAGTGAAACCGGCACCATCGGCGCCATTGTCGCTGATAAAATTGAAAACAACTATGCTGGAAGTGAAGGTGGAGCTGTTTTAAATCGTAATCACATAGATTCAATCACAGCTTCAATCATTTCCGGCAACCATAGCCGATGGGGCGGAGCAATCTATAATTCATATTATGATAATTCATATCAACCTGCTGGTGAAAGGTATATCGGCTCTATTAATGCGGATTTTATCGGTAATTATGTAGACACTTGTGCGGGAGCTATCTATAACAGCGGTACAATTGAAGAGATAAACGGCAATTTTATTGGAAATTATGTTAAAAATGATAATAGTTATGTTATGTCCGGAGCGATTTATAACGCTGGTTATGATGCTGGAATTGGTATAATTAACGGTAATATAAATGACAACTATGCTGAAAGTTCAACATTTGCTTATGGTGGAGCTATATATAACGGTAGCACAATCGGAACAATTAATGGCAATATTTTTAACAATTATGCCTATGGTGGAAAGGCCGGCGAGGGCGGAGCCATTGATAATGGTGAGACTATTGGTACGATTAATGGCGATATTTATAGTAACTATGTCAAATCTCCAGAAGCGTATGGTGGAGCCATTTATGACTTAAGAGGTACCATAGAACAAATTAACGGTGATATATATAATAACTATGTTGAAGGCAATAGTATTGCCTACGGAGGAGCATGGTATCAAAACATGGCTCCATATCTAAGGAATGTATACGATGTAGATCGTGAAAAAATAGACAATGTCTATATAACCAAATATACATATACCAATGAAGATACTGATGAGGTGATTGAAGTATACTCTCGACCAGATGATGAGTATTTACAATCAATTAAGGACTCTTTAGGTAATGAGTATGAGAAAATTCACCTCATATATCGAGAATATACAAATACAATATCTAATGAAGAATTTGAAGATATAAAAAACAATGCTGAAGACTTGGGATATTATGTAGATACAGGTATGGATATTTTTTCTGATGAAGATTATGCTCAAGTTATTGATACCGAGGTGCAAGATATTGATGCACCGGTTAATTTAACCAATGTCAATTTTACCGGCAATTATGCCAAGGCTTCTGCTGAAAATGGTGTTGCTAAAGGCGGAGCCATTTGGTCAGGAAGAGACTTTACCTTGAATGCTAAAGGTGAAACTGTAAAAATCAGTGGTAACTATGTTGAAGATGCTCAAGGCAAACGTGCTGAAGGCATTTTTATGCAGAAAGCTAAGGTCTTTGATGAAGAAGGTGAAGTTATCGTTGGCTATTATTATAATCCGACATTAACACTGAACGCGGTTGAAAATGGCAAAATGATAGTTGACGATATTATCGATGGTGACGGATATCATCTGAGTATTTCCGGCGACGGTACCGGCGTTGTTAAGTTTAATAATTTGGTTAAAAACGTAACCAACTTTACGCTTGGCGAAAATTCGGTTACTCATCTCGGTATCAAATCAAAAGTCTATGCTCAAAATATGAGTATTGCTACATCTTCAATTCCGGGAGGCAATGCCGTATCATCTCCAATCATTACTGTCGATGTAGAAGTAGATAAAAATAATAACAAAGTTGATACCGCACAAATTTGGCTCGATAACGATGTTGAGGGTGAATATCAGGTAATAGTAAATTCTCTCAATACCGACGTTCTGCCTAACAGAGACGATGCGATAGTACCGTTCTTGTTTGCCCCAAATGATGATATGGAAACTTCTTCGGGATTTAGCGTAACCCGTGTAATCGGCAGTCCGTATATGTGGTTTGGTTCAATCAATGCTAAAGGCGAAACTGAAGGTTCAACCTGGTACTTGAATTTGCCTGAAGGTCCACAACCTAAGCCGGAAAAGATTTATGCTCCTGAAGTAATTGCCGGTATCGGCTTGCATGAGGCAGCTATTGAACAAACCCGCAGCGTTGTTCATAACGTAAAAGGCAAAGTTGAAAGCGGACGTGAGTTCTGCCCGGCCTGTGGTATGTACAGCTACAATTGGGACGGCAAAAAACTG
>CACWLK010000016.1 GCA_902761715.1 uncultured Rhodospirillales bacterium | reverse complement strand
TTTACCGATGCTCTGTCCGGCTATGCCTGGGCTAACTACACCTTCGGCTCAAGCTATGATGCTTATGCCTTGGGTGCCGGTATGAGCTACGCTTGGTAAGGTTAACCCTTAAAACACGAAAACCGCTCTCTTGCGAGGGCGGTTTTTGTTGATAGTTAATAAAAGTTCAATCATAAAGCTCGGACATTTTGATAATCGGACGCACCCAAACCCGATCTTCAGGGGTGGCGTACTTGTAGTTTTTTACCTCTTTCCCGTCCATCATAACCACATCGTATCCCTTATCACCATATGCAGTGCCGGAAAAATAGTAGTCAGAATGGAGTCGATGACCGCCCAATGCTTTACAAAGACGATTAAACCTGTGCACTTGTTTGTTGAGTTGAATCAGCCATTCTCTTTCCGGAAGGCTACACTCAAAACCTATAAACCTAAGAGATTCGCAATAGCTTTGAGCCTCTTCAATCGTCAGTTTTGTCGGAGAATCAAACAATGGAATAATACACCCCTTAAAAACAATTCCCCATGGCTTTTTTTGACTTTTGAAATCTTTGTTTCGGGAAATCGTTCCGTCGGTATATGCCACCGGAAAACAAAAGCTCTTTCTCCTCAACCAATCATACACACGTCGTTTCCAAGTGTCGTTAAATTTTTTCATAAACAATAATTTTTAAATACTTAATAAGTATGTCCCTTGTAACATTTTTACAGATTCGTGTCAACAAAAAAGGCGGTATAAAACCGCCCTTTCTATTTTTCCTCAAGTATCGGGAATAGCGGATCGCCGACTTCAACATTGCTGCCTTCTATCAGCCCCATTGCCTTAAATTCAGCCTTAATTTCATCACAACAACCGAGAGAACGCTCAATCTTTTTGGCTGTTGACGGTGTCAGCGGATACATTGCGCATCCAATCAGGCGCAACGCATCAAGTGTAGTATAAACCACCGCTTCAAAACGCTCTCTTTGCGCCGGATCTTTTGCCAAAACCCATGGTGTGTTCGCCGCAAAATAAGCATTAGTTGCATCTCCGGCTTTAACAATGCTGTCCGCCAACTCACTTACTGTTTCCAGACTCATTTCCTGACTATATATTCTGGTAAATCTGTCGGCAATATCATTAACCAACTTTTTGTCATCGGCATTCATACCGGCTTTTGAAGGAACTTTTCCTTCCAGATTTTTCTGCACCATTTTCAAAACACGCATTTGCAAATTGCCGATATTGTTGGCCAACATCTTATAGCCTTGCTTCAACAAATCAATGCTGATTTGGCTGTCGCCGGTCAAAGTCATATTATTAATCAGATAAAAACGCAAAGCATCAACACCGAGCATGTTTACGACCTCTACCGGATCAACCACATTGCCCAATGATTTTGACATTTTAACACCGCCCTCGCCAATCCAATATCCGTGAACAAAACAATGCTTAACCGGCGCAACATTCAAAGCATGGAGCATAATCGGCCAGTATATGCAGTGCGGTTTCAAAATATCTTTAGCAATCAGGTGGTTTGAATTTGCCCACAGCTTATCAAAGTCAGGATTATGACCGTAATTAAGTGTTGAAATATAGTTTACCAATGCATCAAACCAAATATATGTAACATAATCCTTATCAAATGGTAACTCTACGCCGAGCCAAACACGTGATTTCGGACGAGAAATACACAAATCTTCCAAAGGCTCTTTTAACATGCCGAGCACTTCATTTGCATATTTTGCCGGCTGTATCCAGTCCGGATTTGATTTTATATGCTCAATCAACCATTGACGATACGGCTCAAGTTTGAAAAAGTAGTTTTCTTCACTGATTGCTTTCGGTGCAACTTTATGGTCAGGGCAACAACCGTTTTCATCTAAATCACTTTTCTTTTTAAACTGCTCGCATCCTTCACAGTACAAACCTTCATATGATTTTTTAACGATCAGTCCGCGGTCATAAATATTTTGCAAAATCTCTTGCACAATTTTTTTATGTTCGGGTTTTGAAGTGCGAACAAAATAGTCGAAGTCGATTCCCAAATCGACAAACAAATTCTTAAAATTATCACTTTGGCGTTTTAAGAACTCTTCAGCCGACAGACCGCTGGCCTCAATACTGTGCTGATTTTTTTGCCCATGTTCATCGGTGCCGGTAGAATAATACACACTGTTGCCCCGCATTTGCTCAAACTTTTTCATCACGTCTCCCAATATAGAGGTATAGGCGTGTCCGATGTGAGGAAGTCCGTTCAAATAGTAAATCGGGGTAGTTATGTATTTTTCCATTTTTCAAATCTCCACAAATAAAAAACAATGGGAGATTATACTAAGCACACCGCAAAATCAACGTTTTTTTCTATTTTTAAATAAAAAGCAAAAAAATGCTTTATTTATAAAAATTAATGTGTTATATAAAGTACATTCTTTCATAAAAATAATCTTGAAAGTGGGGCCGAAAGCCCCGCTTTTTTGTTTAACCAAAAGAGGAATACATGCAAAAGAAACACCATTTGCAAGACATGTTGGAACCGACAATCAACAATCTCGGATTCGATTTGGTCCGGATTCTCACCATCGGCAATGTCAACCCTACCTTGCAAATTATGATTGAACGCAAAGATCGCCAAAACATGGTGGTTGACGATTGCGCCACCGTCAGTCGCGCCATCTCTGCCGTTTTAGATGAAAAAGACCCCATCTCCGGCAAATATACTCTTGAGGTTTCATCACCCGGACTTGACCGCCCGCTGGTCAATCTCGAAAACTTTGTTCGATTCGCAGGGTTTGAAGCCAAGGTCGAAACCGACACAGAGATTGAAAAACGTAAAAGATTTAAAGGACGCATTGTCCGTGTTGAAAATGACAACATCATATTATTAATGGACGACAAAGAATGGACAATTCCGTTCTCTGCCGTTGCCAAAGCAAAATTATTGCTTACCGATGAACTTATTGCAGCTGCACAGGCAGAAGCTGACGAACAAGAAGATTTTAACTAATTTTTACCGAGGGAAAAATGGAAAATATCGAAAATATGCCCAGACCAGAAATTATCTTGGTTGCAGATACTGTAGCTCGAGAGAAAAATATTGATAAAGAAGATGTCTTCACCGCAATGGAAGTTGCTATTCAAAAAGCCGGACGTTCCCGTTACGGTTTTGAACACGACATCAGAGCCACCATTGACCGCAAAACCGGCGCAATCAATTTGGCTCGTTACCGCAAAGTTGTTAAAGAGCTGGAAGAAGACAGCGAATACACTCAAATTTTGCTCGAAGATGCCAAGGCCATTGATAAAAACATCAAAGTCGGTGAATACATTATTGACCAACTTCCCCCGATTGATTTCGGTCGTGTTGCTGCCCAAACCGCAAAGCAAGTCATTGTACAAAAAGTTCGTGATGCTGAGCGCAACCGCCAATACGAAGAATATAAAGAAAAAATCGGCACCATTATCAATGGTACCATCAAACGTATTGAGTTCGGCAACGTAATTGTCGATATCGGCAAAACCGAAGCCATTCTCCGCCGTGATGAAATTATCCCGCGGGAAAAATTCAAAAACGGAGATCGTATCCGTGCTTATGTGCTTGACGTACGCCGCGAAAACAAAGGACCGCAAATTTTCTTATCTCGTACCTGTCCTGAATTTTTGGCCGCCCTCTTCACTCAGGAAGTTCCTGAAATTTATGACGGCATCGTCAAAATCATCAGCGTGGCTCGCGACCCCGGTTCAAAAGCAAAAATTGCTGTTAAAGCCAACGATGTTACCATTGATCCGGTCGGCGCTTGCGTAGGTTTGCGTGGTATTCGTGTTCAAGCTGTGGTTACTGAATTACAGGGCGAAAAAATTGATATTATCCCTTATTCTGAGGATCGTGCTCAATATATTGTAAGCGCTTTGGCTCCGGCCGAAGTTACCAAAGTTGTTATCGATGAGGAAAACAACCGCATTGAAGCCGTAGTACCTCAAGAACAATTCTCAATCGCCATCGGCCGTCGTGGTCAAAATGTAAAACTGGCTTCACAGCTTTTGGGTTGCGACATTGATGTTTTGACTGAAGAACAGGAACAAGAACGTCGTGCCAACGAAAACAAAGTTCGTTCACAACGCTTTATGGACGCTTTGGATGTTGATGAGATGATTGCACATCTCCTCATTGCTGAAGGCTTTACCAACATTGATGAAGTTGCCGGTGTTCCTTTGAATGAATTAGCCGAAATTGAAGGTTTTGATGAAGACGTTGCCACCGAACTACAACAACGTGCCAAAGATTTTATTGCTAAGCGCAATGCTGAATTTGCCGCCAAGAGCAAATCTTTGGGTATTGACAAGACCATCAAAACCGTTACCGGACTTGATCAGGATATGATTTTAACCTTGGCCGAAAAGGGCGTTAAAACTCTTGATGATGTAGCTGATTTGGCCGCTGATGAACTCATTGAAATGCTCGGCGAAGGCTCGCTTTCAATTGATGAAGCCAACAAAGTAATCATGGCTGCTCGTCAACACTGGTTCGAAAACGAGGGACAAGATCAGAATGGCAACAACTAGCCCAAACCGCACTTGCCTTTTTACCGGAGAGGAAAAACCGCAGGATCAACTCTTGCGGTTTACCCTCACACCGGATCGACAAGTTGTGCCCGATTTCAAGAAAAAGCTCCCCGGTCAAGGTTTTTACCTGACCAACTCTAAGCGTGTTTTAGAAAACGCAATCACAAAAAACGTTTTCAAAAAATTCGGCAAACACACAACCGTCATGCCTAATTTGTTGGAAATCGTTGAAAATATCTTGAAAAATAGGGCATTGGAGTCTATAAATCTTGCTAAAAAGGCTGGAGTACTGGTTTCAGGCTTTGACAAAGTAAAAGAAAAACTGGGTGCAGGCAAAATTGCTTTTGTTATTGAGGCTGCCGATGCCGGCGCCGACGGTCACAATAAAATTTTAGCCGCCGCCAAGAATGTAGAAATTTTGACATTGTTTAGTATTGAGGAGTTAGACAAGGCACTAAATAGAACAAACACAGTCCACGCCGCATTGCTCAAAAGTGAAATGGCGCAAATGACATACAATCAATTACAAAGATGGCAAAATTTTATCAATTCTTAAAAATGGAGAACAATTTATATGACAGAAGATAGTAGCAAAACCAAATTAACCTTATCAGGCAAAAAGACCCTGACGCTTAAAGGTTTGGGAGAAAAAACATCTTCTAGCGCAGGCAAAAAAGTTGTACAGGTAGAAGTTCGTAAAAAGAGAATTATTTCTCCCGTAAACACTGAACCTCAAGAAAAAGAGCTTGATGCTGAAACCAAAGCTAAACTTCGCCTGATTGCCGAAGCCAAAGAGCATGACGCCAAACGCAAAATTGAAGAAGAAACAAAACAACAGCAGCGTCAAAAACTTGAAGACGAAATCAAAGCCGAAAAAGCTCGTAAAGAGGCGGAAGAAGCAGAGCGTCTTGCACTTGCACAAGCCGAAGCTGAAAAAGAAAAAGCTAAAGCCGAACAAGAAAAATCTAAAGCTGAAAAAGAAAAAATCAAATCCGAAGAAGCTCGTTCTCCGGCATCTGAAGATAAAAATTTCAAAAACAAAGACAAAGATCGCCACTCAAAAGATTTTGACGACGATGAAGATGATGATTTTTCAAATAAAAAACATAGTTCAAATCGCAATGATGCTTTTGAGCAGGAACGCAAAAAAATCACCAAGCGCAGTTTTGAACCGCAACGCCGCAACACCAAAGTAAGCATAAACAGTTACGGCGGTGGCGACGATGATGACTACGATGATTACGGGTTTGGCGCTCCTCGTCGCCGTTTCAAAAAGAAACAACCTAAGCCTGTCGTTGTTACTCAACCACAGGAAAAAATCGTCAAAGAAGTTATTATTCCTGAAGTAATAACTGTTCAAGAGTTAGCCAACCGTATGGCCGAGAAAAGTGCCGACGTAATCAAAAAATTGATGGCACTCGGTGTAATGGCTACCATTAACCAAGCAATTGATGCTGATACCGCTCAAATCATTGTTGAAGAAATGGGGCACAAATGGAAACGTGTCGCCGACAGCGATGTAGAAGACGTTTTGAAAAATGAGGCTGATAACGCTGCCGAAAAACAGCTTCCACGTGCACCGGTCGTTACGGTTATGGGACACGTTGACCATGGTAAAACATCCCTGCTTGACGCTCTGCGTGAGACCAACGTCGCCGCCAAAGAAGCCGGTGGTATTACCCAACACATCGGCGCTTATCAAATTGAAGTTGATGGTGGCAAAAAAATTACATTCATCGATACCCCTGGACACGAGGCATTCTCTGAAATGCGTGCCCGTGGTGCAAAAGTTACTGACATTGTGGTTCTGGTTGTTGCCGCTAACGACGGAATTATGCCGCAAACCATTGAGGCTATCCGTCACGCCCAAGCCGCCGAAGTTCCGATTGTTGTTGCTATTAACAAAATCGACCTGCCCGGTGCTGATCCGATGAAAGTAAAAACCGCTTTATTACAGCACGGAATTGCCGTTGAAGAAATGGGCGGTGAATATCTCTGCGCTGAAGTCTCCGCCAAAAAACGTATCAACATCAACAAATTGCTTGAAGCTATTTTGTTGCAGGCAGAAATTTTGGATCTCAGAGCCAACCCGAACTGTAAAGCTCGTGGTACTGTTATTGAAGCCAAAATGGAAAAAGGTCGCGGTTCTGTAGCCACATTGTTGGTACAGCAAGGAACTCTCCAAATTGGCGACATCATTATTGCCGGTAAAGAATGGGGACACGTTCGTGCCATGTTCAACGAGCACGGACAAAAAATTCATATTGCCGGTCCGGCAACCCCTGTAGAAATTCTTGGACTTCAGGGCACTCCTGCTGCCGGCGATAACTTTAACGTTGTTGCTGATGAAACTCAGGCCAAAGAGATTGTCAACTATCGTATTCAAAAAGAGCGCGATGCCAAATTGGTTAAAAGCGCCAAATCAGCAATGGAACAAATGCTTGATAAAATCAAATCAGGTGAAATTAAACATTTGCCGGTTGTTATCAAAGCCGACGTACAAGGCTCAATAGAGGCTATTGAAGGCACATTAAACAAACTTTCTACCAACGAAGTCAGTGTCCAAATTTTGCACTCTGCTGTCGGACCTATTTCTGAGTCTGATGTCACTTTGGCAAAGGCCTCTCATGCTCTGATTATCGGCTTTAACGTACGTGCCATTCCTCAAGCTCGAGACATGGCTCGTCGTGACGGCATTGATATCCGCTACTACTCAATCATTTACGACGTAGCCGATGATGTCAAAAAAGGTCTTGAGGGTATGCTTTCTCCTGAACTCAAAGAAAAGATTCTCGGTTATGCCGAAATTCGAAACGTATTCAATATTACCGGTGTCGGCAAAGTTGCCGGTTGTATGGTTACCGAAGGACTGGTCAAACGTGGCGCCAAAGTTCGCCTGTTGCGTGATAACGTTGTTATTCATGACGGCAACCTCGGACAGTTGAAACGTTTCAAAGAAGACGTTAAAGAGGTTAAAGACGGTTATGAATGCGGCATGAGTTTTGAAAACTACAACGACATTCAGGTTGGCGATTTCATTGAATGCTATGAAATTGAAACCATCGCTGCCAAACTTGATTAAAGGATAATAAACTATGGCCGTAAAAGAACTTTCACAACGCCAACTGCGTGTCGGACAAGAAATAAAACGTATTATTGCTGAAGAGATAAACTTTGATCGCGTACGCAATCTTCAGGGAATTGATACTTTGGTTACAATTATGAAAACCAAAGTATCTCCCGACCTCAAATATGCCGATGTCTTTTTTGTAACTTCCAAACCCGAGTTTGAATCTCAGGTACAAGAAGGCTTGCAACTTGCCGCAAATCATTTTCGCAAGGTAATTGCCTCCAAAACCTTGCTCCGTTATGTACCTGAAATACGCTTTTTTGTTGATAACACTATGGCTGAAGCCGACAAAATTGAAAAACTCCTTCACTCCCCAAAAGTCCAACAGGACTTGAAAAAATCAGATGAAGCATAAAAAAGGCAATGACATAAACGGTTGGCTTGTTGTTGACAAACCTCAAGGCATGGGCTCAACACAAGTTGTCAATTTTACTCGTCGCATTTTCAACGCCAAAAAAAACGGTCATGCCGGCACGCTCGATCCCTTTGCCACCGGAGTTTTGCCGATAGCTTTTGGCGAAGCCACCAAGCTAATTGATTTTATTACCGACAGTGAAAAAGAGTATGAATTCACCGTTTGCTTTGGTGCTGAAACAGATACCTCTGACAATACCGGCAATGTTGTTTGTTCCGGCGGCAGAACACCTACGAGCGACGAAATCAGCAAAATTTTACCGCAGTTTATAGGAGAAATTACTCAAGCACCGCCAGCCTACTCTGCCATAAAAATAAACGGGCAACGGGCTTATGACTTGGCTCGTCGCGGACAAGAATTTTCGATTCCCGAAAGACGTGTAAACATTTTTGACCTCCAATTTTTATCACTCCGAGATAATTGTGCCGATTTCAAGGTCCTTTGTTCCAAAGGCACTTACGTCCGCAGTCTCGGACGAGATATTGCTCGCGCCCTCGATTCGTTTGGGCATTTACAAAGTTTGCGACGCACAAAATGCGGCCTTTTTACGCTCAATGATACGATTTTACTGGAAAATTTAAAAAATATGGTATATGTTGAGCAAACATTGCTTCCGTTAGAAACCTCTCTGCGCGACATCGCGGTCATGGCTGTTTCGGAAGTAGAAGCTTCAAAACTCAAGCAGGGACAAGCCTTAAGTCCTAAGGGAAGAGAGAATTTTTCTTCAACTTCCATTGCGGCGGCAGTCTTTAACGGTGTTTTGATTGCTATCGTTCGAATTGAAGAGAGCAGAATTTCTCCGATTCGTGTTTTTAATTTATAACTGATAAGGAAATATAAGATGTCGATTACAAAAGAAGTTACTAGTGAATTGGTAAAAACTTATGGTCAGGGTGAAGGCAACACCGGTTGCCCTGAAGTTCAAATTGCAATTTGGACTACTCGTATCAACAACTTGATTGAGCACTTCAACACCCACCGCAAAGATCTCCACTCTCGTTTGGGATTGATGAAAATGGTATCAAAACGTCGTCACCTCTTGGACTACTTAAAGAGCAAAGACGAAAACAGATATCAAGAGATCATTAAAAAACTTAACATTCGTAGATAAGTTTTTGTGCATTGCGGGACAATATCCCGCAATGCTTTTAAATCCTTGTTGAAAACAATCATCAAGGTGCTGTTTATAAAGATGTAAAAGAGAAAGGTAATAGATATGAATAACTTAAAAGTATCCACTCGCGAACTCGATTGGGGCGGACGAAAATTAACATTAGAAACCGGCAAAGTTGCCAAACAGGCAACCGGAGCTGTTGTTGCCACTTATGGTGAAACCAGTGTTTTGGCCACAGTTTGCGCAGCCAAGGAAATAAAAGCCGATCAAGACTTTTTCCCATTGACGGTTAACTATCAGGAAAAATACTATGCCACAGGCAAAATCCCCGGTGGTTTTATGAAAAGAGAAAGCAAACCTTCCGAACACGAAGTTTTGGTATCTCGTCTTATTGATCGTCCGATTCGCCCGTTGTTTCCGGATGCTTTTAAGAACGAAGTACAAATTATTTGTACTGTTCTTTCTCACGATCAGAAAAACGATTCTGATGTTGTTGCCATGGTTGCAGCTTCTGCCGCTTTGGCTGTTTCCGGCATTCCGTTCATGGGACCTATCGGAGCCGCAAAAGTCGGCTACAAAGATGGTAAGTTTATCCTCAACCCGACCATTGAAGAACAAAAAACATCTGATTTGGAATTGACCGTTGCCGGTACCGAAGAAGGCGTTTTAATGGTTGAGTCTGAAGCTCAGGAATTGTCTGAAGAAACCATGCTCAACGCTGTAATGTTCGGTTTTGACAACTTCCAACCGGTCATTAAAATGATTAAAGATCTTGCTCAAGAAGCCGGAAAAGAAGCCTGGGAAGCTCCGACATTTCCTAAAGAATTTGATGAAATGTATGAACGCATTGCCAAAGATTTCCGCGCAAAATACGAACAAGCTTTTTGCGAAACCGACAAACTCACTCGCGGCACATTGGTTGGTCAAATTGACGAGGAAGTCAAAGCCACTATTGACCCCGAAAATGAAATTGAAAACAAATATCTTTTAGACGTTCTTGAAAAGTTAAAGCACGTTGTAGTTCGTGAAAAAGTCTTGACTACCGGTCATCGTATCGACGGACGTGATACCAAAACCGTTCGTCCGATTTGGTGTGAAGTTGACACTTTACCGACAGCTCATGGATCTGCTATTTTTACCCGTGGCGAAACTCAAGCTTTGGTTGTTACCACACTCGGCACCGGTGAAGACGCTCAAATTGTTGACGGTCTTATGAATGAATACAAACAAGACTTTATGCTCAATTACAACTTCCCTCCGTTTTCTGTCGGTGAATGCGGTCGTCTCGGCACTCCCGGTCGTCGTGAAATCGGTCACGGAAAATTGGCATGGCGTGCTATTCATCCGATGTTGCCGAAAGACAAAGAAAAATTCCCCTACACCATTCGTGTTGTATCTGAAATTTTGGAATCAAACGGTTCTTCATCAATGGCCACTGTTTGCGGCACAACACTGTCATTAATGGCCGCCGGCGTTCCGATGGCTAAACCGGTTGCCGGTATTGCTATGGGCTTGATTAAAGAAGATGACGGCCGTGTTGCAATTTTGACTGATATCCTTGGTGATGAAGATCACCTCGGTGATATGGACTTCAAAGTTGCCGGTACTAAAGATGGTGTAACCGCTTTGCAAATGGATATCAAAATCACTTCCATTACCAAAGAAATTATGCAAAACGCACTTACTCAGGCACACGAAGGTCGTATCCACATTTTGGGCGAGATGGCCAAAGCTATTGCCGAACCTCGTGCTGATATTTCACCTCTTGCACCGCGCATTATTTCCATCAAAATTCCGGTTGATAAGATTCGTGAAGTCATTGGTTCAGGCGGTAAAGTCATTCGTGAAATTACCGAAAAGACCAACTCCAAAATTGATATCAGCGAAGACGGTATTGTCCACATTGCAACCGTTAACAGTGCTGACGGACAAGCCGCTTTGGATTGGATTACCGGCATTGTTGCCGAACCTGAAGAAGGTCATATTTACCACGGTGTAATCACCAAAATTATGGACTTTGGTGCATTTGTTCGCTTTATTGGAACAACCGAAGGATTAGTTCATATTTCAGAAGTCAAGAACGAGCGCATAGCTTCTGTTTCTGACTTTTATAAAGAAGGTGACAGCATCTGGGTTAAATGCTTGGGAACAGACAACCGCGGTAAGATTAAATTATCTGCCAAACGCGTCAACCAAGAAACCGGTGAAGACCTTGAAAAATAAAAACTGCAAGCCCCTCAAAACGAGGGGCTTTTTCTTATTTATTCAAAAAAATTCCTTATATGCTTGAAATAATATTTCTAAAGTTGTAGGCTGATTCCATTAAAACAATTAGTCTTAATATTTTAAGGAAAAAATCATGCAATTATTCAAAAAGCTCGGCTCTGTTGCTACTGCAATGGTGCTGTTTTTGTGTGCCTGCACTTCAACTGTTGCAGCATCTGAAATTGATCTAAACATTCCGACATTGGACGTCGGATACAGCTTTTGGGGTTATTCCGTAACCGGTGCCCAAATTTTACTTTATGGACTGATTATTTGCGGACTTGGCGCAATTTTTGGTCTATATGAATTTTTCAAAATCAAAAAAATGCCTGTCCATAAATCCATGGCAGACATGGCCGCATTAATTTATGAAACATGCAAAACATATATGAAGCAGCAAGCCCTGCTCCTTATCGTGTTAGAGGCATTTATCGCCGCATGCATTTTTTATTATTTCTTCGGCTTAAATCACACTCCGCTGTCAATGGTTTGCACCATTTTATTGTGGTCTGTATTAGGCATTTTAGGCTCATACACGGTTGCTTGGTTCGGCATGCGTATTAACACTTATGCCAACTCTCGCACAGCATTTGCCTCACTCAAAGGCAAGGCTTATCCTGTAATGTCATTGCCTTTGCAATCAGGAATGTCTATCGGTGTTCTGCTCATTTGCGTAGAACTGTTTATGATGATTATGATTCTCTTGTTTATCCCGAGAGAAACAGCCGGTGCATGCTTTGTCGGTTTTGCAATCGGTGAATCTTTGGGGGCTTCGGCTTTACGTATCTGCGGCGGCATTTTCACCAAAATTGCTGATATTGGTGCTGACCTCATGAAAATCATTTTCAAAATTGATGAAGACGATGCCCGCAACCCTGGTGTTATAGCCGACTGCACCGGCGACAATGCCGGCGATTCCGTCGGACCGACTGCTGATGGTTTTGAAACTTACGGTGTAACCGGCGTTGCCTTAATCAGCTTTATTGTTTTGGCTGCCGGTATGGCTTACACACCGAACGGTTCCCTGTCTTTGATGGCAGACGGAATTGACATTCAGGCACGCTTGATTGTATGGATTTTCGCAATGCGCCTGATGATGGTTTTGACATCAATTGTTTCATACCTAATTAATGGTCTTATTTCAAAGTTGCGTTTCCGTAACAAACAGGATTTTGACTTTGAAGTTCCGTTGACCAGCTTGGTTTGGATTACATCAATCATGTCAATTGCCGTAACATTCGGTATTTCATATTTAATGATTGGTAACATGGGACCTGATCTTTGGTGGAAATTATCCATAATTATCAGCTGCGGCACCTTTGCCTCCGCTATCATTCCTGAATTTACCAAAATATTTACATCATCAAAATCCATTCACGTTCAGGAAATTGTAAACTCAAGCCGTCAAGCCGGTGCATCACTCAACATTATTTCCGGCATGGTAGCAGGCAACTTCTCTGCATTCTGGAAAGGTCTTGTAATTGTTGCATTGATGGCCATCGCTTACTTTACATCTTTGAACGGTTTGGACGCATACATGGTATATCCTAACGTCTTTGCTTTCGGTCTGGTAGCCTTCGGTATGTTAGGTATGGGACCTGTAACCATTGCGGTTGACAGTTACGGACCGGTTACCGATAATGCACAATCTGTTTTTGAATTGTCTCAAATTGAACAAATCAAAAATGTAAAAACCGAAATCAACAAAGAATACGGATTTACTCCTAACTTCAAAGTAGGAAAAGAGTTGCTTGAACGCAACGATTCTGCCGGTAATACCTTTAAGGCAACTGCCAAACCTGTACTTATCGGTACAGCCGTAATTGGTGCCACGACCATGATTTTCTCAATCATTTTGTTGCTCAACCTTGAGCTCAATTTGATGAACCCGCTGGTACTGTTCGGTATTCTCTTGGGTGGCGCCGTAATTTATTGGTTCTCCGGAGCCTCAATGCAGGCTGTATCAACCGGTGCTTACCGTGCGGTTGAATACATCAGAAAGCACATCAAACTTGATACCAAAAAAGCCGCATCGGCAAAAGACTCAAAGTCTGTGGTCAGAATTTGCACCATCTATGCTCAAAAAGGCATGTTCAACATCTTTATGGTAATCTTCTGTCTGACCATTGCCTTTGCTTGCTTTGACCCGAACTTGTTCGCCAGCTACTTGATTTCAATTGCCGTATTCGGGCTGTTTCAGGCGCTTTACATGGCTAATGCCGGTGGAGCTTGGGATAACGCTAAAAAGGTAGTTGAAGTTGACCTAAAAGAAAAAGGCACTCCTCTGCATGATGCCGCTGTCGTCGGTGACACCGTCGGTGATCCGTACAAAGACACCTCATCTGTTGCTCTCAACCCGATTATTAAATTTACTACCTTATTCGGTTTGTTAGCTGTTGAGATGGCTGTTTCTGCACCTCGTTGCATTGCACTTGGCGCCGGCATAACCATGCTCTTAATTGCCTTAATCTTTGTATGGCGCTCATTCTACAGAATGAGAATCAACAGTTAAAGCAATTAACTTCTCTTAAGAAAATCCTCGAAATTGCTAACAATTTTGAGGATTTTCTTGCATAATGACTTTTAATCTTATACTATCGCCATTGATGAAGAAACTTAATATTTACATAGCCAATCAAATTATCATTGGCTTTTTGTTAGTTGCATTTTCGCTCATGTCGATTTTGTGGCTTACTCAATCTTTACGCTTCATCGAAATGATCACTAATAAAGGTCTTCCTTTAAGTTTATTCATCAAAATGACATCGTGCTTAATGCCTCGACTGTTTGCAATATTGTCTCCTATTTCGCTCTTTGTTGCCGTTTTGTTTGTATATAACCGCATGCTTACCGATCGTGAACTTGTGGTCATAAAATCAGCCGGCATCAGTCCTTGGCAAACAGCCAAACCGGCAATTTTTGTCGGCATGTTGGTAGCCTTGCTTGCTGTTTATGTAAATAACTTTGCTACCCCTTACGCCGAAAAAAAATTTCGCGATTACGAATGGCAAATCAAAAACGATGTTTCGCACCTCATGTTTCGTGAAGGCGAATTTACTACCCTTGATAACAACCTGACTGTTTTCATTACCTCTCACGGCAAAGACGGTTCTGTCGAAGGGATAATGATTAACGACGAGCGCAACCCCGAAAAGAAAATGACTGTATCCGCCGAAAACGGCATCATTGTTTACACCGAAAAAGGGCCGCGCATTATGCTTATCAACGGCATAAGACAGGAAATCAACACCAAAACTTCACAGTTTTCTTCATTATCCTTTGACCGCTATTCCGTAGATTTCGGATCTTCGCAAAGCAAAAAACGCAAACACGATTCTGTTCGCTCCAAAACCTTAAAAGAACTTTTATTTGCCGCAGACGATCCCAATCTTTCTCCGGCTGAAGCAAGACGCTATATTGTTGAAGGCAATCGCCGTTTGCTCAACCCTTTTTACAATTTACTGTTTGCCATTGTCGCCTGCACCGGTCTCTTGATCGGCAACTTTAATCGCCGTGGTCAAACCAAAATTATTTCCGTTTCAATTTTAGCCATGATTATAATTGAAGCCAACGACCTTATCTTCGGCAACATGAGCACCACGCATTTATACTTTTTATCTTTGTATTATGCCAATTTCCTGCTCCCATTCATAGTTTGCATTTATGCCATCTTGTTTTATAATCCATCGTGGCATATTCGCTTGCGCAAAAAAGGAGCTGAGCTTCAATGAACAAAAAGTATTTAATTCTTGCCATATGTTTAATGATGCCGGCAATTTTCCCATTGCTTTCCAATGCTCAGGACCAAATTCCGATTTATTTCAGCGCCGATGAAGTTGAAGAAAATTCTCAAACCGGCGTTATTACTGCTCGCGGAGATGTCAATATTGCTCGTGAAGGCATAACCTTAAAAGCCGACACTATTTCTTATGATCGTAAAAACGATATCTTAACCGCTGACGGCAATGTTAGTGTTATGCACCCTGACGGAACGGTTGTTTTCTCAGACCATGCCGAACTATCCGAAAAAATGACCAAAGCTACTATCAATGAAGTAAAGGCCATTTTGGCTGACCAAAGTCGACTTGCCGCCAAGCGCATAAAACAAACATCTGAAAAAGACAAGCACTTTTTCTATGCCGTATATTCCCCCTGCGATGTATGCCAGGACAACCCCAAACCGCTGTGGTCAATAAAAGCTCGCAAAATTACTCATGACGTCTCACGCCAGGACGTGTATTATCGTAGTGCATTTTTAAGCATAAAAGATGTACCTGTTTTATACGCACCGTTTTTATCTCACCCTGATCCAAGCGTAAAACGTCGCAGCGGTTTCATGCCGCCGTCATTGGTCAGCAACAACTATCTCGGCACCGCTATTGAAACACGATACTTCTTCAACATAAACGACCACGAAGATTTGTTACTTAACCCGATTTTCAGCACCGACCAAAACATTATTCTCGGCGGTCGCTATCGCAAAATGCTATATAACGGAGAACTCGACATAACCGGTACTTTAATGAAAGACCGTAATACCGACGAAAAGCGTGGCAACATTGTTGCCAAAGGTCGTTATGAATTCAATGACCTTTGGGTCGGCAAAATGGACATCAATTACGCATCAGACGGCGCCTATCTTAAAGATTTGTCCCTGCCCGGAAAAACCGAGACTTGGATGACATCAACAATTTCTGCCGAACGTTTTGACGGACGCGACTATACAGCAATTGAGGGCTATTCTTACAAGCTCGTAAGCTATTCTTTACGCGCCTCAAACTTCAGCGAATACAAAAATCGCGAATACAGCAAACCTTATATTTTGCCGCTTGCCACCTATGAAACAATTTCTGATCCCAGCTTCATCGGATCATATTTTAAGAACACATTTAACCTGGCATCAATATACCGTGAACATGACGGCACCCAAACACAACGCGGCACCATGATAAACTCATGGAATTTGCCGTATACCAGTCCGTTTGGTGAAAAATACCGCTTTGTTGCCTCCGTAAAATCAGACTTATACTACATTGATGACTATCTCAACAATTACAATCACACATACACCGGCGCTGTCGGTCGCATTTTTCCTCAAGCCGGAATTGAATGGCGCCTGCCTTTTGTCAGAGCAACCGAAAGTTCTCGTCAAATTTTAGAACCGACAATCGTTGCTGTTGCCGCTCCCAACGGAGGCAACAAAATCAACAAAATTCCCAACGAGGACAGCCTCAATGCACAGCTCGATGACACCAACATACTTGACCTTGATCGTTATGCCGGATACGACCGCAACGATACCGGCAGCCGCATTTCTTACGGCATCAACTGGAGTGCATACGGCAACGTAATCGGTCGCACATCATCATTCTTCGGGCAAAGCTACTACCTCAACAACAACCAAAGTTTTGCTCGCAGTCTTGGCGACGATTCACACTTTAGCGACTATGTCGGACGTATTTTTGCAGCACCGAATTCTTATTTAGACTTTAATTACAGATTTCGTCTTGATAAAAGCAACCTTAATATTAAATATAGTGAAATCAATTCCCGCATTGGCACATCAATGCTGTCTGTTTACATTTCGTTTATTTCAATCAGTGGGCGGCAAAAGAATGTATCAGACTCAAAACTATACTTCTTCGATGATTACCGTGAACGAAAAGAACTTTATACATCAATCAACGCCAAACTTTCACGTGATTGGAGTTTTTCAATTTACAACCGCCAAAATCTTGGCAAAAAACGCCGCGCCTCACTTGAGCACGGTGGCAGATTAATCTATGAGGATGAGTGCTTCAAACTCATATTTAATGCACACAAATACAATTCTACCGACCCTGACTATGACGACGGATACGAGTTTTCAGCAACATTCCTGCTCAAAACTTTAGGCAGTGTCGGTTCGGAATAAAGGAGCCAAAAATGAAAAAAATTCTTGTTTTTATAATATGTCTATTATCGGTTGCAACCGCCCAGGCGCAATTTGCCCCTGATTTTATCCCTGACTATGACTACGATGAAAGCAACGTTGGCAATGCCCAACAGCCACAACAACCTTCTGCCGTTTTCCAAAATCCGGTAAAAGACGAACCCGCCCCCAGTGCACCGGCTCTGCCTCCGTCAATCAAAAAACCTAAGCCGTACACCGGTAACATTCGCATTTTGGCAAAGGTTAATGGTGAAATCATCACTACCGAAGACATTAACAATCGTGTCCGTGCGTTTTGCATGACCACCGGCATCCCTTATAATTCACAAACCAAAGTGCTGATCATCAACAAGGTTATGCAAAACACCATTGATGAAAAACTAAAACTGCAAGATGCCGTTAACAACAAAATCGAAATTACTCCGCAAGAAATTGACAGCGCCATCGAAAGTTTTGTGCAAAACAACAAATCTTCAATGAGCAAACTCAAAAAAGACCTTGCTGATTTTGGTGTCAGTGAAAAAATATTCCGTGAGCAGATGAAAAGCGATCTTGCTTGGGTCAGACTTATTCGCAACAAGGTATCCAACGACACCGTTACCGAAATTGAAATTCAAGAAGCGCTTAACGCTACTAAAGCTGACATGAACAAGAAAAAATATATGGTGCTTGAAATTGTCATTGACCGCAAAAACGCCCGAAACATTAATGATTTGTCCCGTACATTACGCCAAGATCCACGTTTTGAAATGTATGCTGCACAATTTTCTCAAAGCCCGAGTTCAGCCAGCGGCGGACGGCTCGGTTGGGTAAACGAAGGTCAACTTCCTCAGCCTCTTGATGCGGCTTTGCAAAAAATGTCATCAGGGCAAGTTTCCGACCCGATTCTTTATAACGATTCTTACTACATCTTAAAAGTTGAGAAAAAATTCGACCCAGCTAAAGACAAACTCCCTGAACCGACTGAAAATGAAATCGCAGAAATGCTGCAAGGTCAAAAAACCGAACGCATGGCCGCACGCCACCTGCAATATCTGCGCCAACGCGCCTCAATCGAACTTAAGGAATAATCATGCTACCGACTTTGCGTGAAACTGTAAACTTTTACGGATTAATGGCCAACAAGGCTCTCGGGCAAAATTTTTTGCTCGACAGCAACATAACCGACAAAATAATCCGTCAGAGTCTATCACGGCAAAACATTCATGATTTTAAAAACTTTAATATTATTGAAATAGGTCCCGGCCCCGGTGGATTGACCCGTTCGATTCTCGGAGCCGAGCCGCAATCACTAACCGTTGTCGAGATGGATCCGCGTTGTATCAAAATTATGGAAGATTTACGAGCCGAAACCGACACCCCGATGTCCATAATCAACGGTGATGCCATGCTGTTTAATCCTACTGAAAACATCGCTTCTCCGCGACAGATTATCAGCAATCTTCCCTACAATGTTTCCGTTCCTCTGCTATTAAAGTGGCTTACCCAAATCAAAGATCTTTCAGCCCTCACACTCATGTTTCAAAAAGAAGTCGCTGAACGAATTACCGCCCCCACACACAGCAAAGACTATGGTCGAGTTTCAATCATTGCGCAACTGACTTGCTCAATTCAAAAATTATTTGACTTAAACCCCGAGTGTTTCACCCCTGCCCCCAAAATTTGGTCAAGCGTACTGCTTTTTCAACCTCTTGAAAACGCCATATCTGCTGAAAACATTGCTAAAATTGAAAAAATCACGGCGCTTGCCTTCGGCCAACGTCGCAAAATGTTGCGTCAAAGCCTCAAGTCAATCAACAACATCAGCGACAAACTCGAACAAATCGGCATTGCGCCGACCGCTCGTGCCGAAGAAGTATCTCCGCAAAAGTTTCTTGAGTTGTCAAAACTCGTTTAATCGTCCTTTGCCAACGGATGATTCCTACGTACTTCATCACGCAGTTTTTCTGATACAATATGTGTATAAATTTCCGTGGTTGTAATATCCTCATGCCCTAACATTTTTTGCACACTGCGCAAATCAACATGGTGGTTCAAAAGGTGTGTTGCAAAAGAGTGCCTCAACACGTGAGGTGAAATTTTGGCAGGAGAAATCCCCGCTTTGACTGCCAGATTTTTCAAATTCTTAAAAAATGCATCACGAGTAATATGTCCCGATTTTGCATTTTTCGACGGGAACAGCCACGGAGATTTCTGACCGTTCAGGTACATATCTCTATACGTTGCATATTCCGCAACTTCACGTAAAGCCGATTCGGCAACCGGAATTTTGCGCTCTTTGCTGCCTTTACCGAACACTATAATTTGCCGCATATCATAATTTATACAATTTTCCGGCAACCCCACTAACTCTGACACACGCAACCCGCATGCATACATCAGTTTTAGCATTGCGCTCAACCTGTAATCTGAAAAATCTTTTTTGTCGGCGGCGGCCTCAACCAAATTTTTAATTTCTTTTTGCGTCAAAAACTTTGGCAATGGTTTTTCCTGCCGAGGTGATAAAATATTTGCTGCCGGATTTGTTCTGATTTTTTTTTCGATATACAAAAATTTATAAAATTCTCTTACCGCTGACAACTTGCGTGCCATTGTCTTGGGGCTGAAACCTCTGCTTCCCAAATCAGCGACAAAAGCATTTATATCATCACTTTCAACCATCGATTCGTCGCACTTTATAAAAGCACAAAACTGCTCCAAATCGCGACGATACGCCTCAATTGTATTTATGGACGCACCTTTTTCGGCCGCCATCATATCCAAAAAGAGTTCTATATTTCCGAACATTATTTTGTAAGTGTTCTTTCCAACGGTTCTTGAACTGTTTCTTCATTAAACGGCATTTCTTGAGACAACAACCATACCAGTCCGGCCAACACCAAAGCCCCTAAAATATATGCCCAAGTATAATTTTTTTTACGATTCAACATAAACTTTCCCTTTTCTGCAAAAAAATATTGATAAAATTTAAACTGTTTATATTATGGCTATAATATTTGAAATAAAGATTAAAAACAATGCAAATTAACAAAATAATTTTATTGGTCGGTCTCATGGGGAGTGGCAAAACCAGCGTCGGGAAACGCCTTGCCAAAAAGCTTGATCTTCCTTTTGTTGATGGCGATCAGGAGATTGAAAAAGCCGCCGGTCTTCCGCTGGTTGATGTACTCAAGTGCTTCGGCGAAGAAGAATATCGCGCCGGAGAAACTCGGGTTATGCACCGTCTGCTTCAAGGACAACCCTGCGTATTAGCCTCAGGCGGTGGCTCATTTGTTCCCCAACAAACCCGCGACCTTGCCAAACAGCACGCCATTACCGTATGGCTCAAAGCTGATGTTGACACCCTTTATCACCGCACATATGGTCGCAAACATCGCCCATTTCTCAAAGGTAATGACGAACACCTCAAAAACAAACTTGAAGAATATATCGGAGAAGAATACCCCTACTATTCTGAAGCCGACATTATTGTAGAAACCAAAGACGAAGCTGTTGAAACCACAGTTTTGCGCGTAACCGATGCACTTAATAAATTTATCAGCACAAAAACATCAAAATAGCTTAAAAAAACTCTTTACAAATTGCAAATTTGTTGTAAAAAGACTGCGGACTTCAGTTTATTGAAGCCCGTAGTTTAATTTAATCACACACGCAGATCAGCGAGGTTTGGCTTCAAATTATCGCTCCGGTGCTTAGAGTTTTTAAGCCGACAGTCTGCGGAGGTTTAACCGGAAAACAAAAGGATATAAAATGAGTCTTCCAAAATTTACTATTCGCCAAATGATTGAAAACGGCGTACACTTCGGTCACCATGCTCGTCGCTGGAACCCGAAAATGGCTGAATATATCTATGGCAAAAAAGATAATGTTCACATCATTGACCTTCAACAAACCTACCCCATGCTTTACACAGCTCTTAACACAGCTCGTGAAATTGCAGCCAACGGCGGTAAAATTTTGTTCGTAGGCACCAAGAGACAAGCTCAGGACATTATTAAAGAAAGCGCAGAAAGATGCGGACAATACTATGTTAACTATCGCTGGCTCGGCGGTATGTTGACTAACTGGAAAACTGTTTACAAATCAATTTCTCGTTTGAACAAATTGAACGATATGTTTGAAAACAATTCCACCGAAGGATACACCAAAAAAGAACTTCTTAACCTGAAAAAAGAACAGGAAAAATTGGCCAAAGAATTAAACGGTGTTATGAACATGGGCGGACAACCTGACTTGTTGTTCGTCATCGATATGCCTAAAGAAGATTTGGCTATCAAAGAAGCTAAAAAACTCGGTATCCCCGTAATCGGTATTGCCGATACCAACTCTGATCCTACCTTAGTCGACTTCCCGGTTCCCGGAAACGATGATGCTGTACGCGCAATTCAATTTTATTGCGAATTGTTGTCTTCAGCTATTCTTGATGGTATTCAAGCCGAGATTGCCGCTCAAGGTGTTAAAGTTGAAGAAATTGTAGCAGAAAAGCCGGCTCGCAAAAAAGCCGCTAAAAAAGAAGAAGTTGAAGCAGAAGCAGAAACCGAAGCCGAAGCTCCGGTAGAAAAGAAAACTGCTACCAAAAAAGCTACTGCCGAAAAAAAGGCCGCAGCTCCCAAAAAAGCAGCAACCAAAACTACTGCCGCAAAAAAGACTGCAACAACTAAAACCGCTGCAAAGAAAAAAGCTGCTGCTGAATAATTAGCCGCACGCTGTCAAAATAACCAAATGGCGGTATTTTATCTCGTTAAAATATCGCCATTTTAGTTCCAACCTAAATTTGAGGAAAAATTAATGAGCGAAATTACTGCCTCTATGGTAAAAGATTTAAGAGAATCAACCGGCGCCGGCATGCTTGACTGCAAAAAGGCTTTGGTTGCCACCAACGGTGATATGGAACAAGCCGTTGACTGGCTTCGCAAAAAAGGCTTAGCCTCAGCCGCCAAAAAATCAAGCCGTGTTGCTGCCGAAGGTTTGGTTGCCGTTGCTGTTGACGGAAACAAAGGTGCAATCGTTGAAGTAAACTCCGAAACTGACTTTGTTGCCAAAAACGAACTCTTCCAAGAATATGTTGAAGATGCCGCTCTCGTTGCTTTGGCCAGCCACGGTGACGTTTGCAAAATGAAAACTTTCAACTGCCCGAAATGTGGCAAAACTTTTGAAGAACGCTTGACTGACCTCATTGCCAAAATTGGTGAAAACATGACCTTGCGTCGTGCCCAAATGGTCGAAGTCAGCAATGGTGTTATTGCTTCTTATATTCACAATGTTGCTCGCAACAATTTGGGCAAAATCGGCGTTTTGGTTGCCATTGAATCATCTGCCGACAAAGCAAAATTGCAAGAGCTCGGTAAACACTTGGCCATGCACATTGCTGCATCTCGTCCGTTGTTCCAAACCATTGCTGCTGTAGACCCAGCCGCTGTAGAGCGTGAAAAAGCAATTTTCAGCGAACAAGCCAAGGCTTCAGGCAAACCTGAAAACATCATTGAAAAAATGGTGGAAGGTCGCATCAGAAAATACTACGACGAAGTTGTATTTGAAGAACAAGCCTACATCATGGATCCTGACAAAAAAGTCAAACAAGTTATTGCTGACGCCGCTAAAGAACTTGGCGCTGACATCAAAGTTAAAGAATTTGTTTGCTTCAAACTTGGTGAAGGTATCCAAAAGAAAGAGGAAGATTTTGCCGCAGAAGTTGCTGCTCAATTGGCAAAATAATTATCCGCCAAAAACAAAAATACCCGAGTTTCCTCGGGTATTTTTTTATGCTTAAAATCTGAAATCTCTGGAACCTTCTTCAATCTTTTGCAGATTTTGCTCGCAGACTTCACGGATTTTCGGACTGGTAACTCGAGAAATTTCTCTCTTAATCAGTTCTTCTCCGACCTTTTTAGTCTCAGGCGATGCGTAATCTTGCAAAAACTCCTTAAGCGTCATCAACGCATTGGGGTGGCAGTAGTTCAAAATCTGACGAGACTTACAAAAATCCATAAACCTGTCGCCTGTACGTCCTGCACGATAGCATGCTGTACAAAAACTCGGTATATATCCTATTTCCATAAGCCACCTGACCACTTCATCAAGCGTACGCTTATCACTTACATCAAACTGTTCCGATTCGTTATCAGCTTCAGGCTCGGCATAACCGCCAACTGAAGTTTTTGACCCTCCGCTGATTTGACTTATACCATAATGAATAACTTTTTCGCGACACTCTTTGCTTTCACGCGTAGAAATAATCATACCTGTATACGGAACACAAACACGAGTGCAGGCAATAATTTTTGCAAAAATTTCATCACTGATTGCATTGTCAAAAGCATTCGGATCAATATCATCCGCATGTTTAATCCGCGGGAAACTTATTGTATGCGGTCCGACACCGAACTTTGCTTCCAAGTGTTCAGCATGCATCAACAGTCCGGCAAACTCATACTGATATGTCGACAACCCGAACAAAACGCCCAATCCGACATCATCTATTCCACCTTCCATGGCTCTGTCCATGGCTTCGGTATGATATGCATAATTATGCTTAGGTCCGGTTGGGTGTAAACTCTCATAATTTTCTTTATTATATGTCTCTTGAAAAAGAATATACGTACCGATTCCCGCCTCGTGTAATTTGCGATAATTCTCGACGGTCGTAGCCGCAATATTAACGTTCACACGACGAATAGCACCATTTTTATGTTTAATATCATAAATTGTCTTAATAGATTCCAATACATACTCAATTGGGTTATTAACCGGATCTTCACCCAATTCTATTGCCAAGCGCTTATGCCCCATATCCTGCAAAGCAATAACTTCTTTACGGATTTGTTCTTGTGTCATTTTTAGACGAGGGATATGTTTGTTCTTGGCGTGATACGGGCAATAGGTACAACCGTTTACACAATAGTTTGAAAGGTACAATGGCGCAAACAATACAATACGATTTCCATAAAAATCTTTTTTGATTTGTTCGGCCAAAGCAAACACTTCCTGATTCAGTTCAGGAATTTCGCAAGCCAACAAAACGCTGGCTTCACGGTGATCCAACCCTTTAAGTTTTTTTGCCTTTTCAATAATACCTTTAATCATTTCGGCATTATTTTTATTTTTGTTTGCAAACTCAAGGGTTGATAAAATTTCTTCGTGAGCAATAAACTCTTCAGCTTTTGATGATTTTACATTATATGTCATGTTTTCCAGCATTAAATTTCATTAAATACAACTAAACACACCTACCACTTTTTAAGGGAATGCACAAGTTGATTTTTTCGATTTGGCACCTTAAATAACAATTAAGTACTTGCGTTTTATTTTCAAAAAAACTAAATAGTATGCAAGTTGATAAAATTTTGCGGAAAAGATTATGAGCAAACAAGACTATTACGAAACACTTGAAGTATCAAAAACGGCAACAGCGGAAGAAATAAAAAAATCATATCGCAAACTTGCAATGAAATATCACCCCGACTGCAACGCCGGAAACCCCGAGGCCGAAACCAAGTTTAAAGAAATAAATGAGGCTTACGAAGTGCTCAAAGACGAGCAAAAACGCGCTGCTTATGACCGTTACGGTCATGCTGCTTTTGAGCAAGGCGGCGGAGCCAACCCGTTTGATTTTAACTTTGGCGGAGCCGGCGGATTCGCAGATATTTTTTCTGAGGTTTTCTCTGACTTTATGGGCGGAGGTCAATCTCGTCGCAGTGCCTCCTCATCTCAAAACGGTGATGACCTTCGCTATGACTTAGACATTACTCTTGAAGAAGCCTATTCGGGTATTGAAAAAAACATTACCTACAATACAACCAAAGGCTGCGAAACCTGCCACACTCACGGTACCAAAAACGGCAAAGAAGCTCCCCAATGTTCAACTTGCCACGGCACTGGTCATGTTCGTCGCCAACATGGTTTTATGATTATGGACACCCCGTGTCCCGATTGTCACGGAAACGGAAGAAAAGTTACTGCCCCTTGTCCTGACTGCCATGGCGCCGGATTTATTAACCTCAAAAAAGAACTCAAAGTTAAAATTCCCGCCGGCGTTGACGACGGAACTCGTATTCGCATCGCCGGAGAAGGAGCCGCCGGACTTCGTGGCGGAAATAACGGAGATTTATACGTATTTATCAGCATTCGCGGACACAAGCTTTATGAACGGCAGGGTGAAAATCTCTATGCTCAAATTCCTGTCTCAATGACTTGCGCAACACTTGGCGGAACAATTGAACTTCCTTCCGTTGACGGTCGAAAGATAGAGCTCAAAATTCCATCCGGCACTCAAAACGGACATCGCTTACGTATTAAGGGCGAAGGCATGCCTCGCCTGCGTTCGACCTCCAAAGGCGATTTATGGGTTGAAATAAAAGTTGAAACACCAATTAATTTGACCGCACGACAAAAAGAATTGATGGAAGAATTTCGTTCAATTTCCGGCGAAAACAACTGCCAACCGGAAGAAAAAGGGTTCTTCAACAAAATCAAGGATTTGTTTAAGGCCGCCTGATTTCCGGCTTGCGTTTTTGCCAAAACCATTATAACATCACGCCATTCACCAATTATTCTGATATTATGCTGGTTAAAATTGATCTGAACGATTTGCTGCAAAAGTTGCAAGCAATCGATGTTGCACGTGCCGACAACGATTCCCTGCTTGAAATTATTTCGCTGGTTGATCTTGTTGAGGCTGCACAAAAGAGCATGCCGCCGGACATTTTAGAAAAGTATCAGGACTTGATTTTCCACATTTCGGAGTTGTCTAAACCCATTTGTGCAGAGCTTACTGCTCGTGGTTTTTTACACATCTCCATCAATCAACTCATTCATGAGGATCCTGAAATCATTACCGAAGCTCTTCTCGAAATGCCAACATTTCAGTTCTTTGACCTTTATGAGATGTTACAAACCGCGGTCAAAGACAATGCGGAATATGAGCCTTTGTATCTCATTGCAAGCGAGGTCTTAAGAGAAATCTGCGGCAGCACAACCCCCTCTTAAAAAACACCCGATAGAAATATCGGGTGTTTTTTATGGCGTCGACGGTTGCTAAGTAAAACTTTCCGATGCTCTGGAAAGTTTTATCTGCAAAACCTTGGAATATCTTGTTGAGCAAGGCGAAATAAGCCGTGGCGAAACTAGATACCCAAGTAAATTTGCCGGCGAAATTATGAGCCGTTGCAAATTTGTAAACTCGAACCAGGTTCGACCTCGAGCGACAACAAAAAACACCCGATAAAAATATCGGGTGTTTTTTATGGCGTCGACGAGAGGACTCGAACCTCCCACCCACAGTTTAGGAAACTGTTGCTCTATCCTGATGAGCTACGTCGACAACAACTATTCTTCGCCTTCAATCCAAGCTTTTATTCTACGCCAACCATAAGAAAAATCTCGCCGAAAACGACGACGAAATGCTGCATAATTAGCATCACGCAAAGTAACGGTCAACCAATAACCTCCGACTGCCAAAATAATCAGCACCCCGATCATTAAAGCGCCTGCACAAAGCCATGCTATTGTAATTCCCAATGACAGGCAAATCAACAACAGCCATGAATAATACGCTCCTTTTATGAAATATATTGAATACATAAACATACCCAACAACACAAAAGGTCCGAACAATGCGCACAAACGGCAAAACCTCTCAAAGCGATGAACCTTAAGGTTTATTGCCCATATAGATCCGCTGATAACAAGCCCTGCTACAACCAACAAGACCGAAAACCATGTAGTCATTTCAGTATCTTTCTTACAAACTGATATTTATATACACTATCGCTTGCCAGTTGTCCAGTAATTATCGCTTCAAAAGCGATTCGTTATTTTTGCGCAAATTCACGTAAAAAAGATTTTTGAATTAATGCCAACTTTTCCACGCTGTCCCACTCCACATATTCCCCTGAGGCATGCATACCGTCGCCGCTTCCCGAGTGCATTATAACCACAGATCCCTTTTCGGCAAAAGCCCGAGAATCTGTTGCACCGCCGATATACTCAAATTCAATTTTTTGTTTCAATATATCTTCTGCCAATTTTTTATATTGTCTGATATACGGATTTTTCTCATCCATAACCACCGGGTGCGACGAGGTAATTATTTCATATTCAACTCCGTCAACCAAACACTTGGCTAAATTTTTTTCCAATCCTTCCACTGACGATTTTTCCGTCAACCTGAAATCAAGCAATGCCTCACATCGATTCGATATAACATTAGCAACATCTCCGCCTTCTATTTTTGCAAAATGAACTGTATCAATCCATGTATTTTTTGGCATTTCCGTTTCTAAAGAAAAGTACGGATAAATTTTGCGAATATTAGTCAGCACCTGCAACATTTTTTCATTTGCATCAATACCGTTCCATGGTGTTGATCCGTGAGCCTCGATTCCTTTAGCAACAATCTTCACAAAAACCGGATTTTTACATTTTGCAACAATTTTGGTAATATCGCCGGCAACATCAACATCTAAAACTACTTCGGATTTTATTGTCGGATTGTCTTCCAAAAAAGCCTCCAAACCGAAACTTCCTTTTTCTTCATCGGTTGACAGCAACACCGCAAACCTCAAATCAAGCTTGTTGTCGAGCACATATTCCAAAGAGTCCAAAGCTACTGCCGCAAAAGATTTCATATCCAAAGTTCCTCTGCCGTATATCCTATTGCCTTTATGTTTACACTCAAACATGCTTTTATCCGCCGGCACCACGTCCAAATGTCCGACCACCATAACATCAAAATCAAGCCCTTTGGTATTTGACAGCAAAATAACCGGGGCTAACTTTCCTTTTCGATACAGAGTTTTATGCACTCTTTTGCCAAACAAACCTTCCACATACTCCAGACATTTATTTATTTCATCGGTGTTTCCGGTTTCTGTACGAAACCTTATCAAGGCCTCGGTGACTTTTTGTAACTCCATTTTTTTGTTCCTTTTTACTTTTTATTCACAATATTGATTTATCCTAAATCCAATTTTGATAAAAAAAAATTAATGAGGAATAAATAATGAAAAAATTGTGCCTTGCTATCATGGCTGTTTTTATGCTTATTTCACCGGTTTCTGCCCAAGAGGAAGAAGACGGAGACACCGGACACGCTTTGCCCAGAATGGTTTCTTTTCGTTCAAACCACGTCAATGCTCGTTCCGGCCCCGGCTCTCGTTATCCCATAGAGTGGATTTACAAGCAAAAAAATGCACCGGTTGAAATTGTTGCCGAATTTGAGCTTTGGCGCAAAATCAAGGATTGGGAAGGCGCCGAAACCTGGGTTCACAAAGCAATGCTCGTAAACAACCGCTGGGTCAAAATGACCAAGACCGGAACCGCCAACGTATATGCAAAACCGCAACACGATTCGCGCGTTATTGCCAAGGTTGAAGATCAAGTAATCGGCAAAATTGAAAAATGTCCCGAACAAAAAGATTTCTGCCTCATTCGTTTTTCAGCAATTGAGGGATGGGTAAACCGCAACGATTTTTACGGAGTTTACCCTGGAGAAGTTATTAACTAGAATGATAGGAAAAGAACATGGCTACAATAAACGAGATTGAATTTTCAGATATTTACATTACCCCTGACCGTAATGCATATATTCCGGATAACCGTACCCCTAACGGATTAACCAGACTTGTTGCCGATGACTTCAATTACTTTTTTGAAAAAGTAGAACGCACTTACGACGGACACAACCCCAGTTATTCTGTTTTGTATAACAAAATTTTCTACCGTGTTGAACGCACAATGACCATTTACGGGCTGCAATATTGCGCTCGTAAAATGCCGCCGGAAGTTCCCAATTTTTCCGATCTCGGTTTTCCTCCCGAACTGCGCAAATACTTGCTGTCCTTGAGTAATGCCGCCGGTTTGATCTTGTGGTCAGGTCCGACCGGTGCCGGTAAAACCACCGCCATTTCTTCCTTAATGAAAGAATATCTGGTTACCGAAGGCGGTTTTGCCTACACCATTGAAGACCCGTCCGAAATGCCGCTTGATGGTGTTTATAACGCCGTAAACGGCAGTTTAGCCTTGTGCAAACAAACACAACCAATTAATGGTGACTGGGGTAGCAGTCTGAAATCAGCTCTACGTTCAAAACCTCGTTTTATCATGGTTGGTGAGATTCGTACACCTGATACTGCCAGTGAAGTTCTGCGTGCATGCACTTCCGGACACTTGGTGCTCTCAAGTATTCACGCCAACAACGTTACCGATGCCATTAACTCTGTTGTAAAATACGCACGTTCTACCGGCATGACCGAAGAATTGGCTTATGACCTATTCTCCCGTGGTATGCTTGCAGTAATGCACCAAACTCTTACCGGCATCAAAAACAAAATGCCGCAGGTTTCATATGTATTTGCCAACCCTGATACCACACAAGGCGACCAAGTACGTGCAATTGTCAAAACCGGAAAACTCAACTTGGCAACTTCCATCGATACTCAAAGAAGTCGTCTTACTTTGGGCAAAGAGTTGTTCCCTCAATTACATTTGCAAGATTAACCGTGCTTTGCCTTGATTTTATAGATATACTCTATAACATCAGGTTTATCCCATGCTACACTGCCGCGAATTCGTCCGATTTCCTGACCTTCGCGGCTTATTAATATGCTTACCGGTGATGAAAAAATTCCGAAAGCTGAAGCCACGGCTTCTTTTTCATCAACATAAATTTCCAGATTGCTTGCTTCAAATCGCTCCAAAAAGCTGCGTTGTTCAACAAACCCGCTGACCCACTCTCCTTTTGGCGAAATCATAATTACCCTAATTCCGTCATTACGCGTTTTTTCAACAAAATTGCTCAAATTTTTTAATTCTTTCAGGCACGGCACACAATACCTTGACCAAAAAACTGCAATAACAAAATCTCCATCAAACGCATCAAGTTTAACTCTGCTCCCAGTTTCACTTATCAGTTCTTTATTGGGAACATCACGAGAATGTGAATATATATTGGCCCGCTCTTTTGCGCAAACCGTGGTCGCAGTCAAAAACGCAAGGGCAAAAACCAACGCTTTACTTTTTGTTTTTATCTTCATCTTCTTATTAACAACCATATTTTATTTTTTGTATTTCGTCTGTTTTTATTATATAATCATTAGCATAAAACATACAAGTAAAAGGTAGAAAATATGCAAACACTGGCCAGATTAACCTTTGCCGTATTGCTTTTTGCCGCAATTGCCGGTATCAGCGGCTGCGGCAGAATATCTGCTCCATCGACCATTGAAGGCAGCGGATATCCTCACTCTTACCCCAGACAATAAGGACAATATACATGAGTGCTGAAAACAATTTTATTGATGAGATGATTCCTTATGTTGAGTTTGCTGACAACGCTAACGAACGTACTCCGTGCGTTTTGGTTTTGGACTGTTCAGGTTCAATGCGCGGCGAACCCATAAAACAGCTCAATGCCGGTCTTAAGGCATTGGAGAGAGAACTGAAAGAAGACATTGATGCCAGCTCACGTGTTCAACTTTTGATTATCAAAGCCTTTGGTAAAGACGAAACCGAAGTATCGTCCGACTGGGTTGATGCAATGAACTTTAATGCTCCCGAAATGGTCGCTGGCGGTCTTACCCCCCTTGGCAAAGCTATGGAACTCGCTCTCCAAAAAATTGAAGAACAAAAATGTCTTTACGACAGTTGCGGCATTACGTCAAAACGCCCATGGATATTCCTAATCAGTGACGGAGAACCGACCGACTATGATTGGGAAAGCGTTGCTCAAAAATGCTGCCTGGCTCAAAAAAATAAAAAAGTTGTCATCCACGCTGTCGGAACTGAAGAAGCCAACCTTGAAAAACTTGCAAAATTTTCCCTCAACTCGCCCAAACGTTTGAGCGGTCTCAAATTTACCGAGTTCTTCCTGTGGCTGAGCCGCAGCGTTTCCTGCATATCAAAAGCCGCACCAAACACTTCTGATTATCTTGAAGACACCGGGAACTGGGATGAAGAGCAACACTAAACACATACGCGTATTATCAGCCTGTGTAACGGGACCTTTGCATAAAATAAAAAATGCACCCTGTCAGGATTATTGCCGTCATTCAACTAACGGAGATAATTTTGTCGCCGTCATTTCCGACGGCGCCGGCTCTGCTAAATATGGCCGTATCGGTGCCAAAATTTTATGCGATACATTGGTCGATTTATTGCCTAATGTTCCCTTTGTCGACATCAAAACATCTATCATAAATGCTGTCGAAATTGCCCGAGAAAAATTGTTGTTTCATCGCTTAAACTCTCACAACAACACTCGTGGATTGATGGCTTTTGCCGCAACCTTGGTCGGTGTAGTTTGGCACAAAAATCACGGCATATTTTTTCATATTGGCGACGGTGCCGCCTTGGCTTTTACCGGCAATGATTTTTCTCACTACATCACCTCCAAACCGGAAAACGGAATTTTTTCGTGCGAAACCTACTTCTACACAATGGACGATTGGCGTGACTGCATAAGGTTTACTACCTTTGAAAAAGCTCATACCATCATGATGATGAGCGACGGAGTAACCGGTTTTTCGTTTTCTCCTGATTACAGCCATATTGAATCTCGTTTTCTTTTACCGATAGATCGTTTTTTAAGCAACGAACCGCTGAAAAAACGTGCCTCACGTGCTTTGTATAACACCCTGAGCACTCCTCAGGCGCAAAAAATCAACCCCGATGACAAAACATTTCTTTGGGCCAAACTATGATAGAAAACACTAATGCGACATACAATGCTGTTTATGGTGACGGTTCATTCGAAAAAATAACCATCGGTGAAGTCATCAACAAAGGCGGCGCCGCCGGCAGAATTTTTGAAGTTAAAGAACACCCCAAGTTAGTCGCCAAAATTTTTCACAGTCTTTCCAAAAGCAGCACCAATCGGGAAAAACTGCAAGCCATGTTGCTCAACCGTCCGGCGTTCTCTCCCGCCCTCAAAAACGGTAAAGAATTCACCATGGATGGTGGAGAAAAATATATTCAGATTGCCTGGCCCGAAGCCCTGCTTGAAAATGAAAACGGATTTTGTATCGGCTACCTTATGCCTCGCATTGATTTGAGTTTGGCCGCCTCACTCGACCACTTTATGCAGCGCGCCACTCGTCAAAAATTAAAACTGCCGGAAAATTACGAATATCGGATTCGCATTGCCGGCAATTTGAGCTCCATGGTCGCCGCTCTCCATGAAAAAGGGCACTATATCGTCGACCTTAAACCTTCGAATGTATACGTTTATAAAGAGAGCATGCTCATTTCAATGTTGGATTGCGACGGTTTTTCCATCAAAGGCGAAAAAAATCGTTACCCTGCAGAGTATGTCAGCGAAGAATACATTTATCCTGAGGGCATGGACCAAGGTTGCGACGAAATGGGTGAAGAGCAGGACAAATTTGCTCTTGCCGTCATTATTTTTAAGTTGCTGAATAACGGAATTCATCCTTTTTCCGGCACACCGCGCAAAACCAGTTCTCCCAACTTGACCATTCAGGAGAGAATTGCACAAAATCATTATGCATACGGTTCTTGGGCTGACCTTTATCAAGCTCCGCACCCTTATTCTATTCACGATTACTTTGACAAAGAAACTTTGGAGCTGTTTGATCGAGCTTTTGTCCGTGGTCTGAAACGCCCCACCGCTCAAGAATGGGAACAACACCTGCGTAAGCTCATTGCCAATTTGCGTCATTGCAAAAAAAATCATAATCACGTTTACTTTTCTTCCAAAGGGTGCGGACTTTGCATGATGGAAGAAAAGCTGAAAGCCAATCTTACCGACATCCGCAAACAATTTCAAAATCCTAAAACCATTCGCGGCATGACGGTTGAAAATCTTACTCCTGAAAAAATTGCACAGGATCGAAACGAACAAAAGAAAAAACTCCGAACCATTAATTACATTAGTGCCGGAGCCATAACGCTGTATATTGCATTTTGGAGCTTACTTTACCCAGCACTTAAACCGGTTGGTAATTACATACGTCAAATCGGTATTGGTGCACAAGCAATCATAATTATTTTAATAATGATTGCCTTGCATCACGGGCTAAAAAAAGTTTCACACCGAGTGCCACTGATGAGCAACCCTGCTGTCCCGACGACACTCTTTGTTTATCCTCTGCTTTGCTTAATAATATGTTTGCTTGCTATCAACAATATACCTCTTGAACTTTTCATGCTTACTAAATAACTATATACAAAACAGCTATTTAGTGATAGAACGTAAAATGTTGTAAAAATTGAAAGGGAAAACCTTGTTAAATTTAAAACCAATTTTAATTTCAGGAAAAGAAGTTCTGCCTCTTGTCGAAGGCGGTAAAGGCATTAACGCCAGTGACGGTCGCAGCAGCGGCGCCTGGGCGCACGAAAATTGCGTCGGAACATTTTCCGGTGTCAGTCCTGATTTTTACGATGAAAAAGGCAACGTCGTCGCCGAAATTTTCACTAGCAAAACTCGTGCCGAACGCCATCAGGAAATGATTGACATGGCCATCAAAGGCGGCATCGCTCAGGCTCAAGTTGCTCATGAAATCTCTAACGGCAACGGGCGTATTCATATGAACATGCTGTGGGAAATGGCAGATTCGCAAGCTGTTTTAGAAGGCGTCCTTTCCAAAGCCAAAGGTCTGATTAACGGCATTACCTGCGGTGCCGGTATGCCTTACCACCTGGGCGAACTGGCCACCAAATTCGGAGTTTATTACTATCCGATTATTTCATCTGCCCGCGCCTTTAACATTCTTTGGAAAAGAGCTTACAACCGCTTTACCGAGTTTTTAGGCGGTGTTGTCTACGAAGACCCATGGCTTGCCGGCGGACACAACGGTCTTTCCAATGCTGAAAACCCCGAACAACCTGAAACTCCGTATAACCGCATTGTGGAATTACGCCGTCTGATGAACAGTTACGGCTTGCAAGCTATCCCGATTATTCTTGCCGGCGGCATTTGGAAACTCAAAGACTGGGAAGATTATATCGACAATCCTGAAATCGGCAACATTGCTTTTCAGTTTGGAACCCGCCCGATGATTACTAAAGAAAGTCCGGTTAGTGAAGCCTGGAAAAAAGTTATGCTCCAGGTCAAAAAAGGCGACGTTATTTTGCAACGTTTCAGTCCGACCGGATTTTTCTCCTCGGCCATCAAAAACACCTTTTTGGAAAAATTAATTGAGCGCAAAAATGGTGAAATTGCATATAACGAAATATCAGACGCTGAGTTTACCGAGCCTTTGGTCATTAATGAACACAAAACCGTGTTTATAAAGTCATGCGATAAAGAAAAAGCCATGAACCAAATTAATGCCGGACTTTCGGAGATAAGAGAAACTCCCGATAAAACCGTTGTTTTCATGACACCTGAGGACTGGAAACAGATGAAAGAAGACCGCAAGAACTGTGTCGGTTGCCTGTCTCAATGTCAATTTTCGACCTGGTCGGCAACTTCGCCCACCAAATCAACCGGCAAAATTCCTGACCCCCGTACTTATTGCATACACAAAACTTTGTACGAAGTCGGGCACGGCGGCAGCGTAAAAGATCACCTCTTATTTGCCGGCCATCAGGTCTATCGCTTTGCTACGGACCCGCTCTACCGCAACGGATGTATTCCAAGCGTAAAAGAGTTGATTGATAAAATCAAAAACGGCGACTAGTTATAAAAAAAGCTCCGATTTTTCGGAGCTTTTTTGTTTTATCTGCGATCACCCATCAAGCGAAGCAACGCCAGAAACAGGTTAATAAAGTCCAGATACAAATTCAATGCGCCTACCACAACTTTACGTCCCTGTACATCTGTACTGTCTGCCGACATATAAATCTCACGAATTTTTTGTGTATCATAAGCTGTCAACCCAACAAAGACAAAAACACTCACGATTGACAAAGCAAAATCTAGAGCACTGCTTCTCAAAAACAGATTGACCAGCATTGCGATAATGACACCCCACAATCCCATCTTGAGAAAAGATCCGACTGAGGTCAAATCCCGCTTGGTAACGTAGCCATACAGGCTCATTCCGCCAAACATTCCGGCCGTAATCAAAAATACACGTGCCATACTTGCACCGGTATAAACCATAAAAATCGGAGCCAAAGAAATTCCCATCAATGCCGAATAGGCGATAAATGTACCTTTGACTTGTGCCAAAGTTCCTCTTGCAACCACCCAACCGAATGCAAACACAACAACTAACGGGGCCAACAAAAACAACCACCCCAAAACAGACATGCCGCCTTGTGCGCTAAACATCAGGTTAATCAACGACGTATTTGCCACAACCCAGGCTGCCAATGCTGTCAGCACCAAACCTCCGGCCATATGGTTATATACGCTCACAAAATAACTGCGCAAGCCCTCATCAATTTCTGCTTTTTCAACTGCAGATGTATAATTTCTTTCCAACATTGTTTTCTCCCGTCAATTGTAACAACTGCTTATAATATAGTTTTTCTGCGCACCTAAATCAAGTTATTCACACATATTCGTTCAGCTCGCTACCATGTTTTTTCAACCAGTTTCTGCCAAACACCATATCCTCGGCCAAAGTATTAACACATTCCCAAAAAGCATCGGAGTGATCCTGATGTGCCAAATGTGAGACCTCATGCGCCACCAAATAATCAATTACCTTATCCGGTGCCAACATAATACGCCAGTTATAATTAATATTCTGTAAACTCGAGCAACTACCCCACCGTGACCGAGTATCTTTTATTACTACCCGATTAACTTTTTTACCGATTCGTGCCGCTTTTTCAATTGAGCGTTCATACAAAATTTTTTGTGCCTGCTCTTTAATAAAATCTCTAACTCTGCGCGACAAAAACTCAACATCTCCACTGACCAGAATTTTATTATCTTTCAGCTGCACACCCCCGCGCAACTTAGCATTATGGCTGATTTCGACCTCTACACCATTAAAACTAATCTTATCGCCATCAGCAAATTTTTTTTGATACGACAATTTGCTTAGCTGAAAATCAATCCATGGTTTTTGCCCCTGTACAAATTCAACCGCCTGCCTTTTGTCGCAATACTTAGGCACCGTCAACACCGGAATCCTCTTTTTAGCATCGATTCGCAAACTCAACTTTCGTGCCTGTTTTGAAACCACCACCTTCAAATCAAAACCGGCTTGTTTTGCAATATCAAATGTCTTTCCAGTCAACAATGTAATCTTCATATTCATCATCTTTAATTTCTGTTTCCGAAATAATCAATCGCCCCTGCACCGACTGATGAGCATAATGCACGCTGTTTTTATCTCCGCTTACCAAAGGGTGCCAGTCCGGCAGATCTTTTCCCTCTTCCAGCAAGCGATAAGCACAGGTTTTCGGCAACCATTTCGGACGTTCTTTCAGTGCCGCAAAATTAACATTGCGACAATCAGGCACTTTGGCAAAACGGTTTTCATAGATTCGGCACAAACAGCTTTTGCTGTCCAAAAAACGGCATTTAACACATGTAAAATATATTTTTCCGCCGATATCGAGCTTATTCAGACAGCATTTTCCGCAACCGTCGCAAAGCAGTTCCCACTCCAGATGATTAAGTTCGGCCAACTTTTTCTTTTTCCAAAACTCCGGCTCAACTTTCTCCTCATTTTGGCGATACGTATTGCTGACAACAATTGTATATTGTTTTTTATCTGCCATATCTAGCCTATCTGCTCCGGCAACTGGTCATCGTGGATAAAATTACCAAACTGCGCAAACTCACCGTTCCACGACAATGTAACACTTCCGGTCGGACCATGACGATGCTTACCGACAATCACTTCGGCTTTATATTTTGTAGCATTCATTCTTTGTTGCCACTTTTCATGTTTTTCCGGAGTATAGTTTTTGTCGCTTTCCTTTGGTTCTTCATTTTGAATATAATAATTTTCACGATAAACAAACAAAACTATATCCGCATCTTGCTCGATAGATCCCGATTCACGCAAATCTGACATCACCGGACGCTTGTCATCTCTTTGCTCCACACCACGGTTAAGTTGTGAAAGTGCAATTACCGGTACATCAAGCTCTTTTGCCATGATTTTCAACCCTCGTGAAATTTCTGACAATTCTTGCACACGGTTAACTTCTCCGCGTTTGCTGCCGCCCATAATCAGTTGAATATAGTCAATAACAATCAGTCCTAAACCCTTTGTACGTTTGAGTCTGCGTGCACGGTTGCGGATAGCATTGATTGTAAGCCCCGGAGTATCATCAATATATAACGGCATTTTTTCCAACGTTCTCGCCACCTCGGCAATGCGCCCATATTCTCCGCTGTCGATGTTGCCGTTGCGCATTTTTTGTGATGATATACCCGCTGTTGAGGACAAAATACGTGTTGCCAACTGATCGGCCGACATTTCGAGAGAAAAGAATGCCACTCCTCTTGATTGTTCATCAAGTTTTACGGCACCGCGGCTGATCATCTCTGCGACATTATAGGCAATATTGGTTGCCAACGCTGTTTTTCCCATTGCCGGACGACCTGCCAACACAATCAAATCAGACTTATTCAATCCGCCCGTGCGCCTATCCAAGTCATCAAGTCCGGTAGAAATTCCGGCAATACGTCCTTCGTTTTGATAAGCTCGCTGAATACTATCCATTGAATAACTCAATGCCTGCCCGAAATCAACAAAGCCTTTTCCGGCATCTCCCTTATCTGACAATTCATACAGTCTTTTTTCAGCTTCTTCGATTTGATCGGTTGCGCTTGAGTCAATATCCTCTTTCATTGCATGGCTGACAATATCATAGCCGGTCGAAATCAGCTCTCTGCGCAAATATTGCTCATATATATATTGTGCATAGTATTCGGGGTTAGTCAGCGGCGACGAGCTTTCTGCCAACTTAATCAAATATTTATATCCGCCGACATCATTAAGCGTACCTTCCTGCTCAAAATATTTTTTAAGCATAATCACGTCAGCCACATGTTCTCGTGTTAACAGCTTTGAAATCACTTCATAAATTTTGGCATGAATAGGATCGGCAAAGTGATTCGGTTTTAAATAATCCGAAATCGATTCAAAGGCTCTGTTATTTGCCAACAATGCCCCCAAAAGAGCCTGCTCGGCTTCTATATTTTGCGGTAATGATGAAATGTCCGGTTTTTCCATAGTCTTATCCCAAATTAAAAACTTACCTATCTTTTAACAAACAAACATGTTTTTTCAAAGCCAAATTTTTTGACCTCTCTGTGCAAAATGTGGATAAAAATTTTAGCTTGTTAATACTCCAAAAATAAATTACACTACTCCCGATTTTAACTTTTAAGGAACATTTACCATGAGCGAAGGAAACAAACCCGGAATAGTTAAACGTTTTTTCAAAGCATTTTTATTTTCGCCGGTTAATATGATTTTTGCTATTGCCACCGCATTTTTTGCGGCAAAAGCTTATATGTGGGATCCGTCATGGACCAACCGACTTATCTTTTTTGGCATCGCCGGTTTGTGGGTATTTTGGATTGTTGCCCGCTATATGGTAATTTTGTTTGTAATCGCCGCACTCTTAGGTGGCGGATATTACATGTACTACCAATATTCCACCCGCGAAATTAGAAAATGCGAGCAAGCAGGTGGTGTATGGAACAAAGAAACTCAGACTTGTGAAGCCAAAATTTCTATAATCGACAAAGCCATCAACCAGTTTAACAAACTCTTCGGAACCGAAAAAAGCAATACCCCAGCACCGACAGAAACGCCCGCCGCTGAAACACCGGCCCAGGGACCGGATGTCAGCAAAATGCTTGACAGTGCTTTAACACAAATCGGTAACATGCTTTTTGGCGCCCCCCAATCTGCCGAGGAAAAAACTTCCGAAAAGCCTGCCCCCGAACAACAAGAAACTGAAGAATAAAATTAAAAGCCCTGCACAATCTGCAGGGCTTTTATAATGGCGTACCCGGGGGATGGCCGAAGAAAAAACGGCTCTAATGCTGTTTTTTCGAGGAAACACAATG
>CACWLK010000015.1 GCA_902761715.1 uncultured Rhodospirillales bacterium | reverse complement strand
TGAAGCATCTGAACTAATGGGTAAGCTTTATGATGCCTTAAAAGAAAGTGGCTATACTCAACACGATTTGGAACTATTTTTAGTTCGCCTTTTGTTTTGCATGTTTGCTGATGATACCGGTATTTTTGAACGTGATATCTTTAAGCAACTGATTGAAGAACGGACAAAAGAAGATGGCTCTGATACAGGCATGTGGGTTTCTCAGTTGTTTGATGTCTTAAATACGCCAATAGAAAAACGGCAAAAAAATCTAGATGAGGATTTAGCACAATTTCCGTATATTAATGGATCATTATTTGACAGAACCGTTCGGATTCCTTCATTTGACAGCAAAATGCGAAAGGCTTTATTAGATTGTTGTTATTACACATGGAATGGTGTTTCACCGGCAATCTTCGGATCACTGTTTCAATGCGTTGCCGATAAAGAAAAACGGCGGACACTCGGTGAGCATTATACCACCGAAAAAAATATTATGAAGACCATTTCTCCATTATTTTTGGATGACTTGAAAGCTGAATTTGAAAAATTAAAGAAGGATAAGTCAAATTCTAAAAATGCAAGATTGAAAGAATTTCAAAAGAAGCTGGCCGGATTGAAATTTTTGGACCCTGCCTGTGGCTGTGGAAACTTTTTGGTGATTTCATATCGCGAACTCAGACAATTGGAATTAGAAGTACTAAAAGAACTCTATGTCAAAAAAGAACAAAATCTAGAGTTGGATTCTTCCATTATGTCTATGATTGATGTCGATAATTTTTACGGTATTGAAATTGAAGAATTCCCAGCGAAAATTGCCGAGGTTGCCATGTGGATTTGCGACCACCAGATGAATATTGAAGTTTCAAAGGCTTTTGGACAGTATTTTGCCCGTATTCCGTTAAAGAAAACAGCCCATATTCTCTGCGGTAATGCACTGACAACCGATTGGAAGGATGTGGTCAAACCAGAAGAGCTTTCTTATATTTTAGGTAATCCGCCTTTCTTTGGAAAGCAACTACAAACAGAGGAGCAAAGTCAAGAAGTTCTATCTGTGTTTCATAATATTACAGGGGCAGGTTTGTTAGATTATGTGACTGCTTGGTATATGAAAGCAGCAGAATATATACAAAACAGCAATATAAAGGTAGCCTTTGTTTCAACAAATTCAATTACACAAGGCGAACAAGTAGGTATATTATGGTCTGAGTTATTTAAACTTGACATAAAAATCCATTTTGCCCACCGCACATTTGTTTGGGATAGTGAAGCCAGTGGAAAAGCTCATGTTCATTGTGTTATTATCGGATTTGCTTGCTTTGATACGGATAAAAAACGCATTTTTGATTATCATAATATCAAGGGTGATGCTCATGAAATTTTAGTAAAAAATATAAACCCATACCTTGTCGATGCAAAAGATATTTGTATGCTATCCATCACAAATCCAATTTGTAATGTAATGCCGATGATTTCAGGTGGAAAGCCTGTTGAGGGAGGAAATTTGATAATCGAAACATTAGAACAACTGAATTCATTGCTTGCACAAGAACCGAACTTAAAATCTTATATTAAATATCTGATAGGTGCGGAGGAATATATCAACAACAAAATACGCTGGTGCCTATGGTTAAAAGATGCTAATCCAAACGAAATAGGAAAAAGTTTATATCTAAAAAAGCAAATTCAAAAAGTTAAAGATTTTCGATTAAATAGTAAAAAGGAGGCTACACGCAAATTAGCAAACATGCCTTCCTTATTTGCTGAAATTAAAGATATTGGTGAAAATTATTTATTAATTCCGTTAACTTCATCAGAGCGCAGAAAATATATTCCCTTAGGTTTCTTGAGTAACGATTATATTCCAACAAACAGTTGTTCTATAATACCTCATGCAACCCTTTACGAGTTTGGGGTATTGACCTCAATTATGCATATGACTTGGATGAAATATGTTTGTGGACGATTGGAAAGTCGTTACAGATATTCAAATAAGATTGTTTACAACAACTTCCCTTGGCCGCTAAACCCAACTGAAAAACAAAAAGATAAGGTTAAAGAGTTAGCGCAAAAGGTGCTTGATGTGCGTGCTAAATATCCGGATTGTTCGCTTGCTATTCTGTATAACCCGGAAACCATGCCGGCAGATTTAACCAAAGCACATAATGAATTAGATAAAGCCGTTGATGCTTGCTACGGAAAAAAATCTTTTGCTTCCGATGCTGAACGCATGGAATTTCTATTTAACCTTTATGAACAATGTACTGTTCCTTTAATAAAATCAAAAAATAAGAATAAAAAAATAGTATAATTGTAATTTATAACTGATATCTGGGAGATGCATAATGGAGTTAGATATTTGCGGAGATGATATTCGAAAACAGATGTTACATATAAAGAAAAATTTACAGCGAGGGCGTAAATCTGTTCTTTATATTGAAATATATGATGATAGTGTTTTATTAGTTTATAGAGATATTGAACTTCCTGTTAAAATAATGAATGTAACCGGGAAACAACATAATTTGAAAGAAAAATATGCTATCAGCGACTATAGTTTATTGCAAAAAGCTGTTATGAGATTTAAGGATTGTGAATTTTATAAATTTATCTTTTACCCTAATTGCATTAGTATTGTAGTAGATAAGTTGCAACTCAATATTGCAGCTAAAATTTGCGATTAATGGTATAATCCCCATTCCTTTCGCCGTTCCTCGTTTTTTTTGCATTTCTTCAGCAGTTTCTTACTTCTTCATCTTCACGCCGAGCTCGAGGATGTTTTGTTTGTTTTGCCATTTATAGCTTGTGCTGTCAGTCAGCTTTTTCACCAACAACACTCCCAGTCCCCCGATTTTTCGCTGTTTAATGTCCACGGTCAAATCCGGCATCTCGTTTTTCAGCGGGTTATATTTTCTGCCTTGGTCAATAAACTTTACATAATACATTTCATCATCTTGGCGAGTTTTTATTGTCACCATGGCATTGTCTTTGCTTTCATATGCATAGCGTGCAATGTTTGCAAATATCTCTTCCGCACTCATCACCATATTAAACACTGCTTTTTTAGACAACCCGTGCTCAATCATATCGTCGCGCAAATACATCAAAAATTCTTGCACTTTTTCCAACTTTGCCGGCATGGTGATTGTTCCCGGTTCATACCCGTGGAAAACAAAATCCAACATAGCAATATCGTCTGATCGCGGATTGCCTTTTATAAACCGCTTAACATCTTTCATAACCAAATCGAGGTTGTTTGCCGGTGTAGAATTTGCCTTGCTGAATATCTTTAACAACCTTTCATTGCCATAGCGTTTGTTGGCTTTGTTTTCGGCCTCTGTTACGCCGTCGGTGTATAGCAACAAATGTGCTCCCGGATCAAGATCAATTTCTTCTTCAGCAAAAGTTGCGTTTTCATAAACACCCAATGCCACATTTGTTTTTACATTTATAAACTTCTTTTTATTTTCGTTACTTATCAGTGGCGGCAAATGTCCGGCATTAACATATTTTGCTTTGCCGGTCAGCAGATCAACCACTGCCATAAAAGCCGTAACAAACATACATGTATCATTGCCCTCGTACAGTTGTTGGTTTACTTGCTCAAACACAAAGTCCAACCCCATCTTGCTTCGGCTTATATTTTTGATTAACGTTATCGCTTTCATCATATACAACGATGCCGGAATACCTTTGCCTGACACATCGGCAATCACAATTGCAAATTTGTTGTCATCAATAAAGAAAAAGTCATAAAAATCACCTGCAACCAGTCTGGCCGGTACCATCGTTGTGGCTATCTCAAAGGCATCGCTTTTCGGATATTTTGTTGACAATGCTGACTTTTGAATGTGTCGGGCAATTTCGAGCTCACTCTCATTCTTTTGTCGTTCTGCGGCTCCTTCTTTTTCTTTGTTAACATACTCCAAAATATCTGATTTCATATCAGCAATTGCGGTTGCCAATCTGTTGATCTCTGATGATGTCGGCATTTCATCAAAGTTTTCAGAAAAATCGCCTTTACCATATTTTTCTGCCACATCACACAACGTAATCAACTGTCCCACTGAGTGGTGACCTATTCTTTCGGTTATCACTAACATCAAGGCAACAAACATCAAAAGTGACAAACCAACAATCCACTTAAACTGTCTGATCGGTTTTAAGAGTTCGTCTTTTGCATATACCAAACAAAAACCCCATCCGATGTTTTTTATCGGCGCATAAAAGAAAATTGCCGGACCGTCAACTACTGACGAATATGGAATTTCCGCTTGTCCCGATTTTCCTGCTACCAAATGCTTGCCTACCAGTCCCAACTGCGGCAGTTTCATCATCCGAGATAACTGGAAAATGGTTAATCGTAAGGCCACGTTGGGGTTAGGGTGATTTACATACAATCCTGTCTTTGACAACAAAAGCAACTTTCCGCTGCGGTAGAACGATGAGCCTTTCAAACTGTTACGGTGCATTTCTGACAAATCTATCGTCAAAGCTACCAAACCGTTCAACTCTTTTTGCCCCCAAAACTTAAATGGCATCAAACAAGTTACTACGACTTCTCCGGTTTCTATATCACGATAAGGCTCTGACCAAAAAATTTTTTCTTCTCTAGGAACAGTCTTAAACCATGGAAAATGGTGATAAAAATTTTCAATTTTTTCGGTCTTGAAACTGATCAAACCATCATCATTATCTATTACTGAATATAGCTTGCCTTGCGACACATTCTCCGGCGGGAAAATATAAACCCAACCTCCGCTAAAGCTCAATTCTGAGTGATAAACTGTTTTTATTGCCGAACTCAAAACTACATTTAAAGTTTTGGTGTCATCTTTAGATATCTGGGATAAGGCGTTTTTAGTGTTTATAATAATTTGCTCGGCATCAGTAATCAAATGTGCAAAATCTGCGGCATACATTTCAACCGACTTTTGAGCTATTTCATCTATTTGTTCTTTTATAATCGGTTCTGATTTTTTTGAAATAATAATCATCAGTCCCAAAAAACACAAGAAAACGCAAGTTAAAATGCTCAAGTTCAACTTGAATTTTATAGAATGTTTGCCAAACCACGATTTTACAAAATTTTTCATGCTTTAGGCTCTAAGAGACTATCCAATCCTGTGCATTCAAAAATACTGCGAACATCATCTGATAAATTAATTAACTTAATGCTTCCGCCCTGAAACTCGAGTAATTTTTGCAACATCAAGATTGATCGTAAACCTGCCGAAAATACATATTCTACTCCTCCCATATCCAGCACTAACGACTTAATGCCACTCAAATCTATTTTGTTGAGCAAATCTGGAGAAGTGTTAGGGTCCATCCAACCTGTCAATTTGCAAGACAACTTGTCGCCTTCACGTTTTTGTTCGATTCGCAATTGCTTATTCATCTCTGCCATAGTTTGTTCCTCTGCTTTTTTGTAATTCAGGCAAAATCATTATTCATCCTGATAATAAAATACAATCGTTAAAATCTTGATAATTTTTTAAATTACTCAAAAAATATTCTTTAATAGAACTCTATTGCTGAATAATTCGTCATGGCATCCATTGACGGAATCAAAATTATTCTCCCTCTGTATTCCGCATGTCTTGAAACAAACTTTTTCAGCTCCGCAAAATAACAATCTTCTTTCAAAGGGGACAAACCGTTTTCACTTGCCACGTCATTCGGAAAAAGGTTATTTATTTTTATATACACATGCGGATATGGCTTAAGCAATTCGGCAAATTTCTCCAACGTTTGCTCTGTTTCTTCCGGTTTGGTCAAAACATATGTTATAATTGTGCGAATATTTGGCTGTTCAGCTAAAAAATCGATTGTTTCAAAAACATTGTCCCAGCAGAGTTTTTTGTTTGCAATTCCGGCTGTTTTGACCGCCTCATCGGCAGACAGCCCCTTCAGCGAAATTCCGATAACATCAATCAAACCATCGTTTGCCAATGCCTTTATTTTTTCAGGGTTGGAGGCATTTGTATCCAAATATATTTTTCCGCCATATTTTTTTGCTATCTTCAAATCTCTCGCCAAATCTGGGTTTAATGTCGGTTCTCCGCCGGTAAATTTAAAGCTGCGTCCTTGTTTTATCAGTTGTTTTACTTTTTCTTCAAATTCCTCTGCCGAATAATTTTTCAAATTTGTACGCCGTTTTCTGGTCAGTCCGCAAAATGCACACCTAAAATTACATTTGTCAAAAGCAATCGAATGTGAGTTTTCAGTATTGGTATTTTTATATTCAGCACATTTTGGTGCAAATTTATTTTGTGTTATTGCATAGGCCATGCTACTACTCCTTATTTTTAAGCACCATAATAATGTTTTTAGGTTTACTGAGTTTATCAAATTCTTTGAACGTAAAACTACCAAACACATTCACAATCTGATAGTTCAAAAAACGCACCAAATTTACTAACTCGGCATAAAATAAATATCGACTTTTATATTTGTATTTAAACAATTTTTTTGTGCTGGCACCTTCTGTAAAATAATAAACTTGCTCGCAACTCATTATTTGATTTTTAACATCTATTTTTTTAAGCACGCTTTCTTTAACAAAAGTTCTTCCGCCTTTTTGGTATTGCTTTGTTTTCATTATCTTGTGAGCAGATGGCTTTAATGAAAGCATTTTAACATTCGGATTAATTACATCAAATATCAGCAGTCCGCCCGGTTTTAAAAAGGTTTTTAGTTTTTTTAGTGCTTGTTCTTGTTCTTCTGCTGAGGCAAACTCTTGCAATACTCTAAACGGCATAATAATCATCGAATATTTGTGCAACGCCTCAAAATGCTCCAAATCACAATTATATAAACCAACATTGTTTTTTATATTATCCGGGCTCTTTTCGAGTTTTTCTTTGGCAATGCAAAACCTTGAATAATTAGGCTCAATACCGTCAATTTTTATGCCTGCCTTAGCTATATCAAACAAAATTCTTCCTGTTCCTGAGCCAATCTCCAAAACGTCGTCATGTGGGTATCTCTGCATACATTTGCTGTAGAATGTACGGTCGGTTTTGTTTTTGTATGACGTATCATAAAAAATATCTGCTGATAAAGCTTTCATCCGATTCGGTTCCTTTGCTATTTGTTTTCTTTCCAGCAGAAAGGATCTTCTTTCATAAAATCACCATAGACAGCGTATGCTGAAGCTCTGCATCCTTTACATTGCTTTACATATTCACAATTTTGGCATTTGCCGGTGAGTTTGCTTACATCGCGTAATGCAGTCAAAACAGGACTTGTGTTCCAGATTTTTACAATATCATCTTTCAAAACATTGCCTATAGGAATAGGCAATCTTCTGCAAGGCAACATTCTGCCGTCAGGCAAAATTGCAAACGATGATGTCGCAGCCGAACAACGTGCACCGCAAGTTCCTTTTTCTCCGGTCAGACAATACAATGGTCTATTGAGCGATATTCGTGGCGATTGTTGTGTCTGCGACAAATCATGCAATGTTTGAAAAGCCTCTTTAATCTCTTCAGGGCGCAGGGCAGATTTATCAAAGTCACTTTTGGTCTCGGGGATAAAACGATCAACACCAAAAATATCTACTTTTAATTTTTTCAACAGCTCGTTCATTTCAGCTATCTGCTTATAATTTAACTTGCTGATAGTCATCATCACTGAAATTTTTATGCCGTGTTCTTTCAAAAATGCTATTTTTTCAACTACCTTTTCAAAATTTCCTTTTCCCCTGATCTGATCATGAATTGCTTTGTCAGGTGATTCCAAAGATACTTGCAGACCTTTCAGTTTTTTTATTTTTTTCAATGTTGCTACTTCTTCTTTACCCAACAAAAGCCCGTTGGATAAAATTTGCAGTGCATCTATATGTTCTTTGTTTTGCAAATAAGACAACAACTTAAAAATAACATCTTTTCTAAAAAAAGGCTCTCCGCCTGTAATAGACACCGCCAGTTTCAAATTGTTTGCAGCGGCCATGTCATCCAGTTTGTCGGCGATTTTTTGCAAATTTGCTTCGTCCAGTTCCGAAATCAGACTGGTATTGCGCTGATAACAATGCTCACAATGCAAATTGCAACGGCTTGTAATATGCCATTGCACATAAAAAGGTTTTTTTATCACATCAACTTGTTCACTCACAATAACAAACTCCCCAAAAGACTTTTTTATCCAAATACGAGTAGGTACTCTAAAAAATATAAAATTTTATTTTTTTTACTTTTTGTTCGATTACGGTTAATCGCACCAGCATTCCATGCAACTTGTTGTTTCTTCTTCCAAAATCATTTCTTCCATGCCTATCACCTCCTTTCATTTTGCCTACTCGTATTTGGTCCGCATCAAATCACGGCAATCTTTTGCCGAATAAAACAGCCACTTAAGAGGGCAGCCTCCCAGGCAAGCTTCGTTTTTTGAGCAATCTCCGCATTGTCTAAATGGATATTTGAAAAACTTGTGGAACAGTTCTTTCTTGTCTTCACCATTAACAAATGCAACAAACGATTGTCGATCAGTGAAATCTTTTCCAAAATAAGCGATTGGAAAATCTGCTATAGCATTACATAATAATACTTCGCCTTGTATTCCAAAGGCTAAACCTTTTTGTGAGCAAACATTACATCCAAATTGAATTTGCTTTAATGCTCTTAAATGTTCTATAAAATCTGCCGGCCATACGCATGATGGCAAAGACTGCTGCAATACCAAACGTCCTTGCAAAATTTTGTTTATATCTTCATATTGCTTAATCACGCTTTCGACCAACTCGGCAACAGGCAACATCTCTTTGCCGTCGATTATCCCGTTTTTCCAAACAATGGGGTTGCAAAAAATTAGTTTTAATTTTCTTTTTGTATCGTGTTTGATTAGTTCTGCTACTTGTCGTAATTTATCGTGTGTTTGTTTTGTTATCACAAAAGAATAGCTTCCTCCGACAGCAGATTTTGCAAAAACAGAAATTGCTTCCGTAACCTGCGGAAAAGAGTTTACTTTTGTCTGTTCCAGATACGACTGAGCATCCCATCCTTTCAAAGAAAAGCCGATGGAATTTATTTTATTATCATCAATTAAATCTTGAATTCGTTTTTTTCTGATTTCTGTACCGTTTGTAACAACCACAACCTTCATTCCGTTGTTGACAATATAAGAAACGGTTTCTTCCAGTTTAGAATATAAAAGAGGTTCTCCGCCGATTAAAATAACACTTTTCGCCCCCATATCTTTAGCAAAAGAAATGAGCTTCTTTGCCATATTTAAGGGCATTTCATTTTTATAATCGGTGGTTTCGGCATAACAATACGGGCATCTGAAATTACATGTACGGTTAACGGTTAACCATATTTTTTCAATGTCATGCTCAAAGGCGGTTGTTCCTCTGCCGAAATTAGGACCCTCCATATTTCGGTTTGTTAATATTTGGGATAATACCTTGTGATTGCTAAAATTTTTCATTTACACAATCCTTGAAGTAAAACCAGAGGATGTGTTTTTATATCATAACAAGATTTTAGAATCAATGAAAAAGTTAAAAAATAGTTAATTTTACGATTCGTCTATGCTTTTTAGTCGATTCGTGAAAATATGAGCTTTTTACAGGCACTTCGGGCAGTCATTTACTTTGCCTGTACACTTTTGCAAAAACGAATGGCAGCAATCGGGCTTGCGAACAGAGTATTCTTTCAGCTGGTATTCTCCGCATTTTCTTTTGGCTCTTATAATAACGCAATCTCTTCCTTCAGTATCTTTGCAGCACATTTTTATTGGAGAATACGGAAAATCCTTGAATTCACCTCTTCCGCAATATTCTTCATAATGAATAAAACGGCAAAAATTCTCGGTTTCATCCTTACAACATTCTTTGGTTCTAAAATTCAAAGAGTTAGGATACTCGCTCCATTGCCCCACGCCGCAGGCCTCAATTTCATTATCTTGAAAAATACAATCTTCGGCATCGGTTTTTTTACAACATTTTTGCACTATATCATAACCGGTGGGGCAGGGTTTGCAGTTTGAACCTATACATGCCGCAACCTCATTTGCGGATAAAATACTTGCACAAAATGCTGCGACATATATCCATAATCTGTTTTTCATCTTCCACCCCGAATGTTGCAATAAAATTATCTTCCGCCTTTAATTTTCTTCAGCCCTACTTTAGCCATTTCAATTTTTTGGCGTGTTTTTTTCTTGCTGCCCTTATAGGGGTTATAGTCCGAAACAGTCATTGAACTTTTCCCAGTTTTTTCCCATTTTTCGTCAGTAACCTGCTGGTACAGGTCGCGCAATTGCTTTTTAACCTCAGGGTCTTTTTCTTTGTCTGAAAGAGTTGCAATTTCCATAGTTGCCTTGTTATATTCTTCAATAACCTTATCTTTGCCGGTTATTTTATTTTTAAGATCTCTGATTTTCAAACGGAGTTCTTTGCTCATATCATAGTCTCCCACACTGATACTGTTTTCACTATCATACATAATAAACGATAATCGATAACAAAAAGTAAAAAACAGCAAAATCTTCAAAAACCGGGGCAAGTGATTGCCCCCCCTATCTCAAAAGGTGTTTTTTATCGGTCAGATTGAACTTGCACGTTTCGAGATTAAAGATAATCCCAGATTATTTGTTTTTCCACGCAATAAATTTACGAATACCGTCCTTAAAAGAAGTGTTCGGATGGTATCCTAATAGACTTTGTGCTTTAGATATGTCCGAAACTGTTTTATCGACATCTCCAGGTTGCATAGGCAGCTGATTGATTTTAGCTTTTTTTCCTAAAACTTCTTCAATAGTAGAGATCATTTCTTTTAATGTAACAGGACTTCCGCCGCCTAGATTAAAAATTTCATATCCCGTTTGATGATAATTTAAAGAAGCAATAATTCCCGTCACAATATCATCAATATAGGTATAATCACGCATTGAGGATCCGTCACCATACATATCTATCGGTTTATCCGACATTATCAGATTTGTGAATTTATTAATGGCCAAATCCGGACGTTGTCTTGGGCCGTAAACGGTGAAAAACCTTAACATATAAATATCTAAATCATACAAATGATGATAAGTATAACAAATTTGTTCATCTGCAGATTTTGTAGCAGCGTACGGAGAAATCGGTTCCCGAATATTTAAATTTTCTGAAAATTTATTTGCTTTGCAATTTCCGTAAACAGATGAAGATGATGCCATACTCATCCGCTTAATGCCATATTTTTTCATCATTTCCAAAACATTTATTGTTCCGATGATATTTGTCATCGCATAGGCTAACGGGGCTTCTATGGAAGGGCGAACCCCGGCACGTGCAGCCAAGTGAATAATTGCATTTATTTTATTTTTTGAAAACACTTCCTCCAAATCATCAATGTTTTCAATATCACCCTCATAAAGCTTGTAATTTTTGTTTTGTAAAGCTTGTTCTACGTTTTTGTGTTTTATTGCCGGATTGTAATAATTATTAAAATTATCAAGTGCAATAACCCGATAATCTAGAGTTAACAATTTATCAGCCAAAGATGAGCCAATAAATCCGGCCCCACCCGTGATTAGAATAGTTGATGTTTCTGACATATTTCCCTTTATTGATAGAAAATTAGCCTCATGCATAGAGCGAACAAATTTTATTTGATACAAAAATATATGTCAATATATGATTCTTGTTTATGTAAAACCGCTTAACTTTTGATTGTGTTAGATTCTTGATAAAATTAGTTCGAAGATTGTCTAGGGTAGGGCATATTTGGTGGCTAATCTTCGAACTCGCCGAAAGCCTTGGAAACAAAAGAAAAAAGGACGATTTCTCGTCCTTTGTAATCTGTGGCTGGAGTGAGCTTGCAGTTTTCGAGATGAAATATTGGATTTTTTAACTTATGGGTGTTAAGAGGCGGAGGCGATGAATTCTGCAATAAAGCACTTTAAAAAATTTAAGGTTAATTGAATTAGAGGTAAAAACCCTAAAATTAAGAGTGTTAGCAAAAATTTAAGTTTTTTGTGCAAAAACTTATCAAACAGGATGCTTTTTGCATCCATTTGAATATAATAAAATAAATTTTACTGTTTTTCAATATGTTAGATAAAAAATAAGTTGCATGCAAAGGGGATATGGTTTATGGAGTTAGCTCTGCAAATTAAAGAGAATACATCTCAACATAACAATAAATGTGATATTATACAGTTTCCAACAAGTAATAAATTAAAAACATGTAAAATTAACAATAAAAGATATTTAGGAAACAAGTATAAATTGCTAGATTTTATACGAAATGTTGTAGATAAAGAATGTTCGGATGTTGAAGTAGTTGCAGATATATTTGCAGGTACTGGTGCAGTAGCTTCCGCTTTTGAAGATAAAATATTAATAACAAACGATATCTTGTATAGTAACTATATATGTCATTTAGCGTGGTTTGGTAAACAAAAGTATTCATTGCTTAAAATAAAGGATTTAATCCAATACTATAATAGTATATCAGTATCAAAAGATAATTACATGAGCGATAATTTCGCAGATACTTTTTTTAGCAAAACAAATTGTAGAAAAATTGGATTCATAAGAGAAGATATAGAAAAACAATTTAATTCTCATAATATAAATGAAAGAGAAAGAGCTATATTAATCACATCACTACTGTATTCTATGGATAAAATTGCTAATACATGTGGACATTATGACGCATACAGAAGAAATGGTGATTTAAGCAAAAAGCTTGAATTGTTACTTCCTATTCCCGATTCTGGATTAAAAAATAATCAAATATACAATGAGAACGCAAATGAATTAGTCAAAAATATTGAAGCAGATTTAGTCTATATTGACCCTCCATACAATTCACGCCAGTACTGTGATGCCTATCATTTATTAGAAAATGTAGCTTCTTGGAAAAAACCTGCAGTTTCTGGTGTGGCAAAAAAAATGAACAGAGATAATCTAAAAAGCGATTATTGCACAACCAAGGCAACGCAAGCATTCAGAAGCCTGATAAAGGATATAAAAGCGAAATATATTCTACTTTCATATAACAATATGGAAACAAAGGGAAATAACCGTTCCAATGCGAAAATATCAGATGTGGATATAATGGAAATATTGCAAGAAAAAGGAGAAGTTAAGGTCTTTTCAAAGAAGTATAAGTCTTTTACAACAGGAAAATCTAATATTCAAGACAACGAAGAAAGATTGTTTTTGTGTAAATGTAAAAAAGAAGAGAAACAATTGTTGATTCAGTCGCCAATGAATTATCTTGGTGGTAAATTCAAATTATTAAAACAAATTTTGCCAGAATTTCCTCAAGGGATACATAATTTTTTGGATTTGTTTGCAGGAGGAGGAAATGTTGGTATCAATATTTCTGCTAATAAAATAACGCTAAATGATAATAATCAGAGCCTTTATGGTATATATAGCCTGTTTAAAAAGAAGGATAAAAAAGAAATTTTAGATTCAATACAAGATATTATTACAAAGTTCTCTTTATCCGAAAGTAGCAAGTATGGATATGATTATTATTCATGCCAAAGTGACACGGGATTACAAGAATATAATAAAGTTGGCTATACAAAATTAAGAGAATATTTTAATTCCAAAAAGATAAAGGATGACGAATACTATCTCCTATTGTATGTACTTATTATATATTCTTTCAACAATCAGTTGCGATTTAATAATCAGGGAAAATTTAACTTGCCCGTTGGAAAAAGAGACTTTAATTCTAAAATGAAGATGAAACTTTCACTATTCCTTGATAGAATTAAATCAGAGAAAATCATGCTATCAAACTATGATTTTAGGGACTATCCTTTGGAAAATATTAACAAGGATACCTTTGTGTATGTTGACCCACCATATCTTATCACATGTGCAACATATAATGAAAAGAATGGATGGACAGAACAGGATGAGAAAGATTTATTAAAATATTTAAGTAATCTTGATGCAAAAGGTATCAAATTCGCACTCTCTAATGTTCTATATAGTAAAGGAAAAGAAAACAAATTGTTACAAACGTGGATAAAAGAAAACAATTATAAGGTAATAAACCTAGACTATTCTTATGGAAATTCTAACTATCAGACCAAAGATAAAAAGAGCAAACCACAAGAAGTTCTAATCGTAAATTACTAGGAGTAAGAAAATGTTTGATTTTTGGAATTTTTCAACATCTGTTCGTAATCCAGAAAGATTGCCAGATTTTCTTAAAGTTGCAGCTAGGTTAGAAGGAGAAATTTGGAATGATGAATCACAGGAAAAGTTTCAAATATTGTTAATCCAAAATCGTTTGTATTTAGATTCTGATAATACACAGTCTCTCAATAAGCTATCTGAAGAGCAAAAATCTTGGTTGACTGACAAAATGCACGAAATGACGTTTGAAGAAGCACAAAGCATATACGAGGCTAAACAATATGTTGGTGGCGGAGCTATGCGAGGAAGACAATCAATGAATCCGCTTAAAAAACTAGGGTATATAGTTGCAGAGAAAAATGAAGCAATACGAGTAACGGATATAGGAAGAAAATTGTTGGATGGCGAAATTCAATTTGATGAGGCTCTATTAGAAAGTTTGTTAAAATATCAACTACCTAATGAAATCACAGAAGGTTGTAAAGATTGGAATTCTAAACCTTTTATATCAACATTAAAACTGATAAAAAAAGTGAATGAATTATGTGATGAGAGAGAATTAAAGGCTAAAGGAGTGTCTTCTGATGAATTTGGTATTTTTGTTCTATCTATGACGGATTATGACCAAATTGATGAAACTGCAGAAAGAATTTTAGAGTTTCGTGCAGATTACGAAAGCATAAAACAACAAAATTTTGCAAATTACAGAGAGTATAAAGCAGCAAGAGATATGTATAAAAATAATTATATTCAAACCTATCTTGCTGACTTTAATAACCCAGTGAAAAATGCAAAAGAATATGGCGATAGTATGAAAAGATACTTGAGACAAACAAAATATATAAGATTTTTAGGGGCATATGGTAATCAGTATATAGATTTAGAGCCTAGGCGTATGTTAGAAATTAATTCCATATTAGAGAATGATACGGGGGCAAGTAGAAATTTTACCAAACAAGAATGGTTAAATTATATCGGAACTCAAGGAGCATACGAACTTCCGTTTGAGACGATTAGTAAATTAATAGAAATTTTGAATAAAATTAACTCTGAAAATCACAGATTAGAGGATAAACTTTCGTTACAACACAAGGAATTTGTGGCTTCAGAGCAAAAAAATACATTAAAAGAAGCTATCAGCAAAGCTAGAGAATACCGCACATTATTACAAAACAAAGAATTAAAATTTGATTATAACCAAGATATATCAAAAATAGATACAGCTATAGAAATACTGTCAGATATAGCATCAAATAAAACGGATAAATTAATTAATAAACCCTCTGTAGAATTAGAAAAATGGGCAAATATTGCACTGAATATAATAAATGATGCCATAAGCATAAAGCCGAACTCTCCTGTTGGAGATGATAATGAGCCGACTTTTACAGCTCCGGCAGGAGTTCCTGATATTGAATGTAATTATGAAAATTTTGGTATGATTTGTGAAGTAACAACTCTTAAGGGGAGAAATCAGTGGTATAGTGAGGGTCAGCCTGTTATGCGGCATTTAAGAGAATTTGAAAATAGAAATACAACACATTCATGCTATTGTCTTTTTATAGCACCTAGTTTGCATGAAGACACATTAGAAACATATTGGATATCTGTTAAACACGGTTATAAAGGAGCCCTTCAAAAGATTATTCCGATGACAATCAAACAATTGGCTGAAATTCTAAATATCATAAAGATTAAAAAGCAATCAGGAATTAATGTTTCACATATGCAAATGAAAGATTTATATGATAAATGTATTAATATAACAGAAATAGATGATTCTTCCTTATGGCACTCCTATATAGAGAATCAAATAAACATATGGAAAAATAGTTTGCTTGTAGTCGAACCTACTTTCTCGTAGCTTCAAATCCGCCATCTAATCCAATAAAAAAATCCCCCATAAAGGAGGATTTTTTATTGGCTGGAGTGGCAGGATTCGAACCTACGAATGTCGGCACCAAAAGCCGATGCCTTACCACTTGGCGACACTCCAATCTTGATGCACAGATATATCTATGCTAAAAAAATCTTTTTTGCAAGCATTTTTTTATTTATTTTTTCCTGTCAGCTTTTTCTTGTCTTCTTTTTCCTGCAAAACCTGCAAATCTCGCTCGGTAGCCAGTTTTACCAAAATAGTTTTAACCACGGTATCAATCTGTCCGTCTTCTGAATAATCTGCCGGCAACGCAAAGTCAACTCGTCCGTCGGTCAACAGCTTAATAGCCTTGCGTTTGTGGTGGCTTTTTGGACGATACACCGCAATCGAGTTTCCGCCGTTCTTTTTCACTAACCGCATTGACGGAATATCAGTATCTCCGTCGCCCAAATAAATCATGCGGCTGAACGGTACCGGCCTGTCTTCATCAGGCATAAACTCGTTTACGGCACGGTCTTCCAGCTTGCCCAATCCTTTATTAATCTTTGACAGATATTGGGTTTTGGCCGAATAGTTAACCACTCTTGCCGGCCAAATCGGGTGCCCCTTTTTATCATAAGCGTAAGCGCAGCCGAAAACTTCCTTAAAATATTTACGAATTGACGTTCCCTCAATAACTTCCTCATATCCTGACGAAATTATGTAGTGCTCGATATCAAGCTCAAGCCTTTTGCCAAAACGGTTAATCCGCTCAAACCAGTCTTCCACGCCGTCATAATATTTTATGTTTTTGCCGCAATCAGCAAAAATCTGTTTGCTCAAAGGAATTTTCTTCTGCTTTGACATTTTTACAAAATAGTACATAGAGCTTGTAATTTGGTCAGCATCGTTATCATGCCACCATTGGTTTGCCTGTTTCCAAAAAGTCTTCGGGCGCATCTTAAACAACTGTATCAGACCAAAATTCTGCATGTCCGTTGTGCTCAAAGTGCCGTCAAAGTCATAAACGAGCGCAACTTTTACTTTTTTTACCATCTTTTCTTTATCTCCACTTGCTATTTTATTATAAATACCTTATAAGACAAAGAAGTTAACAAATTAACAACAAAGGACGAAAACAATGCCTGCAACAACAATGGACCAACTTGTATCTTTATGCAAACGCCGCGGTTTTATTTATCAAAATGCCGATATTTACGGCGGTTTACAAGGCGTGTATGACTATGGTCCGCTCGGCGTGGAACTCAAAAATAACCTCAAAGCCGCTTGGTGGCGTGCTATGGTCTATGAACGTGATGATGTTGAAGGTTTGGACGCCGCAATCCTGACCAACCAAAAGGTATTGCACTATTCCGGACACGAAGACACTTTTTCTGACCCGATGGTTGACTGCAAAAAGTGCAAAGGACGTTTTCGTGCTGACCACATTAACGGCAAATGCCCCAATTGCGGCTCTACCGAGCTGACAGAACCACGTCCGTTCAACCTCATGTTCAAAACCGCAATCGGTCCGGTTGATGACGGTTCTTCTTTCGGTTATCTCCGCCCCGAGACCGCTCAGGCCATTTTTACCCAGTTCAAAAACGTTGTTGATTCTACCTCTCGCAAACTGCCGTTCGGTATTGCCCAAATCGGTAAATCTTTCCGCAACGAAATTACTCCTCGTAATTTTATCTTCCGTGTGCGTGAGTTCGAACAGGCCGAATTAGAGTTTTTCATTGAACCAGGTGAGGACGAAAAATGGCACGAAATTTGGAAAGAAACCCGCATTCAGTGGTGGCTCGATCAAGGTTTGAAAAAAGAGCATATGAACATCTACACCACCCCGAAAGAAGATTTGGCTCACTACGCCAAAGCCTGCTATGATATCGAATACCAGTTCCCGCACGGCATGGAAGAGCTCGAAGGCATAGCCAACCGTACCGATTACGACCTCGGCAACCACACCAAAGCTCAAGAAGAGATGAATTTGACCTCACATTGCCACGCCAACCCCGATTCTACTCAAAAACTTTGCATAATGGATGACAACAACAAATGGGTTGTTCCTTTTGTTATTGAGCCGTCTATGGGTATCGATCGTGGCGTGCTGGCGGTTATGACCGAGGCCTATACCGAAGAAGACTTAGGCGAGGGCAACAGCCGTATTGTCCTAAAACTCAAAAAACATCTCGCTCCGATAAAGGTTGCAGTCATTCCGCTCAAAAAGAACAACGAGCAGATTATGAATAAATGCCACGAGATCAAACAAAACTTGCTCAAACTCGGTATCGGTCGTGTTGCTTTGGAAAACACCGGAAACATCGGCAAGGCTTATCGCCGCCATGACGAAATCGGTACCCCGCTTTGCATTACGGTTGATTTTGAAACCATCGAGCAGCAGCCGGAATCTGTTACCATCCGCGACCGTGATACTATGGAACAGCATCGTGTCAATGTTGCTGACTTGCCCAACTATTTGAGAGAATATTTCTTATAAACAAAAAGCCCCGATTTTCGGGGCTTTGTTATTTCATCTTCCGAATACGGCGTCTTTCAGGCGTTCAAGCGTACGTCTTGCCAAAGGTCTTGCCTTTGCCGCCCCGTTTTCCAACAAACCTTCAACCTCACTAAAGTGCGACATATAATATTCGTACTTTTCGCGCGATTCTTTAGTTTCTTCCAAAATGGCATCAAGCAACATATTTTTAATATGTCCGTAACCGAGTTTGCCCTGTTTCAGCCCTTCAGCCATTTCTTGCTGTTTAGCGACCGAAGCTACGGCTTTATAAATCTGATAAACCAAAATTCCCTCTGGATCTTTGGGTTCTTCCATCGGGCGAGAGTCAGTCTGTATAGCAAATACCAATTTTTTCAGTTCTTTGGGTTCTGCAAACAAGGGGATAACGTTGCCATAGCTTTTACTCATTTTGCGCCCGTCCAGTCCCGGAATCAGCGCGATATTTTCTTCAACCGAAAATTCTGGCTGTTTCAATAACGGCTTGTTATAATGCGCATTGATTGCACCGGCAATATCACGAGCTATTTCAACGTGTTGCACCTGATCTTTGCCCACCGGCACCACATCGGTATCAAAGGCCAATATATCGGCAGCCATCAAAGTCGGGTAGGTATAAAGCCCCATATTTATCCCGTCATCATCGGGTTTGCCGGCTTCACGGTTCTTGTCAACGCTGGCCTTGTACGCATGTGATTTATTCATCAGCCCCTTGGGGGTATAAGCATATAAAATTGTCGTAATCTCCGGAATTTCCGGAATGTCTGATTGACGATAAAAAATCGACTTATCCGTATCAAGACCGCAGGCCAAATAAATGCAGGCGATTTCTTTAATTCCCTGTTGCAACACGGCCGGATCCTTAACGGCATTAATTGCATGATAATCGGCAATAAACATATTATGCTGTTTTGCCTGTTTACCCATGGCAATAGCCGGTTTAATGGCTCCCAAATAATTAGCCAAATGCGGATGCCCTGTCGGCTTTACACCGGTTAAAACGATTTTATCTTCAAACATTTTAATACCTTTTATCATTTTTTGATTGTAATTATTTATAAAATTGATACTCTATCTGCGTTTATAAATCAATAAAAAACTAAGGACGAATAAAATGTTGGATATTAAGTTTATTGTTGAAAACCCCGAAAAGGTCAAAGAAGGTTTTGCCAAAAAAGGCTGTACAATCAATGTTGACGAACTGATAAGTTTGTATTTTGATGTCAATAAACTAAAAACCTCATCACAGTCCTTAGCTGAAGAGAAAAACCGCCTGAGCAACTCCATAAAATCCGCTTCTGCCGAAGAACGTCCGGCAATTATTGCCAAAAGTAAAGCCATCGGTGAAGAGTTTAAACTCGAGCAGGAAAAACTTACCGCCGCTCAGGCCCGCCTTGATGAAATTATGTGGCGGGTCCCCAACCTTCCGAGTGACGAAAGTCCTGTCGGCGTTGATGATACAGAAAACGTTGTGCGCCGCAAAGTCGGAGAAATTCCGCACTTTGACTTTACGCCTCGTGACCATGTCGAATTGATGGAAATAAACGGTTGGAGCGAGCTTGATCGTATCACCAAGGTTTGTGGTTCACGCACATATGCAATTACTAACGAGTTGGCACGTCTTGAGTTAGCCATTCATCTTATGGTTATGGATAAACTTGCCGACAATGGTTTTAGAGTTATCAATGTGCCTTCAATTTCTAAGGAAAAGCCGCTTTACGCACAGGGCTATCTGCCTTTTGCCAAAGACGAAATCTATTATATGCCGGAAGATGATGTTTATTTGTCAGGTACCGCCGAGCTCATTCTTAACTCTCTCCGTGCCGATGAAATTTTATCTGAGAATGAATTACCGATTCTCTACGCCGGTTTTTCTCCGTGTTTCCGTCGTGAGGCAGGAGCTGCCGGTAAAGACACACGCGGTCTTACCCGCGTTCACCAGTTTTTGAAAACCGAGCAATTTGTTATTTGTAAAAACGATATTGCCGAAAGTGAGAAATGGCACCAAAAACTGCTGCAGATTTCTGAAGAAGTATTGCAGGACTTGGAATTGCCTTATCAGGTATTGGAAGTATGCACCGGCGATATGGGGGCTCCGAAATATCGCCAATATGATTTGGAAGCTTGGGTTCCGACTCAAAATTGCTATCGTGAAACTCACAGTTGCTCCAATATTACCGATTGGCAGGCTCGTCGTACCAATTTGCGCTATCGTGATAATGCCGATGGCAAAGTCAAATTTGTTCACACTCTTAACAATACCGGTATTGCAACCCCACGTGCTCTGGTTCCGTTTTTGGAAAATCATCAGCAAGCCGACGGCTCGATTCGCATACCGGCAAAACTTCAACCTTACATGATGGGCAAAAAGTTTATCGGTGGCAAAAAATAACAACTTAAGGCTCTCGTTCAGAGAGCCTTTTTTTATAATGTTGCCTTGTATTTTTAACTGATTGGTTTATTTTATACATAAGGAGCACTTTGTATGAAATTGCGCACAGATAAACTGCAGGTTGTGATTTTTGATTGGGACGGAACACTTGCCCAAAGCGATCAACCGCGTGTACAAGCAATCAACCATGTTTTACGCAAACATCATCTTCCCGATTGGGAAAATGTTAAACAACTTCGTGATGAAAACATTTCATTCATGGATAATTTTCCTAACATCTTCGGCACAGATTCGGACGAAGCTTACAGTGAATTTTGTCAGCTATACCTTCAAACCGTAAAAAACGGTATTCTCGGCTATCCGATGGCAAAAGAAGTAATCAAACTGTTGCGTTGCCGCAATGTAAAAATTGCCATTATGACCAATAAAGACCGCCATTTGCTCGAGGCAGAACTCCCACATCTTTTTCCTGTTGCATATTTTGACCGTATTGTATGCGGACATGAGGCTCCTCGTGATAAACCTTGCGCCGAACATGCGTTATACACACTTAGCGGACTGATAGATGTTGACTCAATATCCCCTGATACTGTATGGATTATAGGTGACAGTAAGTTGGACAATCTCTGTGCTGAAGCCATAAACGCACTTCCGATTCGTATTAACGCAGTTGCCAACCGAGAAGAACAAAACTCTTGCCGACATATGGTATGTTTTGAAGATTTTGAAAATTTATATAAAGCTATTGACTAGAGGATCTGACTATGAAACAAAACCCCGAAACTGAAAAACAGCAACGCTGGCGGCGTATTATATGGACCGCATTGGTTGTTATAACGCTTGGTATAGTCAATTGTTTATATTTTATCTATAAGGTTTCGTCAAATCACACCCTCGCTTCCCACTATACCGAAGAAGGAGATCCCATGGCACAATATCGTAATCCGGCCGTTGCCGGACTTTTTTACCCTTCAGATGCCGAAAATTTGAGTCATATCATCGATTCGCAATTAAATTCGGACTATCAAAAACACCTTTCTCAGCCCAAAATCATAATTGTCCCTCACGCCGGGTATCAATATTCGGCTCCGGCGGCAGCTCAGGCATATATGCCGCTTAAGGACTATGCCGATAAAATTAAAACGGTAATTCTGTTGGGACCGTCTCACTATGTTGAGCTGACCGGTGCGGCATTACCTAACGCAGACTATTTCAAAACCCCTCTTGGACAAATCTCGGTTGATAATGAAATTTTGCACGAACTCAGACAGCACAAGATTTTTTCTCTAAATTCCAAAGCTCATGAAAAAGAGCATTCAATTGAAGTTCAGTTACCATTTTTGCAAAAACTTTTGCCCGATTTTAAAATTGTTCCGATTGTGTACGGCAACATTTCTCCGGACGAGCTTGCACAGACACTTTTGCCGTATGTCAAGCGCCCCGATGTCTTGCTGGTTGTTTCGGCTGATCTGTCGCATTATCACAAATATACCGATGCCGTAATTATGGATACAGCTACGGCTGAGAAGATATCAGAGGGCAAAGCTGATGTTGATTACCACCACTCATGCGGAGCTGGCGGTATCAACACGGCATTATTGCTCGCATCTAAACTTAATTTAAAACCTGAAGTTTTGGCTCTTATCAACTCCGGTGACACCGGTGGAGATCAAAACCGTGTTGTCGGTTATGGTGCATGGTCATTCAGTAATGAAGGCGCTGAAGTCAGCCATATAGAGAAAGAATACAGTGGACTTCAGGGGTTTGCCGCCGCTTACGGAGAACAAGTTTTGAGTGCTGCCCGCAAATCATTGGAGTTTGCTGTCCAAAACAAAAAATACCGCCCCTCACGTCGTGAATATGATGACCACCTTTTTGACCGCGGTGCCGTATTTGTAACTCTTACCAAAAACGGAGAACTCCGCGGTTGTATTGGCTCACTCTATCCTCATCAGGCGCTGGTCGCCGATGTTACCGGCAACGCATACAATGCCGCACTCAATGATGGTCGTTTTTCCGCTATAACCGAAGACGAGCTTAATGATATAAAAATCTCTGTATCAATGCTGACCGGTTATGAAAGAATAAATTATAAAGATGAGGCTGACTTATTATCACAACTCCGTCCCGGTGTTGATGGTTTGGTTATTCGTGACGGAAACAGACAAGGTTTGTTTTTACCATCCGTTTGGGAACAAATACCCGACAGCAAAAACTTTTTGAACAATCTTAAGCTCAAAGCCGGTATGAGCCCGAGCTTTTGGTCAAATGACATTAAAGTTTACCGTTTTAGAACCGTGGAGATAAAAGAAAATGCAAATTAACGGCTACAAAATAAAATACAGCGAACAAGAACTTGCCGAAATGATGGATCACAAGACCATCAATATCGAACTTGCAGGTCCGGAACTTGAGGCATATAAACAACTTTCTGCCGGCAATCGTAAAGCCCTTGAACATTTGGTTACTGCAGCCAAAATGATGAATAATGTCGCCTTAGAACAAGACAATCCGCATAATCTTTCCATGAAAAAAGCCTTGGAAGAAGCCGCCATCAACAGTACTCATGCTGCTCGTGCTCTGGAATTATTCAATTCTCTTAACGGTGTTGCCGGTTTTAATGGTGTTGACAAGCAACCAATAGAAGTTTTTGAAGGCCTGCCATTGTTAAAAGGGCATAATTTTTACCCATCAGATCTTTCCGAACCAGAGTTTCATGATATTTTGATTGCAATGCTGACCGCCGGAAAAATCGATGAGGTTAAGAATATTTTAAGCGCACGCACTATCGTTCGTCGTGATGGTAAAGAACTCAAGGCTATAGATTATACCGAATATTTTGCTAAAGATTTTTCTGCTATCGCTAATGAACTTGAAGTCGCCGCCCATTATACCGACGACGATGCTCTTGAGGACTATTTGGGTTGGCAGGCTCAAGCCCTTTTGCAAAACAATCCTGAAATGGACAGCCTTGCCGATAAGCATTGGGCAGTTCTGCAAGATTGTCCGATTGAGTTTACTATCAGTCGTGAGAATTACGATGATGAAATTACACCGTCAGTTTATAACAACAAAGAACTTACGGCTTTGCTCGAACAACACAATATTGAAGCCGTTTCAAAAGATATGCTCGGTGTCAGAGTAGGGCTCAACAATTTTGAGGGTACAGAGCTCATCTTAAAGTTTAAGCAATATATCCCCACCCTTGCCAAAATGATGCCGTACCATGAGCAATATCATCAATCTATTTTGGACGGCGAAAAACTCAAACAAACTATGATTGACGCCGATATTATAGATTTGGAAGGCGATTATGCTCAGTGCCGCGGTGGTATTACTACAGCCCAAAACTTGCCCAACAATGACAAATTGTCGGTAAAAACCGGTGGCGGACGTCGCAATGTATACCACCGTCAGGTTCGTATGAGCGGCGACAAAGAAAAACAACAAAAAATATTACAACGTCTTGTCACCCCTGAACTTCATAAATATTACAGCAAAGAGGCTGACCACATTTTTGTAATAGGCCACGAGAACGGGCATTCCTTAGGTCCTAACAGCGAGTACCAAAATGCACTCGGTAGCTATAAGCATATTATTGAAGAACACAAGGCTGACACCATTTCATTGACATTTATGCCTCAATACGTCAAAAACGGCGTAATTGATGCTGAAACCCTTAAGAAGGTTTATGTCAGCTATATAGTCGGACGTATGTTTTTGAGTGCTCGCCCCCATCAAATGTTGCCACATCGCATGGGGGAGCTTATTCAGTTTAATTATCTCTTGCAACATGGCGCCATCAATTTTGATGATAAAGGTCTTTTGCACATAGATTTTGCACAATTGGATCCGGTTTTACATAACCTGCTGGACGAGACGATTCGCGTACAGCTTTCAAAATCTCCGCAAACCGCTGAAGAATTTGTTGAAAAATACACAGTTTGGACCGATATCTCCGAACGCATTGCTTCCGTGCATCGTGAACTTGGGATAAAGCCCTACAAACGAATCATTCGCCACTTTTAACATAGGTAAAACTGGCAAAAATTACTTGCATGACAGGCATATTTAAAGCATTATATTCCTCATGGATAAGTGGGGTTTTGCGCTATGTTGAAAAAGCTTATTAATGGCGAGTTAAGTCTGCGTGATACATTTTGGATGTTCGGTTTTCTCGGACTTCCGACCATTACTCTTGTTGTCAGGATATTGGGCAAAATGCTTGTTCGTAGATTGAATAGTCAATCTATTTTGGCTTATTTGCTATCTTTGAAGATTGATCATGAATTTTCGACCTCAATTTTAGTTGTCCTTTATTTGTCAGCATTGGGATTTTTTGTGTTCTATGTAATAGCGCTTATCTTGGGAACATGGCGTAGCTCGGCAGAATACAATCATAGCCTATGGTTTAGACACTTATCAAGAATTTTTATGGTGCTTATGCTTTTTTTAGCTGTTAAATGTGTTTTCAACCTTTAGGATCTGTTTATGAAAAAACTTATAATTTTTGCTTCAATATTGCTCGTTGCCGGATGTGTTGCCGGTGATTTTGGTGAAAAACGCGAACGCCTTTACGATATGAACTCTGATAAAGAGATTTGTGAAAAATATCCTGAACGCTGCATTAGCGGAGTTTCGTGGTAGTTTAGGTGTAATCTGATGATCGAACCGCAGTTTATCCATCTCCGTGTGCATTCTGCTTATTCATTGCTTGAAGGGGCAATGAAAATGCCGGCTTTAACCAAAAAGATTGCAGATATGGGCTTTCCTGCGGTAGCGGTTACGGACACAGCCACTATGTTCGGAGCCAAAGCTTTTTCCAAAATGGCTCCTCAAAACGGGGTTAAGCCGATTCTCGGTACGCAAATGTACCTCCGCAACCCAGATGCCGACGATGTTCTAAAATCCAAAGGTCGCATTATTGAGCCGGACAAGATTGTTCTGCTTATTCAAAACAAAACTGGCTACATGAACATCATTAAATTGATGAACAAATCTTATTTGGGCGGTTTGACTGGAACTGCCGAAAAACCGCAGATTACACTCGAAGACCTCAAAACATACAATGATGGTTTGATAGTCTTAACCGCAGGTGCTGATGGTCAAATCGGTCGCCTTATTCTTGAAAACCGCCTGCCTGAGGCCGAGGCCCTCCTTCTTGAGTTGCAAAAAACATTCGGCAATCGCCTTTATATGGAAATTTCCCGCTTAGGACTTGAAAAAGAAGCCAAGACCGAGCCCAAGTTTTTGGAGCTTGCATATAAGCACAATGTTCCTTTGGTGGCCACTAACGAAGCTCTCTTTTTTGATGCCGATATGTATGAGGCCCACGATGCACTGGTTTGCATTGCCGCCGGTGAATATGTCTCAAACGAGAACCGCTTTCACTATTCGCCGGAACAACGCTTAAAGACCGCTGATGAAATGGTTAAACTTTTTGCTGACTTGCCGGAAGCAATTGCCAATACTGTACAAATTGCCAAGCGTTGCAATTTTCTGCTTGAGTTTGTAGCCCCGTTATTGCCGATTTTTGAGTGTCCGGAAGGTAAAACCCAGAACGAATATATTCGTGAGCAAGCTTATCTTGGATTAAAACAGCGCATGGAAGCCAAAGTCTATTTTGAGGGCATGACCGAGGAGCAAAAAAAAGAAATTGATGAGCGCTACTACGCACGACTTGAGTATGAGCTTAGCGTTATTGAAAAAATGGGATTTGCCGGCTACTTCCTAATCGTGTCGGACTTTATTCGCTGGTCAAAAGGGCATGGCGTTCCCGTTGGTCCCGGCCGTGGATCCGGTGCGGGTTCAATTGTTGCGTGGTCTTTATATATTACCGAACTTGATCCGCTCAAACTTGATTTGCTGTTTGAACGTTTCCTTAACCCTGAACGTATTAACATGCCGGACTTTGACGTCGACTTCTGTCAGGAAAACCGCTATAAAACTATTGAATACGTGCAGAACAAATACGGTATTGATCATGTGGCGCAAATTATTACCTATGGCAAACTCCAGTCCAAAGCCGTAATCCGTGATGTTGCCCGTGTTTTACAAATGCCGTACTCACAAGCCGACCGTATCAGTAAAATGATTCCTCCTCCGGTACAAGGCAAACAGCCGAGCTTGCAAGAAGCCCTTGATCAGGTTCCTGAACTTGAAGAAATGCGCAAAAGCGACCCTCAAATTAATAAATTGTTTGAAATAGCCATGAAACTTGAGGGCTTGTATCGCAACACCGGTATGCATGCCGCCGGCGTAGTTATCGGTGATCGTCCGCTTGATTTACTGGTACCTTTATACAAAGATCCGCGTGCCGATATGCCGGTTACTCAATATGACATGAAATATATTGAAGAAACAGGCTTAATCAAATTTGACTTTTTGGGCTTAAAAACGCTTACCACCATAAAAAAAGCAGTTGACCTCATCAAACTCAATCACAGCATCGAACTGGATTTGGACCGCATACCTCTTGATGACAAAGCCACATATGAACTTTTGCAACGAGGCGATACCGCTGGTGTTTTCCAGTTTGAATCTGCCGGTATGAAAGATGTTCATAAGCAAATAAAACCCGACCGCTTTGAAGACCTCATCGCTATTGTGTCGCTTTATCGTCCTGGACCTATGGACAATATTCCTAGTTATATTCGCCGCAAACACGGGGAGGAAGAAATTACCTATCTTCACCCCAAACTAGAACCGATTTTGAAGAACACCTACGGTATTATGATTTATCAAGAGCAGGTTATGAAGATTGCTCAAGAGCTTGCCGGTTATACATTAGGCGGTGCTGATAAACTCCGTAAAGCCATGGGTAAAAAAATCAAAGAGGAAATGGTCAAACACCGTGTAATTTTTACGGAAGGAGCTGTCAAAAATGGTATAGAAAAAGATACTGCGACTGCTATTTTTGACCAGATGGAAAAGTTTGCATCTTATGGTTTCAACAAGTCACACGCTGCCGCATATTCTCTTATTTCATATCAAACCGCATACCTCAAAACCCATTATCCCGTAGAGTTTATGAGTGCTACCATGACCATGGATATGATAAACACCGACAAATTGCAGTTTTTCAAAGAAGAATGCGGCAAAATGGGCATCAAGGTTGTGCAACCTGACATCAATTCCTCAAGCTACGAGTTCAGCGTAAAAGACAATCAAATTCTCTATGCACTCGCTGCGGTTAAAGGGGTAGGCGAGGCCAATATGAAAGCGCTTGTTGCCGAGCGTGAAGCCCATGGTAAATTTAAGGATATTTCAGACTTTATTCATCGCATGGATATCAAGCAAATTAACCGCAAACAGCTTGAACAGCTTATTAAAGCCGGAGCCTTTGACAGTCTTGATAAAAATCGTGGTCGTCTGTTTGCCAACATTGACAACATTATTCAACACATTAATTCGAGTTGTGAACTCAAAACCAGCAGTCAGGCTTCATTATTCGGAATGGAAGAAATCAGCTCACAGGTAAAACTTAAAGATGCTCCTGATTGGCCGGAACTTGAAAAATTAAAACTTGAGTCCGAGGCAATCGGCTTTTATCTGTCAGCTCATCCGTTAGACAGTTACCGTGAAGGCATGGAAAAACTCGGTGTACAAAGTTGCAGCACCGCATTTCGCGGAGTACAGGTCGGGGATAAAATTCGCACCAAACTTGCCGGTTGCGTAAGTTCTTTTAAAAAACGTATTTCACAAAAAGGTAATCAATTTGCATTTTTAGGTTTGTCAGACAGTTCAGGAAGTTTCGAGGGACTTCTATTTTCAGAAACCCTTTCTCGTAGCGAAGATATAATAAACTCCGGTCTTCCTCTGCTGGCCAGTGTTACTATTGAAAAAGAGAGCGAGGAAGCCTCACCGCGCGTTATGATTAATAGCGTTGAAACTTTGGATAAGGCAATTGCTGACATTTCAAGCGGCATAATCATCAACATTAATAATCTTGCTGCCGTTAAACCCGTACACGAAATTTTACGCCACGATCAAAACGGACCTAATAAAGTTTATATAAAACCTGAGAATAATAATTGGGATATTCGTATAGAATTATCCGGTGGATATGCTTTTGCTGATGATACCATAATCAGCAGAATAAAAGCAGTCCCCGGGGTTGCTTCAGTAAAGGAGATATAAATGAGTATTGAAAAGTTTTTGAACGCATTTGAAAAATTTGACCGCTTCATGAACAAAGAACCGGCTCCGTCAACCGCACCGAAAAATCCGTCTTTGCGAATTTCTCAAATAACCATAACTCCTATTGATGTTTTTGCCAAACACTTGAAACAATTTCTAACCTTAGGCGCATTGTTTGCTCTAATTATGTCAGTCCTATCGTTTTCAACCGGCAATAGTGCAGGTTGCGACTTCAAGCTTCCTGATGGAGTTTATCCGTACAGATGTGTTATCTCTGAAGCGGCCGAACACATAGTGTTTCTGCTTTTAAGACTTCTTGTCATTGTCGTTTTTATCAAATCATGGTGCCGTATCGCCTTTACAGAAGACAAAAAGATTAGAGGCGAAGATTTTGTAATTTCCACCCGTGATTGGAAACTTTATATAACCCTGATTTTATTTTTATTAATAAACTCACTTCCGGTTATATCTTTGATGATTTTAATACAACGTGTTCCTAATCCCGACTGGAGAATTGAAAGCCTTTATTTTGCGGTGGTCTCATGCGGATTTTGGCTCCCGATTTTAGCCATTCGTTGGTACAGCCTTCCGGCCTTTATTATAATGGGGCAAAAAGTTCCGTCTTTTCTCACATTTTTTGAACGCACTCGTGGTAATACGCTCAAAATTTTGGTTTCGCTGTTCTTCATTATTTTATGTTTCTCGGTCATAACCTTATTATGCACCGGCGGACTAAAAGAAATTTTGCCTTACAACTATTTGCTGATGGGTATAGTCTGCGATTACCTTTATAATATAATGATTTTGATTGTTGCCGCATTGTTATCATGCTACATTATTTGTATGCAACAAGAGGTTTTTGCTCATGAAGAAGAACGTTAAAATCCGCACTCCGGAAAAAATAAAAACCGACGTAAACATAGTGAGCTTTTGTATTCACGCTTTACGTTTTATCCCCGGTAATTTTGTTTTTTTCATTACCCGTGTATGGTGGTTGGCTTTTTTGATGTTTGCCTGCAGCGCAGTTACCCTTTATTTTGCCGAGCAAATGACCTTTTGGCCCCGCTTTGCGCTCTTGTTTTTTTATTTAGTATTTTTGTCTTGGGCATATGCAACGGCAGCGGTTTTTGTGTGCCGCAGCAATGCTCTTTCCGATCGCCGTGGGTTGCACCTGCGTTTAGGCAAGACCGAGTTTCGCTATATGCGTACATTGCTCAACTTTTGGATAGGTTTCGGCACGATTGTTTTTTGTTTTCTGGGGCTGCTATATTTGACCGAAAATGCTGATTTCAGTCTTGAAACTACGGCGTTTATTCTGTTCTTTGGGTTTATAGTTGCTGTAACGGCAATGGTAATGCTTATCAATCTGTTACCGGTTTTGCCATCAATCGCTGTCGGTGACAATATGTCGCTAATCAGTATCTGGCGTCTGAGTCGTGGAATAAGATGTCCTGTTTTTTCGGGCAGTGTATCATTGTTACTTTTGGTGGCATTGCTTGCCGCAATTCTCATCGTTGTCATACCATCAGGCTTTATATATCACGTCATTGCCATCATACCCGGTATTTGCATTTTCTTTCTTGACGTAAGCTGGCAGGGTTCTTACCTGAGCCGAGTTTATAACTTTTTGAGGAACAGATAAAAAAAGCGGAATTAATCCGCTTTTTTTTACATAAGCTTCAATATATCTTCCACGATATCCATCTTATAGACATCACCAATATTTTTATTCTTGGTATAAGCACTTTGGGCTCCCAGAGCAAAAATATTAGGCTGATTGATGGCAAATTGTTGCCCTAGAACAATTTGTTCGGCATCATTTTTCAAGTGCTCTGCCATATTTTTGGCATCAACCACGTTGTGCCTGATTAATCCGTCACGTTTTGCAAACAGGCGGCTGTATTTAAAGATAACAAAAATCATTGCCACAATTAACAGTACCGGAACAACATGGATATAGGCAGTCATAACCAATGCACTGATTATAATCAAAACCGCAGCAAAAGATTTAGCAACAATACTCAGTACTTTGTTGTTAATTTTGGCAAACAAAATCCACCAATAAAAAGCAATTGTAATTGTCGAGGCAACCAATACTCCGAAAATTTGCCATGTATCAACTTTTAACATTGCAATTGCCAACTCTGCCGCCAACAACATTATACAGCTGAATATTACGTAGCCGGCATTAAGTTTTAGCAGCAGCCATTTAAGCCGTTTATGAGTGTCTTTTTCAATTAACTTTGAGGCCTTGTTCAAAGTAATTGCCGAACTGTTTTCTACAGCAAATGTTGTCTTTTTTGAACCGAATATTTGCTTGATTGCTTTTTTGTAATAATAATCAAACTTACTTAGGTTATCAGTGCGTTTAACCAGCGAGATTTTGCCGTTTTCATTTACGATATTAATTGCTCCTTTTTGGAAAATCTCAATCAAAAAAGCTCCGAATGATACTTTATCATATATGCCTTTTGCCAACATTCTGTACAATGCCGGTGTACGCTTAAACTTAATCTTGGCACTATCTTTTGCCGAACGATCAATGTTTTTCCACGAAATCCAATACGCCCCCAATATCATTATCAACCCCAGCAAGGCAAAGAGCATTTCTCCATAATCTTCAACAAACCACTTAAATTTTTTGTTAAAATCAGGTTCGATAAAACCGCTCTTCGGAATACGAACCAACACGAACATTCCTTCACCGGCAAGTAACGGCATTTCGGATGCAAAGCCCAAACTGTTTGTTCTTGTGTTCATTGAAATCACGGTGCCTTGCTCAGTAATCTCATTAGGCAAAAATCCCACCATCAGATTTTGTCCGATTGGTTTTACGTTTATCGGCAGTCTGACCGCCGCAATTGCCGTAGATATTGCCAAATTCCAATAACTTCCGGTCACATCCCAATAAAACTCATTAAAATCTTTATAATACCAAAGTTTACGATCCAGTATATAATCAAATTCGTATGTATAAATTCCAGGTTGCAGTGGAAGTTGCTTCTTGGGCACAATCAAAAATCTGTCAAAGGCATCTTTAATTGTATATTGAATATCCGTGTTATTAATTTTTACGCTGTTCAAATACGGAATTGTGCTGTTTTTAACCCCGTTTCTTGAAACCGAATACTTGGGCAAAGCCTTTACCAATCCATATTTTAACTTTTGCCCGTTGGCAATAACCGTAACCGTATCCTTAATTCTGATCATTCCGTCCGGCATAATATCAATTTTGCTCGACATATACGGAATATGTTCCTTAGCCGGAGCTGTAACTCTTTGACCATTTGGTAAATCAATGTTTATTACTTCAAATCCCAGTTTTTGGGATTGTTGTTGAATATTTTCCAATGCCATTTGTGAGTTCAATTTTCCGTCAGAGGGAGCTGTCGGACGTAAATCTTCAATCGGGTGTGTATATTCATCTAGTGTAACTTTGCTTAATGCTTCCTCGTACATCTTCTGAAAAGTTGATTTATTGCTTTGTGCCTGCTGAGCAATATATTCCTCGCTATGAATAACACTCAGTCCCGATTCTCCATCAATTTCAGATCGTTTTGATTTGGTTGCTTTTTTTGCCCTTTCACGAATATATTCTATAAATTCTTCTTTCGTTGCTGGAATATCCTGATTCGTTTTTTCGACTTTTTGAGGCGATGAAATATCCTGATTGTTTTTAACCTTATTTATTTCAACAGGGTCAATCAGCTCTCTGGTACCGGCCCATGCTGTGGCAATCAACATTATTCCGGTAATGAAATATATTGCAAAAAAAAGTTTTCTCATAAAAAGCTCCCACTGTTAACTAATCAGATATATTTGCTAATATACAATCTAGTTATTAAAAAAATGTTAGAAAGGACAACATTATGCAAAATTCTAAAGTCGCAGCTGTTATTTTAGGTGCCGGTAAGGGCACCCGCATGAAATCAGACCTTCCCAAGGTTATGATGCCACTGTGCGGCAAACCTATGATTCGTCATATTGTTGACGCCATGGAAGAAATGAAAGTCGATAAAATTATAACCGTAACTGCTCCGGATGGAGATTTGGTCAGAAAAGAAGTCGCACCGCATCCGACCTGCGTTCAGGCACAACAACTCGGTACCGGTAATGCCGTATTGTCTGCCAAAGATGAGCTCAAAGGCTTTGATGGCGATGTTTTGGTAATTTTCGGCGACAACCCGATTACTACCGTTGGCACCTATCGCAAAATGATAGCCAAACGTGACGAGGGATACGCAATCGTTGTTTTAGGTTTTACTCCCGCCGATGCCGCTCGTTACGGGCGCCTTAAGATTGAAAACGGCGAACTGGTCAAAATTGTTGAGTTTAAAGATGCTACCGATGAAGAAAAAGCTATCAAACTTTGTAATTCGGGCATTATGTGCTTTGACGGAAAAGTTATGCTGGATATTTTATCCGAAATCGGTAATGACAACGCAGCAAAAGAGTATTATCTTACTGATGCAATAGCTATAGCTCGTTCCAAAGGTATGAAATGCGCTGTTGTAGAATGCTCCGCCGAAGAAGTAGCCGGTGCCAACACCCGCGAAGAACTTGCACTTTTGGAGAGCTTTTTACAAAAAAGACAAGGAAAAAAATAATTGCTTAATTTTATTAAATATCATTGGTTCGGATTGATAATTTCAATCTTTTTGGGATTGTTTTTTATCGAATTCTTTTTGGTTTTATTTTCTCCTCACCAAGATTCGCAAAACCGTGGCTTTGTGCCATGCACATACGAGATGGCCGAGCAAATTGAAAGTTGCAACAATGGCAAATTTTGCATCCTTAAAGCAATAGCTCAAAACTATGTATGCGACGGACAAGTTATCATTACCGGCTTTTCAGACTGGATGAGCGGAAAACAACCTCGCCCGTGGAGCAATTATATCTTCACCCCTGATTTACCCCAATATGAGGATGATGAAGAGATTGATGAATATTATCAGTCCAACCCTGATATAGCCTCAGAAATGACTGACCTCAAACAAAAGCACGATGAATTGGAGAATAAGAAAAATGAACAATAAAAAATTACCGGCTTGGGATTTATCTGAATTGTACCATGACATTGATGATCCTAAAATCAATGCCGATTTAGAAAAATATGAACGTTTTTGTAAAAATTTTGCCCGTAAATATAAAGGAAAATTCGGACAAATGAGCGGAGCTGAAATCGGCAAAATTCTCCATGAATACGAAAAAGCTGTTTCATCTGCCGGCAAAATCGGTGGTTTTGCATATTTGAACATGGTTACTCAAATGAAAAATCAAAAAGCCGTCGCATTTTATCAGAGCGTTAGTGAAAAACTCACCGACTATGGCAAACCTTTGGTGTTTTTGAGTTTGGAAATTAACTCGTTACCTGATAAAAAAATATCCGAATGGCTTAAAGATAAAAAAGCGGCAACCTACCGTCCATGGTTGGAGAGAGTGCGCCGTTTTAAAAAATATGAGTTATCCGAACCGGTAGAAGAAGTATTGCTTGAAAAATCCATTACCTCATCAAGCGCATGGGTAAGACTTTATGAAGAAACATCATCAAAGCTTGTTTATACAGTAAACGGCAAAAACTACAACGATGCGGAAATCTCAAAGCTCTTGCTTGATAAAGATGCAGAACTCCGTCATGCCGCCGGACGTGAAATTAACCGTGTTGCTAAAGAAAATGCCGATTTATTTACGTTTATTTACAATATGATTATAAAAGATAAGGCTATTGAAGACGAAAAACGTGGTTTTAAAACCCCGGTTTCATCGCGCAATATGTCTGAAAATGTAAGCGACAAGACCGTCGATGCTTTGGCAGAGAGTGTGCGCAACAGCTATGCTGAAATTGCTCACCGTTTTTATAAACTTAAAGCCAAATGGCTGAAAATGAAAAAAATCTCCTATTGGGATCGCAATGCACCATTGCCGTTCAGTAAGGATATTGAATATAGTTGGGACGACACGGTAAAATTAGTTCTTGAGGCATATAACCAATTTTCTCCTAAATTGTATAATATTGCCAAGGATTTTTTCAGCCATAACTGGATTGATGTTCCGCCTCGTGACGGTAAACGCAGCGGTGCTTTTTGTGCTCCGGTGTGTGCCGATTCTCACCCGTATCTTTTGCTTAATTTTGCCGGCAAACAAAATGATGTTTTGACTTTGGCTCACGAGCTTGGTCATGGTTGCCACCATCAGACCAGAACCAAAAACGGAGAACTGAACGAATATTCTCGTATGACAACCGAAGAAGTTGCCTCAGTTTTCGGAGAAATGATTACTTTCCAGTCAATGGTCAAAAAACTTCCGGATAACGAGCAAAAGCTGGCGCTGATTGCCTCTAAAGTAAGCGATATGATTAATACCGCCATTCGTCAGATTGCTTTCCACTTTTTTGAAACCCGCGCCCATGCCGAACGCCGCAATGGCGAACTCAGCACCGAACGCCTGAACCAAATTTGGCAGGAGGAAATGCGTGCAAGTCTTGGCAAATACGTTGATGTAAGTGATGATAGCGCCTATATTTGGTCGCAGGTCGGACATTTCTTCTTTTTGCCGTTTTACGTATATGCCTACTCGTTTGCCGATTGCCTGGTCAACTCACTTTATCAGGTAAGCCAAGAGGGTAAAGTCAAAAATTTCCCCGATAAATATATGGAAATGTTATCCAAAACGGCTATCACCGATTACAAAACCTTGCTTTCACCATTCGGCCTCAATCCGGAAAAACCGGACTTTTGGCACAAAGGACTACAGCTTATCAGTAGTTATATTGATGAACTTGAACGTCTTGATAAAAAACTCAAACTGTAAGATAAAAAATACCGCCGAACGGCGGTATTCTTTATCTGAAGAACAGCTCTTTGGTAATTCGTTTTGATTCTGACAGATAATCGTCTGCAGCAACATCATTACCCAAATACGATTGTGAAAATGTTCTGATTAAAAATCCGAACGGATTCTTGAGAGAATCTTCATATGTAACGTTGTTGAAGTTAAAATATTGAATACGCATGGTAAGTCGCCATACGCTGACAATCGGTTCTTGAGCTTTAGGCAGGTAGTCTAGTGTCCTAATCTGGGCTTGCCATAATCCGCGCGACATCGGACGTATCCAGTCAATTTCCACGTCACGCATCATGTTTTTGCTTTTGAATTGTTCTAGATTATATCTCACATCATAGTCTTGAAAGTCTTTAAATACAGTGGTTGATGACATCCAATATATATATTGTCCCTCTCCCCATCTTTTGGCCAGTTCGTCATAATCATTTGTAATTATGTAACGTAGCATAATATAGTTTGAAATATGCTCTTCCGTAATCAGATTTGCCGTCGGATAAAAAACTTCTGCCGGCTGTAATCTTTCAACCTGATTAAAATATCGATCAATATAAAACAGTTTCGGATAACTTCCCCGCTGTGGAATAATAACATAAAGTGTCGATGCCAGCATCATGTTAAAACAGATGGAAAAGCATGCTATAATTACCAAAACTCTTGATGTCCACAAATAGCGTCGCTCCGGCATTGCATCCACATGCACTCTTTCGGGATAAAGGCCGAGTTTATCAGGGCTTTCCTTTTCTTTATATTTGAAAATAGTTTTAAAAATATCAAACATTGTTTTCTACTGCTGTTACCAATTTCTTTTATCTTATAAATAAAAGTAGATAAAAGCAACTAAATACTATTTTTTTTGAAAAAAGTGGTGTAAAGATTGAGATAGATTATCGTTCCAAAAGGGTTTACATATAATGAAAAAGCTATTGATATCCATACTTTCGGTTGCATTTTTGCTTACGGCTTGCGGGCGCCACAAGACTGTTGCTCCGGCTGTTGACAATCCTCCTCTTTCAAAAGGGGCAAGTGTCGTCTATAATCCCGAGGCTGCCACCTACAACGAGTGGGACCGTGCTGTTCGCATTGACACAGATATGCAAAATATGTTTATCAGCACACCTCGCAAGATTGAAAAGCCAATTGATATGTACATGGCAATGGCTTTGGCGCTCAAATATAACTATACCCGCCGTTTGGTCAATTATGAAGACAGCCTGATTCGTGCCGGCACTTCACCGGTTAACCGCTTGCCAGAGATTGTCAGCCATGCCGGTTATATCAACCAGACCAACTCATCTGCTATCAGCCCTGACTTAAAAGTAGCTTGGAACGTTCTTGATATGACAATGGTTTATTGCCAAACCCGTGATGCCGATTACAAATCGAGCGTAGCGTTTGAGGAAAGCCGCAAAGTTATTCATAACATTTTGCAAGAGACCCGCAGTCTTTACTGGCGTACACTTGCCGCACAAAAGCTCTTGCCGGTTACCGATGATATGATCGAGTTTATGACGCTCGAAGTTGATGATATGAATGCTACCGCCAAGCAATTGGCTGAAAAAAACGAGCAGCAACCGGTAGATTTGCTTGTCAAAAAAAGACAATACATGGAGGCTATTAAAAAACTTTCTTCTCTCAAGCGTGATCTTGAAACCGCTCAAACCCGTCTTTCCAGCTTGATGGGTATGCACCCATCGACTGAATACGAGCTTGTCGGTTCTGAATACGGCAACTTTGAACTTCCGAAAATCAAGACAAGTTTGTCTGATTTGGAATGGCTTGCCCTCAACAACCGCCCCGAACTCAGAGAACATGATTTAGGTAACAACCCTAAAGATTTGAAAGTAATTATTCAAGAGTTTAAACAACCGTCCGAGGCGGAATATAAGAGTGATCCTGCCCGCTATAATCGTATGTGGTCAAAACAAGCCAAAGAGATTGGGTACAGTGTCTACGAGGATATCAACAATCCTAATTTGAAGGATTTAGCTGCTCTCCGTCGTCAACGCATGTCTTCGCTCATTTTGAGTCAGGTTTATGTTGCTTGGGCACAATATATGTCCGCAGTAGAGGACTACCAAATTAATATGGAAATTGCCAATACATCGGAAAACATTGCCGAGGACTTCACCATTGCTAAAGGCACCAAAGACGAAAAAGCTCAACTTGAAGCAGCTCGCGCAATCGGGGATGAGGTTAAAGCCTTTAAGGCTTACGCTGATTTACAAGACAGTTTAGGCAACTTGTATGTTTCTATCGGCTTAGATGCAATACCCTATTATATGCTCAATGAAAAACCATCTAACATAGCTGTTTATTTGCATAACAGTATGCAAAAATGGGGTGAGGGTGATTTTATGCCCGATAACCGCCCGTATTTACTTCAAGTTCCGGCCAAACGTCCTCCGGTCAATTTGTCATCTTCCGACAAACTTCCAAACATCAAAGTTGAGACCGGTCAACATTTCAAAGTTACCATTCCGCAAGAAATGGTTGACCGTATGAATTTTAAGGGTAAGGTAATCAGCCGTTCCGGCCTGATTGATGACAATCCTCTGCCCAGATGGTTGAGTTATAACGAAGAAACTCGCACCTTTGAAGGCACGCCAATGCCCGGACAAGAAGGTATATACGAAGTAAAAACCTATTTTATTGATGAAAGTGATAACATTGGTTATACATCATTCAAAATCAAAGTAGTTAATGTTTTTGTTCCGTCAATGAATGTTACGGGGCAAAACTCAGATTCTTCCGCCATGGTACTCAAGCGTTGTGTTGGATCCAACTGCAACGATAATTATATTTCGGCCAGTACAGGGCGGTGATGTTAAAACCTCAGCCGTTCAGGTTTGAAAGGTTAACGCAAAAATCCCCTCGATTGAGGGGATTTTTATTAGTCGTTTTTGTTTACCACGCGTAGTTCAATCCGGCACCAAGACCGATGGCATCATAAGAGCTGCCGAAGGTGTAGTTAGCCCATGCATAAATTGACAAAGCATCAGTAAAGCCGTAACGCCCGCCAACTTCGATACGTCCCAAGGTTTGATCAGAATAGGTGTCAGCTTTGTTTAATCCGGTAATCAATACACTGTCATCTTTAGTCAAAGTGCGGATTACACTCGGTTTGACATAAACTTTGGCATTATCAAACTGCTTTTCAAGTTTAGCTCCGAGTTCAGCTTCCAAATGTTTGATGTCATCCCACTCATAGTGTTTACCAACATTGTCGTCAGTATCATCAAAGTTAACTTGAGTATAGTACAAGCCGACACTCGGATCTAAGGTTAAGTCTCTGGCAAGCGGAATGGTGCGACCGACCTCAATACTTGCACCGAACTCTATACCGTCGGTATCAAATTTGGCTATACCGTCATCGGTCTTGACATCAGCTTGTTGAATACCGCCATAGATGGTCGCAAATGCCCATACCAGATAGCGGTCGTAGCGATAGTATAAACCGGCCAAATAGCTGTCGATATTAATTTCAGAGCCGATATTCGAGCGGAATTTTTTGCCTTTACCAGATAGGTCGTATTCGCCGTTACGATAAGAGGCAAATACCCCAAAAGTATTATGAATGTCATTTTGAACATCAAATCCGGCTTCTATACCCCAAATTTTAGCATCCATATCAACCGGTTCTTCTATATTAGCACTTTCGCCCTGAGCTAGTACCCAAATGTTCCGTAACAGGTTATTATCCCAACCATAGTCGTACATTCCACATCTCGGGCAGAACTCACGTCCGGCGGCAACCTTACCTTTTACGTTGTGAACAACACTTCTTGTTTGTTCAATAGCCGCCTCGTGCAAGCCAATACCGGCAACAACTTCAGGAGCATAAATCTTGCTCGGTTTGGGTTGCGGTTCAGGCTCCGGCTCCGGTTCAGGTTTCGGAAAATCAGGATTCTCTTCATCGGTCAAAGCCAAATACCAAGTAGAACCTTCCTCTTCATCCAAATAGTTCAAAAAAGCTTTCCACATATATGGGCTACCGATTACACGTGATACTTCAAAACTTTCATCACTGCTGTCCGTATCATTAGGCGCATACAAGAACGCTGTATATGCCCCATCATAAATATCGGGATTCAACGAGTTGACGATAACATCATAATCGCCGCTGACATTCTCCGTCAAAGTTATCAAACCAGAATTGGTTTCCCGAGCATTCTTGTCAACTTCAATATCTACTTTTACTGATGGTTTAGA
>CACWLK010000014.1 GCA_902761715.1 uncultured Rhodospirillales bacterium | reverse complement strand
TTATAGCCAAATTGTCAAAGTTCTCAACCGTCTTGAAAAATCCGACTTCACCTTCGTTTGAACCAAGAACATTTATGTTATAATATTGTCCGTCTATATCATCATTGAAAGTTATTGCGCCATTGTTTGTGCCGGTAAGATTGAGATCAAGCTTTGAGTCGCTTGTGCCTTCCATATAAATGGCATTACTCTCACCATTAACCGTATTACCTTCAAATAATGACGTACCATCATCGGCAGTAATGTTAAGATTGCTGGTTGAATAAATTGCACCGCCGTTTCCGTTCGGAGCTTGCACAGAGTTATTGGTAAACCGTGAATTAACAATATTACCGATACTTGATTGCGAATAAATTGCACCACCATAAGCAGTATCATCTGAAGTAACAAAGTTATTATCAAAAACCAAGTTACTCATATTGCCGATATTGTCGCTTGTATAAATTGCGCCTCCGCGAGCATTCGTTGATGAGTTAACATAGTTGTAATAAAAGTTTGTATCTTCAATGCTGTCAATTTTACCGCTGCTTGCCAGTGCACCGCCAAGACCGGCAGCAGAACCGACATCAATACCGTTTCCTACAAAATTTCCCTTTAATAAACCGATTTTACCATCGTTTGATGATCCGTTATGCAAAGCCCCACCATACATTGGTTTGCCGGAAGATTTTCCATAATTCCCGATAAAATTTGCTTCCAAATAATTAATAGTACCATGATTATCAACGGCACCGGCATGCATAAAGGAATCACTACCTGTTCCTTCAACCCAGTTGCCGACAAAATTACCGGTTAAACTTTCGATGTATGTGCCTACTGATGAAGGTCTTGTGGTATAAATTGCTCCTCCTACAGGTGTTCCTCCTCTGGCATAATTTCCTACAAAGGTTCCGGATATATTTCTAATAGAAGACGGTGCATACATGTATATTGCGCCGCCTCCGCTAGTGGCGTGATTGCCGACAAAGTCAGAATTTATGGTAACATCGGCCGTATTATCGCTTTTAGAATATATTGCTCCGCCTTGGTTTCCACTGATTCCATAAAACAATTTAGAATCCAAATCTTGAGATGGAGCTGTATTATTAACTCTGGTTGTTGTCTGCTCATAATTATCAGGTTTGTTATATGTGTAATAAAAAGTTTTATCCCCCATTGTAACCTCGGTGCCTTCACTTTCTGACCAGCTGACTTTCGGACTTGTTAAAGAGTTCAAGTAATCAGCATTTACATCAACCGCCCACGCCGGTGCTGATAAAAACGTTGAGCTCAATAATGCAACCATAGCAGATGACAGGCTTTTCATAGCACACCTCATAACTTTAGACAATATTCTATGGTACAATATACCTGTTTAACTGTTAAAAATGCTTTAATTTCCAACAAAAAACGCCCTCGGAAGAGAGCGTTTTTTTGATTAATTAATCGGTTTGACATGCCATATTTTCTTGGCATATTCCATAACCGCTCGATCACTTGAAAAATTACCTATTCTTGCTACATTGAGTATGGCTTTTTTGGCCCATTTTTTCTTATTACGATAGTCAGCTTCAGCCTTGTGTAAAATCTTATTAAATTCTTCCAAGTCAGCCAATACCATAAAATAGTCGCGAGCCAACAGCTCCTCAAAAATCATTTTAAACAACAAAACATAGTCTTTTTCGCAAAACATGTTTGAGTTAAGCGTATTCATAATCCGCTTGATATACTCCGACTGCTCATAGATGTCATGAGGATGATAAGAATTTGTTCTGCGCAATTTTACAATTTCTTCATCTCTCAGTCCGAATAGATAGAAATTATCTTCACCCACTGCTTCACGTATCTCAATATTGGCACCGTCATATGTTCCGACTGTCAACGCGCCGTTTAGGGCAAATTTCATGTTTCCTGTTCCTGACGCTTCAAACCCAGCAGTTGAGTTCTGAATACTTATATCAGCTGCCGGAATTAACAATTCTGCCAAAGAAACCTTATAGTCAGGTACAAATACGACCTTAATCATATCATTAACACGTGAATCATGATTAATTACATCGGCAACGTTATTGATGAGTTTGATAATCATTTTGGCAAAATTATATGAAGGTGCCGCTTTACCTGCAAAAATATAGGTTTTGGGCGTTTCCGGATAAACATTGTCATTTATGATTGCCAAATAGTCCCCGATAACCTGTAAAATAGTCATCAACTGACGTTTATACTCATGAATTCTCTTGGCCTGAATAATAAATATACTCTTAGGATTAATAACAATTCCGGTTGATTTCAAAATCTTTTTGGCCAAATTCTCTTTGTTATTTTGTTTTATGTTCATAAACTCTTTTACAAAAGTTGTGTCCTCAGCATAATCTTCCAAGTTTTGCAACAAATCTAATTTTGTAACCCAATCTTCCCCGATACGAGAACTGATAAGGTTAGATAAATCCGTGTTTGCGTGATACAACCAACGACGAGGAGTAACACCGTTTGTAATATTTAAGAACTTTTCCGGCCACAACTCATAAAATTCCGGAACCAAACGAGTTTTAAGCAATTCCGAATGCAATTTTGCCACGCCGTTAACCTTAAACGAACCGACAATTGATAAGTTAGCCATTCGAATAATCTGGTTATCACCTTGTCCGGCGACAATTGAGACTTTATCAAGTTTTTCCGAGTTTTCGCCAAAGCGTGAACGGGCAAACTCCATAAAGCGGCGATTTATTTCATAAATAATCTGCAAGTGTCTGGGCAGCATATTACCCAACATTTTTGCGTTCCATGTTTCCAATGCCTCGGGCAACAAGGTGTGGTTAGTATAAGCAAAAATTTTGGTCGTAATTTCCCACGCCGCATCCCACGATTGACCATAAACATCAATCAATTGGTGCATCATTTCGGGAATTCCCAAAGCCGGATGAGTATCATTGAGCTGAATACAAATGTAATCCGGCATTTTATGGAAATCGTTACTCTTTTCCATAAACCGACGAATAATATCTTGAATGGCACACGAAACAAAGAAATACTGCTGTTTAAGACGCAATTCCTTACCTGATTCTACGGCATCAGACGGATAAAGTACTTTAGACACGGTCTCGCTTTCAATTTTATCACGCAAGGCATCAATATATCCGCCCTTATTAAAGATATTAATATCAAGTTGTTCATCGCCTTCTGCCGAGAACAAACGCAAGTAGTTAACAGATTTACCATTGTATCCGACAATCGGAAAATCAAACGGAATACCATAAATAGGTCTTGTGTTTTTCCAAATAAACACCGGCTCACCGGTAACATTATTAATGGAAGTTTCAACCTCTCCGTACAAAGGAATTGTTACTTTGCGGTCATTTCGGGCAAACTGCCAAGGCGAATTTTCTCCGTCCCAGCTGTCGGCGTGCTCTACCTGATAACCGTTTTCAAACTTTTGCTTAAACAGTCCGTACTCATAGTTTATGCCATAACCGAAACCTGGAATACCGAGTGAAGCCATTGAATCCAAATAGCAGGCTGCCAATCTTCCCAAACCGCCGTTACCGAGTGCCGGATCATATTCGGTGTCAAAAATTTCTTCCATATTTTTCCATGGCCAGCCTTCAATTTTTATGTCGTTTAATGCATCAAACAGTCCCAAATTGTGAAGGTTATTTTCCAAAGAACGACCAATTAAATATTCAACCGACAAATAATAGATTCGTTTGGCGTTACTGTGGTTATAGCGAGCAATTGTTTTGTACATTTGATCCATTGCAAACTCTCGCACGGCAAGAGAAATAGCCTTTAATGCTTCCTCTTTGGTAATCTCGCAAACACGTTTACCGATAAAATAATTGATGTAATGTTCAATTGAAAGTTTAAGGCGAGCCTTATCAATTTCGCTCAAAATCACAGATTCATGTTTTGCCATTTTTCCCTCGCAAATCTTCATTAATTGCCCGCATTCTATCTGCAAATTGTTTGAAATATCGTTAACGAAATTGCAAATTTATAATTGCATTCATCAAAAAAAGTAATATAATCGCCTGAGTGTTATTTATAAGAGGTGAATATATGAAAAAATATATGCTCCCCATTATTGCTATGGGAGTTTTGGCGTGTTCGGCCGCCAAGGCGGAAACTGTTTTTGAAGCCTTAGCCGAAGCTTATCGCAGTAACCCTGATTTGCAGGCTCAACGTGCATATTTGCGCTCCGTTGACGAAAATGTTGCTATTGCCAAATCAGGATATCGTCCGAACATTGCCTTAACCGGTCAATATAGCGATTCTAACACAGACAATAACCGCAATCCGGCTGAGGACGGCCGGACCTCGCAGGCTCTTGGCGCAACCATCAGTCAACCTTTGTTTTCAGGCTTTTCTACAGTCAATTCCGTAAAGTCAGCCGACAAAGCTGTTCGTGCCGAACAATACAACTTGTCAAACTATGAACAAGCCATATTCTTAAGTGCCTCCGAGGCATATTTAAATGTTGTTCGCGATGAAGCCATCGTTGATTTACAAAAAAATAATGAAAAACTTTTAAAAAAACAACTTGATGAAACCCAAGAACGCTTTAACGTCGGAGAACTTACCCGTACCGATGTCGCACAGGCAAAATCAAGTTATTCACAAGCTATAGCCAGCCGTATCAGTGCCGAAGGTACGCTTGAAGTTTCTAAAGCTGTTTATAAACAAGTTATCGGCAAAGATCCTACCCATTTGAGCGAACCTAACAACATTCATACATTTTTGCCGGCAACATTTGATCGTGCACTGAGTTATACTATGGATAACAACTTTGCTGTTTTGCAAGCCAAGGAAGCTCTTGAGGCTCGTGAATACGCCGTAAAAGCAAACTATGGTGCACTTGCTCCGCAAATTGCCGCTACCGGAAGCGCCACCAAATCAAAAGTAAATTCTAAGCACCACGGCGATCCCACTCCGACCGTCGATGATATTACATGGGGCGTAAATGCTTCGATTCCTCTTTATGACGCCGGCGAAAATCGAGCTCGCATTCGTCAAAGCAAATATGCCAAATGGCAAGCGCAAGAACAGGTGGCCAGCGCAAAACGTGCCGCCGTATCTTCTATTACCGGAAGTTGGGAATCAATGGTTGCTTATGATGCCCAAATCAAAGCTCTTGTTGATAGAGTTGAGGCCAATAAAATTGCCCTTGACGGTGTAAAAAAAGAAGAAGCTCTCGGTAACCGCACCATTTTGGATGTTTTGGATGCATATCAAACATTGTTAAACTCTCAAGTCGAGGTAGTTAAAGCAAGACGTGAATATTATTTATCGGCAATGCGAGTTATGCAGGCAATGGGCAAGTTAACCGCTAAAAACCTGAAACTTGACGTTGATATTTATAACCCTAAAGTTTATTACAAAGAAACCCGTGATAAATGGCTTTCTACATCAATTGACTAAATTTATAAGGAAAAAATATGGCTGATCAAAATACACAAGAACTCTCAATGGAAGAAATACTATCTTCGATTCGCAATATGCTGAACGACGAAGGCGTTCCCAGTGTCAAAACAAGTGAGGACACCGAGCCTGTTGATGTTGATCAGTCTGAAACACCTTTTATTGCTGTAAACAACCCAGCGCCGGTACAACCAATATCTGATCCGACGGAAGAAGACATTGCAAAAATATGCAACAACATTCGTCGCCTTATGGATCAGCCGGAGAGCACAATAGCCGTTCCCGTAGTTGAGCCTAAAGCCAATATTGCTCCAGTTATTCCGCTCAAGGTTATTAATTCGGTTACCAATGACAATGACGTTGTTTCATCAAATATTCTCGATGATTTTGCTGCCATTTTTGCTAAGCGCCGTCAACAATATCCGCAAACCGACGCTTCTGTTCGCAATGTTGCCGAAGCCGCAGTTTTAAATGAAGTTGTTCCTGTTTTGCAACAGTGGTTACAGGAAAAATTGCCGCAAGCAGTCCAAAAAGAAATTGAACGAGTGATGGTAAAGGCTGATGTACGCTGATCTCTCAGCATCGGCCTCACATTTTTAGCTCCGCTGGTCAATTAGCGGATTGTTTTGCGTTTAATGATATATAGGAAAAACATAGATGTTAGAAAAAAACTACGACCCGAAAAATTTTGAAGAAAAGATATATGCCGAATGGGAGGCTAAAGGCGCCTTCAAACCCAATATGAACAAAAACAAAGAAGCCTTTGCTGTGGTAATTCCGCCGCCGAACGTAACCGGTGTTTTGCACATGGGGCACGCACTTGATGACACATTGCAAGATGTTCTTATTCGTTATAATCGTATGCAAGGCAAAAATGTTCTTTGGCAACCGGGCATGGATCACGCTGGTATTGCTACCCAAATGGTTGTTGAGCGTAATCTTGCCACACAGGGAATTACCCGCCATGATTTGGGACGTGAAAAATTTATTGAAACAGTCTGGCAGTGGAAAGAAAAATCAGGCGGCACCATTTGCAAGCAATTACGCCGCTTGGGAGCTTCATGCGATTGGTCTCGTGCCCGTTTTACCATGGACGAGGGGTTATCGCGTGCTGTTCGCAAAATTTTTGTAAAACTTTATAAAGACGGTCTTATTTACAAAGCTAAAAAACTCGTAAACTGGGATTCAAAGTTTATGACTGCCGTTTCTGATTTGGAAGTTATTCAAAAAGAAACCGTCGGTAAGATGTACTATTACAAATATCCGATTAAAGGTGAAGAAGGTGAGTTTGTTCACATTGCTACCACCAGACCTGAGACCATGTTTGGTGATACCGCCGTTGCTATTTCAAAAGACAACGAAAAGCTGAAACACCTTATCGGCAAGGAATGTATTATTCCGATTATCAATAAAGCCATTCCGATTATTGCCGACGAACATGCTGATCCTACCAAAGGTACCGGTGCCGTAAAAATTACTCCGGCTCATGACTTCAATGACTTTGAAGTCGGCAAACGTCATAATCTGCCGTTGGTTAATATCCTCAATCCTGATGCTACCTTAAACGAGAACACTCCTTTTGAGGGTATGGACACTCAATCTGCTCGCAAAAAGACAATTGAAACCTTAGATAGCATGGGACTTATGGACAAGATTGAAGACCACCCGATGGTTATTCCTTATGGTGATCGTTCAAATGTTGTGATTGAGCCGTTAATGACCGACCAATGGTTCGTTGATGCTCCGAAACTCGCTGTTGAAGCTATGCGTGTTGTTGAGAACGGCGACATGGAGTTTGTGCCCAAGACATACGAAAAAACCTACTTTGAATGGATGCGTAACATTCAGCCGTGGTGTATTTCTCGCCAATTGTGGTGGGGACACCAAATGCCGATTTGGTATGGTCCGGATGAAACCATTTTTTGTGAAGAAAACGAAGAAGAAGCTCAAGCCGCTGCCGATAAACATTATGGTCGACATGTTGAATTGCGCCGTGAGACCGACGTTTTGGATACATGGTTTTCATCAGGTCTTTGGGCTTTTTCAACCTTGGGTTGGCCTGATAAGACCGAATATCTTGATACTTTCTACCCGACTTCGGTTTTGGTAACCGGCTTCGACATCATCTTTTTCTGGGTTGCCCGTATGATGATGATGAGCATGTACGTTATGAAGCAGGTTCCGTTTAAAAAATGCTACATTCACGGTCTGGTCAGAGATGAGCAGGGACGCAAAATGTCCAAATCAAAAGGTAACACTGTTGACCCTATGGAAATCATCGAAAAATACGGTGCTGATGCCTTACGTTTCTTTATGGCTGCAATGGAAACCCAAGGTCGTGACATTAACATTTCTGAATCTCGTATTCAGGGCTATCGCAACTTTGCTACCAAACTGTGGAATTCTGCACGTTTTGGCGAGATGAACGAGTGTGTATTGCCTGACAATTTTGATATTAATTCCATCAAACACCCTGTCAACAAATGGATTGTTGCCAAAGTAAAACAGACATCTAACAACTTGACCGAGGACCTGAACAATTTCCGCTTTTCCGATTCGGCAAACGGTGTTTATCAGTTTGTATGGGGTTCGTTCTGCGACTGGTATATTGAGATGACCAAGCCGATTTTCTATGGCAGTGATGAAAATCTTAAAGCCGAGACCAGAGCAACCTTTGCATGGGTACTTAACCGCATTTTGATAATGTTGCACCCGTTTATGCCTTTTGTTACCGCAGAGCTGTGGAACAACTCACACTCAAGCGATCAGGACATAATTAATGCAAGCTGGCCTGCTACCGAAAAAGTAAATGTTGATGATGTCCGCAGCATTGATTGGGCTATTGAGCTGATTACCGCCATTCGCTCGCTCCGTGCTGAGATGAATCTTCCTGCTGGCGCCAAATTGACTGCATATTTACAAGGTTGCACTGAACAATCGGTTGCCAATTTGCAACACTTCAACGACATTATTTGTTCACTTGCCCGCCTTGAAAAAGCCGAAGTTTATAATGGTGAAGTTACTCCGGATATGGTTCAGACCGTATGCAAAGAAAGCACGATTTTAATTCCGCTGAAAGGAGTTGTCGATTTTGCCGCTGAGCGTGAACGTTTGCAAAAAGAACTTGCCGGTTTGAACAAAAATCTTGAGGGCTATGCTCGTAAATTGAGCAATCCTGCATTTGTTGATAAAGCTCCCGCTGCGGTGGTTGAAGAAGAACGCCGTCGCCAAACCGAGGCGTTGGAAAACAAGGCCAAAGTTGAAGAGGCATTGCAGCGTATTGTTGGACTATAGTATACTTAAACACAGAAAAAGCCTGCCGATTGGCAGGCTTTTTGTTGTTTGCATATTGACTTAGCGTCCTCCATTATTGCGACCGTTGTTATTGCGGTTTCCGCCATTGCCGGTATTTGTTCTCGGTGTCTGAACTCTGACTAAGCCTTCTTCAATAGCTTTTTCACGAGGACTTTTACCGCCGTTTTCTGAGGGTTTACCAAAGTCGTGTTTCGGCATAGCTTTCCTTGCCAAAAAGATCTGCGACAGGTTGCAGTCCTTAAGTTGCTCGTTCATATCCTGAATATAGGTATCAGCACGTCCGAATATTTCTTTTACTGCGCCTTTTTCCGGATCATCTTTCGAACCGTTTTCTTTGTTACGACGTAATATTTCAAAATACTCTTTTTCAATATCGTCTTTGACTTTTGCTTCTTGTGTCTTGCACATTTCAGCATATATTGCTCTCAATACGGCAGGCGGCATATCACGAACCTGTGTATCTTTTGACAAACCGTTGTCGTCTACATAGGCTTGCAAAACACCTTTTTCGTTATCATTAAGGCTCTTGCAATCTTTACTTAACAGATGCGCAACATCTTGGCTTGCGTTGTCGCTGAACATTTCATACAAAGAACCGACTGCCATCTTAGCTCCGATAACCTTTTTGGCACCATCGTTCGGATCTGTACACTTCGGATCAGACGGAGTACCCTCTGACAATCTCTTTTCATAATCGCCACGCAGTCCAAAGTCTTCCCACAAATCACGGAACGGGTGCAACTGATAAGCTCCGACCGCCCAACGAATGGTACGGCAATCCGGATTATTCTTTTTGCTTGGATCTCTGTAGTCAACACCTTTTTTACGGAGCAACTTGTCCATTTGCATTGCTAAATCATACTTATATCTGTATAACTCCGGACTGTTAGCGCCAACCTTTTGAGAGGCAGCTGCTATCATCTTGTCATATCGCTCGGTGTTTACCTTGTGCTCGGTCGGAACCAATAATCTTTTTCCGCAGGCAGTACGCATAATAGCTTCATTGCTATCACTCATTGCTTTTGTGCCTTTTTGATATTCAACATACTTGACACCGGCATCTTTAAGAGCACTGGTAATCAAATAAGCTTGATCGTCGGTAAGGTTTTTGCCCGGCGGCAAGGAGAAACATATTTCCAAACGTCCGTTTTTCATGCGAGAATAAATCTTGAACTCATAGTTACATTTCATTGCGCCGGTTTTGTGATCAACGGTTATCGGCGTACGGTTTTGTTTAGGGTTTTCACCCGAATAGCATGTAAATGTATCCCAACCGTTATATGTACTTCCTTCAAACCAGCTGAAACCTTTTCGTTTGTTTTTATTCATCCAAGTCGTAACGCTCTTATCAAATTCCTCTTTTTGTGCATTAGCGCCATGGTCTGCTTTTTGAGGAACTTTTCCTCCGAACAATCCGGTAGAGCCTTCTTCTTGTTCTTCATTTTCTTCTGTCTTTGGTTCTTCTGCAGGCAAGTTTTCTGCCGTTGCATCATTGGCCCAATGTCCTCTTATTTCATCGGCCGGATCATAGGACGAATCCGTAACTTCTTCATAATCTCCGTCGCCGTATCCTGTAAAAGAAAATACCTGAGGTGCACCTTGATTCTCGTCATCAAACTGCTCCATAGCCTCTTCAAATACTTCTTGTGTTTCTTGATCGGCATTTTCGAGCTTTAGGCTGTCATCATTAACTACAATTCCGTGTGTTTGCAAAAATGCAATCATGTCATGCATTTTTTCCGGTGTCATACCTTCAGGAGAAAATTGTACTTTCCCATCGACAATATCAATATCCATTGCCATTGGTTGCAACATCTGGATTTTGAGTTTTAACTGATCATTTTCTCCAATTTCCAAATGAGCCTTGGCTTCATCAGCTTCCTCAACGTTGTTTTTTATGCTGTAAAGGGCGGTATAGGTCTCGGGATTGTTTTCCAAAGCCTGCAAATGCTCGGAGTTGAGGTTGTCTTTTATCGCAACCTGATTGCGTTTAATGCGCAGATGCTTAATTTCTCTTTCGGCGTTTTCTCTTTCCTCTCCGTCAAGATTATCCAGATTCTCATTAAGCCCTTTTATTTGCTGCTCAATTGCATCAAGTTCGTCCGAGCTTATCTTTTGCCCAGAAGAATGACTATTGAGAATAGCCTCAAAATCTGCATCAGCATCACGTTTAGAATTAAATTCAAAATATGGTTGATTTTCTGCCATAGCCCATACTCCTGCTTACATTAACTAGCGTTATCATAACATATTTGTACAAAAAATCAAGAAAAATTTGACAAAAATTAGTTATAACTGCGAATAATTCCGTTCAAAATTCCTTGAACTTTTACCTGAGAGGGATGAAGTTTACGGATTTGATAGTCTTTATTGCATGGTTTAAGCCAAATTTCATTGTCTTTTTTCTGCCAAACTTTAAGCGTTGCCTCGCAGTCATCAACCAATGCTACGACAATTTGCCCGTTTTCGGCAGTCTCGGCTCGCTTGATTATTGCCAAGTCTCCGTCCATAATTCCGGCTTCAATCATAGATTCTCCCTCAATCCGCAGGGCATAAAAATCACCACGTGTTACCAAGTCATATGGCACGGAAACAGTTTCATTTTCGTAGGCAATAGCCTCAATCGGTGTTCCCGCCGCAATTTTGCCGTAAAGTGGTATTTGTGCTGACGAATTTTGCAGTGCTAACTTAATTTTCTTTTCCTCTTCAATTATATCTTTGGGCTTAAAACGAGGAATTTTTAGCACTTCAAGAGCACGTGCTTTATGTGGCAACTTGCGCACAAATTCACGCTCGACCAATTCTTCAATCAATGCATGAATACCTGACTTTGACTTGATTCCGACGGCTGCTTTCATTTCTTCAAAAGAGGGGCAACAACCGGTTTCTTTGATGGTATTGTCAATAAACATCAACAGTTTATATTGCTTTGGTGTTAACATGGCTTTTCTCCATTAATCTCTATAAATGTTCTACTTTAGTTCTTTTTGAACGTCAAGCTTTATTTTCGGTTGCAAGTTTCAACATACTTGTATATATTAATCGGCAGTTTTATTGATAATTTTAGCAGAATAGGAACTATAATCATGGCAAATGAGACCAATATACATAGAGAATCAAGACTTACTAAGCTGAACGCCTTGTTTGAAAAAGGCTACAATCCGTACCCTTATTGCTTTAAACCGAACGCTTTTGCCGATGATTTACAGAAAAAATATGCTGACCTTGCCGCCGGTGTTGATACCGAAGACCGTGTAACCGTTGCCGGTCGTGCCATGGCCGTACGTAACAGCGGTATGTTTATTGACTTAAAAGATATCAGCGGAAAAATTCAGATTTTCTGCCACAAATCTCACCTTGACGAAGCCGGGCTTGAACTCTTAAAGAGCCTTGATGTTGGTGATTTAGTGGGTGTCAGCGGCTTTGTTCGCCGCACCCCTCGCGGAGAACTCTCAATTGCTGCCGAAAAATTTGATATTATAGGAAAATCTCTTCAGCCGTTACCTGAAAAATTCCATGGTTTGACTGATGTAGAGGCCCGCTATCGCCAACGTTATGTTGATTTTATCATGAACGATGACAGCCGTGAAATTTTCAAAAAACGTTGCCAAATTACTTCTGCAGTTCGTCACTATTTTGAACAACACAAATTTATGGAAGTTGAAACTCCGATGCTTCAGACTATCATGGGCGGTGCTAATGCCAAACCGTTTATCACTCACCATAATTCGCTGGATATGGATTTATATTTGCGTATTGCACCTGAATTGTTCCTCAAGCGCCTAGTAGTCGGCGGTTTTGATCGTGTATTTGAAATCGGTCGTAACTTCCGTAACGAAGGCATTGATAAAAAACACAATCCTGAATTTACTGCATTAGAAGCCTATCAGGCTTATGCCGACTATAATGATATGGCCGAGCTTATCCCTGACTTGTTGCGCTTTGTATGCAGAGAAGTCAACGGTACTGAAACAATCACCGTTAATGGTACCGAAATTGATTTATCTAAGCCGTTTGCCCGTAAATCTATTGTTGAATTGGTCAACGAATATGCCGGCATTGACCTCATGAAAGCCGAAACGGTTGAAGAAGCACGCGATATGGCAAAATCTATTGGCATTGATGCTTCTGATTGCAGCAACTGGGGCAAGGTTGTCCAGTTGGTATTTGATGAAAAAGTCGAACCTCACCTCATCCAGCCGATTTTGGTTATGGATATGCCTCGTGATATTTCCCCGTTAGCCAAGGTTCATCGTTCAAACCCACGCTTGGTTGAACACTTTGATGCCTATGTTGGCGGTATGGAAATCGGTTGTGCATACTCTGAGCTCTCCAACCCGTTAGATCAAAAGGCTCGTTTTGATGCTCAGTGTGCCGAACGAGAGGCCGGTGATGATGAAGCTCAAATGCTTGATGAAGATTATGTTATAGCACTTGAAAATGCTCTTCCGCCTACTGGTGGTATGGGAATGGGAATTGACCGTTTGGCAATTTTGCTGACCGGAGCCGAAACCATTCGTGATGTTATTGCTTTCCCGACTTTGCGCAACAGATAGAGTGGGTGAGGGCAGTATCGTGCCGAAAAAAACAGCTTATCATAAGACGCCGAGATTATCAAAGCCCAAAAAGGTTTCACGTCCTATAGAAAAACAGTTACAGCTCCCGTTGCAACCGCTGTTTCGTCAATTCGAGCACAATCTTTGCCGTCATCGTCGGTGCCGTTGGGCATTCGGTACGGCTTTGGTAATTACGCTTGTTATCTTATCATTGTTGCTCTCAACAATGTACTATCATCGTCAGTATTCTTCTGTTGCATCTGATATGACCATAAAAGTCAGAGAATATACCCCTGTCATTCCTCAGACCATTGAGGACATAATTGATCAGCAGACTTCTGACGAAAATATATCCGAAACCGACAGCAACACTGCATCTGAAACTTCCGATATTACCGAGCCGGAACCAGCCCTCGACCAGGTTTATGATTTATATGAGGAAAAATTACCGGAAGAAAATCATATAAATGAAGCCGAAATCCCAGAAACTCCTGCAGTCTCCAATGAAAATCAGCCCCTGATAACTATTGTTATTGACGATATGGGAATCAGTGTCAAGCATACGCAGGACATCAGCAGTCTTACCTATCCGCTAACCGTATCATTTTTGACTTATGCCAACAATCTCCAATCTCAAATGTCAAATTCTTCAGCCTCCGGACAGGAAATCATGGCTCACCTGCCGATGGAGCCGAAAGTAATGCAAAACTTTACCCCGACAATGCTGACTACAACAATGAGCGATAAAGAGGTAAAAGATACATTGCGCAACATGCTTGATCTGTTCCCGTCAATTGTGGCGGTCAATAACCATATGGGTAGCAAATTTACTGAGGACAAACACCGTATGGCAATTGTTATGAAAGAGCTTGCCAAACGCAACTTAATTTTTTTGGATTCCAAAACCACGCCTCACTCAGCCGGCAAAGAAGAAGCAGCTCGTTTTGGTGTAAAGATTGTTGAGCGGAATGTATTTTTAGATAATAAAGACGATTTTGACTACATCATGGGGCAACTCCATCAAACGGAAGAAATTGCTCATTCCCGCGGTTATGCCATAGCCATCGGGCACCCCAAAACTCAAACCTACCTGGCTCTTAAATCCTGGCTCCCGACCTTGGCAGAAAAAGGCATAAAATTAGTCCCCTTAAGCCAAATGTCCGAGTTTTGTAATCAGAATTGATATCCAACGTTGAAATGTTGATATCTTAATTAACGAACTTGCTTAATATATTGCAAGCCGTAGTGCCTGAATTTGAGACCGATACATACAAAAGGCATAAATATTACCAAATATCCGAAGATATTTTAAACCTAAGCAGCGAAGAAATTTGCGCCAAATATAGAAAATCTGCCGCATAAATTGTTTTTATGATACAGATTAATAATCTAACCGGCACCAAAAAAGGGACCCACTCACTCGTGCGTCCCTTTTTATAGATTCGGAAAATTACATTTCAGAGTTTTTTCTTTGCTGAATGGATATCCCAGGCAATTGCATAGATGGCAAATATCACTACCGCTGCATCATGCAACAAATTGTCCATATAATAGACATGATTGGCATAATATTCCATCCCCACGGTTGCGAGTTCCATACCGGTTAGCCATGCAGCCATAATGCTCGGAGTCGGCGATGTCTTCCAAAGTTTCAGCCCCGCAATGATCACAATGACAATCAACAGCGAGGTCCATGTCCAAGAGCTGAACATTACCGAATACACTAGAGCCGCCCACAAGATAAGGCTGACTTTTTCCCAAGCAGACTTGTTAAACAAGCTTTCATCCCAGGCCGTAGCCACCATCACAATCGGAATAAGGCAGAGCACGGCAATGCCGAACAATCCGAGGCTAAGATACATCACTGTGGCAGTAATAACAGCCGAAACAATCACTCCCAAAAGATAATTTTTTACTGTCTTCATAGGTTAAGTTATTAATATGTAAATAATGTTTGAACAAAAGACAATCTATCACTTTTGGACAAAAAAGTCAATACCAATAAATAAATTTGACAAAAACAAAAATCCGCCTCCCTAAGGAGACGGATTTCTTTGCGTTACTAATTCTACCTAGAAGGTAAAACTAATGTTGTCGAACGTATCCAGCGGGATAACCTCAGACAACCCTTCACCATACGTAACCTCCACCTGGTCGCCGGGTTTGGTCCACTTGAGCTCGCGGAAGAACTCCGATGAGCCGGTAAACTCCTTGCCCGGAACCTCAACAAACAGAACATAATAAGTGTCCTGCTCATTGGTGATATCACGAACGGTCAATTTTTTGACCTCCAGCTTAACGCTTCCGTCGGCAATACTGTCATTGCCGGTGCGTTTCATAGCCTGGAGGTAGTTGGTCTCGGCTTCGCGCTTTGACTTACCGACACCGACGGCTTGGCGGTTAGTAACGGCCATGAAAGCATAGCCGGTTACATTTCCGGATTCGCCTTTCAGTGTCATAAAGTACGTCGGCACGCCGCGCACGTTGTACAGAACCGGCGAGGTAGCACTGTAATGTGCAGCCTTAGCAAAGTTCTGATCTTCAACAATGCGTGAAGCCTCCTGCTCGTTCACACCCGACACTTTGTAGTATCTGGTCTGTTTGTTACGAGCATCAATCAGCATAAAGCCGCTGGTCGCGCCATCGCTGCCCGAGGACTGAACACCGGTGTACCAGAAGCATTTACCTTCAGAATACACCAGCACCATTCCCGGTGTAGGCTCTTGGACATCTCTCTGAGCAAACAGGGAGTTCCACCAACCGTGTTTGAGTTCGCCCCACCACTTAATCTGGCGAGAAACAAACTCCTCCGGCTGAATGTGGTCAATCCAATCAGGAGCCTCATCGATGGTGTACTGCTTAACATCTCCGCTTTGGCAATCAACGGTAATGACACCTTTGGCATCACGAGCGCCGAAGCCGATAGTCGGACGATGGTTGCACAGCACCCAATAGGGGCGACCGTTTTCATCGATTTCGAAGTTGAAATCGGTAATGCCTTGAGTTGCATAACCGCTTTTGCGGATTTTGCGCTCAATATCATCACCAAAACAACCGGACTCGATGTAACGGAGCTTCAGGGGCTGTCCGTTGATTTCGGTAATTTTGTAAGTCTTGGTAGGATCATTGGCAAACACCAACATATATCCAGGAGTAACGTCATTGTTTACCCACTTCCAAAAACCTGAGTGCTCGAGCGGAGCCACCCAAATTACATCATTATCGAATTCCAACTTCCTGCCGCCGTCGATGGTAAAGCTGCCGGTCAGCTGCTGCATAGTCATATCACCGACCACACAACGACTACCAAGACCGGGATCCTCTTCGAGGCGATCTTCAACCACCTTGCGGGCCAGATCGTGATCGGTAACAATCATCTTGTCGACCGGAATCACATCTACGTCCGAAGAAAATTGTTCAAAGTTCACCTCATCAACCTTCAGCATGTTATTGTAGCTGTCGGAGTGGAAAGCCGCGGATGAAAAAATTCCGGCGCCGATCATAAAGACCAACACCCCCAACGGAATATAAAACCGCCAAGCTCTTCCTTCTCCGTCCCATTCAAGCCCCCATGTGCCATTGACCATACAGCCGAGAATAGCACCACACAGAGTCACGAACAGAACTTCAACCCACAGCCCGTAATAACCCCACAAATTGAGGACGGGCATACTGAAGTAGTTGATTACACACATGAGGATCAGCATTGCTGCCGAAAACCACATAACACTTTTTTTGTTCTCCTTGTTAAAGGAGATGCCTGCGAACGCTGCGGTAAGCAGGACAGAAATCAGTAAATACATCATAATATAATAAAAAAATTAAACGCATTTTCATAGTATCAAATTTTCGATATTTTGTCAACTTTTAAGATAATATATAGAATTGACTACCGATTTTTTGTGTCGCCGATTCGCATAAATACTGTAAATAGGTTGCTTTTTATGGATTGGACAAAATGCTAAAAAACATATTTTGTGATTCAAAATCTGCAAATCTTAAATTATTATTGAAATACAATATATTATCAAAATAATTGTTCAAAATTACATTTTTTGTCAAAAATGCTTGATTTTTTGTATACATATGCTATGATAGAAGCAGATATTAAAAAAGTTTCTTCAAGGAGGGGACCATGCCATCATTCAAAGAAACAGCCAACGCCAAGTTTAAATCGTTGCGTAAAAAATTGGAAAGACGTGGCCGCAAGGCTGAAAGAGTTTTCAAAATTATAGGATTGAGCGGAATTTTGAGCGTATCCTCACTCGCTACACAAGAAGCCAATGCACAAACCCGCGATGGTAATCAGCCGATTACGGAACTCAGAATGACATCTGATGGTAAACTTATACCGGTTCGCTCATCACAACAAAGTGGAGGAAGAACCATAAGTTATCAGCAGGCCGCCGCACAATATGGCAACCAGCAGACCGGAACACGCCAGGTTAGAACTCAGCAAGCTGGTTCTCAAACCGCTCAGGAAATTTATGAAAGTCTCCCTGATTATCCGCGGAAGTTAATCAAAAAGCATGGATATAAAATTTTACCTGAACTTCAGGGAGAACTCAACGAGCCAGGCTGCAAATATGCTGTACCTGTAGAAGATCAGACTAATGTAGACTATGTATTATTTTTACCAATTGCCAAAATGTACAAACCGGCAGGCCGTGAGGATTATGTACAAATACCTGTTGTTAGAGTATCCAAAGAAGATGCAAAGCTCATGATGCACCTTTCTACAAATGTAGGTGTTAACGGTATTAACCCGTATAATGTTTATTCTGACTTGCTCCCAACCCGAGAAAATATGCAAAGAGATAAACGTGCAGAGCTTGAAAGACGCGAACAAGACGTATATCTGGAAAATAAAAAGGCAAGAATTGAAGCGGAAGAAGCAACATCTGGTCTCAGACGCAATAGAATAAAGGTTGAGCAAGTAGAGCAAGAGGTCCACAAAGCAGTAAATGTAGCTCAAGACATAGGATATACTCTCCGTAGAATTAAGAATATGGCCAAGGGAAATTACTAATCATCCTAACGAATATTCTCAAAATACCGACTGTATTCAGCCGGTATTTTTTATTATTTTCACTTTTGGGTTCAATATTCATTAAATATCAACAAAATTGAGTTCTTTTTACCTTTACAAGCTTTTGAAGCTTTAGCCGGTGAATTCAGTTTGCTGACAGTCGTAATACAACTGTTAGTGCCTTCATCATCTTTGCATGCTGTACCACTGAAACTTTTGTTCTGCGGATTAACCCATAGTGATTTCAGCGGATAATTTGTTGCCCCAAAACTCACAAGGTCTGTACAATCATTGGGATCTAAATCATATATTGAAACTGCAAAGTTCTGTACCGTAACTGTGCCTGCTGCCCCAAAACTCATTTTTCCGCCCATTGGTGAACGATTTCCATTTTTAACCCACTCTTTTGGAGCGATAAACTGTTTAATTAATGTCCCATCATAGGCCTGAGTAATCAAATCAGCCGCATTATGACCGGCTGTAAAAGTATAGTAGTTATTTGCGGCTTCGGCAATCCAGTCAATTGTCTTATTTATATTATGCTTGTGCATTGCTTGAGAATAGCCTGCAATCCCGCCTACCGACAAAACCCCGATTATTGCCAACACGCCCAGCATTTCTATCATCGAGCGACCGATTTGACATGTTTCTGATAAAATTTCAGAGGGTTTCATATTCATTATACTCAAGCTCACTCATATCCAAAGATGATGGGATTTCGCTTATACTTCTCTCCAGCATTTTTTGTGATATTTGTTTATGGTCGCTGACTACGGCATAGCGTGCGGTGCTTTGCACAATATTAACAATATCTGCGCTGGTATAATTTGCCGTCAGTCTTGACAATTCGCTGAAATCAATTTCTTTATCATGCGGAATTTCTTTCAATGCCTTATAAAAAAGCTCGGCTCTGGCATCATCATCAGGGGGAGAAACATAAATTTTCAAATCAAATCTGCCCGAGCGCTGCACAGCGGGATCAATTACATCAATATGATTAGTTGCACCGATAACCAATATTCCTTCTTTTGAAGCATTGTTCAAATGGGTTAAAAATTCATCGACCTCTTCTTTTTTATACGTAATATCGGCAGAAAGTTTAGCTCTTGCCGGCACCAGACTTTCAATTTCATCAAAAAACACAATACAAGGTTTTACACTTTTTGCATGTTCAAAAGTTTCGGCGATTTTTGCAACCGATTCATGCACATAAGGCGAGGCTAAATCTGCATGTGATACCTTAATAAAATTCATATTCAGCTCTTCGGCCAAACACTCAACAAAAAAGGTTTTTCCGCAACCGGTCGGACCATAAAAGATAATGCCGTTCGGCAGGGTTAAATTAAATTTTTTATATCTTTCGGCATTATAAAAGGGAAAAATAACGTCTTGATAAATTTTTTTCTTCAACTCATACATGCCGGCAACTCGCTCAAAGCCGTACGGAGATTTTTTTTCGTGCATTGACATCACTATTTTATACACGAAAAATACGCCGACAACAATTAACGCCCCCAAAAGCCAAGGATTTTGTTGCAAATATGATTGTATTTCATTTATATCGGTCATTTTGAGCCTTTTACTTTCTATCACCATTATAATATAAATTATGGATTAGGCAATGATTAATATTCTTAAGGGATTATTTACATATCTATGTCACAATCGCAACAACATATATAATACCCATATTACGACGAAACAAGGAATTTTCCATGATACTTTTTGTTGCCTTTTTATCCCCTTTTTTTGAAGCTCTTTCCGATATAATTGAATGCTTGCTCTCAAACAGAACCTTTAAGCATCAAACTACCATGATTTTTTACATCTCAATGATGAATTTCGTATTTATTCCGCTAGTAATGCTTTTGGAGATGCCGTCGATTCCATGCCGGGAATCAATTTTATTTTACATAATTCTAGCCGCAATTGATGTCGCCTATCTGTACCCATTTTATTCGGCTATGAAAGTTATTGATACATCTATTGTTTCCGCTCTTTTTGCTTTGGGGCAGGTTATTGTTCCGATTCTGTCGTATTTTATATTAGATGATGCTTTAACCTTACATCAATATATAGGTTTTGGCATTATCGTAATGGCTTCTGTTGCTCTCAGCATTAAAAACACCAAAATCCCGAAACTAAATAAGGCATTTTATTATATGGTGTTTGCTTCGTTATTGCTTTCTTTAAGGGTGATTGTAGTAAAATACACAATGAATTTGGAAGGTCATTGGGTAAATCTTGTGGTATATCCGGATATAATTTCGGGGATTCTACCGTTTGGTCTGCTTTTCATAACCAAATACCGGAAAGACATTGTAAAAAATTTCCCTCCATATTTAAAAAAGTTTAAGATATTCGCACTGGACGAATTTATCTGTTTTTTGGGAATAGTATGTTCAACTTATGCTCTTGATCACTTATCACCGGTAATAAGCTCCTCAATTAATAGTATGAGACCGATTTTCCTGCTTTTAATCGGTATGTTCCTTTTATACTATTTTAATATTCCGCTAAAAGAAAAAATTACTCCCAGAATGCTGGTTAAGAAGATGTATTTCTTTGTTTTAATGATATTTGGAGTTGTTTTGGTGTGTCAATGAAAGAAAGTAAAGTAAAATTTGTAATATTTGGACTGGGTATGGTCGGTTCGTCTTTTTTAAGAATAGTTAAAAAAGAAGGTTTGTTTGATGCAAATAGTTGGTATGTTATAGACAAAAGTAGTAAAAACGCTGATGTGTTTGTCAAAATAGGAGGTAAAACCGAAAATTTTCTCACAATTAATATTCAATGGTGCAAATACGATAATATTTTTTCATTACTCAACGCCGGTGATTATCTGCTTGATTTTAGCTCTAGTGAAAGTAATACGGACCTATTGCAAATTTGTATCAGTAAAAATATTCATTACCTTTCAACTTGTAGCTTACCACACGAAGAACCTGGTGAAAGCGTCCCTGACTATCATGATTTTTGCATTTACCGTAATATCAAGAAAAACACAAATTCTGTTGCTCCAACCTCAATAATCGAGTTTGGTATGAATCCGGGAATGGTTTCATGCTTTATGAAACAAGCAATAAAAGAAATTGTAAGGAAAGACACGGGTAATTTTGTTACCTCTCACAAAGACAGATTACAGTCATTGCTTGATTGTAATAAATATGCCGAAGTAGCTCAATTGCTTGAGATAGAAACAATTCATGTTTCAGATATTGACACAACAGAACCCAAATTTTCTCCCCGACCGAACATCATATATTCAACGTGGAATGTTGAGTCTTTTTATAAAGAAACAACTGCGTTGAGTGAGATATCTCTCGGCACAGACATAGACTGCAAGAAACTGTCAAAAATCATGCAAGAACATAATACTCACGATGGCTTTTTTATGTCGAAAAATTTATCAATCTACTCTTCGGAACAATCATATTCTCCCCAAGGAAGCTTTATGGGATATATTGTTCCTCACGAAGAAATTTATTCAATATCAAACTTTTTAAGCATATACAAAGGCAGTAAGTTGGTCTACAAACCCTCAGTTTATTTTGTATATCTTCCTTGTCCCATATCAACAAAAAGCTTATTTGAAAATGTCGGTTCAGAATTTGATCTGACAAACACATACCTTATGGAACCCAAAGATATGTCAAAGGGAGGAGAAGCCGTTGGTATAGTTATAGATGGAAAGAATTTTCAAACCAGGTATTTTGGTAACAATTTGGAAGGAGCAATCGGAGAAGATACACCAACCATATTGCAAGTGTCTGCATCAGCATATGCGGCCTTTCGCTATATGTTGGAAATGCCTAATCAAGGATTCCTGTTTCCGGAAGAACTTGATGACGAAAAAATACTTAAATATGCTCTTCCTTACCTCAAGGAATATGTAAGTTTTGCTACCCCTTCATTAAAAAGAACATTTTTCAAGAAATATGGAGCTTAAAAACAAAAAACTCCCTTTGTGAGGGAGTTTTTTGGGTAATACTTGGCTATTCGCCCAGCGCCTCGATGTGCTGACGATAAATTTGCCGCCACTTGCAGTAGTGGTTTTCGACGGTAGGGCAGGTGTGCTCCGGCATCTTCCTTTCCAACTCGTCATAAGCAAATTTTATCCATTGTTTGAGGGCATCGAGATCCCAAAATGGCAGTTTCTTAGCCATTTTGACAAACTTCTCTACACTGGGAGCATCGTCCGACCAACTGCCGATAAGCGGACCCGAATTTTTGCGGAGTTGCTTCCACAATTCTTCTCCTCGCGGCAACGGTTCAGGAACAATCCCCCTTGCGATGATAGATTTGATAGTGTTCATAATGATAGATTAAAAATAAAAAACTGTATCTATGCTAGCCAAAAACCACATACGTGTCAACTTAAAAGGAAATCCCTCGTCGACGCAATGTCAGCGAGGGATTATTTGATTTTTAGGAGCGTGAGCGGATTTTACGAAAGTCCTTATTGTCCTTCCGAATTTCCTTAATAGCATGATACATTCCGACTGAAAAAGAGATGATCAGCAGAACAAACCACACCCCAAGGACCACGTCCCTAATCTGTGTCACCAACGGGTTGTGAACAAAGCCATTAATGTAGTCCATGAAGCAAAATGCCGGTAAACTACATGTTACAACAATCGTTTCACAAATTGGTAATATTTTTAATTCTTTCAAACTGAATATGGCTACCGCCAGTCCGAAGACTATGCAGAGCACAACACCAACGCAGTTAATCGCCATCGGCGCAGTTATGAAAGAGTATTGCATGCCTCCGATTCTCAACCAGTATATAAATACGGCGAGTACGTAAAACATGCAAATACCAAAACGTACTTTGTTTACCAACGACATCTCCTTGAGAGCATTGGAAAAATTTTTCATAGTTTTCATAATAGTCATAATAGTTTTAGTACACTATAATCATAACACAATTTTCTTTCGAGTTCAAGATTTTTAAAAAAATAATTGACAAATTTAGACGAATATGGTATACCCTAAACAATTCATGTATTTATTAATTAAAATTATTCAATATGAAAGTAGAAACTTTAGTTAACGACTTAATGCGCCGTCAGCAAGCAGGAGAAAACCTTCCCGAGTTCGAGGAGTGTGTCAAGCAGGACGGACGCATGGATTACACATTGATGATGGCCCGCCTTCTCGTAGAGCCCGAAAAGGTCAAAGAGTTTAACGTGGTGTACAACCCGCAGACACAACAGCTTTCCTACGCCGTGCCGAGTGAAGAGATGAGCCAAGACCTGAAGAACGCCAGAACCACTGCTTGGGCAGTCATTATCTGCGCCTTAGGTCCCGATGTCATCCACTCTGTGTGCCAGAAGGTTGGACGTACCGCCGAAGATCAGGAGTTCCTCCGCAAGAATTACTGGCGTTACCTCCACTACCTCGATCCGGTCCCCGGTCATGAACCTCCCACGGTTCAGTAAGCGACCATCTACACTAACCTATTAACCATTTACAAAAAAAGCCCAAACCTATTGCAGGTTCGGGCTTTTAGTTTTTTTATCATAATGTCTATAACAAATTATCAAGATACAGCAATACTGCGTTTTTCTTCCCTTTGCACATTTTTGCAATTTTATCCAGTGTCATCTGACGCCGATTATTATCACCATAAAAATCGGTATTGCCGCAGGTATTTGCATTACTCGGGTTGGCACAAGGAGTAACTCCTGTTCCTTGACCGCTGAAAGCGTTTACAACATCGGTGCAGTCTGCAGTTGACAGGTCATATAGTGTCAGCAAAACTCTCTTGGAAGTTTGCCCTCGTATAAGAGTACATTTTCCGCCCAAAGCATGGCGACAGTTTGCTGCTTTTCCCATTTCTTTCGGCAACACATCCAAAGCATTTATAACAGCATTAGTCAGCTCAAAATTAGGGTTGTTATTGTGTATTACAATCAAATTATTAAAGGTAAGAATAACTTGTTCTCGCAGTTTGTTGAGATTATGCTTTTTCATTGCCTGAGAATATCCGGCAATTCCCCCCACAGACAATACACCGATTATTGCTAAAACTCCTAACATTTCTACCATTGAGCGCCCGATTTGTTGGCTGTATTTTCTAAGTGCAAACATCTCATATATTCCGATTCAGAGAAATATTAAATCTCAATTTGACCTTTGCTGTTGTGTTTTGGCATACGTACAATTCCGGCCGGATTTTTGCCTTGTGATTCTATTGCCTGCATAGCTGCCTTAAATTTTTTCGGGTTGTTTGATACTCCGTTTGGCGTAGCTCTTGTAAATACCGCTTCTTCGTCAATAGAATAAACGCTGCCACCGGCTTTCAAAACATTATTGACCATGTTGTCAAAATCTTCTTTGTTTGAAACCTGCAAAGCCTCTAACGACTTAACTTTTACCACTATTGTGTCATGCGGATCACTCATCGAGAGCATTTTTACTCTTTTGAGTACAGTTCCCCACGCCGGACGAGGAGAGTTTTTGTCCTCGAGTTTTTCTTCAAAAAATTCATCATTTCCGGCAACTTTAGGTTTCGACTTTAAAAAATTTATTCGGTCTAAAATTCCGAGTTTTTTCTCCGGTGCCCGCTCAGCAACAAATTCTGAGCCGTTTTTTAGGGTAACATTATAGTTTAATACAGTCATAGTTTTGCCCTCCATACCCTAACATTTTACAATAAAAACCGGTTTCTGTCAAAAAATACCGTCTCTTATCGCTCCTCGTGCAGATATCCTCTGTCTCGTTTCTCTTTTTTATAATTAAAATCAAAATAATAATCATCAAAGTTGTTTACTTTGCTTGAAAATTGATTTTCGTTTTTAATTTTACGCAATGTTCTTTTATGAGCCAAATTCCTAACTCCGCCGGCAGTTCCTGTTCTGCCGTCAGCCATAAAGGTCGTGTCGACATAAATCTTTTTGCCTCTATATAAAAAATAGTTCCACGCATGTCCGTAATTACTGTTTTTGAGACTATTGTTCATGCGCATATCTGTCGGATAAGCATATCCGTGAACAACACCTGAAAAAATTCCTGCCTGTTTGCACATTGCCGTAAAAAGTTTGGCAAAATCTCCGCAAATACCTACCCGTGAGCTTAATAATTGGTTGGGATCTTGTCCGTCATATCTTTTTATCAATTTACTGGTTTGACCGTCATTGTATAAATATTCGTCATAATTAATATGGCTGGCAATCCAAAAAGCAATCATTTTGGCTTTGTCATAGTCATCATCGAGCGGTTTTATCAAATGTCTTGTCAGCACATGGATATTGTTTTCGATCTCACGCGGTGTGTGGGTTGCAAAGCGTTTTATCCGTTCAGAAGGATAATTTGTGGCATTGGCAACAGGTAAATTGAGCAGGAGCAGAACTGCAAAAAATAAAATACGTTTCATCGTCAATTTCCTAACATAAATTTACCTAAAATCTATCTTATCAGGTTTAATTTTGTGTTAATTGAAATTTTTAATCATAAGAAACCGTAACCGTATAATTTCCGCTATAATCACCGGATGGTTGTCCGGACGGAACAGTCAATGTTCCTCCGATATTAATGTAATTACTTCCCGGGTTTAGGGTAATTGAGCCTGATGAACTTGGCGTTAGTGTTGCTGTCATCGGGTTAGATGTTCCGCCTTTATACATCGTAACACTTGCCGGCACACTTACATTGGCGCTGAATGCTGCTGCCCCTTGGTTGGTTATGTTAATGATACCGTTGTTGCCATCATTGCCTATGGTATAGTTGGTTGGCGTTCTTACACCGGCAGTTGAAACCGTAACCTGATGAGATGAAGAAGCATTGCTAATCATTGTGCCAAAGTCAAGGTCTTGTTCGCTTGAAACGGTTGCCGAATGAGATGATCCAGAGGAGTTTATATGAGCTGTAATATTAAAACTCATTGTAGAGCCCGATGTATTCATGGAAGATGAACTTGTACCATACTTAGGAGTAATAGAACCAACCCCAGTAAATGTTCCAGATCCGCAATTTGCCGGAATATTTAATACTCCGGTTACGCGCATAGTACCACGTTTGTTTTTAGTTACACTAATATATTTACCTTGATTACTACCTACATTATTTCCCGTAAAAGTTACATTACACGATTGAGCAGCAGTGGTACAATCTTGGTTTAGGCACTGCAAAGAAACATTTATTGATGTAAAATCCGTAGATACCCATATAGTGTTACTTTCCGTATTGTAAGGGCGAATGATTGCAGGTGTTACTGAAACACCGGATGTTACATTGTTTGTGGTGAAATTGCTATTACCTACATTAGTTTGTGTTATTGAAGCTGTTTGTTGGTAGTTCGTAACCATTACATCGTCATAAGTTGCATCTTGTCTAAACCACTCAAAAGTTACAGCAGCATAGCTCTCTCTTGCCACAAGCAGAGCAAAAAAGATAAGAGCAACAATTTTACAAAACTTTTTCATAGGCACTTTTGTACTAACACCTCAACCACAGCAAAATTTTAACAAAACACTTATGCCAAGTAAATACAAAAATGCATTTGTGCAACAAAAAACCTCGCAATGTATCCTTTCCCTCAACGGGAGGTTTACATTACGAGGTTAATACTTATTCCTACTAAAGTAGGCAGAGTCTATTCAAAATCGATTATATCAATTTTTTTGGCCTCTTCTACCCAGAATTCTATATTCTCATCTTCTGCCCACGATTGGGTGTCAATGTCTACAAAAGCGTCCTCCGGGGTGTTAGTCACCATGGAATACATGACATCCAACTTCATTTTCATGAGCTGGGTGTCAATAGTTTTCTGTCTCTCCGAACCTACAAAGTAGGCGCCGACAATTGCAACTATCGTTACAAAGGCGGCAATCATTTTCTTCTTATTCATAAATAATTAAGTATCAAATTCATTATATTATAAATTGCTATTTTGTCAATTAGTAGATAAACATAACAAAAAGCCTTGAGCTTTCACTCAAGGCTTTTAATTTGGTAGGGGTAGTCAGACTCGAACTGACACGGGCTGAGCCCACAAGATTTTGAGTCTAGCGCGTCTACCAATTCCGCCATACCCCCATAAAGTGAGTAGATAAATAACCGAATATTTTGTATTCGTCAATAGTTTTTTTACCAAAAATACGTTAACATTTCAAAAAAATTACGAAATTGGGAGAAAACTAATGGCTCAGTCCGAAAAAAAAGCCCTAAATCTTTATCAACGCCAAAATTACGCCGCCGCCTTAAAAGAGTTCTTAAAACTGGACAAGAAAATCCAAAAACGCGGAGACATTTTGGTAATGATTGCCAATTGCTACGATTCGGCCGGCCGTAAAAAAGAGGCAATCAAATATTATAAAAAAGCCGTCTTTCGCTCCCCGAAATCAGAGAGTGCAATTGCAAATTTGGCAATAATTTATTATGAGCTCAATAAACTCATTCGAGCATATTTATACGCCCGTTTGGCACTCGTTCTCAACCACAAAAATCCATCTGCGTTGGTTGTCATCGGCAACATTGCCTATCGTCGCAAAAAATATACCAAAGCACTCGAATATTATCAAAAAGCACTCCAGCTTAAACAAGATTTTTATACCGCCAATTTTAACACCGCCGGCATATATTTTGACATGAAAAATTATCCCGCAGCATACTTTTATGGTCTCCGAACCGTGCAACTTTTTCCTCAGTCTCAAGAAGCACAAGCACTTTTTGCCGACATTTGTTTAGAGCAGGGCAAAACCGATGAGGCGCTCCAAGTCTTAACCGAAATTTATGCCAAAAACAAAAAAGATTATTGGGTATGCAATTCTTTGAGCCGGGCATATCAACAACAAAAAAAATATGATGAGGCACTCGACCTCGGGTGGAAAGCCGTAACCGTTTCCAAAGGCGAAAATTCTCAACACATAAATTTCGGCTATTTGCTGTACGAAGTAGGGCTTGAAAACCCTGCCGCTAATGTTAAGGGTTACGCTAAAAAATGGGCAACCAAATACCCCGATAACTCGATCGTTTCACACATGGCAAATGCCATTATCAATAACAAAAATGTCAGCCAAATTGACAGCCTTTTTGTACGTGAAATTTTTGATGCTTTTGCCGATGATTTTGAAGAAGTCTTAAAAGGGCTGAACTACAAAGTTCCGTCTCTCATATACAAAAGTTTGGATTCTCTTTTTAGTAATTTGCAACTCAAAAAAATGAAAATTTTGGACGCCGGATGCGGCACCGGACTATGTGGAAAATATCTCAAAAAATACGCCAAATTAGGTGGTCTTGACGGGGTGGATATTTCTCCAAAAATGCTCAAAATTGCCAAACAAAAAAATATCTATTCTCACCTCTTTAATCAGGATTTAAGAACATTTTTGGATTCTCATTCTTCAACCTATGATCTGATTGTTGCTGCCGATGTTTTTACCTATTTTGGAGAGCTTAATCCGCTCTTTGTGTTGTTGTATAATTCGCTACGCAAAGGGGGTAGAATTTTGTTCAGCGTGAGCGAAAATTCACAAAACGAAAACGACTATTTTTTGCACCAATCGGGGCGTTTTTTGCATAACCGAAAATACGTCGAAAACTCTCTCAAAAGACAGGGATTTTTTATTGAAAAACTCAACCGTTCTTGCTTGCGTAATGAGGGAGAAAATAAGGTCTACGGTTGGATAGTTATGGCTCAAAAACAATAACTTTTTTGATGTATTTTTTTGACTTTTTGGGCAATAAAAAATCCTCTCGCTTGAGAGGATTTTTCATCATGCTACATGCTATAAAAAAATTACTTCTTAGAAGTTTTTTTGGTAGCAACTTTTTTCTTAGCAACGGTAGATTTTGTGCTAGATTTTTTTGTGCAGCAAGCAGAAGAAGAGCATTTCTTGCTGAATTGCTCAACTGCCATAGACCAGAAATATTCATCTTTGCCTTGAGGACAGCCGGCATTCTGCCAATTGTAGTATGCAGCTTCTCTGATAGCATTTTCATTAAATTTTACCATAACTTACTCCAAATAAAAAATTTTTCGGTTAAACAATACCTAATATACATACATTTTTTTATACGTCAATATATTATTGATAATTTTTTAATAAAATTGAAATAAGCTTGCATTTATGTCGATAAAATTCTATAGATAAAGAGTGACAATCACCCCTAAAAAATTATCAATTTCAGAGGTTATATTATATGGAAAATTTATTATCAAAAGAAGAAATGGATGCTGTGATAAACGGCAATCATGACAACGTTTTCGCCGTGCTCGGCATACACCGTGATAAGGGCAGTAAAAATGTTTTTATTCGCGCTTTTCAACCCCATGCAAAATCGATAGAAGTCATTCACAAAGATGACAATTTATCACTTGGAAAAATGACCAAACTGGACGAGCGCGGATTCTTCCAAATTAACCTCAATGACGTCGGAAATTTTGCCTATAAATTTAAAATCGAAAACGATGTTGAAAATTTTTATGAGGCTGAAGACGTCTATCGTTTTCTTCCCACATTGGGTGATATTGATGTATATCTTTTGGGGGAGGGTAACCACCTCGAAATGTATAAAAAATTGGGCGCTCACGTCATTACCATGGACGGTGTAAAAGGTGTTAGTTTCGCCGTTTGGGCACCTAATGCCAAACGTGTTTCTGTGGTCGGAAATTTCAACAACTGGGACGGTCGTTGCCACGTTATGCGCAAATATCCGTCTTGCGGTGTTTGGGATATTTTTATCCCCGGTCTCGGTGAGGGTGAAATATATAAGTATGAAATCAAAACTCAACAAGACTATATTTTGACCAAAGCTGATCCGGTCGGATTCTTTTCTGAACAAAGACCAAAAACCGCATCGGTAGTTTATGACCTCAATCACTATCACTGGAACGATGATGATTGGATTCAAAATAATCACTCTCACAACGCCATGGATAAGCCTATGTCTATCTACGAAGTTCACGCCGGATCGTGGCGTCGTAAAGGCGAAAACGGAAGTGAATTTTTGACCTACAGAGAGCTTGCTGACACCCTTGTTCCATACGTGTCAAACATGGGGTATACTCACGTCGAATTTTTGCCTCTTGCCGAGCACCCGTTAGACGCTTCTTGGGGCTATCAGGTTTTGGGTATGTTTGCCCCGACCAGTCGTTTCGGAACTCCTGACGATTTGCGTTATTTAATTGATAAATTTCACCAAGCCGGAATTGCCGTAATCATGGACTGGGTACCTGCACATTTTCCACGTGACGGACACGGACTTTGTGAATTTGACGGAACTCATCTTTATGAGCATGCCGACCCTCGTAAGGGGGAACACAAAGATTGGGGTACAAAAATTTATAACTATGGTCGTACCGAGGTCTTCAATTATCTTTGTGCCAATGCGCTTTATTGGATAAAAGAATACCATATTGACGGACTGCGAGTTGACGCTGTTGCATCAATGTTATACCTCGATTATTCACGTAAAGCCGGCGAATGGATTCCTAATATATACGGTGGCAACGAAAATTTGGAAGCCATAGCATTTATTCGCAGAATGAATGAACTCGTTTATGGAGCCAATCCTGATGCTTGTACCTGCGCAGAAGAGTCAACTGCTTGGCCGATGGTTTCTCGTCCGACTTCCATGGGTGGACTTGGCTTTGGTTACAAATGGAATATGGGGTGGATGAATGATACCCTTAAATATATAAGTAAAGATCCGATACACAGAAAATATCATCACGGTATGTTGACTTTCGGACTTTTGTATGCATTTAACGAAAACTTTATTTTGCCGATTTCTCACGACGAAGTTGTTCACGGCAAAGGTTCAATGCTTTCCAAAATGCCCGGCGATGAATGGCAAAAATTTGCCAACCTTCGCGCATACTATGGGTTTATGTATACACACCCCGGTAAAAAACTTTTGTTTATGGGGTGTGAATTTGGACAGGATTGGGAGTGGAATTATGCCGAAAGTTTGCGTTGGCATCTTTTGGAATATCCTATGTATAAAGGTATGCAAAATTGCCTGCGTGATTTGAACTTGATGTATAAGGGAAATCCGGCTCTGTATGAAGTTGATTTTGACTATCATGGTTTTGAATGGATTGAACATTCTAATGCTGCTGACAGTGTTATTTCTTACATTCGTAAAGGCAAAGAACCGGGAGATTATTTGATTGTGGTTTGCAACTTTACTCCGGTAGTTCGTAACAACTATCGCATTGGTGTTCCCGAAAATTGCGCTTATCAAGAAATTTTTAACAGTGATGATGTAAACTACTGGGGAAGCGGGGTTAAAAATGATGGTCCGCATCAGGCACAAATGCAAAATTGGAACGATCGTCCGTTTTCAATTGAGATGACTTTGCCGGCACTTTCGACCATTGTTATTAAACCTGTCAGATAATATATCAAACCACCGGGAGGATATTCATGGCAGAATATAAAACACAGTCCGGAAAACCTTATCCGCTTGGTGCGACTTATGACGGAAACGGCGTAAATTTTGCACTTTTTTCGGCCAATGCTGAAAAGGTAGAATTATGCCTGTTTGACCAGTCCGGATCTGAAGAACAAATTCGTTTTACCATTAATGAAAACGATAACAACATTTGGCATATTTATCTCCCTGATGTAAAACCGGGGCAGGTTTACGGGTATCGTGTTTATGGACCATATAAACCCGAAGAAGGCAAACGTTTTAACCCGAACAAACTTTTACTTGATCCTTATGCCAAAAAATTAGTCGGAAAACTGATTTGGCATAAGGCAATTTTCGGTTATGACACGGACAGCCATGATAAAGATTTGTCATTTAGCGAGCTTGACAGCGCACCATATGTTCCTAAGTCAGTCGTGGTTGATAATGTTCCGTTTGAATGGGGAAACAAAAATTTTTCTCCCATACCATGGGCCGACACTGTTATATATGAAACACACGTTCGCGGATACACAAAACTGCATCCTCAACTTCCCGATTATCAACGCGGCAGTTTTTTGGGAATGGCCTCGTTACCGGTCATCAACTATCTCAAATGGTTGGGCATAACTTCGGTTGAGTTATTGCCTGTACATTCATTTTTAGCAGACAAACATCTACCTGCAGGCAGCCGACAAAATTATTGGGGATACGAAACTTTTAACTACTTTGCCCCCGAACAATCATATTTGACCTGCGATGATATTGATGAATTTAAGACCATGGTCAAAGTTTATCATGATGCCGGACTTGAGGTCATTTTGGACGTTGTGTTCAACCACACCGGCGAAGGCAACCAAATGGGACCGACATTGTGTTATCGAGGCATTGATAATCAGTCGTATTATACCCTCGATTCCGAAAATCCTCGTTTTTATTATGACAGTACCGGCTGTGGAGCTTCTTTTGACGCTGAAAACCCATATGTTACCCGTCTTATTTTAGACTCATTGCGCTATTGGGTAACCGAAATGCATGTTGATGGTTTTAGGTTTGATCTCACTCCCACACTCTGCCGCCGCAAAAATAATTTCAGTACCACCAGTGGATTTTTATATGCGGTTCAACAAGATCCGATTTTACAAAAAACAAAAATGATTGCCGAGCCGTGGGATATCGGGGTAGGCGGTTATCAACTCGGAGCATTTCCGTCCGGTTGGTGTGAATGGAACGACCGCTACCGTGATGTGGTTCGTCGTTTTTGGAAAGGTGATCAGTATCAGACCGCTGAAATGGCCAGTCGTATTTCAGGTTCAAGCGATGTGTTTAATTATAATCATCGTGATATTTGGAGCAGCATAAACTTTATTACCGTTCATGACGGATTTTGCCTGCATGATTTGGTCAGTTACAATGCTAAGCACAATTCTGCCAATGCCGAAGACAACCGTGACGGCAGCAATACGAACTGGAGTTGGAACTCCGGAGTTGAAGGCGAGAGCAATGATGAAATTGTGCTCAACAATCGTCTCAGCCGTGCCCGAGCCATGTTGGCCACTACAATGCTTTCTTTCGGCACTCCGATGTTGCTCGCCGGTGATGAGTTCGGTCGCACCCAGATGGGCAACAATAATCCTTATTGCCAAGACAATGCCATCAACTGGATTGCATGGGAAGCAATCGATAAAAAAGATGCACTTTTGACACGTTACGTCAAAAAACTTATTTCATTACGCCGCAAACTCAAAATTTTTAATCAGAAAAAATTCTTTACCGGCAAATCGAATTATAATGGCATAAAAGACCTGACTTGGTACACGGAAAAAGGCAAAGAATTTGCTGATGCCGACTGGTATGACGGCAACCGCAAATCATTGTCATATTGTGTCCACCGTACCAATCGTTTTGTCCTCTGTATTTTCAATGGGGATAGCAACGATGTCAAATGGAAACTGCCTCCGTTGCCATATGAAAATTGGAATTTGCTGCTCGACAGCTCTGATAAATTTAACGCTGCGCAAAAACTCAAATCCGGCGGAGAAATTACCGTTCCGGCGTGGAGCGTTATGTTGTTTGAAATCAAAAAATAAGGATTATCGTCATGAGTGAAAAACTATACGATCTAGCATACAAAATCGGCGTTGCTGCCGAATATACCGATGCCGGACTTTATTCTGCCAATCATCGTGTCAGCGACGATACCTTAAAGTTTTTCTCAAACATTTTAGGTTTTAAAGCCGAAAATGACAGCGACGTTGAACAATCACTTAAAAAATTTGAAAACAGACGTTGGCAACGTACACTCGACAGCATTTATGTTCGCAATCATAATCATGTTGTTTTTGATGCAATTATCGACAATACCAAAACCGATTCTGATTTTGCGCTTTTCCTCTTTAATCATCAAACCCAAAAAAGAGAAGACATTTCGTTTATAGTTAACATTACTGATGAAACACGCGGCAAATATACAAAATTGAATGTAGAAATCACAACACCTCTTGCCGTCGGCTATTATGACATAAATTTTTCAATCGGTGATGATACTTATAAATCAATTTTGGCGGTTGCTCCTGATCAATGTTATCAGCCGGAAAATTTAGACCGTGAAAAAATGTGGGGTTATGCAATCCAGCTTTATTCTCTGCGTAGCAAGCGAAACTGGGGTATTGGAGATTTTACTGACCTGCGCAACTTTATCAAACTTTGCGGCAAGTCCGGCGCAGACATAATCGGACTTAATCCGATTAATGTACCAAATCACTGTTTTCCGGAAGAGGCAAGTCCGTATTTGTCAATCAGCCGTTTATTCTTAAACCCTATTTATATTGATGTTGAAAAAGTTCCTGAGTTCAAAACGGAGGATATTGCTAAACTTAAAGATGAAATCAAACGTCTTAATGCTTCAGAAACAATATCATATACCGACGTTTACAATCTCAAAATCAAAATTTTGGAAAAACTTTATCCTCGAATGCTTAAGGACGAAAAGAGATTTTCAGCCTTTCAAAAGTTTTGCCAAGACAAGGGCGATGACCTTGACAATTTAGCCGCTTTTCAATGCCTGTATGAGCAAAAATGGCAGGACCACTGGGGAGGTTGGCGTGCATGGGAAAAAGAATACCAAAATCCGCACACGGCAGCCATGCAAAAGTACAAAAAAACTAATGCCAACCGTATCGGGTTTTTCAAATTTTTACAATTTGAAGCCTGGCGTCAATTTAATCTTGCTTCTGCAGAAGTTACCAAGCAGGGGCTGAAAATCGGAATTTATCGTGATTTGGCTGTTGGTGTCGGACAAGACAGCGCCGAATTGTGGAGCGATGATGGGGCGTATCTTAAATCGTGCGGAGCGGGTGCTCCACCTGATGCCTTTTTCCCCGCTGGTCAAAAGTGGAATTTGGGAGCATTTCATCCGGTTGAGCTGAAAGAACGTGCCTATATGCCGTTTATCAAAGTTCTGCGTGCCGCGGCAGACGGAGCAGGGGCTTTGCGCATCGACCATGTAATGTGCCTGATGAGGTTGTTTGTTATCCCCGAGACCAATGGCAAAGAGGGAACATACATTTATTATAATTTTGACGATATGCTAAACATTGTTGCAATAGAAAGTCATCTCAACAAATGTGTAATTGTCGGCGAAAGTATCGGCAATGTTCCGGAGGGCTTTTTGGATAGTATTGCCGCCAAAAATATTTATTCTATGTCAGTATTGTGGGCAGAACGTTGGGATTCCGGTTGGGGAGATTTCAAACAACCTTATCAATATCCGGAAAAAGTTTTCAGCTCGGTTGGCACTCATGACATGGCTCCGCTCAAAATGTGGTGGTTTGGATATGACATTTCATTGTCTCGCAAACTCGGAATTATGAAAAATGATGAGGAGATGAATAACGCTTATCATAAGCGCGAAACCGATCGTTGGAAATTACTTAAGGCCCTTGATGAGGCCGGCGTGTGGCCTGAAGACAATCCCCGCCATGGGGACTATATATATGGTGAGAACTATCCTGAAGGCATTGAAGAGGCTGTTCATCGTTATATGGCTCGGACTTCTTCAAAGGTATTTTTGCTCCAGCCCGAAGATGTATTCCAGGTTGATCAACTCCAAAATCTCCCCGGTACCGATCGTGATAAACATCCGAACTGGCGACGTAAATTGCCGATTAATTTAGAAGATATGGAATATGATATTTCATATATGCGCAATATAACGGCTATAAAAAAAGAGCGATAGTATTATCAGCACTGCTTTTTAATATCTTCCAGCTCTCGTTTTGAAAGATTGTCATGCAAAACATCGGCAATATCTTCAATTGCGGTAATTACTTTTTGGTCATCAATCTGCTTGAGTTCTTCTTTGTGGCTTGCAATAAAATTTTGCAGGCATTCACATTCTGTATTATAACTCTTGTTTCTTCTCATTACAGCTCCGGCACTTTATAACTAAATCAACTATTATTATATATGAAAAAATAAATAAATCAATAGTTGTATTAATAAAAATGAAAAATTCTAAAAAAAAATCTTGACCTAAGATATTTTTATCTGTATATAAAGTGTCAGTCATTATACGGTCCCATCGTCTAATGGTTAGGACATCACCCTTTCACGGTGGTAATATGGGTTCGAATCCCGTTGGGATCACCAATTTGGAGAGAGGTTGCATTTTTTAATGTAACCTCTTGTTTTTTATCAAGAATTTGCGGTTCGTATGATTTTAAAGACCCAAACTGTACATTTTCGTTATCATTTTCAGGTAAGCCTTGATTTATAAGCGTTTGCTTCGGTTCGTATGCTTTGGCAGCCTGTGCCATCAAAATGTTACTATTCACAAATTCGTTAAACGGAAACTTCAGTTTGTAACTTAATACGCCTTCGGTTAAAGTCAGACTCTCAAAAACAAATTTCAGTAATAATCTCTTCAAGTCAAGATTCTGCGACCGCTCAAAGATATTTCCGGCTTGAGTTGCAATATCCAACAAACCTAAAAGTGTTTCATCAAAGCTATTATCAGCTTTTTCATGGGCTGTAACCTTATTCTTTAAGCGGTTTATTTTGACCTGTATTTCGTTCCGTTTCAGGTCAAAGGTTTCTCTATCAAGCTCTCCATCTAAACGCATATCAAACAAATTATTAAGCTTTTCTTTGAGTTTATCCTGTTCCTCACGGAGTTTTTTAATCTCTTGGGCGTAGAACTTACGTTCCGCCCCTTTGGATGATTTTAATTCTTGTTGGAGTTCGTTTAGCACATTGTTGGGGAGTTTTATTCTATTGAGGATAGAACAGATATGTTTAACAAGCTCTCCTTCACGGACATAAATCCGTGTTTTATCTTGTTTCCAACATACAACATAGGGAAATCTTTTCTTTTTAAGCTCTGTCGGACAAGTTCTGTTTGTTATGCCGCAACGAACAATTCCTTTGAAAATCATTGGCTTTGGAGAGTATTTGCTTATATCTCCGGCTCTTATTGCCTTTTGCTTTTGGCACGAATCCCATAATTCTTTGGTAATTATCGGGGTATAGACATGAGGCATGACACCTCTGAATGTCCGCATCTCGCCATAGTAAAAAGGATTATCCAGCAGATAATGGATTGTGTTTACGGAAACAGGAGAGCCTTTGCGGCTCTTTAATCCCATTATATTGGCATAATGCACAAGCTCCGCAACGCTTGTATTACCTAAAGAATACATTTCAAAGAGTTGTTTGATAATTGTGGCATCAGGCTCTTTCGGTCTAACGAACTTCTTCCCTCTTTCATTGATATAATTTTCATATCCCAGAGGGGCTTGTCCGGTAATCTCACCATTTTTGTTCTTTTGCTCATTGGAACGTCGGACATTCTCGGAGAGTTGCAAAACGTAGGCTTTTGCACCCATTACCGAAAAGTCCCACCTCATAATATCAACCGATGTGGATTTGCTGTTTAAGACCATGCCTTCACGGTAAAAGTGCAACTCAATCTTGTCTTTTCGCATTAGCTCATCAAGAAGAACACTTTCCTTAAAACTTCTCTGAACCCTGTCAACTGTATCCGCAACAATAGCTATGGTTTCTTTCTGTTTCTTGCAGAAATTAATCATTTCCATAAATTGCTTACGCTCGCCATGCGTTGAGCTCTCAACAATCTCAAAGGTTTTAATGACTTCCAGACCTTTTCTTTCAGCATAATCTTGCAGACGGTTGCTCTGCGCAAGCAGGCTCAAGCCTTCTTCCTGCATTTTTGTTGATACTCTGGTTAGTATTATTGCTTTCATTATTCATTATCTCCTGTCGCATTTCTAATAAACATTTCGCAAAACCGATTAGATGACGAGCTCCTCTTTCCAATTCCTCTTCAGATAAAGGCTTTGACGAAATCTTACGCAATGCTTCTTTTAATCCTGTCATTTTATAGTTTCCTTTATCAAAATTAAAGTAAAAAATAAAATCTAACCCGTTGTTTTTTCCTGAAAATGTTACACTTTGTTATCAAGGGGCTATATGATTAGCCCCCTGATACATTCCGTTGCCATTTAAGCAACTGCTCCGGTTACAATTCCAAGTTCTTGCAACATTGGTTCTGCTGCAGCAATGGTTCTAGCTGTTGCTTCAGCTTGTTTTGTCGCATCTTCTTTGGCTTTCTGCTCTTTTTGAGCTTTCTTCTTTAAGCGGCGGCGTTCATTGGCTTCTTTCTTACGCACGGCTGCGTTATCCACTTCTTGAGCCAAAAACTCTATAATCTCATTGTCAAATTCATTATTGGCAACGCTGGTATAGAAATCAGCCAAGAAATTGAGTTTTTGCTCTTTAGTCAATAAATCCAAAGAATAACGAGCGATACGTTTACCTCCCAAACGAAGATTGAAAATTGAGTTCTTATCCGTATCCGTAATCAATTTATTCATACGGTTACTAATGTCCCAAGTATCATTCTTAAAGTTCCGAATGTTCTCGGTCAAAAGGTTCAAAATTCTTTCTTTGGCTTTCTCCAAAGTTAGCATTCCCTCATCTTTTGATGTTTCAATCTTGTTTGCGTTATATTTTGTTAAAAAGTTTTGCATTTTATTTTTCCTTTCAAATTAAGTATTAATTGAGTAAAATTGGTTTTTGAGCATCAAATCCTGCATAATCAGCAAAGGTATTGTTGATAATGTCGGATTGCTTGTCGCTAAAGCACAGAAATCTGATGGGTTTTATATCGGTAAGGATACAAATTGGCTTCAAAACCAGATTAAGACAGCATTTAGCAAGCACGATATACAATCTGTTTAATAACTCTGGCTCTATATCAGCATTATAATCGTGCAATATACCATCCAAAGAATTGATGTTAAAACGAGGCACGGCATAACCTTCGTCTTCGGTTTTCACCATCATCGGGTCAATGATATAAGTTTTCTTGCTATCGTGACCATCATAGGCTTGCCTCATAATCTCTTGTGTTTCTTCTACACACTGGGTGTAGCTTATATTGTTGTCTTCCAAATGAGGATAATACAACAATGGAGGTCTTTTGTTTTCGTACATTTTAATTCCTTTTCAAAAATTAGGTTTAAGTTAAAAAAAAGGCATAATAATTCTGTATGACATACAGGCACCCCTGCGAGCCATTTAGTTAAAGAACTAAATTCGTTTGATTAGTTTGGGCTGTTAGCTATTAGTGAGCAAAACGAGCCACCAAAACATGTCTCTCAATTCTGGAAACTTCTCTCTTTAAGAGATACAAATTCCAGCGAAGACACATTTTTTGAATTAGTTTAGTCATTTTAGTCTTCCTTTCATTAATGGTTAAATTGATAGGTTATTCACCTTACAAGCTCATTATGAAAACATTCCAAAAGCAAAGTCAAGCGTTTGTTTTTGCGTGATTTTATCTGATTGCCAATTTAAATATATTTAAATAGATATTAATATATTTGTCGGGGTAAAAACTTTTGAACAATTTGCTTAAAAGTGCTTCATTTTCTTAAAATTGGTTTCAGAATCGGCAATTTTATCATTTTTACTGATTCGTTTTTGACCTATTAAATAAAATTAAACCTTTTACAAAGTATGCTAAAATTAGGTGTATTATGTAACGAGAAATGCTATGAGAGAATGGGTTAATTTCAAGGTTCAGCAATTTAATGACGACACTTATCTTAATGATGAAGTATCAACCATAGGCAATCAAACGCTTAAATATGAGATTACTCCCTTACATTCTTTTCTTTATAAAGGTGAATCGGCAAAAAATCTTGAGAAACATATTTGTGCTCTCTTGAAGCGAGAATATGCCAAGAACCTTGCTTTAATGATAGAAGGCAATAAGTTTATCTACTGCAATAATATGGCGGATGTCTTTGCTTTTGCAAAAGACTTTGTTAAAGCATATTCCGATGTCTATGAATTAGCCGATAAGCCCAATACTAAAAATGTCGGCAACTCAATAAAAGAACTGATTAAATGCTATGATAATGCTGATAAGAAAGAGTTTGAGGCTATTGAAGACTTCCTTTTAAGGCTTCCGACTAATATCTGTATTAAAAGCAAGTATCTTGACCAATATGCTCCATATTACGCAAATGCCTTAAAGTTCTTATTATCTATCCTTGCCACTATATTTAATACAGATATAAAGCAACCGAAACCAAAAGTATTCAGCGGCTTTCGTGAAGAAATCATCAATACTGATAAGAAAAGATTTAATGAATGGTTTGATAGGTTTGAAAGCGAATATTCTCTTGAAACACCTACTATTAAAAAGGATTTTATATATGCTGCTCATGTTAGTGTTACGGCAGAGAGCTTCAATAATCTTAAAGTTCATTTCAAAGATATTGATTTTTATGCGGAAAGCTCATTTCAAACCATTACTGATTTATTCTTAAACTTTACTTATGTCAGAACGCTAGAGTTTGAAAATTGCACATTTAACTTCTGGTTCTATGAAAATTCAAAATCCCTATTCTTTAAGAATTGCACTTTTAATGATGTTTTCAACTATAATGCCAAGCCAAACAAGTCGTATCAATCTGTTGCCAGTGTCGTAATGTTTGAAAATTGTATATTCAATTCAGATGTTACCCTTGATGACATGAAAGAAGGTATGAGCAACGCCTTGATATTAAAAGATTGCAGATTTGCCAAGAATGCCAATTTCCGCTTATCAAACATTTCATTTATAAAAACTCTCTTTGAAAATAATATCTTTGAAGGCAAAGTTTTCTATGAAAATGTGCATTTTACTTCCGCAAATTGGCATAACCTGTTCTTTTTAACAGATCAGCCAGTAAATCTATCAGCAGCTTTATAAAGGTCTTAAAGACCAATAAGATTGATGATTATGCTCAAGAGTTGGAAAATCTTTATCTTAATCACATTGATACAACAAAAGGACAAGCCGAGCTTGAAATTGCAATGAAAACAAAGTGGCTTAATATGAAGCAAACAGCCAGTGTTCTTGGAATTTCTTATGCTACGTTACTGGCTATGCGAAAAGAAGACAAAGCATCCGGTATTATTCGTATCCCTTATGTCGGTGAAGGAAAAAGCACAAGATATTACGCTCCGTTGGTACAAGCATACAAAGACCGTGATATGCAGCTCGTAAATGAACTTGCCAAAGAAATGGAAAAGAACAAAAAATAATCCCAAATTTAAAAATGTTAAAAAATGGATATTCTTTAACATTTTCTCTGAAAAGCCTGAAAATACTATAGTTTTGAAAATGACTAAAATGCCCTAAACAAAAAAATGTTAAACTTTGTGCGGATTTGTAGGAAAGTTTAACATTTTGAAGAAAATTATCTGTAGGGTTTTATCTTTGTTATATAAGAATTTATTAGTCTTGCTTAGTATACTTCTTGTTCTATTCGGGATAACCAATTAGCAAAACGAGGGCATTTGGATTTAATTTCCTCAATAGAAATGTTTTGTGCGATACTATTTCCATCTATAATTTTATTATAATTACTGAAAATAGACATTAAACGTTTTGAAGGAGCAGTCTCTCTGCTATTGTTTATATTTTCAGGATTAGGATAGTTAGTAATTATAGTCTGTAATTTTTTTTGTTGAGCTACTGTTGCATTTTTAACTTTACTGATGACATCTATATTTGAAAACCATAATGCTTCTGTTTCATGCTTTTGCAAATAAGGAATAAAATGTTCTTTTTTAACTTTTTCTTTTAGAAGGGCTTCTAACTCTTCACAACTCTCTTTGTGATTACCTTTAATACCATAGTAATCCACAAATGTAGTTGAAATTGGATAATTTGCTCTATGAACAAAATAAACAAGCCTATCTATAGATACATTACCATCCATAATTATTGGTTTAAGGCAAATATGCTTAGGAACAAAATAAACACGACTTAAATGTTTAATAAAGTCACTTTCAGTTGTTCCTTCACAAATGACAGAGATATTCCTAAAAGTCATTTGGCGTGCCTCCAATAATATTGCGAGCCCAAATATCTCCCATAGCAAACTCATCTAGCCAATTTTGCACTTCTTCTTTGTCTAAACGACGAAAAACAGATTGTCCGTTAATTCTATCGGCAATTATTATATCTTCATAGCTAAATTCATTAATGAAAGATACTGATTGGGAAGTTGCTATAATTTGTTTTCCATTTCTTGTAGCATTCTTAAATAATTCAGCTAATATTTTTAGAGCATATGGATGTAAGCCTAATTCTGGTTCATCAATTAATATTGTTTGAGGAATAAATTCACTAGGTTGCAATAGTAAAGTTACCAAGGCAATAAATCTTAACGTACCGTCAGAAAAATCAAAACAATCAAAATGCTCATCCGAATCCTGATGTTTCCAAGCCAATAAAATATTATCGTTTTCATCTGGTTCTAATATGAAATCATCAAAAAATGGAGCTACAAGCTTTATTGTTCTAACTATTTGATTGTAATCATATTTATATTTTTCATTATTTTTAAACTTATATAACATAGCAGCTAGATTAGAACCATTGCCACGAAGTTGCATATTATCTCGTTTATTGGCGGATTGTTTTAAAGGACTTTCTTTTGTCGTATCATGAAAATGATATTTCCTCAAGCCATTTAAATATGTTTTAATATATCCAGCAATTGAATATGATGTTGCATTAAGCGATGTCTCTTCTTCTCCATATTTTGTGTAATTAACACATTTAGGAACATAATCGCCATTAACGCACCCTTCTTCTTTTTCAAATACAAACTTGTTTCCAACAGCATAAACAAGATTACATATATACTGATTAATAGAAAAATCCAGTTGAATAGAAATACTATTTGTAACTTTAGAACCGAAATGTAAGAAACGATTAGCTCCTCCATTTATAGCTATATATTTTTGAAGTTGTTTTGCACCTATGTTGTATAATAGGTCAAAAATCCCTACAAAGTTGCTTTTACCGACGCCATTGGGACCGACAATAATGTTTAGTGGAGCTATATCAATACTAAGGGTAGAAATAGACTTAAACCCTTTTATTTTTATACGTTTTAAGCTACCTAAATTATCTTTCTTTTCCATATTTATTTCCATGATATTATAGTAGTAATATACGTGTGTATAAAAAAAATGCAACAAGTAATATTAAGTTTTTAAATATTTTTACTTTATATAAGTTTGTATGAATAATTGGCTTTATTCATAGCTTTCTCAATTCTTTCAAAATCTTTCTTATCTCCTCTGTTGGGATGTATCTGTCTGTATCTGAATAATGAAATCTATGACTAAACACTTTGTCATGGTATATGTAAGCAATATGGGTGGAGCTGTCTCCATGTGATATTCGGTAGTGAATTAGCGGAAAATCTTTATAAACAAAGCCGCTGTTCCATAGTTTAATGAGGTTGCCGAGGGTTATTTTATCAATCGCATAGCCGTAATAAGGACAGCCGAAGGAATTGATAACAAATCCGGTGATAACAAATTCGGCACAAGGTTTGTTTTGTAACTTGTGCCGGTTGTTATAAATCCAGTCTGAATGACTTAAAAACCAAACTTTATCAACGGTTTTCATCTTAAATCCTTGTGTTCTCAACGGCATTGGCGAGCATCTGTTCATTATGATTAAAATATCTCTGTGTCGTCCCGATGTTGCGGTGATTGACAAGTTTCTGTATCACAAATACCGAAACACCACTATTAACCAACTTACTGACAAACAAGTGCCTTCCCAAGTGGCTTGCCCCTTTGATTCCGAATTTACTATAAACCGAACTGAACAAACGGCTGATGCTTACTCGGTTGTATGGTTTATTGAGTTTCTGCGATGTGAACAAATATGTTTCAGAGGACAAATTTTCTCCCCATTTATTTTGAAGATATTTCAAATAATCAGCCAATTCCTTCTTCATCTGGCTATTCATAAAGTATGAGCATTTGTGTTTGCCTTTGTTCTTATCATTATTCAAACTAATCACATCTTTGGGTTTTAACTGGTCGGTATAGCAGTCTTTGACTTGCAAATATGCAAAGTTTATTGACCGCAATCCGTTTAAGCTAAACAGAAACATCATTCTGATTTGCTCCGAGTGCTTCATTGATTTGATATAGGTCAGAATGTCTTTAATCTTTTTATCATCTACAAATTCGCCATTAGTCATTGTCTGTCTCCTTTTGAGAGATTGCGGTTGAAAGGAAAATAAAGTCCGCAATCTCTCGGTTGCTTTTATTTGGTTGGTTTCACGATTGCTTGGTAGAAAACCGTATATCTCGGTTGGTGTGTCATAGTGGCGATACCGCCTTGTAATTGCCATCCTTGCTTGAGCTTCTCATTTACCCATTTGCAAAGTTCTTCCAAGTCCGGTGTGGCTAAAACATCGTATTTCATTAGTATTCCTCTGCATACATTACGGTTAAAACCTTATTTGTTAATCTTGGATTTGATACATCCGGTGAGAGATATAGAAATTCACGGTCATAATTATCAATCTTCCAAAAAATTCGTTTGCCTTTATAGTCAAATGCACCAAAGTCATGCTCATTGTACGGGTCATTGTTTTCATCAAAGCTATCAAAAGTCCTTACTTTGGTTATAATTTCCTTGAGGTCTTCCGGTGTATTAGAGCGAATACCTTGGGTTAAAACGAGCGTTCCTTGCGACAAGTTCTTGCGAAAGTTATCATTTTGAAGAGCTATTTCTGTTGTATTAGGCATTGCAGCTCTCCTTCATAATCTTTAGAACTTCTGTATCAGTAAAGTATGGGTTTTCTTTGGCAAGGTCATAAGCGGTCTTGCCTTCGTTGTTGCGGATGGCATCATCAGTCTTGAGAAACAAATTCCATATCACATCCATACGAATATCGGCTTGGACATGGGATACGGCAATATGTAATGGCGTGTTGCCGTCTTCATCTTGAGCATTCGGATTAGCTCCGTTGGCTAACAAAATCTGCAGGCAATCAAAAGAGCTGCGATAGCGAGCCATAATATGCAGAGGTGTTTTGCCGTGTTTATTGGCTTTATCAACTCTACCTCCGCAAATCAAAAACTTGGTAATTATCTCGGGATTGCAATGTTCCTTACAAACCCACATAAATGGTGTCCATCCGTGGTGATTGTACGGTAAATTTACATTTGCACCTTGTTGTAATAGATTATCTACGCTTGAAAAATCATCATTGTGTAGTGCGTGCATTAATTGCTGACGCAATGCGTCTTGAGGGTTAGTCATCTTTAATCTCCTTTTAGTCCGCTCAAAGTGGGACAAGTTGGTTTATAAATTCACTTTTGATTTGGTTATCATTTCAAATCTGGAATGATTTAAACATGCCGGAATCGGCTTGTCAAGTACTTTTTTGATAAAAAATGCACATAAGTCCATGATTTTGCATGATTTTCTTTTAAATTCAAAGAGATGAATCGGGAAATTTTTATAACATTAAAGCCGAGCGGTTAAACTCGGCTTGTATGCTACCTGAATTATAAATTAAAACTGATAAATTTCGCCGTCGGAAGGTATTAAAATTTTATCGGCAATATTGCGCTGATGTAACTTTTCGCTTAAGGTTTGGCGATTTAATGTTGCATGCGCCACATTATCCATATGGCTGGCGATAATTTTCGCATTTGGGCACAATTCATAAACGTTTGCCACATCACTATCATCCATAATCAAACGTCCGAAAGTATTAAAAGTCGCCGCACAAGCGTTCAGAATAATAACTTCCGGCTGATATTGTTGCAAAGTCTTTTGAACTTCATCATAAAAAATCGTATCTCCGGCCACATAAACCGACTTTTCGTTTTTATGTTGCAAAATAAATCCGCTGGCCTTTCCGCAAGGAACTTTTGTGCCATGCAATGCCGGTGTTTTAATAAGCGTAATTTCACCGATTTGCGTATTTTCCGTCATAACTTGCACATCTGTAAATCCGGACTTTTTCAGTACTTCGGCATCGTCCTTATTTTGCACAAAAACCGGTGTATTGTGATTTAAATCTTTACCGACTGTTCCATCAGGATACATATCAATATGGTCCGGATGAATATGGGTGATGATATAGTAATTAACCCCGTTTAATATCTCCGCAACCGATTTCGGCAATGCACATATCGGCATAGCAAGTTCATTGTGTTCAGGGCAAATTACCTCTTTTTCCATACCAAGTTCTTTGAATGTACCGTTACTACCTTGTGGCGCAAGCCATGGGTCAACCAAAAACTTTTTATCGGCATATTCCAAAACAATTGTCGCATTGCGTATTTGTTCAAATTTCATTTTGCTATCCCTTCTTTAAAAATTTTTATAAATCGCAACATTCACCGCATGATTTATTTTCTACCTGAAAATTGCAGTGAGTAATTCCGAATTTATCTTTTAAAAGCTGTGTTGCTTCCACAATAATATCATTGTTATCACTTTCAATATGGCATTCAATCGCCACATTATGTTCACTGATACACCATAAATGCAAATGGTGCACATTTTTGATATTTTTTATGGCAAGCAAAGAATTTTTGACTTGTTCTATATCAATGTTGTCAGGAGCGGCATTCATCAAGATATTTACAATCTGCGGAAAAGACACCACTGATTGAAAAATCATATAAAAAGCAATAAGCAAGGCCACAATCCCATCAACCCGATATAAATCAAACCACATAATACAAAGGCCGGAAATAATAACGCCGATTGAACCGAATGCATCTGCCAAGTTATGAATAAACACCATTTTCATATTACTGTTGTGATGGGCGTCATGATGCGAAATTTTTGCCGTTAAGGCATCAATAATAAGCGCCAAAACCGAAATCCAAATAATCAGCAGTCCATCAATTTGTTGCGGATTTATCAGCCGTTCAATTCCTTCTACCAACAGATAGCAACCGGATATAAAAAGCAATATCAGATTAACAAATCCACCTATAATTTCAGCTCTTTTGAAACCGTATGTGTATTTTGCCGAAGCCTTCTTGTTTCCTATCTTAAACGCAATGACGGCAATCAAAATTGAAAAAGCATCAGAAGTGTTATGCAGTGCATCTCCTATCAAGGAAACACTGCCGGAAATTATACCTCCTATTATTTCAGCAACAGACAAAAGCATATTGATTGCGAACGATAAAATCAACAATCTAACAGACTTTTGTGTTACCTCATTATGATGGTGGTGATGAATGTGAATATGTTCAGACATTGTTTATGCCCTTTATTTAATCATCAGACTTATCAAAAAGGCTGATAAGCTCATTTATTTTCTGTTCTTGTTCTGTTTTTGAAGCCTTAAATGAAGCGGCAACACAATGTTTAATATGCTTTTGCAAAATGTTTTTTTCAACACTTTTCAATGCAGAACGCACCGCTTTAATTTGATTGACAATATCCAAACAATAACGTTCTTCTTCTATCATCTTTTTTATTCCATCTATCTGACCGGAAATGCGGTTCAGGCGAGGCAAGTTTTCCGAATGATTCGGTTTTGATTGTGTAGTCATTGGCTTTACCTATTTATTATCGCCGCAGTGGCAAGAATCGCAGCATTTATTTTCTTTGGTGCATTGGCAATTATCGCCGCAAGTACATTTTTCCCCGCATTGGCATTCTTTACCATCTTTTCCGCATTGACAATTTTCGCCACATTGGCAGTTTTCACATTTACAATTCGGATTGTTACATTTTCCCATTTTTATTCTCCTGTTAAAAAAATTACGTTCAAATATACATATACCCCCTATATGTATAAATGTCAAGATATATTTAAAAGCCGAGCGGTTAAACTCGGCTTGTATTGTTATAAAACCATATCTTTCTAAATAAATCTTTGCAAATCATCTAAAATATCGGATAGTTTCATTGCGGCAAGCTTATCCTCCATTGCCTTTTGCACAGAAAGCAGGCGCTCATCCAAAATGTTATGAATATTTTTCCCCACCGGACACTTTGGGTTTGGATTTTTATGAAAAGCGAACAAAGTGTCATGTTCCAACGGCTCAATCGCTTTGTAAACATCTAAAAGGCTAATTTCTTCCGGTTTTTTCAACAATGTGATACTACCGCTTGCACGACCACGGGGAATTTGCACAATCCCCGCAGTCTTTAATTGCAGCAAAATATTACGGATTATTACCGGATTGACCTGCACCGAAGATGCTAAAAATTCACTCGTAACGTTATATTCGTCTTTAAATGTTTCAATGGCGGTTAATATGTGCAAAGCAATCGTAAATCGGCTTGAAATCTGCATTTAGCATATTCCGTTAACAGAGTTCGGCATCACCGAAGCCAAACTGGGTTAAAGAACCTTCTTTGGCTTGAATGCAGATAAAACTAAATTCTCCGTCACCGGTGTTTTCAATTGTTCTGGCAACACCGGTTGCAACTCTCACAGCCGAGCCTTCTCTAACGTTGATTTTGTTATCGCCAACAGTGATAATACCTGTTCCCTTCAAAACAATATAAACCTCTTCATTTTGTTTATGTTTGTGATTAAACGGAACTTTAAATCCTTTTGGGGTAACATTAACAGAAATTTCACAACTGCTTAAATTCAAAGCATCGTGCAAAAAAGCTTTGCCGTTCTCAAGTTTGGCAATTTGTTCAAATGTTCCTAAATCGGTATTTGTATAATCAGTCATTGTATTTCTCCTAATTGTAATATTGACTATTACAACATATAAACAATATTTTTTGTAATGTCAATAGTTACATTTCATTTTTTGTAATTTATCAAATGTACCTTTTTCATAAATATTCATATACAGAGCAAGGATTTGTTATGAAGGTATTGATTGAAACAATTACTAGCCGCAAAGGTTATAAATTCTTTGAAAACCGTGAAGAAATGGATGATTTTCTTGGAAATCATTGTAAAAACATTGTGAGCTATGAAATTTTACAAGAGGATGATGCTGTTGAAGAAACCAATGAAATGCTTCAATCCTTTATAGAAGATTGTGATTTGATTGAGAAAAAGCTGTTTTGGTTGTTTAGACAGTTTGAACCAATAGATGAAAAGTATTCTCTAAAACTGATATATGCTTCCGGAAGAATGCACGATGCTCTGAATGCTATTAAAAAGTGTTTGAGATAAGAAAACCGCCACGTTTCCGTAGCGGTTTGGTTGAACATATGTCAGGAGTTATTCTTTGTTTTCTTCTTCTGTATCAGGTTCTTTAGGTCTTTTGGGTGG
>CACWLK010000013.1 GCA_902761715.1 uncultured Rhodospirillales bacterium | reverse complement strand
ATTGCTGCTGTCAATGTGGTTTTACCATGGTCTACGTGACCAATAGTACCAATGTTGCAGTGAGGTTTTGTTCTTTCGAATTTCTCTTTTGCCATTGTTCTCGTTTCCTAAACTGTTGTTGTGTTTAAACCAATTTCTTGAAAACGAGAGAGGATGGAGCGGGTGAGGGGAATCGAACCCCCGTCATAAGCTTGGAAGGCTTCTGCTCTACCATTGAGCTACACCCGCAAGAAACCAATCTTATTTTCAAGTTTCTGCCTTAATTTAATGGTGGAGGGGGAAAGATTCGAACTTTCGTAGACGTAAGTCGACGGATTTACAGTCCGTTGCATTTGACCGCTCTGCCACCCCTCCATTATATAAATCAGACGAGGATAAAAGGAAAAAATATTCCTTTTGCAAATTCCATACAGAAATAATAGCATTTTGCCTAAGATGTCAATACCTTTTTTATTTATTCCGTTTAATTTTTGCTTCAGCAGCAGCAAGAGCCTCGGGCGTGCCGACGTGATAAAATTGAGCAGAATTAATAACAAAGCCGAGTTTATTGTTGCTTTGTGCGACATCAAACAAATCACGCAAAGAAAATTTTGTTTCAGCAACATTGTTAAAAACTTTGCGGCTGACTATGGATATGCCGCCGAACATATACGGAAAATCAGGTGATTTTTGCAAATTTCGTTCAATCATACCGGCACTGTTTATGCGATAATCACCGTTTTTGTCGCCGCAAATGTCGGTTACCGGTTGGAGTAAAAGCAGAATGTCATATTTTTGAGAATCCCACTCGTCCATCATTCTCCATAATGCGGGTTTGTATCCGGTATCAATGAAAAAAACATCGCTATTGCAAACAAAAAAAGCATCTCCTTTAAGTAGAGGGAGAGCATTTTTTACGCCACCGCCGGTTTCAAGTGCGGTTTCTTCTTCAGAAAAAGTAATCTTGATTTCAGGATATTGTGTGTTTAAGTGTGTGCGAATCATGTCGCCTTTGTAGCAGAGGTTGACAACAATATTGTCAATGTTGGCAGAGAGCAATCTTTCAAAGTTATAATCAATAAGTGGTTTGTTGCCCACTTTTACTAACGGCTTAGGTAAGTTGTCAGTTATGCTTTGCATACGGGAACCGCGACCGGCGGCTAAAATTATGGCGCTGTTAATCGGTTTGCGAGAGGGAAGAACACGACTTTGAGGAGGAACATGTTTGTCTACCCATTGTTTTATGGGCAAGAGCTTCGGGTGTTGCAAAGCGTGTTCAAGCATTGCCCATGTTTGCGGAATATATTGAAAATATTTTTCTTTGCGGTTGACCATGGTAAGAGTGGTAAAGCGTCCGAGTACTCGCATATGGCGGTACATTGACATAAAGGCAAACGAATCGTCAAAATCGCTACGGTCAACGCCATCAAGCATGGCAAAAAAAGCATCTTTAGTTGCGGTTATGGTTTCGGGCGAGGCAGTGCGACGGTCGGCAGCCAACAGGCTGACAATATCATAGGTCAAGGGTCCCCACATGGCATCTTGAAAATCAATAATTGCACATTCTTGTGAGTGGGGAGGAAGCATGATGTTGTCAATGTGGTAGTCCCACAGCATCAGCCGATTGGGAACTTTGAAAGCCATATTTGACAGTGTGTCAATTAAATCAAGAAAATCTTTTTTGTCTTTTTCAGAAAGGGGGTGTCCTATGGACATAGGAATATACCATTCGGTAAAAAGGCGAATGTCGTGCAGAAGCTCTTTTTTGCCAAAGGTTTTGGCACATGATGGTCGTTCAACAATGTTGGTAACTTTAGCAAGTGCTTGTGCGGATTTCAGGTAAAAATCTTTTTCATTATCAGGTGTAAGCAGGCTGTGAACGCTGTTGTTTCCCAAATCTTCAAGAATGAGCAATCCTTCAGCAATATTTTGAGATAAGACCTCGGGAACACAGGCTCCGTGAGAACGCAAAAAAAATGATAACTCAACGAACTCAGGAGTTTTGCAACAGAGTTTTTCGTCATCAAGAATGATGACATCGGGACGATTAGAAAAAGTGGCTCGATAGTATTTGCGCAGTGAGGCATCAGATGTAATAGGTTTGATATTAAATTCGGCACCTGCAGCAAAAGAGCTGACAAACGATTGTATTTTTGCTTTACGTTCAAGATTTTCCATTGACCAAAGTTCCGGAATTGATATTATCATTAAATAAATAGTAATGATTAAGGCTTAAAATATCATTAAAATAAAGGATTTTGCCGTGAAATATAAGTATGTTGTTTTTGATTGGGACGGAACTCTGGCTGATACGTACGCAATAATTTCAGCGGCGTATGATTATGCTTTTGAAAAAATGGGCTTGCCGAAGATGTCGCATGATGAACTGAAAAGGATTGCCAGCACTATTCAAAATCGGGAAATGTTGGGATATATTTTTAAGGGCAGAAAAGATGAGGCGGCAAAATATTTTTACGAATATATAGAAAAATATCATACCAAAAATTTGGTTGCACAGCCGGGCGCCAGAGAATTGTTGGATTTTTGCAAAAAATCAGGTGTAGAAAGCTATCTGCTGACTAATAAAAAAACAAAATTTATTAACGAGGAACTTTTGGCTCTGGGGTTTGCCGGATATTTTAAAAAAGTCGTTGCTGCAGGTGAGTATGAGCACGACAAACCGCATCCGGTGGCTTGTTATGCGGTTTTTGACGGCAAAGTTCCGCAACCGAATGAAATTTTGGTTATAGGCGATGGGGAAGCAGATGCCTTGACGGCAAAGGCACTCAATGGAGCAGATTGTTTGATTTATGATCCGAAGCAAAAATATAAAGGTATGGTTCCGACTTATAAAATCAATCGTCTGATTGATGCCGAGGCGATTTTGGAGAATGTTGATGACAGATAAAAATCAGGTTTTGATTTATGGAAGACACGCCGTAATGTCGGCACTTGCGAATCCTAAACGGAAAATCGTCAGAGTGATGTGTTTGAGAGAAAACCTTAATGAAGTTAAGGGGAAGATTGCCGATAGTAAAATTGTGGCGGTTGAGCGCAGGGAGTTGGACAAGCTTGTTTCTGCCGACGCTGTACATCAGGGCTTTGTTGCACTGGCAGAAAAATTGCCAAATGCAAGAATCGAGGACATATGCGATGAAGCAGAAAAATATGAAAATTGCCGATTGCTGATTTTGGATCAAGTTACCGATCCGCAAAACATCGGAGCAATTGTTCGGTCGTGTGCGGCTTTTGGCAGTTTAGCAATGATTGTACAAGACAAAAATTCTCCGCAGGAAAGCGGGGCAATGCTAAAAGCTGCGGCAGGGACCTATGAAAATATGCCGATTTGTCGGGTAACGAATCTGTCAAGAGCGATTGAACAGCTGAAAAAAGCTGGCTTTTGGATTGTCGGTATGGACGGTTATGCTAAAACAAACATTGATAAACTTGATAAAAACGGGCGTTTAGCCATGGTTATGGGTAGTGAAGGCAAAGGTATGCGCCGGTTGATTGAAGAATCGTGTGATGTTACTGTGCGTTTACCGATTGCTGAAAATGTAGAAAGCCTTAATGTTTCGACTGCGGCAGCGGTGGTTTTATATGAGTTGAGCAGAAAGTGAGGCAAAAATGCCGAAAGAATTGGTCAAAATTGAAAATCTTAGCAAGAATTATGGGCAAATTGAAGCGGTTAAAGACATAAGTCTTACGGTTAAGGAAGGCGAAATAGTTGCTCTTTTGGGACCTAACGGAGCCGGAAAATCTACCCTTATGAATATGATTGCAGGATATTTGTCGCCAAGCGACGGCGAAATTTCAGTATGCGGCAAAAATATAAAAGATGATCCGCTGTGGGGAAAAGAGCATATCGGGTTTTTGCCGGAGGGAGCTCCTTTATATGCGGATTTGACCGTAAAGCAATTTTTGAAATATATGGCCGAATTACGCGGTGTTGATGATGACCAGTTAAAGCAGGCAATACAGTTGGCGAATGTTGAAGAAGTTTTAAATCAAAAAGTTGAAACTTTGTCAAAAGGGTATCAGCGCAGGGTTGGTTTTGCACAAAGTGTGTTGGCGGATTTACCAATATTGATGCTTGACGAACCTACTGACGGACTTGATCCGAACCAAAAGAAGCATATGCGGGGATTGATTGCAAAAATGGGTAAAAATAAGGCAATCATTATTTCTACACATCTTTTGGAAGAAGCCGAGGATGTTTGTAACAGAATTGTGCTGATGAAACAAGGGCAAGTTGTTGCTGATGGTACATTAAAAAGTATTTTGAGCAGGTATAAGAGTAAGTCGCTTGAAGAAGTCTTTTTTAAGTTAGCAGGGGATAAGGGAGAACAGGCATGAAAAAGCTTTTTGTGGTTACTAAAAACGAGCTTTTGCGGTATTTTGTGTCGCCGCTGGCCTATGTTTATTTGGTAACTTTTTTGGTGCTTAACGGATCTTTTGCTGTATATTTCGGGCATTTTGTAGAACGCGGAATTGCCGACTTATCTCCGATGTTTGCTTTTCATCCTTGGTTATATTTATTGTTTATTCCCGGTATTGCCATGAGGTTGTGGTCGGAGGAGTTCAGAAATAAAACCGTGGTGCAAATTGTTACCATGCCGGTAGGAATTAATACGTTGGTGTGGGGAAAGTTTTTGGCCTCGTGGATTTTTGTTTTGGTTGCGCTGGTGCTGACTTTTCCTTTTATAATTACAGTAAACTATTTAGGTACGCCGGATAATAAAGTTATTTTGGTCAGTTACTTGGGCAGTCTTATTTTGTCAGGTTGCATGTTGGCGATATCGCAAACAATGTCAGCGCTTACAAAAAATCAAGTAGTGGCGTTGGTGTTGTCAGTAGTAGCAAATTTTTTGTTCTTTTTGAGCGGTGTTGAATATGTGCTCGGTTTTTTCAGAATGTTTGCTCCGGCGGTGATTGTTGACACGGTTGCGTCTTTTAGTTTTTTGACTCATTTCGGACAGGTCGTAAGAGGTTTGTTGGAAGGTCGTTTTTTAGTTTTTGCGACATCAATTATCATATTGTTTAATGCTTTGAGCGTAATGATTGTCAGTTTTAAAACGTCCGGAACATCAAGGTGGTTAAAGTCGACACAGTCAAGCTATTATACCATGGTCGCAGTATTGTTGTTGCTTGCATTTGCGGGATTGAATATGCTTTCAAACCGTTTTTTGCGTACATGGCAATATGATTTTACTGAAGAAAAAATTTATACATTAACACCTTCATCTAAGGCGGTTTTAAGCTCTATTCCGGAAAAAATTACGGCAAAACTGTATTATTCTCCGATATTGGGACAGAGGAATCCGGAAATAAGAGATATGTATGATAAAATTCGATTGCTGTTGCAAAGATTTCAAAACTTGGAGCCGGACAAATTCAGTTATAGAATTTATAATCCGGAGCCGCTGACAGCAGAAGAAGATGCGGCTATTGCCGATAAGCTGCAACCAATACCGATGATTGATATAAGCCAAAACGGTTTTATGGGACTTGTTTTTGCGGATGCTACGGATAATAAACAGGTGATTTCGTATTTTCCGACGGAGAGACGGTCCTTTTTGGAACAGGACTTAATTGAGAAAATATATGAGCTTCTGCATAAGAAAAAAACTGTAGGGTTAATCAGCGGGTTGCCGATATTTGAAACCGGACAGGATTACGGCTATGTTTCTCCGCAATGGCATATAGTTGATGAGATAAGAAGATTTTATAATGTGATTGTAATAAAATCACCGGATGATTTGCCTAAAGTTGATGTTTTAATGTTGGTACATCCGCAAAAACTCAGTGCGGAGATGGTAAACGAAATTAAAAGGTATTCTCAACACGGTGGAAAGGCGCTGGTGTTGATGGACACAGCCGCTGAAGCACAAAGAATTTTTTCTTCAAGAAACATTGAGTTTTCGCCGTCTGATTTGAGCGGGTTGGAAAAGTTTTGGGGCTTTAGAATGTTTGATGAGATGGTGGTTGTTGATCTTGAAAACTCAATAACCGTTGATGCCACAAAAAATTATTCAACGAATCCGATTTTTACACAAGATGTAGTACAGTTTGCGTTGCCCAACAATTGTATGAATCCTGATTTTAAGGTTACCCGAAATTTGCAATCAATATTGTTTGCCTCGGCATCACTATTGGTTCCTGACGGATATAACAGCGAGTTTATTCCGTTGATTGTAGGCGGAAAAAACTCGGGCGTTATGTCGTCAAACGTGGTTTATGACGGCACCAGTCCTGATGTTTTGTTGGGAAGATTTAAGCCGATTAATAAATTAAAGGTTTTGGCAGCGTTATTAAAGAGCAAAAATAAAAAGTTTCCGTTTGAAGTTATAGTGGTTGCCGACACTGATTTTGCTTATGATTCTTTTTGGAGCAAAAGTATAACATTGCTCGAGAACAACTATTTTATTCCACTCTATGATAACGCTAATTTTATTTTGAATTCGCTTGATTATTTGAGCGGTGATGAGGCGCTTATAGATTTGCGCGGACACAGTCCGAAAAGCAGAATATTTGAGGATTTGGAAAGTCGCAGAAAACAAAATTTGCTGGATTTTCAGATTAAGGAACACGAAATTTTTGATAAGATTTATCAAACAAAAGAAAGCCTTAATGAAATTACGGCAAAAAGAAACTTTGAGGAACGGGATAATTTTACACCTGATGAGTTGGCGTTGATTGCCGGTACAAGGCAAAAACTACAGTCCCTGGTTGATGATTTGCGATTTATCCGGCAAAATATGCACGATGACGTGAACAGAAGTGCATTTGCAATTAAGTTGCTAAACATAGCGGCCGTACCGCTACTTATATTGGCGGTATTGTTAATGCGTGCTTTGCTGAAGCATAAGGGAGAACGAGGTTGCCGTTTCAGACTGGCAATCAACCGTGAATTCAAGATTGTGAGTGGTATTACACTATTGGCAATGAGTGCCGGTTTGATCTCGGTGTATTATGCTAACCGAGGTGATTGGTCAAACTTTGAAAATAAAAAAGTTTTTGTTGATTTAGATAGTAATTTAGCCAAAGTAGATAAGGTGGTTTTGAGTCAGCAGGATAAAGTTTTAAGTTTTGAAGATGTTGACGGAGAATGGGTTTTGGACGGCGAGCCGTGTCTGGCAGTATATCAAGAGCGAATCCGCAGACTTTTGACGACGATTGCACAAATGACTTATTATGAAAAGAAATCGAATCGTATTGAAAATTTGAGCGCTTTCGGTCTGATGACTTCAGATAACAAAGAGACTGAGGGAGTAAAAGTTCAGCTGTTTACAGGCAACGAAGTGAACGCAGAATTTTATTTGGGTAAGTATGATATTGATATCGGTCGTGGCGGACGTGCGGCATACATCAGGTTTAAGAACGAATTCCAAGTATGGATGGTGCGAGCCGATTTTATTGATATGACCTTAAATGAGACAGCCTGGACTTATGGAAGTTTGTGGAATTTGCGCTTTGGCAGGTTGATGAGCTTTAATGATAATACAAATCTGAACAGAACATTGACGATGACAAAAGATTTGTTAGGCACAGAGTTTGAGGAGCGTTATGTCGGAAAACCGAAGGGCTCGAAGATTATGGATTTGAAAGTATTTGCTGAAAATGATGTTCGGGTTGGCATTGAATTTTTTAAGCATGACGGAAATATATATGTAAAGTATGGCAATATAGAAAATTCTGGCGACGGACATTTGCAGCGTTTTGAAAAAGTTGTTCAAAAATGCTACTACAAAATAGGTGCAAAGCAATTTGAGGAAATAAATAATGTGGTTAAAACTTCTAAAAAACGTGAGCGATAATCAGCTCAAGCACATAGCGGCATCAGCTGGTATAGTTTTGGCCTTGATGTTGATGTTGGTAAAGATTGTTGCGTCGCTGTACACGGGGTCGTTGGCTATTTTATCATCATTAGTTGACAGTATTTCTGATATTTTTGCGTCGGCAATATCGTTGGTTGCGGTGCGCTTTTCATCGTTACCGGCGAGTTTTGGTCATAGGTACGGTTTTGGAAAAATTGAGGCGTTGAGCGCATTGGTGCAGTCGGCTTTTGTTGCCGGTTCAGGGCTTTTTGTTATTTATGAAGGTGTTAACAGGTTTATTAATCCGGCGGTGCTGGTTGATACGGCTTTTGGTATCGGAATAATGATTTTTAGCTTGGTGTGTACGATTGCGGTGGTATGTTTTCAGCAATATGTGGCAAAAAAGACCGACTCACTTGCCGTTGAGGCAGATAGTGCTCATTATGTGGTTGATATAGCATCAAATGCGGCAATTATTCTGAGTCTGGTTGTGGTAAAGTTTTTCGGAATAGAATGGTTTGATCCGTTGGCGGCGGTTTTTGTTTCAGTATATTTATTGCACAATGCGTATAAAATAGCCAAAGAAGCAGTAGCGTTGCTGTTGGATAAAGAGTTGCCGGACGAGGTTAGAGAAAAAGTTATTGCAGCAGTCAAAGGGTGTGATTTTTGTCGTGGCGTGCACGACTTGAGAAGCCGTGATTCCGGCGGAATTTATATGTTTGAGTTGCATCTTGAGCTCGACGGAAATCTACCGTTGTATGAAGCGCATCGGTTTACTGATATTGCTGAAAGCAAAATAAAAGAATTGTACCCTAAGTCACAGGTTATAATTCATCAAGATCCGGCAGGATTTGAAGAAGAGCGGTTAGATAATAAATTAGCAAAGTAATTTATAAACTTACATCAGCTTCATATGCACGGACAATCTTTGAGTCTTCTTCTTTTTCCTCGCGGCTGAGCTCGCAAACAAGGAGCGAATCGGCATCGTGGAGACTGTCTATAACTTGATCAGGAACGTCCTGAAGCATGATTTCGTCTTCGTTATTGCGGTGCAAAACAGCTGTGTTGTCAGAAGGGTTGATTTCAATGACAGGGTCTTTGGGATCTCCTTCTCGAGCATAAAGCAACAACATAACTTCGTCTTCGTCGTTGATTATAAAATCAAAAGTGTCTTTCATCGTGTAAACCTTCCGATAAATATTTCTATCGTAATTGTATATCATGAATGTTAACATATGATTTAATTTTGATGATTTTAATAAATTTTATTTTATAATCATAAAACATGAGCGATGTTTTAGATAAAATAATAAACACATTAAAATGGCCGGCCGCATTCTGCACAGTGTGGATTGTGCCGGCGGTTTGTCAGTCGTTTGATTATTTTAATTTCCGAAACTATTACTTTTTGGCCTTAGTCGGTGGATTTTTTACTTATTTTGTCGGATCGATGACGCTGGATTCAGGTGCTAAAACCTCGATGCAGATTATTGCTCATGAGCTTACTCACAGTTTTTTTGCAATTTTAACCCTTCATTCGGTAAAGCATATTCGAGTTGCGGAAGATAATTCCGGAGGTTCGATGGGCTTTGTCGGGAAAGGTAATTGGCTGATTGTGATTGCGCCGTATTTCTTTCCGCTTTTTTGTTTTATTTATATGATAGGTGTTTCAATTTATTTACGAGTAATGCCGGCTAATTGGATGATGAGTTTGTTTTTCGGATATTTTGTTGGATATTATGTAGATACGGTGATATCACAAATTCACGATAAACAGACTGACCTGAAAGAAGTGGGCTATCCTTTTTGTTGCGCATTTTTACCGGGGGCAAATATGTGGGTGTTCGGAAGCCTGTTAGCTTTCAATTCCAAAAGCTGGGCAGGTTTTGTGGCGTATCAGGATTTGCTATGGCAATTGAGCAAAGCAAATTTTGCTTATCTCCTAAACCTGCTGTATTAATTAACTTACAAATTACAGTTCTTTTAGCAAATTACGGCTGAAGGTTGGGAGTGTGTTGTCTCTGGCGCCCATTATAACCACGCGGTCTCCGGCTTTGGCGTTTTGGGCAATGTAATCGTGAACGGCGCTTTGTGTTTTAAGAAAATAGGCGTTCTTAAAACCAAAAGATTTGATGTCGTTGATAATGTTAGCAGCGGTAATACCTTTGTCGGTTTCGGGGTTAAGCATATAAACTTCAGGCATTAAAAAGATGTCATCGGGTCCGAGAGTTTTGGCAACGACTTCTGCAACCTCGTGCCCGGTGTTTTGGGCAGAAAAAGCACTATGTGATTGGTACATTACAATAAGTCTTCCGTCGTATTCTTTTAAGGCCCCTAAAGATGAACCGATTTTGCTGGGATTGTGAGCAAAGTCGTCAATTAATGTGATGTTGGTTTTGGTTGTGCCGACAATTTCCAAGCGGCGCTGAATGCCTAAAAATCCTTCCAATGTCTTGGCGGCGGCAAGAGGATCAACTCCGGCTTGAGTGCAGGCGGCAATGGCAGCCAAGGCATTAGATACGTTGAAGGCGCCAAATAATTTGAGGCGGAAGTTTTGTCCGCGGAAAGAATATTCGAGTCCCTCGGCGTTGAATTTGATGTTGTCAGCGTAAAAGTCGGCGGAAGGATTTACGGTTGAAAAAGTTATGGCGTTAGCATGTTTTATGTTGCGAGTAAGTTCGCAATCGTAATTAATGATGAGCGCCTCTTTAACGTGTGAAGCAAAGGTCAGGAAGTATTCCTGCAATTTTTCCATAGAAGTGTGGTCGTGAGAAATGTTGTTGATAATTCCGACACTCGGGTAATATTTACAGATTGATCCGTCGCTTTCGTCAGCCTCAATAACACAAATATCTTCAGTATTGTAAATAAAGTTAGAAATGCCTTTTTGTTTTTCATAATTGCGAAGCATTCCGCCGTTTATCATACAAGGTTTTTTGTTCAGAGTATTGAGTATGTATCCGATCATTGCGGTGGTGGTGGTTTTGCCCGATGTTCCGCCGACGGCAATGCCATATTTGTATTCAGAAAAGACCTGTGCCAACAAGTCAGAGCGTTTTTTGACAGGAATACCCAGTTGTAAAGCGGCTTTAACGTCGGGGTTGGTTTCATCAAGTGCTGCAGAAACGTAAACCTCCATATCTTTGGTGATGGAGCTACCGTTTTGAGGAACAATTTTTATGCCCATGTCTTCAAGCGCCTGACGTCTGTCGGCATCGCGTCCGACATCAAAACTGCGGTCTGAACCGTAGACGTCATAGCCTTTAAGGCTTAAAATTTGGGCGAGCGGACTCATGCCGTTGCCGGAGATTCCACAAAAGCATACTTTAGTCATGTTCTTTATTCCTTCAACTATAGTGCGTTGAGAGCACTTTGTTCGCGTTCTCTGAAAATTTCCAGGTTTGTAAAATCGATTATAATATAACTTTTTCCGTCGCCGTCAACGCCAATAGCTAATGCAGCCCCAACCTTTTGGTCCTCAAAGGTAGAATAAAGCGTTGCTTCGCCGCTTTGCAGTTCGGATAAAAAGTTTTTGCCCCCGATGGGTTCTTCAACACGGCTGGTTTCAATCTTGTCTCGTCCCATTTCGTCTTTTACGGTCTTTTCAACAATAGTGATTTTTGGGGTAAAAAATTGTTGAGGATTGCCGTATTTGTGCGAGAGCAGTTTGTAATATTTGTTATAGAGCATCAAAGCGTTTGCGGCATCAGGCGAATCCTGAACCGGAGTGCTATATGCTAAAATACGCCATAAGAGATTGTCCTCTCCGAAAGAGACGGCAACCTTGCTGATATCGGGGAGATTCTTGGGCAATTTTGTAGCTAAAAAACTGTTAGGGTAGTCTTTGATTTCGGTTCTTTCCATGTTTACACCAAGAGATTTGATTTGGTTATAAGTTCCGCCCCATGAGAGCCCGAAAGGACCTTCGCCGTATTTGGTTACAATTTTATCAATGACTGCAACGTTAGGGCGGACGGCACTGGTTTCAAGAGGGAGATCGCCCAAGGAAACATCTTCACGCTCAAAGCGAAACGGCAGAACAGAGTGCTCGCCTTCTATTTTGATTACGGGAGCCTTGGTATCAAGCAGGCTGCTGGCTTTGTTTTTTGCCTGATCAGCAGTTTCTTCAGGTTTTACCTCGTCAACAACAGTCATTGCTTGTTTGAAAAAGTCATCAGTATCTTGAGCACAGGCAATAAAAGGTGTTATGCATAAAATCAGAGCAAAACATATTTTTTTCATGAAATTATCCTCTTGTGAGATAAAAAAATTGAACACTGTTCATAATTGATATATCATACTCTTAAATTGCAAAAATTTTATTAAGAATGCGAAAACATGCAGAATATCAGAGAAGAAATTCATCAAAAATTGCTTGTTGCCGGCAGAGAATTGGTAAAAAGCAAAGGTCAGGATTTTTTGACGGCACGCAAGCTGTCGGAAGCTTCGGGCTGTTCAATCGGAACCATCTATAACCAGTTTAACAGCATGGATGATTTTGTTGCCGAACAAAATGAGATAACTTTGCACGAATTGGCAGAAAAATTGTATGTGGCTGATTATAAAAATGACAGCTATTATAATCTTAATGTAATGATAGAAACATTTACCAAGTTTGTTTCGCAGAATAAGGAACTTTGGTTGTTGCTGTACTTGTTCCATTTGAACAGAAAAGACTATAAATTGACAACAAGTTATAAAAAGCGGTTGTTCAGATTGTTTGGTTTGACAACCGAGAGTTTTGAAAAGCTGTTTTCCAAGCTCGGACGCAGCCGCTGCAAAGTGATGAAAAATGTGCTTGAAACGGGTTTGTTCGGTTTGAGCGCAATGTTGGCATCGGGTACACTTGACGAGCAATCAGGTAAAAATATGTGTCGGATTTTTGTTAATACATTCTTGGCCGGCATAACTCTTTTGGAGAAAGAATAAATGGAATTTTTGCAACAGCTGTTTTATGGGTTCAACCGGTGGATAAACAGTCCGGAAGTTTTGAATTTGCTGGCAAATAACCGGTTCTTTTTGATTTTGCTGGTGATAGTTTTGGTGCGTCTTAAATATCATACATACAGCAGTATGTGGGCAACGGCTTTGGTTAATGTTCCGGGGACGGCTTTGCACGAGTTGATGCACTATTCTGTCGGACTGATTTTGAATGCGAGACCATGCAACTTTACGCTTTTTCCGAAAAGGAGTTTGGACGGCGGATATGTAATGGGCAGTGTTGGTTTTCGTAATGTCAGATTCTATAATGCGGTGCCATCGGCAATGGCTCCTCTGTTGCTGTTGTTTGTCGGGTTTTATTTAAACAGGTATTTTTTGCCGACAATGCGTTTAACTGCGGTTAACTATATTTTATATGTGTTGTTGCAAACGATAATTATAGAAAACGCAGTGCCTTCGGGAGCAGATTTTCGTGTGGCATTTATGTATCCCAAGGGTGTAATTCTTTATGGTTTATTGGCGTTGATGATAATGGGCGCTCTACTGTTCTAAAAATTTATCAACCTCTTCGGTCATTTTTTTTGCATCTCCGTACAACATGAAAGTGTTGGGAGCAAAAAACAACGGGTTTTCAACGCCTGAATATCCGCTGCTGAGAGAGCGTTTTACAAAAATAACGGTTTTGGCTTTTTGAACATCCAGTATAGGCATACCATATAGTACAGATTGAGGATTGTTGATGGCATCGGGGTTAGTTATGTCATTAGCGCCGATTACATAGGCGATATCGGTTTCAGAAAATTCTCGGTTAATGTCATCAAGTTCAAAAACTTCCTCATAGTCAACATCGGCTTCGGCAAGCAGAACATTCATGTGTCCAGGCATGCGTCCTGCTACGGGGTGTATAGCATATTTGACATCAACAGAGAACTTGTTGCGTAATATGTTGCCCATATTTTTAAGGGCGTGCTGGGCAGATGCGGCAGCCATACCGAAACCAGGAACAATAATAATTTTGTCAGCGTTTTTCATAATAAAAGCGGCATCTTGGGCGCTAATGGTTTGAGCATTTTGTTTGTGTGTGTGCTCAGCTATTGTGCCAGTGGCGGGACGGTTAAGCAATTTTAATAATGATGTGTTTGTGGCTTTAATCATAATTCGGGCCAAAAATATGCCGCCGATACCGATGATTGAGCCGACAGCAATTAACAGAATATTTTGCTGTGCGAATCCGACGGCAACTGATGTCCAGCCGGAGAGAGCATTGAGAATCGAAATGATAATCGGCATATCGGCTCCGCCAATGGGCATAACCATAAAAATACCCCAGAAAAATGAAAAAACAAGCAATGCTGAGAAATATACAGGGGGGATTTGGTGGTGCAGCATTATTGTAAAAAAGGCAATGATACAGAGAAATAAGGAATTTAAAACCATTGGATTTAAAAGTCGAAAATTAAAAGTTGGCAAAAATCCTTGCAGTTTACCAAAAGCAACGGCTGAGCCGGAAAAAGTTATTGCTCCGATGATACTACCGATGACTAAGGCAAAAGAAAAGATATGCATATCGCCAATGGCAATGCATACAACTGCTCCGCCGCCAAGTCCGTTTAAGAGTGCAACCATTTGCGGTAGAGAAGTTATTTTGATTTTTGAACCTAACAGTGAGCCGGTTAATGCACCTAAGATGATTGCGGATATTAAATACAGTGCATTTTGGGGAACGGGCACAAAGTCAGAAACGATTGCCAGAAACATAGCAAAACCGCTGACTCCGGCACCGAGCGATGCGGTTTGGGGTGATGACATAAAGCGTATTCCGAGAATTACGGCGCAAATACACAAAAGATAAATATAAATTAAATTCAATTTTTATGCTCCTTTTTTTTGAACATGGAAAGCATGCGAGATGACACGGCAAAGCCTCCGAAAATGTTGATTGAGGCGAGAAAAACAGCAAGAAAATTCCAAAAATCGGATCCGCGGGCGGTGATGGCACCGATGATTATTATGCCGGAAACAGCATTAGATATACTCATAAACGGTGAATATAAAACAGGAGTTACGCCAAGAACCACAAAATATCCGATGAAAGAGGACAGAACAAAAATTACCAGCAGAATACTTAAATCAATCATCAGCTTTTTCTCCAATATAGGTGGCACTTATAATCTCATCTTGAAAATCAAGATTAAAATTTTGGGCAGAAAAGTCATAGATAAGGCGAAAAAAATTGTAGATGTTGTTGGCAAAAAGCGTGCTTGCGGAATTGGCAATTTTTGACGGAAGATTGTGCTCGCGAAAAAGATTAGGAGAGAAAATTGAGGAATCGATGTTGCCGCTGACGTCAATCAAAATTGTTGATTCAGAAATGGTATCAAATATGGCCGGAGTAATTATAACAGGAGCATGCGGAAAAGTTCCGGCGCAGGTGATGATAATGTCATAACCTGTAAAATCGGTTATCGAATCGAGAAATACTGCTCCGACGGATAATGATTGTTCTTTGGTTTCCGCACGAATGTCAGTGGCATAAACTTTTGCCCCTAAGCGCTTGGCGGTTGCAGCAGCCTGAAGCCCGCATACACCGAGACCGAAAATCAAAATTTTGAGTGGGGCAAGTGTTCCGGCAGACGTAATCAGCAACGGAGCACAGCGGTTGGATAAATTTATGGCAAGAAGAGCTGCTTTGTAGCCGCTGAGGTTGTCTTGAGAAGACAAAATATCCATGCTTTGAGCACGTGAAATGCGTGGAATTTTGTTGAGGGCAAATGCACGGAATGTGCGGCATAAAAAATTATCGGCACGCCGAAAATCGGCAATTATGAGTGGTGAATTTTCAAGCCACGAACATTCTTGATTTGACGGAGCCCAAATTTTGAAAAGAACATTGCAGGTTGCACATATTTGTTGCTGGGAATCGCATATTTTCGCTCCGCTCAGAATATATTGTTCGTCAGAATATCCGGCAGAGAATCCGGCATTTTTTTCAATAATGATTTGAAGACCATCAGCGGTTAATTTTTTGGCAATATCGGGGGTTATTGCTACCCGATTTTCGTGTTCAATGGTTTCTTTTATTACACCGATAAGCATTTTTGCTCCTGTTTAATAATTGAGAAAGCTTATTTGTATATAATGGCAATAATGTGTTTTGAAACGGTCAGGAAAAATAAAAATGATATTCAAACTTTTTATAACGTTTTTCAAAATCGGTATGTTTATGTTCGGTGGTGGTGCTGCAATATTGCCATTGTTACAAACAGAGGTGGTGGAACGCAAAAAGTGGCTTAAAGAAAAAGAGGTGGTTGATTATTATGCCATAGGGCAATGCACGCCGGGGATTATTGCGGTAAATGTCTCAACTTTTACGGGATATAAAATGGCCGGAGTAAAAGGGGCAATAGCGGCGACGATGGGTGTGATTACCCCATCATTGATTATCATTTTGATTTTGGCAGGAGTTATAAGTCTGTTTCTGAACAATGAATACGTATTACATGCCTTTACGGGAATCCGCGTTGTGGTTACGGCGTTGATTGCGGATATTGTGTTAAATATGGGCAGAAAAAATATTAAAGACAGATATCAGTTGGCAATTTTTGTTGCGGTTGTCGGATTAATGTTGGCGGTTTCCTTGTCGCCGGTGTGGGTTGTTTGCGGAGCGGCGGTTTTGGGACTGTTTTTGCGGAAAGGTAAAGCAGCATGATTTGGTTTTTGTTGTTTTTTGAATTTTTAAAAATAGGACTGTTTGCTTTGGGGGGCGGTTTGGTAACGGTTCCGTTTTTGTTTGATTTGTCATCAAAATACGGGTGGTTCAGTCCCCAAGAATTGATTGATATGATAGCGGTTTCCGAATCGTCTCCCGGACCAATAGGTGTTAATATGGCAACTTATGTTGGTTTTAAGACGGCGGGTGTTTTAGGGGGAATCGTGGCGACAATCGGATTGGTTTTGCCGTCGTTGATTATTGTTATAATAGTCGCAAAAATTTTAGACAGGTATCGCCAATCGCCGATGTTTAACAATTTGATGTATGCGGTGCATCCGGCCTCAATTGCAATGATTTTGTTTGCGGGAATCGAGCTGGGAAAAATGGTCTTGATTAGTCCGATAACAATTTTTATTGCAATAATATTTTGGGGCGCAATCCACTTTGTGAAATTGCACCCCGTGTTATATATTATACTCGGCGGTATTGTCGGAGTAATATTAAAATTATAAATCCAAGGCTTTGCGGTAAGTGTCGAGCAGGTATTCCTGTTCTTCACGGTCGCTGGCGTTCATTTTACGCAGTTTAATGATGGTGCGCATGATTTTTACGTCAAAACCGGCAGATTTTGCCTCGGCGTAAATATCACGAATATCGCCACCAAGGGCTTTTTTTTCTTCTTCAAGGCGCTCAATACGTTCAATCAGTGAGCGTAAACGGTCGGTGGCAATTCCTCCAACTTCGGTCATTTTTTTCTCCTTCTATCATTAAAAATATTGTTAGAGAGATTAGCAAAAGCGATATGTTTTGACAAGAAATAAATTTGCACTTTACCAAAAATTAAACCTTATATTGAATACTGAGTATAACATAAATTTTTTAGGGAAAAAGTATGCCGAAAAATACATGTACGCGTATCTTGGCAACAATCGGACCGGCGACGGCAAGTGACGAAAAAATCGCCGAATTAATTGATGCCGGAGTTGATGCTTTTCGTTTTAATTTTAGTCATGGTACACACAAGGAGCATAAGCAGCGACTGAATGTTGTGCGCAAACTGGCAAAGCAAAAAGGTCGCTATATTGCAGTTGTGGCTGATATGCAGGGACCAAAGTTGCGTGTCGGAGAGTTTAGGGATAATAAAGTTGTTCTTGAAGAAGGACAGCGATTTGTTTTGGATATGAAAGATGAACTCGGCACCAAAGAGCGTGTTACTTTGCCACATAAAGAAATTTTTGCCGCAATTAAGGTCGGTGATGAGCTGTTGCTGAATGATGGCAATATTGTACTGAAGATTAAGTCAAAAACCGCAAACAGTGCAGTAACAACAGTTAAAGTCGGCGGCGAGTTATCAAGCCATAAGGGCGTGAACTTGCCGAATATTAAGTTACCGATTTCGGCAATTACCGAAAAAGACAAAGAGGATTTGAAATTTGCTTTGAAACTCGGGGTAGACTGGGTTTGTTTGTCATTTGTGCAATCAGTTGAAGATGTAAAAGAAGCCAGAAAACTGATTGGCGATAAAGCAATGATTATTTCCAAACTTGAAAAACCGAGTGCAATCGAAGAACTTGACGAGATTATTCATTTGTCAGATGCAATTATGGTGGCACGAGGAGACTTGGGGGTTGAGTGTCCGTTGCAAACCGTTCCGGTTCTGCAGAAAAAAATAGTCAGTGCCTGCCGCAAGTTTGCACGACCGGTAATTGTGGCAACTCAGATGTTGGAATCAATGATTGAAAAACCAACCCCAACACGAGCAGAGGTTTCTGATGTGGCAACGGCGGTTTATGACGGTTGTGATGCGGTTATGCTTTCGGCAGAAACTGCTGTCGGAAAATATCCGGTTGAAGCAGTTAAAATGATGAACAAAATCATCACACAAGTTGAGGCTGATCCCCAGTTTTTCCAAAACATTAAAAAGAATCAAGGTGTAAGTTTCTGCATAGGAGAGGAAGACTCAATTGCTTATGCGGCCAATGAGATATCTAAAGTTTTGAAGGTTGCGGCAGTTGTTACCTATACGACCTCGGGAAAAACAACGTTTTTAATCGCCAGAGAACGACCGAATATTCCGATTATTGCGCTTACGCCTGATGAAAAAGTTGCGTGCAAACTGGCGTTGGTGTGGGGAGCACGCCCGATGATTAAAAAGTCTCATTTTTCGAGCTTTGATAAGTTTGAAGATAATGCTGTTCAGGCTGCTTTGGACAGCGGGTTGGTTCACCATGGCGACCATATAATTATTACCGGCGGTTTCCCGTTGGGGATAAAAGGTCGCACCAATATTTTGCACACGGTGCATATAAAATAATGACAAGCAATAAAAAAACCGCTCATTTTCGAGCGGTTTTTTATTTTATTCATTAGCATTCGGCCAGTTTTTGGCGTTTTCAGCGTTGAATGCAACCCATTTCGGATCAGCTTCTTCTTCAGGGCTGATAGCTTCTTGCGGGCATTCAGAAATGCAAACACCACAGCTGATGCAGGTATCGGGATCAACTACCAATTGGGTATCACCTTCGTGAAAAGCATCAACAGGGCATACGTCGGCGCAAGATTTGCATTTTACGCAGCTGTCATTAACAACAGAAACCATGGTTTATCTCCTTGTTATTATTTTCAGCCCTAAATCTAAACATATTTAAGATAAAATCAAGCAAAAAAATAACAAACATACTTGCGAAAGGATTTTTTGCTCCCCATATAATAAACAATGAATGTTACGGGAGATGAAAATGAGTGAAAAAATGAATTTTCAGGCAGAAGTCAACAAGATGTTGAACATTGTTGTCAATTCGTTGTATTCCGAAAAATATATCTTTTTACGCGAACTTATTTCCAATGCGTCTGATGCCTGCGATAAGTTAAAATATTTAATGTTAAGCAAACCTGATATTGCCAAAGGCAACGGGGAACTGAAAATTGTTTTAAAACCTGATGATAAGGCAAACACGTTAACAATTTCCGATAACGGAATAGGCATGAATAAAGATGATTTAATAAATCATCTCGGAACAATTGCAAAATCGGGTACTTCGGAGTTTGTAGCCAGTATGAAAGAAAACGGCTCGGCTGCAGATTTGATCGGTCAATTCGGCGTCGGATTCTATTCGGCATTTATGGTTGCTGATAAGGTTGAAATCGTTACTAAAAAAGCCGGTGAGACTCAAGCATATAAATGGATTTCAAACGGAATCGACGGGTTTGAAATTGAAGAAGCCGAAAAGGACGGAATCGGTACGGAGATAAAACTTTATCTCAAAGCTGAAGATATGAATTTTACCGATACAATTTACATAAGACATTTGGTGCGTACTTACTCTGACCATATTAATTATCCGATTGTACTCAACATGGGTGAGGCGGGCGATGAAACAATAAATACCGGCTCGGCTTTGTGGACGAGAAATAAGAGTGAGATTACTCAAGAACAGTATAAAGATTTTTATCAGCATATTTCTCACAATTTTGATGATCCGTGGTTGACGTTGCACTTTAAGGCAGAAGGAAACATTGAATATACTTCCCTGCTATTTATTCCCTCGACTCAACCGGCGGATTTGTTCCAACCCGATCAAAAACAAGGTTTGAAACTCTATGTGAACAGGGTGTTTGTATCTGATAAGGTTGAAGAGTTAATGCCGAATTATTTGCGGTTTATAAAGGGAATCGTTGATTCATCAGATTTGCCGCTGAATATTTCTCGTGAAATGTTACAGCAAAATGCATTGATTGCAAAAATTAAGCACGGTATTGTCGGAAGACTGCTTAAGGATTTGAAAAAACGGGCTGAAAATTATGATGACTATATTAAGTTTTGGAATAATTTCGGCATGGCGTTTAAAGAAGGGATTTATGAAGATTTTGCCAACAGAGAAGAAGTTGCCGGATTGTCGTTGTTTAGTTCCACACACGATGCGGAAAAGTTGACGACACTTGATGGGTATATTGAAAGAATGCAGCCGGAACAGAAGGATATTTATTATATTACCGGCGATGACGTAAAGGTTTTGGCAAACAATCCGCAATTGGAAGCCTTTAAGCAAAAAGGACTGGAAGTGTTGTTGCTGGTTGACCCGATAGATGAGTTCTGGACACAGACTTTGCCGAATTATAAAGGAAAACCGATTAAACACATTGCTCAAGCCGATTTGGATTTTAAGATTGAGCGTAAAGAACCAAAAGCTGACGAAGGCAGTTTGGATAAGTTGGTAAAACAAATGTCCGAGCTGTTTAAGGACGAAATCGGAAAAGTTTCGGTTACGGAAAGACTGACATCGTCTCCGGCAAGTTTGACGGTTGAAAACGGACAGATGAGCATACACTTGGAACGATTGATGCGCAGCCATCAACAGCAGACGGCGTTTAATTCTACACGAATTTTGGAACTGAACCCGTATCATCCTCTGATTATTAAAATGAGCGAGATGACAGAAGATAAAACGAAGAAATCGGAGATTGAGAAAATTGCAAAAGTTTTGCTTGATCAGGCCAAGATTGCCGAGGGAGAACCAATCGGGGATCCGTCGTTTTATGTTACGACGATAAGTGATTTTATCTTACAAGGGCTTGATAAAAAACAATAAAAATAATCGGAAAAAGAGGGACGTCAAAGCCCCTCTTTTGATTTTAAATAGCGTGGAAATAAGAGGATTTTTGTTTGCCAGCGGCGGTTTTATGTGTTAGTTACTAACATAGTTGTACGATTTTCGGGAATAAAGCGGTGGTAAGAAGACGGAGAGTTCTTTTTTTGCATTTAAGCAGATTGCGGAGAACAATTAAAAAATCTGCAATTGCAGTATTGTTTGTGTTGGTTTTTGTGTTTATGTTGCTGAACAAAACTAACAATGCGCTGATAGAAAAAACCTCTACAACCGCAGAAGAAATTGTTACTCCGATTACTGAAATTTTGGTTATGCCGGCCAGTATGTTGCTGAACGGATATGACTATTTGAGAAGTCTGCGTAAAATTGACCTTGAAAATCAAGCCTTACGTGAAGAAAACCATAAACTGATAATTGCGAATGCAAAAAATCGTGCCCTTGAGGTAGAAAATAAAATTCTTTCAGACATGTTGAATTATGTTGTGCCACCAAAGGCTGATTTTATAACGGCAAAAGTCGTGGCACAGGAAGGAACAGCGTTTGCGCATTCGCTGACCGTGTATGTCGGTGAAAATAATCATGTTGAAAAAGGGCAGGTCGCCATAAGCGATAAAGGCGTTGTCGGTCGTGTGGAAGACGTGGGGTCACGTTATGCAAAGATTGCGTTGATTAATAATATTAATTCAAAAATTTCAGTAATGATAGAGAGTTCTCGTGTGAGAGGCATGATGGTCGGTCAAAATGATATTTGGCCGGAGATGGTGTTTTTGCCGTTGGATGCAGAGCTGAAAGTCGGAGATAAAGTTATTACTTCAGGTATTGGCGGAGTGTTCCCGGTGGGACTGCCGGTGGGCAAGATTGCCTCGGTCAGCAAAAGCGGGGCAAAAATTGAGCCGGCTAATAATTTGTCGCGTCTTGAGTATGTTATGATTGTAGATTATAAGTTGCCCGATCCGGCTGATGAAGTTTATGAGGGCAGACGCTAATGAGAGAAGGGTGGAATGAAGCTCTGACAAGTTGGCTGTTAAGATGGTTGCCGCTGTTTGTTTCGGTGCTGTGGCTTATGGTTTCGTTTATTCCTCTCAGGTCAGAAATTAGCGCTAATGCAAGACCTATGCTCGGTTTGATGTGTGTGTATTTTTGGACAGCGTATCGTTCTGATTTGTTTTCGCTGATGTCTATTTTTATATTAGGAGTTATTTCTGATATTTTGTCCGTAGCTCCGCTAGGAATCCACTTGTTTATGTATTTGGTCATGTATTTGTCGGTTACCAAAATATCTAAATATATTAATGATAAAACTTTTGAAATTTTATGGATCGGCTTGGCATTGCTTTTGCCGGTATCAATGCTGTCGGGATGGTTGTTGACCTCGATTTATTATGCGGACTTTTTACCGCTGAAAAGTTTGATTTTTTCATATTTAATCAGCGTAGCGCTTTATCCGGTATTTGGAGGAATAAATGCGCTTATAGTTAATGCTTGCCTGCAGGACGAAGACTGATGAACAGAGATAACAGCAAAGGTAAAGTTTTGATTTTACGAACACTGGTTTGGGGTGGAATCCAGTTGTTGCTGTTATTGGTTATTGTAACAAGACTGTTTTATTTACAGGTTTATGAAGCCGATAAATATAAAACAATGTCAGAAGAAAACAGAATTTCTTCACGAATTTTAGTGCCGCCGCGCGGGGTTATTTATGATCGCAACGGTGTACCGCTTGCCGATAACAAACAAAATTTTCAGGCAATGCTGGTAGCAGAACAGACAAACAGCGTTGATAAGACAATAAATCAATTCAAAAAACTTATGCCGCTCAGCGATAAAGAAGAAGCAAGAGTGCGTCGAGATTTGAAGAGATATCGTCGTTTTGTGCCGATAAAATTAAAAGAAGGGCTAAACTGGGAAGAAGTTTCAAAAATTTTGTTGGCAACTCGTGAAATGTCAGGAGTAGTCGTTGATGACGGCTTGAGCCGGAGATATCCTTTCGGTAAGCAGACTGCGCATGTTTTGGGGTATGTGGCGGCTGTTTCGGAAGACGATTTGAAAAAAGACAGCGATCCGTTGTTAGAAACACCGGGGTTTAAAATCGGTAAAATCGGTTTGGAAAAACGGTATGAGAGAACATTACGCGGCAAGGGCGGTAACCTTAAGCTCGAGGTTAATGCTGTCGGCAGGATTATGAAAGAAATTGAAAGAGAAGACGGAGAAGCGGGAAAACCGCTCAACCTGACATTGGACAGCCGTTTGCAACAAAAAGCATATGAGTTGTTTGGCGAGCAGAGTGGAGCAGCGGTTTTGATGGACGTTAACAGTGGCGAAATTTTGACGTTTATTTCTATGCCTTCGTATGATTCAAATGACTTTGTGCAAGGTGTAAGTCAGGATTTGTATAATGTTTTGTTATATGATGAAAAACAACCGCTGATTAATAAGGCGATTGCCGGCAGGTATTCTCCGGGGTCTACATTTAAGATGATGGTAGCTTTGGCGGCTCTTGATGCCGGTGTAATTACAAAAGACACCAAAGTTGGTTGCAATGGAAAAATAAATTTCGGCAACCATTTGTTCCACTGCTGGAAAAAGCCGGGACATGGAGCATTGAATGTGGTAGAAGCTTTGCAACACTCGTGCGATGTTTATTTTTATGAAGTTGCTCATCGTGTCGGAATCGATAAAATTGCTGCGATGGCACGGCGTTTCGGTTTGGGTGCACAGACGGCATTAAAGTTTGATGACGAAAAATCCGGCGTTATTCCGGATAAGGCTTGGAAGTTGGCAAATTTGGGTGAGCCGTGGCAAGGCGGTGAAACTCTGATTGCGGGAATCGGACAAGGATATGTTTTGACCACGCCGATACAATTGGCGGTGATGACGGCAAGAATCGCCAATGGTGGTAAAATGGTTGAACCAAGTTTGACCAAAGTAAGCCCCAAAAAAATTGCCAAATTTAAGGATATGGGAATTAATCCTGCGCATATGGCATTGGTAAAAGAAGGTATGTGTAGCGTGGTTAATCGCCCCGGTGGAACAGCATTGATGTCGGCATTTGATTATAATGGTAAAAAAATGTGCGGTAAAACCGGAACAACCCAAGTTAAAAGAATTACAATGAAAGAGCGCCAAACCGGTATTGTCAGACAAGAAGATACGCCGTGGAAATATCGTAACCACGCATTGTTTGTCGGCTATGCCCCGCACGATAACCCAAAATATGCAGTCGCCGTGTTGGTTGAACACGGGGGTGGCGGCTCGAGCGTGGCCGCTCCGATAGCCTCAAAGTTATTGAAAGAAGCGCTGATTTTGGATGAGGAGAAAGAGTAAGTGTATAAGTTTTATAAAATAGGATTTCATAATCCGAATCTTACTTTTAAGGAAAAGTGGAATAATATCAATTTTACCTATTTCTTTTTTATATCTGTGTTGGCGGCAGTCGGTGTGCTTATGTTGTATTCGGCTGCTAATGGTGATTGGAATGTATGGGCGCTGAAGCATGTCGTAAGGTTTGCAATGGGTGCAGCTTTTATGGGAGTTTTAGTGTTTGTCGACATAAAAGTGTTTTTGCACTATGCTTATTATTTTTATGCCGCAACATTATTACTGTTGATTGTGGTTCAAGTGGCCGGATACACGGGAATGGGCGCTACAAGATGGATAAACCTAGGGTTTATGAAGTTGCAACCTTCAGAACTGATGAAAATTGCGTTGGTGTTGGCATTGGCAAAATATTTTCACTCAACAACATTACAAAATATAGAAACAATTCGAGGAATTATTCCACCGATTTTAATGGCATTGGTTCCGGCGGGCTTGATTATGGTACAACCTGATTTGGGTACCGGCATGATGCTGTTGATGACAACAGGAGTGATTTTGTTTGTGGTAGGTGTTCAAATTTGGAAGTTTGTTGCCGTCGGAGCCGGCGTTACGGCTTTGATGCCGATAGCTTGGCATTTTTTGCACGACTATCAAAGACAAAGGGTGCTTACTTTTCTTAACCCCGAACGTGATCCTCTGGGGGCCGGATATCACATTATGCAGTCTAAAATTGCATTGGGTTCAGGCGGGGTGTTCGGAAAAGGTTTTTTGAGCGGTACGCAAAGTCATCTTAACTTTTTGCCAGAAAAGCATACTGATTTTATTTTTACGATGCTGTCGGAAGAGTTCGGGATTATTGGTGCACTGGCGGTGGTGATTATTAACTTTTTGATTTTGCTGTACAGTTATTCGTTTGCACTGAAGACTACGAGTTATTTCGGAAAATTGACGATTATCGGATTGACTACAAATTACTTTTTATACGTCTTTATTAATATTGCGATGGTGCTGGGGTTGATTCCGGTAGTGGGCGTACCATTGCCGATGATTTCGTACGGCGGAACGGTGATGCTGTCGGTGATGGCAAGTTTTGGTGTGATTATGGCAATGTATGTAAATAAAGATACGAATCTCGGAAAAGACTAAAATAAAAAACTCCGGATTTTGTTCCGGAGTTTTTTGATTGAATAAAAGTTTTTATCTTACAAAAAGCAGAACCTCAGGAACACGATTATTTTCGCTGATGCGAGCGTTCAAATTAACATTGGAGGGATTAACGCCCAAGCTAACAACTTCGTTCATGATTTTTGTTGCATAATTTTGTGCACGGTTTTGGTCAACTTCAGTTGAGGTAGCAACAATATCAAATACTGCATTAGACTTGCGGTTTAATGCTGATGCTACAGCAGATCTGAGACCGTCTCTGTATTCAACATTATTGTCGTTAAAACGGACGGAAAACAGAGGCATTCCCGATGTGCGCATTGCCGGTGCAGGACGTGGAGAAAAACCGGCGTTTGCGGCAAATGGTTTGTTGAATTTCATGTTGCGGCGAGGGGTCGAACGTGAAAAAGAAACAGAATTGCCGCCGGTTCTAACGCTGTCGTGCAAGGCGTTGATTTCCTGGCTGGACTGAACAGCATTTTGTTGCTGGAAATTAGCGGCGCTTGAAACATTTTCGTTAAGGGATGATGCCTTTTGAGCTAATGCCATGGCTTCACTCTGAAGTTCACGCAGTTGTTTGTGGTCTTCATCAACTGCGCCTGAAATATCAAATGCAGCAGAAATTGAATTTTCAAGGTAATTAACCGAAGTCAGAGTTGTTGCGGTCTTGGTTGAAAGATTTTCAAGAGCATTGGCATTGGCAAACATGTTTTGTACATTGCCTTGTGCCTGTTGCAACATTGCATACATATTCGGGTTGCCCGGAGTGGTGCCGGCTTGCAGTTTGTTTTGAACAGATGAGATGGTTTTTTGGTACAAGCGGGCATTTTTCGAGATGTTTGAGCTAATTTTATCAAGCTCTTTTTGGTTGGATCTTTGAGCCTGATTGAGTTGCTTTAATTCCTGACGGAAAGTGGCGACTCTTTGTCCGACAAAAGTGCCGGTGTAAGAACCGTTTACAACGTTGGAACTGTTGGCATAAATGTTTTCCTGCGAATCTGTTCCGAGCAAAGCCGGATATCCCTGGTTGTCGGAAGCACAAGCTGAAAGCCCAAGTGCGCATATGGTTGCAAATGCTTTGATGATAACGTTTTTCATATAATTAATTACCTTTTATTCAAAAAAATTAAATTCTTGACCTAATGATTTTTTACACTTTTCTTTGTTTTTGTAAAGAAAATTTTGAGGGCGTAACCATAAAGTACGTCTATGTAGCTAAGAATAACCGAAAAAAATTAAATTTGTTTAAATTTTGCTTGCAAAAAAAAATAAAAGAATGTATTAAGGTGTGCGTAACGCAAAATAATGCGCTCGTAGCTCAATTGGATAGAGCATCTGACTACGGATCAGAAGGTTGTGAGTTCGAATCCCGCCGAGCGCGCCATTATAACCCCCCGGCCATCCGCCGAGCGCGCCATTATGAACCCCTCGATTAAAGAGGGGTTTTATGTTTTTAAATTTGGCGGGCTTCGAACTTGTGAGTTCGTTCAATTCCGGCTAAAGATTTTGTTTCGCTTCGATGAAATCTTGCTTACAAAATCAAGCCTCATTGTGTCTCCTTGAAAAAACTGCGTTAGAGCAATTTTTTCTGCGGCCGTCCGCCGAGCGCGCCATTATGAACCCCTCGATTAAAGAGGGGTTTTATGTTTTTAAATCCGGCGGGCTTCGAACTTGTGAGTTCGGCCATCCGCCGAGCGCGCCATTATGAACCCCTCGATTAAAGAGGGGTTTTATGTTTTTAAATTTGGCGGGCTTCGAACTTGTGAGTTCGTTCAATTCGATACAAAACCAGATTATATAAGTCCGATGATTTTCCATGAATTGTCTTGGTATTCGAGCTGTAAAATTGAGCCGTTGGGGATATCTACGGCTTTTTCTCCCAAAGCAATAAACAGTTGTGTCAGCATGATGCCGTGAGAAGAAACAGCAATCACGGAGTAAGGTGATTGTTCGGCGTATTCCTGCAAACCAGCAAAAACACGTTGGCGGACTTCTTTTTTGCTTTCTCCGCCATTAAAACGCAAGTTTTCAAATTGTTGATCAGAACTGCGCCATTGCTGGTATTTTTCGCCATATTTTTCCATTATTTCAGTATAGTGCAAGCCTTCTATTTCTCCAACGTTGACCTCAATAAAGCGGTTGTCGTAGATAATCGGGACATTAAGACTGCGATTGACCAGCTCTGCAGTTTGGCGTGCACGAACCAAAGGCGAGCATAAAATGAGCTCTATATGCTTGTCTTGCAGTCTTTGTCCGACTTGGATAGCCTGCTGTTGTCCGAGTTCGGTCAAGACCGAATCGTTGGTTTGTCCCTGTGTGCGTCCGGCGAGGTTGTAGCTGCTTTGTCCGTGGCGAAAAATATAAAATGTCTTTTTCATCAGTCTCTGCCGCCTCGTTTAATTTGATCAAGCAAAGCCGAGTAATTTCTGAATTCAGAAGACATGGTAAGTCCTGAGTTTTTCATAAAGTTGGCGCTTAGTTCACGAACGTTGTCAATTTCTTTTTGAGAGGCACCGCGTGCTACCATCATACGCAATACTTCCCGCCATTTGATGGCAACATCGCTCATGTCTTCAAGGTTGAGGTAGCTGTTGCGCCCTTCTTTCATGCGTTGTTTTATATAAATCGGGTCTTTCGGATCTACATCGCTGTCATAGTAGCATTGGTATGAACGAGTGTAAATGCTGAGCTTGTCAACGGTATGATAGTCGTTCATGTTGGCCAAAATGTGTGGTAACCATGAATAAACCTGATCATGAATCTCGAGAGTTGGGGGAAAGCCGATTTCTTTAGTGATGGCGAGCTGTTCTTCCTGTCGCCAGAAAATTGAAACTTCGCTGATACTGCGGTGTACAGCAAGTGCTGCACACTCAACCCGATAACCCTGTTCACGAGCCTGAAGAAGCGTCGGCATTTTATAGTCATCCTTGCTGGAAAGAATACTTTCAACAACAATATTGTAGCCATGTTGAAAACAGTAATCGAGGAGCTTGGCTCGGGCTAAGCCGGAATCTTTTTTGGTAATAAACGGATAGTTAGCGCGGTCGGTGCGCATGATTTCCTCGGCTTGAGGGTGTAAGGCTCTGATGTCGTCAGCGCCAAAAAGTACCGGAGTTTGTTCAAGGTGTTCTTGAGCATAGCGATGTGAAGAATAGCTTTTTCCGGCGCCCGGTTGTCCGGTAATTAAAATAAATGTCGGATTTTTTGCGGGGGAGCGACCTTGTGTAAAAGTCGGAATAATTAACTCGTTAACCCATTTTTCGTGTTCTTTAGGTGAGAGAAGTGGGGCGTATTCGGTCATTTATCGGTCTCCAATAACTGTTTTAAGTATGGCATATATGTGTTTTGTACTTTAGCAAAAATTTGAGGATTATCCAGATGTTTGAGGTCTTTTTGCAACTGGAGAATCTGCTGTTTGTAAGTTTGAGCAGTGGTTTCATCACAATTTTGGGATAAAACCGAGAGTTTTTGGATTAAGTTTAAAATTATAAAATTAGCGTTTTCGATATTGTCTATGCGCTGTTCAACTTTTTTGTTCATTAGGTGTCTTCCCAAAAATTATCTGCTGTTGTATGTAAATCTGTTAAATTTACCAATGCGATTAGGTTGTTTTAAGAGTACACGGAACAAAGTGCGGGCGTCAACATTTTTTCCGCAGGTTAGTTTGCAACGTTTAAGCGAATCTGACATACGGTCCCCGATAATGTCGGACAATCCGCAACCGAATACGGAAGATTTTAGCAAACTGTCAAGTTTGCTGATGTGGATAGTTGTCATGCCCAGTTCTTTGGCAATTTTGAGGTTTTCCCGACTGTCGTCCAAAAGTACAGATTGATGGAGATCGCATTTATTACGTTCGGCAAAATCAAGCCAGCTTTGAACGTCGGTCTTGGTTCTCATGCCATTGTCATCAATACCGCTGACAAGCACCGGTTTGTCATCGATATATCGAGTTGTTGTTGATTGTTTCGGGGAGAATAAAATTTCTTTTTTGATTTCGGCATCTGATTTGTTTTCAACTACCCGCATCCACGCTGCGGCGGCAATAGGAGTGAGACCATCACTACGCACAGCAAGGTCGCCATAGTTGCTCAATCTTTTGATAAATTTGCATAGCGACGGATCATGGTTGATTTGGTCAAAATTAAGGTTTTTAATAAGGTCGCGAGAGAATTTGTCAAAAGCTTGCCCATCGCCGCAGTATTGGTGAGCAAAAGCAAACATTGCATTAGGACCGCCTATCTTTCGTATTTCGGGCAGTTGAACGGCGAGCGCACGATGACCTCGTACTTTGGCGAGGCCTTTTATGGATTGGCGCATAAAATTGTAATAAAAACGGTGGTTGGAAAAGCTATTAACTACACCGTCAATATCAAAAATTACCATACCTTTTTCTGTGCCCTGATTTTTTTCCATGTAAATCTCCGAGGCGTTGCTTATGACATTATAGTAGCAAATTTTATGTGAATAGACAATATTTTTTTGTCTAATTTTCTATTTTAAAATTCCGGCGATTTCGGCACGCAATTCATCAATTCCGCGATTTTTTTCAGAACTGGTGGCAATAAGGTTGATATGAGCGGCGGCATGCTCTTTGATTATTTTATTGGTTTCGTTGATGACTTTGGCTAACTCGACTGCGGAAATCTTGTCGGTTTTGGTCAAAACAATTTGGTAGTTGACGGCGGCTTTATCAAGCATTTCCATAATTTCAGAATCAACCTTTTTGATACCGTGGCGCGAATCTATCAGCAAAAAGACACGCTTTAAGTTTACACGTCCCTGCAGATAAGCAAAAATCATTTTTTGCCATTTTTTAACGAGCGAATCCGGAGCTTGAGCAAAGCCGTAGCCGGGCATGTCAACAATATATAGCTGGTCAGCCAAATTAAAATAATTTAATTGTTGAGTGCGCCCAGGGGTATTAGATGTTTTGGCCAAAGTCTTGCGACCGGTGAGGGCGTTAATCAGGCTGGATTTTCCGACATTGGAACGTCCGGCAAAGGCAATCTCATCAAGGACATTATCAGGCGGAAGTTGACTTAGGGAAGCAACACCTAACATAAAAGAGCAATCAGAGGTAAAAAGGTTTTTACCGGCGCTGATTTGGGTTTCTGTGTAGCGAGGTGTCGCACTGTCCATGGTTTAGTCCTTGTTCTTATAAAGAATGGCTCGTTGTTGCAAAATAGAAAGCAGGTTACTGAAAGACCAGTAAATTACAAGACCGGCAGCAAAGTGCCCCATCATAAAGGTAAAGATAAACGGCATCATAGCAAAAGCACGAGCTTGATCTTTGTTGGTCGGAGCCGGGTTCATCTTTTGTTGGATAAACATGGTCAAGCCCATTACTATCGGCCAAACACCAATATCCAAAATGCCGGGAATCGGCAAGTGTGACCAAGTCGAAATGGTCAGCGGATCAGGTGCAGAAAGGTCTTTTATCCACCCGATGAATGGAGCATGACGGATTTCGATAGCAATATTCAACACTTTGTAAAGTGAGAAAAATACAGGGATTTGGATAAACATCGGCAGACAGCCAGAAGCCGGATTAATTTTTTCTTTTTGATAAAGAAGGAGAGTTTCCTGTTGAGCCTTGCGTTTGTCGTCGGCGTATTTTTCCTGTAATTCACGCAGTTTGGGTTGCAGTTTTTTCATTTTAGCCATGTTTTCATATGACTTGTTGGCAATCGGGAACATGGCAAAGCGAAGCAGTGCGGCAAAGAGCAAAATTGCCCACCCCATGTTACCGATGATTTTATAGAGATAATCCAAAATGTAGAAAAACGGCTTGGTTAAAAAGTAGTACCAACCGAAATCAACAGCCAAATCAAACTTGTTAATGTTGAGCTCTTTAGTGTATTTATCCAAAAGTTTTATTTCTTTGGCGCCGGCGTAGAGCATTTGTTGTGAAGTGGCAATGCTTCCGGCGGCAACGGTCAATGGCGAGCCGACAAAATCGGCCTGATAAAGGCTGTCATTTTTGCTGAAGGTAATGTTTGATGGTTGCTGACCATTAAGAATAAAGGCAGAAAACCAATAACGATCCGAAAAACCGAGCCACCCTTTGGTGGTTTCAAATTTTTTAGCTTCTTTCTTTAAGTCAGAATATTTAATTTCTTCCAATTCATCATTAAAAACACCGATCATGCCTTCGTGAACAACACCGCTTCGGGCGCTTTGTTCGTTGTTACGGGCAATTAAGCCGTAGGGATAAACGGTGATCGGCGATGATGTGTTGTTTTCTACAGATTGGTTAATGCTGAACATGTAGTGTTCATCAATGCTGATTTGAGTAATAAAGCGCAGACCTTGACCGTTGTTCCATTCAAGAGTTAGTGGTGTTGTCGGTGTAAGTGATTGTCCTTTTACCGTCCAAATGGTATCGGCAGTAGGGAGTTTGAGGTTTTTGTCTGAAGATAACCAGCCAAATTCGGCATAATAAGGGTTGGTCGTTTTGGCCGGAGCAAAAAGCTCAACATCAGGACTGTCGGGCTCTAATGTTTGTTTGTATTTTTTGAGCCAAAGGTTGTCAATGCGGTTGCCGGCAATACGGATTGAGCCTTGAAGAGAATTGTTTGAAAGAAAAATTCGCGGGGACGATTGCAAAACTTCTTCAACCGATGCATTTGCGGTTTGCGGTGCAGAAGATTGCTTTGTGATTGCAGTGTTTTCGGTACTGACGGCAGGCTGAGGTTCAACAACGGCTTGCTGAGCAGGTTTACGTCCGGCAAAAAAGAAATTACATACAAAAATTACCGCTAAAGACAGCAAAACAGCGGCATAGAAACTTTTTAATTCGTCTTTCATCAGAAAAAATTCCCATCAGTTGATTGAATTGGTTTGAATATAGCAGTATTTGTCAGTATTGCAAGTTTTTATCTGTGTTTATGTTCAGCTTTGGGAGGAACCGGATCAAAGCCGCTTCCGCCCCACGGGTGGCAACGCAAAATGCGTTTGGTGCCGAGATAAATGCCTTTAATAACACCGTGGATTTCAATGGCCTCAATCATATATTGTGAGCATGTCGGTTGGTAGCGACAGACGTTAGGCATCAGCGGTGAAATGCATTTTTGATAAAATTTAATCAGCAGGATTAGCGGCAGGCGTATTATTTTTTGCAGTGTCATCGGCACTCTCCGGCATAAAACGGCGATTGATTTTTTGAAGAGCATATTGTAAATCATGGCATATGGTGGAAAAAGCAACATCTGCGGTGGTATAGCGAGCAATCAGCACATAGTCAAAATCAGGCAATGCCAGTTTGTCAAAAAACAATGCCGCCGCAGCTCTCAGTCTGCGACGACAACGATTGCGGATGTGAGCCTTGCCTATCTTTTTGGTGGTGGTGTAACCGATCCTCGGGTGTGATACGGGTTCGGATAAATTACTGGGAGCAGCCTGAAGAACCAGACTTGAAGTAGCCACACTCTCTCCGTGTTTTGTGATTTTTACAAAATCACGGCGTTTTTTTAATACCGAAAAAGATGGCATTGGCAAAGAGCCTTAACTAGGCTGACAATTTTGCACGTCCTCTGGCTCTGCGGGCAGCCAATACTTTGCGTCCACCTTGAGTAGCCATACGAGTGCGAAAGCCGTGACGACGGGCTCTTACGATTTTTGAAGGTTGATATGTACGTTTCATTTTATATTCTCCGGTTTATTATAGTTATTTAAAGCTCTGTTTTATACAGAGTTCTCGGTTATTGTGGGTTTCTTATAAGAGGAAAAAATAATATTGTCAATATAAAAGTTATAGAAAAAACAACAACAAAAAACCCCGCCGAAGCGGGGCTTTTATAAAAAAACAGCAATTATTTGTTAAAATTGTTTTCCTGTTTTTTGGCTTCATCTTCAGTACGAGCAACGTTAACCAAGATTTCCTGGCTGACTTCCGGGTGAAGATTGATGTTTACGCGGTAAACACCGAGGTCTTTAATCGGACGTTCCAAAGAAATAAAACGACGCTCAACATTCTTGCCGGCCTCTTTCATAGCGGCGGCAATATCGCGAATGCTTACTGAACCATAAAGCTGACCGGTTTCAGCCGCTTGACGAATCAAAACAACTTTGAAACCTTGGAGATCAGCAGCCTGCTTGGTGGCGTTTTCCAACAAAGCTTTGTTGTGAGCTTCGAGCTCAGCTTTTTGTTTTTCATAAACAGCCAGATTGGCTTCGGTTGCACGAAGAGCCTTTTTTGCAGGCAAAAGGTAGTTACGGGCATAACCGTTCTTTACGGTAACTTTATCACCCATTTTACCCAATTTGTTTACATGTTCCAAAAGAATTACTTCCATTTCTTTTCTCCTTAATCAGCGACAAAAGGAAGAAGAGCAATGTAGCGGGCGCGTTTGATGGCGCGAGCCAATTCTCTCTGCTTTTTGGCAGAAACGTTAGTAATACGACTTGGAATGATTTTGCCTTTTTCAGAAATGTAACGGCTCAAGAGTTTTACGTCTTTATAGTCGATAACCATTCCATCTTCACCTGAAAACGGGCAGCCTTTTTTCTTTTTAAAGAAAGTTTGTTTATTTGCCATGGTCTATTACTCCGCTTCTTCAACTGGTTCTTTGTCTTCAGAAGATGAAAGTCCTTCACAGAACTCGTCAACTTTTAAGGTCATATAACGAATGATGTCTTCGTTAAAGCGCATAACACGCTCATATTCAGCAATGGCAGAAGCCGGAGCTGAAATGTTCATCAATACGTAATGTCCTTTGCGGTTTTTCTTGATGCGATAAGCCAAGGTCTTAAGACCCCAGTTATCAACTCTTACAACCTCGCCGCCTTCTTTTTTGATAACATCAGAAAGTTCTGATACAATGTTATTTACTTGTGAAGCGCCGAGATCCTGACGTGCAATCAGCACGCTTTCATATTTTTGCATATATAAACTCCTTATGGATTCTCAACAAAACCCCTTATTGCTAAGGGAGGTTAATGTATAGCCGAAGTACGGACTCCGGCAAGGGACGTCCGCTAATATACAATAAAACTTTAATTTGGCAAGCTTTTTTTGGTAATAAACCGATTTAATTTATTGCAAAGGTAAATAAAAACATTTATTCTTTGAAAAAACTAGGGTTTCAAAGGGTTAAAAAATGAAACATAATATTTTTGTTTGCGCATTGTTTTTGTTGTTTTTTATGACTGGTTGCGCATACGATGATGCAGTTTGGATGTCAGAAGAGGACTGCGAGAACGAGGCGGAGGTGGTTGTACTCGGCAACCGTCCGTATAATACGCAATCTACAATTTTTTTGGTCAACCAAAAAACCGGTGAGTTGGCGTGTTGCCAAGATACGCCCATGGTGAGTGCTGAAGAATGTGCATGGGCACTGGAACAGACTTGTTTTAAGCGGGTTGAGGACTTACCGAGAGGCATTGCAAACTATGATTTTTTGAAGTCGGGGACGTATCCGACCAGACGTTGGCGTGATGGCGAAACTGCGCCAAGGTGGTGATGAATGCTGTCAAGAGTGAAGACGGTCGCCTTTAACGGTTTGGAAATTCTTGATGTAGAAGTTCAAGTGCAGATTTTGTCGGGAATGCCGGCTTTTACAATTGTCGGACTACCGGATAAGGCGGTTGCCGAAAGCCGAGAGCGTATCAGGGCGGCTCTCTTCTCGCTCGGACTCAAGTTGCCGGCAAAGCGGATTACGATTAATTTGGCTCCTGCCGATATTTTGAAAGAAGGAACTCACTATGATTTGCCGCTGGCTTTAGGACTTTTGTGTGGTATGGGGTTGATAAAGCAAGAAAAATTATCAGAATATATTGCAGTCGGCGAGGTCGGGTTGGACGGTGCAATCATTAAAGTTGACGGGGTATTGCCGGCGGCGATCAGAGCCCAAAAAACAGGGGTAGGCTTTATATGTCCGTATGAGCAGGGCGGAGAAGCCGCTTGGAGTGATGCAAAAAATATTGTTCCGGCCAGAAATTTAGCGGAATTGATAGCCTTTTTGAAAGGTGAGACGGTTATAGAACCGCCAACAGCGCAGGTTATGGCTGAAACAACAAGCGAACTTGATATGAAGGACGTTAAAGGTCAGGAGAGCGCTAAGCGGGCAATGGAGATTGCGGCGGCAGGCGGGCATAATTTGATTATGGTTGGTCCTCCGGGAGCCGGAAAATCAATGTTGGCGGCAAGAATGCCGACAATTTTACCCTTGATGACAAAAGGCGAGGCAATAGAAACCAGTATGGTTGCGTCAATTGCCGGAGAATTTAAGGGGGATAAACTGAGCTTTGTGAGACCTTTCCGTTCCCCGCACCATAGTGCCTCAACACCGGCTTTGGTCGGCGGCGGAAGACCGGCAAGACCGGGAGAAATTTCGTTGGCTAATAACGGAGTTTTGTTTTTGGACGAGTTGCCGGAGTTTGCACGATCGACACTTGAAGCATTAAGGCAACCGTTAGAAAATGGCAGAATTAATATTTCGAGAGTGAGCTCACATGTCGAATTTCCGGCAAAAATTCAACTGATTGCGGCAATGAACCCTTGTCGTTGTGGACATTTAGGCAATACTGCCCGTGAGTGCCCGAGAGCTCCTAAATGTGCGCAAGAATATCAGGCAAAAATTTCGGGTCCGTTGCTGGACAGAATAGATATTCAAATCGAAGTGCCGGCAGTGAGCCCGTGGGATATGTCAAAAGTTGCGGCAGGAGAAAGTAGCGCCGATATTCGTAAGCGCGTGGTAGCCGCCCGAGAACTGCAACAAGACAGATTTGACCGTTTCGGGAGAAAAGATTTGCACACAAATTCCGAGCTAAGCGGTGATATGCTTGAGGAAGCGGCAATTATGGACAGCGAGGCAAAAGAACTATTGATAAATTATGCGAATCGTGTAAAATTGTCAGCCAGAGGGTATAATCGCACTTTAAAGTTAGCAAGAACAATTGCGGACTTGCAAAATGAGATTAAATTGCATAAGATACACATAGCCGAGGCACTATCCATGCGCTGGAAAGTGCCGGAATATAAGATTTAGGAGATGACGAACAATGTTTAAGAAAATATCAAAAACACTGCTGATGGCGCTGGTGGTGAGCGGTATGTTTTGGACCGCCAAGTCTGCCAATGCAGCCTGTGCCGCTTGTAACGAAAGGCTTGAGGAACAAGCTCCACGTTTTGTGAAAAATTCGGGTTATAAACCGGAAATTATACAACCTGTAGTCAAGAATTATGACTGCTCTGCTCCGAAACCGGCGTATGTACCGGCACCGGAAATGCCTGTTCAACAAGCGAAATTTGTTCGTCCGGCTCCCAAAAAAGTTGCTTTTATCCCCAATGTAAGCACTTATCAAAACAAACACTTAAAACCACTTGACGATGTTGAAGTTTCTATGCGCAACAGAGTGTCAACATGCACGGAAACACGTGGCGCAAAACCGAACAATGGTCCCGAGTTTGTTATGTCATCTCGCTCGGAAAGACAAATTGCTTTCGGTGATGAGCCTTGCCGTGACGGAAGCATTTTCGGTGGACGTGATTGCCATTCAAGAAACAAAAATGGAAGCATTTTCGGTGGTGCATCATGCAAAAGCTGTTTGAAAAAAGGTACTATTTTTAATAGCGAGCCTTGTCAGAGTTGCAAACAAAAATATGTGTCTCATGCGCAGATTCCGGCTCCGATGCCAGCTCCGGCGGCAATGCCGGCTCCGTGCAATTGTAATTGCAATTGTAACGGGGGCGTTCCAGTATCAGCACCGGTTACTATTCCGGCTCCGGCATATGTTCCGGCTCCGGCATATGTTCCGGCTCCGGCATATGTTCCGGCAACTACTTATGCAACTATTCCGGCTCCAATGCCTGCTCCATGCAATTGTTCGGGAAATTATGGCGTAGGTGCACAAATCAATGCACAAGTGGTTGCTCCGCAGTCTTCATGCCCATGCAGTGCTAAGCAACAGGCTCAAGCTGAAAAAGTTCATAACAGCGGAGCTATTTTCCCAGGTGGAAGCTGCAAGAGTTGCATGAAGAAAGGCACAATTCTGGAAAGCGGAAGCTGCAAGAGCTGTATGAAGAAAGGCACAATTCTGGAAAGCGGAAGTTGCAAGAGTTGCATGAAAAAAGGTACAATCTTGGAAAGCGGCAGTTGCACCAGATGCAAAAAGAAAGGATCTTGCACAAAATGTAAACAGCCGAAACCGGAACCGGCTCCAAAGCCGTGCGTAAAGAAACGCACCGTTGAGCCGACAATCCGCGATTGTTCATTGTTTGCACCAATCAGCATGGAATGGGTTGACTTCAGAATTAATCGTAACGGCGATAATAAGACCTATTCACGTAATTTGGGCAAATATCGTTTCAGAATTTTTGGTTGCCGCAGAAATGCCAAGAATACCGTTTTGAACGAAGGTCGTTTGGTAGAGAAGGATATGAACTTCAACGAAATCTTTACCGATATGGTTTCAGACTGCTACAAAATTGTAAATATGCAAGAGTGTATTGATGAAAATAGTCCGTTGCCGGAATATGTTTTGACTGCTGAAATTACTGATTTGTTCCTTGATGTTTGCGATGAATATAACTGGGGCGATGTCAGAATGGAAAACAGTCGCAGTGGCTCTTCAGAGATTACAGTAGTTTGGAGACTTATGGACGTCAGCAAAACCAATGTTTTGTGGAAAGGCGAAACCAAAGGTTACGGAAAACTTGAAGGTGGCGAATATAACGGCGAGACCGTTTTGGTTCAGCGCGCATTTGCCGATGCTTCTAACAATCTGCAATATCAACCAGGTTTTGAGGATCAGTTGAAGGTAAGACTTTCTCCTGAAGAAATTGAACAGCAGAGAAGAATTATCATGGAAGCTCAAAAGGCTAGCGGAATTTGTCAGCCTAAAGTGGTTGAAGATTTCGGTGTGGTTTCAACAGGTTCGGCCGCTGTTGATGAAGTTAAGATTGAAACTCCGGAACCTGTTGTTTCAAGTGCAATATTTGAGGCCGATAAACTCTGTATTGTTGAAAGAGCAGATATTGATAATATGACTACGGAAGATGTCTGCAAAATGAGAAATTCCGTTGTTAAGATTAAAAATGCCAAAGGAGTTGAGGGTGCAGGTCTGTTGATTTCAGAACAATTTGTGATGACATCGGCTGATTTGATAGACCGCAGCAATAACCAATATACGGTTGAAACAGCAAGCGGCAAGACAATGTCAGCCAAGGCGTTCCGTGCTAACCCACGTCGCAACACAGCGTTGTTGGTATTGGGCGAGGCCGCCGAGTATACTCCGTTGGGATTGAATTTGGAATTGCCGGCAGTCGGTAAAGACAGCTATCAATTTGTAGGCTTAAAGCCGGTAGGTAATGGTACCGATTGTATGGCAGAAAGCGAAAAAGTTAACAGCTATCGCTATACTCAGGATGGTGCGGCCGAGATTATGATTGACAGCTTCAATCAAGGAACGGTTATCGGCGGAGTTTTAGTTGATAACAAAGGACGTGTAACCGGTATTGCTCACAGAGCGCCGGACGGTGCACACTTGTTCTTGCCAATGGAAACCGCAATGCGCAGTTTGGGCGTTGAGATTTGCGGCAAGGCATTCCCAGAAGTTAAGCCAAAGCCAAAAGTTTGGAAAAAGCCGGTTGCCGAGTTTATCGACAATCCTGAGGCAAAAGCTCCGGAAGCTATGCCGGTTAAGAACAGAAAATAATCAGTAAAACTAGAGAAAGCCCCTCTTGGAGGGGCTTTCTTTTTGAAAGAAGATAAATGATAAATAAATTAAAAGAATATAATGCTTTTTATATGAATAACAATTCTTACGGAAAAGAAGAATATCCTGAAGTATTTAAGTATACGGATCGAAAATCAAAACTTATTTTGTCTGCTCCGCATGCAACAAAGAGCTTTGTTAATAAAAAAGAGAAGCCTGCAGATTTATATACAGGTGCAATAGTTGAATATGTTGGCGAAAAGACAGAAACATCTACGCTTATTAGGAGTAAATATGTAAATGAAAAAGTGTTAATTTCAGATTATGTAACAAACAAGGGGCTGGAAAAACATTTTTTTGTTGATGTACATGGGTTTAATCAAGATATAGAATATGATGTTTGCTTAGGAATATATGAACATGAGGCTAAAGGATATCCATATTTGGAAGATATAATTGCTATTTTGGAAAAGTATGATTTAAGGACAATAGTTAATTATCCCGGTTATACGGGAAAAGGCGGATTTACAAGACGTTATCAAGAAAAATTTGGTAAACCCAATATAATACAAATGGAATTGAAAAGATATTTGCGCGATTTTTACCAGAATCCGGAGATTGTTGAAAAAACGACTATACCGATGATGATAGATGTAGCTAATTGCTATAAAAAATAAAAGCACCGCTACCATGCGGTGCTTTTAATATAGGGAGAGGATGTGATTTATCTTTGTAATCCGTTTTTTGATTTGGAAACAATTTCAGCTTCGGCATTTTGAACCGTACGTAAAGCAGCTACCGGATCAATGGAATCTTTGGAACCACTCCATTGATGATTGCTGATAGGCGCACGTGAGGGGTCTTTGGCATCTTTGTCGCCATAAGATAAATAGTGGACATTACCCTTTTTAAAGAATTCATGTCCGGCCTCGGTCGAAAATACTTTTTTTGCCGCCTCAGCTGTTAGTAACTTACTCATTGAAATTCTCCTAAAATCACATTCTTATTCTTCTTTTTTGTCTATTATCTCAATATTTAAAAGTTTTGTCAACAAAAAAATGCAAGTAATAAAAAAATCGGTTGGATTTATTTTCTATTCTAAATTATAATGCACTTGTTTTAATGATTTGTCCAGGGATAAAATGTCTTTATTAAAATCAGTAACAACTTTTGGCGGATGGACGCTAATCAGCAGAATTACGGGGTTTTTCCGTGATGTAGTGTTGGCAAATTATTTGGGCGCCGGGCTGGTTTCCGATGCGTTTTTTGTATCATTTAAATTGCCAAATTTGTTCAGGAGCTTGTTTGCCGAGGGGGCTTTTAGTGCGGCATTTGTGCCGATTTTTTCACAAAAGCTGGCTGGCGGTGATAAAAAGCAGGCGGTAAAATTTGCTGCACAAGCAATATCAGTATTGGCAGTATTGGTCGGGCTTTTTGTGCTGATTATGGAAGTAATTATGCCGGCGGTGGTTATGGTGTTGGCGCCGGGGTTTGCAAATGATGCCGGAAAAATCGAATTGGCAGTTTTTTTGTCTAGAATTACTTTTCCGTTTTTACTTTTGGTGTCAATTGTATCTTTTCAGTCAGGAATCTTAAATTCTTTGGGCAAATTTGCGGCACCGGCAGCGGCGCCGGTGATTCTAAACCTGACCATGATTACGTCGGTTTTTGTTTTTATGCCTTTTTTGGCTACGCCGGCATATAGAATTGCGTTGGCAATCCCGATTGCGGGTGTGTTGGAAGTTTTGTGGTTGAATTATTTTTTGCGCCGAGAGGGCGTGTTTGTTACTCCGCAAAAAGATGTGCTGAATTTGATTAGTTCCGATGAAATAAAAATGTTGTTTAAACGCATTGCTCCGGGGGTGTTCGGTGCGGGAATTTATCAAATTAATATGATGGTTGATACAATATTGGTATCATTGGTGGGAACCGGCGCAATTTCGTGGCTGTATTATGCCAACAGATTGCAACAACTGCCATTGGGTGTGGTCGGAGCCGCAATTGGGGTGGCGGTTTTGCCAATATTATCAAAACAAGTAAAATCAGAGGATTCAATTGCGGCAAGACGTACGCAGGACAAGGCGATAGAATACGGGGCGCTGATGTCAATGCCGGCGGCGGCGGCTTTGATAGTGTTGGCAGCACCTACGGTTAATGTGTTGTTTCAACACGGAAAATTTGGCGGGCTACAAACGCTTATGACCTCAAAGGCGGTAATTGCTTATGCTTTGGGATTGCCACTGTATGTAATGGTAAAAGCGATGGCGCCAAACTTTTTTGCTCGTGGCGATACCAAAACACCGGTCAAGTACAGTGCGGTTGTGTTGTTGGCAAATTTGATATTTTCTGCGGCACTGATGGTGCCTTTCGGACATGTGGGGATTGCAACAGCAACAACAATAGCGGCTTTTGTTTCGGTGTTTCAATATGTGAGAGGGCTGAAAAAAAGAGGTTATTGGAGTTTTTCTGCAGAACTTAAGAAAAGAATGGCAAAGATCTTTGTTTGCTCAACACTGATGGGCGTGATTTTGTATGCAGAAAGATGTCTTTTAACTTGGTGGAATCCGAATTGGCTGGAATTTTCGGTGATAGTTAAATTGTTGTTACTGGGTATAATCGGAAGCGTTGCAGTTTTGGCATTTTTGCTGATGATTAAAATGTGCGGAATTGTCGATGTATTTACTTTTGGCAAAAATATGATGGCTCGCAGGAGAAAACGGAAGTGAATGCTGATGTAAAAAAAATAGTCCAAACGGCTAAAAAAATATATGCAAAGGTTGTTGAGCTGATTAAGAGCGCTTTTAATACCTGGCCAAAAGCGTTTATAGCCGTGGTTGCAGCGCTGATGATAGGATATTATCCGCTGGGCGGAAGGTTGAGTGAACGTATAGATAAAACAGAAGATTATGATTTTTCATCAATATCAGAAAAGCAGTTACAAAGTATTGAATCAATTGCTTTTTTGATTGATAGGGAAGTGAATCAACATATTTGGACACCGAATTTACCGTTTTTCTTTCCGGCATACAGTCTTGATAATATGCCGAATTTTCAAATCGGGGTAATTCGCGGAATAAAAAGCGTGGTGTCCGGATTGTCAAAGCAGGTTAATTGCGCCGAGGGGCAAAAAGAAGTGGCTTATTTGTCAGATGCGGCAAGACTGTTAGCGTATCCGGAAAATGTGTGGTTGGTTTCTCCGAAAAACAAATTGAAAATGGCAGCGTCATCGACAAGTCAATATCGAAAGGCTCGCAAGAAATTGAAGGGATTTAATCAGGCGCTTGAGGAAGAAAAATGTTTTTGGGTAAGAGATGGAAAAAGCCTGTATGCAATAAATCTTCAGGTATTGAAGGGACTTAGGATAGCTCGTCGACAGTTGGAAAACGAAATAAGAGAGGGAAACACCACTTGGTTTGACACCAGAGCCGATAATGTTTTTTATTTGAACCAAGGAAGAGTGTATGCATATATGCTGACTTTAAAAAAAATCGGCAGAGACTATAAACAAGTTTTGATGGCTGACAGTTTATATCAGGATTGGACTGAGGTGCTGCGAGCTTTACAGAACGGTGCGGAAATTAATCCCGATATTGTGCTGAATGGAAAAACCAGCGAATCGTTTAAGGCTAATCATTTGATTAACCTTGGTTTTTATGCGACAAAAGCCGAAAATGGTTTGATGAAGATAAACGCTCGTTTGAAAGAGGAAGTTATAGATGCAAATTGAAATACAAGAATCGGTCGATAAAAATATTATGCATTTTTATCCTGAAGGAGGCTTAAAAATTGCCGGAAGCAGTGAATATAGCGATGCGAAGTCGATAAGAAAGTCGCCATTGGCAGAAGCATTGTTTGATTTGGGCGGTATTCGTTCAGTTATGATGACACCGGATTGCATATCGGTTACTAAGGTTGAAAATATCTCTTGGGATGTGCTCAAACCGCAAATTTTGGCTGAAATTATGGATTTTTTGGCGTCAGGCGCAGAAGTAGTGCTTGACGGAAAAAATGCAGATGATGACGAGCTTTTGAAAAAGATAGAGGGGTTACTAAGCGCAAGAATCCGTCCGGCAATCCAAAAAGACGGCGGAGATATAAAGCTCAAACACTTTGAAGACGGTATTGCATATGTGGAGTTACAGGGAAAATGCGTCGGGTGTCCTTATGCGCAAAGAACCTTGAAAGACGGGGTGGAAAAACTTCTTAAAACCTATATTCCGGAAGTAAAAGCGGTGGAAAAATATGAGGAATAATGTTGTAAAATATTTGGTTGTTGCAATGTGCTTGTGCGTTGCCGATGTAAATGCGGCGGATAAGTTGAAGATGGAATTGCTTCCGGACGGAATGTATATAGGCAATGTTAATACAGCACTTTTGCAAAAAATATACGAAGATTTCGGGTATACGGATTTTGTTACAAATGACCGTGCCATTCCTTCAATTTTTTTAGAAACAATGCCCGATGATTTTGATAAAATAAAAAATAAAAACATCCGTAATCGCCTGTTTATAAGAATTATGGCGCCTCTGACTTTGAAGGTCAATGAAGAGATTATACTGGAGCGCGGCAAAATTATTGACTTGAAAAAACAGCTCGAAGAAAAAGGAAAATTGTCAAAAGAGCAAACAAAAGAACTTGAAGCTATGGCAACTAAATATGATGTTTTTACAAGAATGAAGGGCAGAGAGCGTTATGATATTTTGCTTAAAAATCTTTTGCTGAAAGTTGACCAAATTGCTCCGGCATTGCTGATTGCGGCAGCGGCGGCAGAAAGCAACTGGGGAACTGCCGATGAGGTCAAACAGGGAAATGCACTTTATAAGTTAAAAGACTGGTTTACGGATAAAGGAATAAAGCCTAAAGGTGAAGATGACGACAGTTATCGCATCAGAGAATATCCCAATCTTTTGGAGGCAATAAGAGATTATGCTTTGAAACTGAACAGCGATGTTAATTTTCAACATATGTGGGTAGCAAGAGCACAACTGCGTGATCATAATCAGATATTGAAAGGAAGAACGACGGTAAATGGTATGGTTTTGGGCTCTCCGTTGGAAAATTATGCCGGACTGCTTAACTATATTCTGACGTTTTATGATCTGGTTAATATTGATGAAACACATTTGAAAAATGTTTCACTCGGGGAGAATTAGAAGTGTTGGAAGTGGTGCCGATTTTGTGCCGAGCCGGACAAATGGATAATTATGCCTATCTGCTGGTTGATAAAAGTACCGGCATTTCTGCGATTTTGGATGCATCGGAGGCGGCACCGATAATTGCCGAATGCCAAAAAAAGAATGTTAAACCGCAGTTTTTATTAAATACACATCACCATTTTGACCATGTTGAGGGAAATGCCGAACTGAGAGAGCTGTTCGGCGCTAAAATTGTCGGAGCCGCTGAAGATAAAGACAGAATTGAAAACATGGATATTGCCTTGAATGACGGCGATGTTTTTGAGCTTGGAGACAGTAAGGCGCATATTATAAGTGCGGATGGGCATACAATCGGTCATATTTTATGGTATTTTCCTCAAGACAAGGTTTTGTTTACAGGCGATACATTGTTTAATTTGAGTATCGGCGGGTTGTTTGAGGGGACGCCGGAGCAGATGTGGAGCAGTTTGCAAAAAATAAAAAATCTGCCGGATGATGTGCTTTTTTATCCGGGGCATGAATATACGGTTTACGGAATGGCAAATTTGGAGGGAGAATCCGGCATAAAATATGCCGAAACAGCAAAAAAAAGACTGTCGGCCGGTCTTCCCGCCGGACCGTTTACGTTGGCAGATGAAAAAAAGTGTAATCCGTATTTGAGAATAGATAGTTTGCAAGAATTTTGCCGCTTGTTTAATTGATTTTAAGCATTTTTTAGTCTTTGCCATGTAGAGTTAGGGTGTAGAACTCTTTAGGCATTAAGCATGATTTGGATTTTAGCAAGTTTTATTTTTGGCGGAATAATTCCCTATATGGCACGGCGTTTTGCAAAATTTATGCCGGCAACACCGGCGTATGCGTTGTATCGTTTGGTTAAACCCAATAAACATACAAGCCGTGAAAATGAAAAATATAAACTATTGAAAAGGAAGTATGTGCTTCGCAGCTTGATTTATGCGTTGATTTGCGCCGGTATATCAGCGGTCGTGGTTTATAAATTCGGGGAATTAAGCGAAGCTTGGTGGATAGTTTTTGTTTGGGTTATGCTTTTGTTGGCCGAAACGGATTTCAAAATGTATTTATTGCCGGATATTTTGACGGTTCCATTGCTGATTTGCGGATTTTTCTTTGCGGCATCGTCGTTTAATCCCGAAGTAGGAGCGTTTGAGAGTGCGTTGGCGGCACTTCTCGGTTATGCGGTACCGGTTGTGGCCACAATTTTAATGTTGTGGAAGAGCAAGGAAGCTTTCGGCGGCGGAGATATAAAGCTGTTGTCGGCGATAGGTGCGTGGCTGGGAGTAGAGGGGTTGTTGTACACAATTTTGATTTCTTGTGTGATTTTTGCAGTTTGTATGCTGATAAAACGCAAAAGAACAGGTGCTTTTGGACCGGCGTTGAGTGCGGCGGCAATAGTATATTTATTGTTTTTAATCTGAATGAGGGTAGGTAAAAATGGTTGATATAGTTGAGGAAAGAAAAAAAGCCAAACAGGTAGTCGAAAGTGATAATTTTGACTATTTGATTATGTTCGTAATCTGTATGGATGCATTGGCGTTGGGCATGTTGACAATCGGTTTTTACGGGATTGAATTTATTAAGACGATGTTTTTGCTTGATCGTCTGTGTATGGCGATTTTTATCGTAGAAATGTTGCTTAAGATGTATGCATATGGTCCTAAGTTTTTTAAGTCGGGATGGAATGTCTTTGATTTGTCAATCATCACGGTGTCGTCTTTACCGGGAAGCAGCTACCTGATTATATTGAGAACATTCAGATTGTTTAGACTGCTGAAATATGTTGATCGGTTTAGACGCTTAAAAAGCATTATTAATATCATGCTTTTGATTTTGCCTAATTTTGCTGCCATGTGTGCGATTATGAGTGTGGTTATCTATGTGTTTGGAGTTATGGGAGTTGTTCTGTTCGGAGATTCAATAGAGGCATTCAATGATTTGGGGACTTCGGTGTTTACGCTTTTGCAAGCGTTTACGCTTGATGGTTGGGCTTCTACAATTGCCAGACCGGTTATGCGTTTTTATCCGTATGCGTGGATTTTCTTTGTAAGTTTTGTTATGGTGTCATTGTGGCTGGTGGTCAGTTTTGTTTTGAGCGTGGTAGCGATGATGGTAAAAAAAGAATTTAACGTAAAATCACGACTATAAAAATACTGTTTGAAAAAATACCGGATTGCTCCGGTATTTTTTTTGCCTAAAAACTTGACTTTGAAAAAAACAATCACTAACTAAAGTATAGCAAAATTTTATAGGAGTTTAAAGGCTATGAATATCAGACCATTATATGACAGAGTTCTAATTAAGAGAGTTGATGAACTTACAAAAACTGCCGGAGGAATTATTATTCCGGATACAGCTAAAGAAAAACCGTCTGAAGGGATTGTTGAAGCTGTTGGAACCGGCGCCAGAACCGAAGATGGGAAAATTATTCCGATGACGGTTAAGGTCGGTGACCATGTACTGTTTGCTAAGTGGGGCGGTACAGAAGTTAAGATTAATGGAGAAGAAAGACTGATTGTAAAAGAGTCTGATTTGTTGGGTATTGTTGAATAAGTTAAGAGGAAAAAACAATGGCTGTTAAAGATATTAAATTTGGAAATGATGCTCGTAGCAAAATGCTGAACGGCGTTACTACTCTGGCAAAGACCGTAAAAGTTACTTTGGGACCTAAAGGACGCAATGTTATTTTGGATAAGTCGTATGGTGCTCCAAAAATTACTAAAGACGGTGTTTCAGTTGCAAAAGAAATTGAGCTGGCTGATAAGTTTGAAAATATGGGGGCGCAACTGGTTAAAGAGGTTGCTCAAAAAACCGCTGATAAAGCCGGTGACGGTACTACTACCGCAACAGTTTTGGCAGAAGCAATTATTAAAGAAGGTTGCAAGGCGGTTGCCGCCGGTATGAATCCGATGGATTTGAAACGCGGTATTGATTTGGCCGTTGAAGCGGTGGTCGAGGACGTAAAATCTCGTTCTAAACCGATTAAGACTTCAGAAGAAATCGCTCAAGTAGGAACAATTTCAGCCAATGGCGACCGCACAATCGGCGAATATTTGGCTCAGGCAATGGAAAAAGTTGGCAATGAAGGTGTTATTACCGTTGAAGATGCCAAAGGTCTGGAAACAGAATTGGAAGTTGTTGAAGGTATGCAGTTTGACCGAGGTTATTTGTCGCCATATTTTGTAACCAATCCGGAAAAGATGAATTGCGAATATGACAACCCGTATATTTTGCTCTATGATAAAAAGTTGAGCAATTTGCAGCCGTTGGTTCCGGTTTTGGAAGCCATTGTTCAGTCTTCACGCCCGTTGTTGATTGTGGCAGAAGATATTGAAGGTGAGGCTTTGGCAACTTTGGTTGTCAACCGTATTCGCGGCGGATTGAAAGTTTGTGCGGTTAAAGCTCCGGGATTTGGTGACAGAAGAAAAGCAATGCTCGAAGATATTGCTATTTTGACCGGTGGTCAGGTTGTTTCGGAAGATTTGGGGATGAAACTTGAAAACGTTACCTTGGATATGTTGGGTACCGCTAAGAAAGTTGAAATTACAAAGGACGATACAACAATTATTGACGGTGATGGTGTAAAAGATTTGATTAAGGCTCGTGTTGAGCAGATTAAAAAACAAATTGAAGATACATCGTCTGATTATGACCGTGAAAAACTGCAGGAGCGTCTGGCAAAATTGTCCGGCGGTGTTGCTGTGATTAAGGTTGGCGGCTCTTCAGAAGTTGAAGTTAAGGAAAAGAAAGACCGCATTGATGATGCTTTGCATGCAACACGTGCTGCCGTTAAAGAAGGTGTTGTCGCCGGCGGCGGTGTAGCTTTGTTGTATGCAACTCGTGCTCTTGATAAAGTAAATCCTGAAAACCAAGATCAAAAAGTTGGCGTTGACATTATCCGCAAGGCTATTCAGGCTCCAATCCGCCAAATTGCCGAGAATGCCGGTGTTGACGGTGCGGTTGTTGCCGGAAAACTGTTGGAAAACAAAGATACCAATTATGGTTATAATGCTCAAAGCGGTGAATATGTTGATATGGTAAAATCAGGTATTATCGACCCAACCAAGGTAGTTCGTACCGCTTTGCAAGATGCGGCATCGGTCGGTGGTTTGTTGATTACAACAGAATCTATGGTTACCGAAGCTCCAAAAAAAGAATGCCACTGCGGTGATGACCATGCGGCCATGGGACCGGGAGGCATGGGTTTCTAATTATTAAATTGCAAAAACGAAAAACCGTTGCTTTGGGGAGCAACGGTTTTTTGTTTCAGATAATGTCAATAACTCTTTTTGAAGAGCTTTGATTGTCGTGGAGGAATTCTTGTAACTTTTGCTTTGAGAAGTTATATTTGTAATAACCGTCTTGCAAGCGTCCGGAAGTTTTGTAAAAATCTTCAACCCGGTAGTTATAGAATCCCGCAGGTTTCAACTCCAATAAGTCGTAAGGAGTGATGTAACCGCAATAGATTGCACTTTGTACCCATTCTCTTTTCAGCAGTCCCTTGGCTACTTTGCCGGCTGATTTAGTAAATTCGGTCATACGTCGCGAACATTCAAACGGAGTAATGCCGTTGTTTATGGCTTTTAGGAAAGCACTGTTCTTGAAGTTACCGGGTCCGACATTGTAGATAAACATGCTGGTGCCAATGATTTCTTGTCTGGTCAGAGGTCTTTTTACATATTGGTCTATGTAAGGAAAGACGTGCTTGCGCAAGTGAGCTCGAACACATTTTTGGGCGGAAAGCATGTCAATTGTTTCGCCACTTTTAACACGGGTGCCGTCAGCATAAATTGTTGATCCGTAGCCGATGGTCCAGCGTTTTCCGCAGAAATACGATGATGACTTATAGTCTTCAACATAAGCAAGGCAGATGATAAGTTCGTCCTCAAGTCCTAAGTAAAATTCCTCGTTTTGAGGAGATATTTCCAAGGGAACGTCATCTTTCCAGTCATCATATGCTGATTGATTTTCGTCATCCGGTATAGTCTGAGGCGGTTGTGCGGGCGGGGATTTGACAAGTTTTTCACTGACCGGCAAGGCGGCATCTGTTGTAGCAGCAACAGGTGTATCCTTTGAAGGGGAGTGCAGGGCATAAAGTACGGTCATGATTGTGGCCGTAATGTAAAATTTCTTCATAATTATAAATGTTATTGGGTAGATAATATCAGATTCGGCGTTTTTTGTCAAATTTTTTCTATAATTAATAAAATACAACTTTGGGTGTACGAAAAATTTGTTTGTATACAACTAAAAATAGGTGTAGCAATTTGAAAAAATTAATATATTTTTGTTGTTTGAAAAACAAGCGGATAAAGGTATGTTATGATAACAAAACGAACCTTGCAAAATTTGAATGCTTTGATGATGTTGATGGAAGTTGATAAGTGCAGAAGCAAACGCAAGGTTGCTGAAAACATCAATACATCAATTGATACAATCAATAAGTATCTGCGCAATTTGGAGCAGAATCTGGGCGTGCAGTTAGTGGTTAACAGTACCAATGGTTGTAAGCTTACTACTTGTGCCAAAAATATGGTAGAAAAGTTGCAGAGCATTACGGATGTTTTAGAGCAAATATATAATCAACGACCAGAGAATAATAGATGCCGTGGAGAAGTGTCCGTATGCGTTCCTCTGATAGGAGGTGTCGACTTTTTCAGTGATAAAATGAGCGCATTTTTTGAGGAATATCCCGAAATTAAGATTACGTCGCTTGCAAGTGTTGAATCTCCCAAATATGAAGAAACCGGCGCTGATTTGGCGATAGTTTTAGACTTTGATGAAAAATCAAAACATTATACGTTGTTGCAAAGACAAACAGTCGAATTCGGTTTGGCGGCATCTCAGAAATATTTGCAGAAATACGGTAAACCGGAAAATATGGACGATTTACTGAAAAATCACAGAATTGCATGTCAGCTCGGAAAACTGGGAACTAATCATGAGTGGAAAGAGGTGTTGAGCAAAGCTAAACATTATGCGTTTGCCTCAAACTCAATTTATGCCGTAAGTGAGGCGGTGAGAAAAGGGTTGGTAATCGGAGTTATGCCTAAACGTTCCCATGGTGATAATTTGGTGTGGTTTGATGACTTCGGCTTTGACAGTAAATTAAATCTTTGCTTGATTGCCAATAATAATACAAAAAATTTATTGCGAGTTAAGGCGGTTGCTGCATATTATAAAAACATAATCAACAGTATTTAATTTGGGGTTTAGGCAATTTAGCTTTTAGCAAAAAATGCTTGCAAAATTTATCATTTGATTTAAATAGGTACTAGTCGCGTCGGGGATGAGTGGCAGAGCGGCTGAATGCGCGCGATTCGAAATCGTGTTTACGGTAATCCCGTAACGGGGGTTCAAATCCCTCCTCATCCGCCAATAAGTATACCGCCTGTTGTTCGGGCGGTTTTTTTGTGCGAATGAGCCGTTTTAAACGTCTATTTATTCTTCTTCATCGGAGGATTTTAATTTTTCAAGGCTTTGATAAGCTTTGTCGATATCGGATTTTATTTGTTTTATTTGGGCGTTCATACCGGCATTTTCATAGATATAAAGAGCATCATGAAAACAGGATAAGGCCTCTTGAATGAGCGAAACATCGTCTTGAAGACGACCGAGAAAATACTCGATATTGCCAATTTTTTCCTGAATTTGCGCCCATGATTTGGGATCGTTTTTCTCGGTAATAATTTTTTGCTGATTTTTGTAAGCGCGAATCGAAAGTTCGCATATTTCGCGGCTTTGGGTAAGGTGTCCGAGGTTATGTAGTAAATAGCCTAAGCGGCCTTGTATTTGCCCCCAAAAGTCCGGAAACAAAATTTGTGTATAGACTTTTTCGGCTTCACGGAGCTGAAAGACAGCATCACGAAGCGCTTGAATATCTTCAGTTTGTTTCCAATAACTTACATAGAGTTCGGAAAGCTTGTAGCAGACATAACCGTAGTCATACGGATAAGTGTATTTGCTCAAGTATTTTTGGGTGTTTTGATAATTTTTAATTGCCGGTTTAAAGTATGATGTCGGGTGGTTGGCAATGTAGCGGGTTGCACAGTCGTAAAGCTGTCCCAAGTGATAATAAATGCATCCGATGTGGGTGGGCTGCAAAATTTTGCTCTGAAGTTTGAGGGCGTCTTCAAAAATATTACGGATAATTTTGAGATCACCGTCGTATGAACTGTCATAAGCCAAGCTTAGGTAAATAATGCCGACAAAATTGAGTATGTAAGGTAGGTATTCTTCAGTCAGGGTTTGCGAAGAGTCAATTTTTGAAAGTTGATGAACAACTTTGCGGAGCAAATATTTTTTGTAGATTTGATATTCACGTGAGGGGTTGTTAACGGTGCTTAATGCGGCGCCGTACAGCAACAGCAAAAGCTCTGCGGGAATTTTACTGTCAGGGCTGTCAACAACAGATGATGGAATATAAAAACTATCCATTAAAGAAATAAATGAATTGCCGTTATTTTCGTAGTGTGTATTGTTTTGAAAATTTAAGCGAATCTTGTCATTGTCGCGATATCCCCAAATGATGACATCAGATTGTGTGCGCTTTAAGATTGATTGTCCGGTGTCGATCAGGTCAAAAATATTGCGGCTTTCAAGGTTAAGAAAAGAGTGGTCAAAGTTTTCAAGATAAGCCTCGGTTTGCAAACCTTCGCACGAACCGAGAGCAGCCGCCAAGTTAGGGGCGCCGCAATTGCTTATGTTGTCATAGAAGTCGGCAACAATAATTCTGAATACAGGTCCGGAAACAGGAGAGCCGACAGACGGGGCTAGATCTGTTTGTTGATCTGATGTTTTATGCCAAAATTTCCAAGTCATTATTGCTCATCATCTCCGTGAATGTATTGTTTTATATCGTTGACACGATCTTGAAGGTCTTCCAAAACTTTGCGGTTGATTTCAGCGATGCTTTGTTGCTGTTGGTCAAGGTTGTGGAAACGGTACAAAAACCAAACGGTTATAATTGTTGATACGGTGAGTAAAGAGTATTGATGAACCGACAAAGTCTGGAAGACTCCAAAAAAGATCAGGAGCAACTGAATTCGACACGAAAATGATGCTGCCATTGAAGGGGAGAGACCTTTTTGCAACGCTTGCCGGCAAGAAGTGTTGTTAAGCAAATTTCGGTATTGGGGAGCAAAAGTGAGCAACAGCATTACGGCATATGCAAAATCGGCCAACAAATACATTGAAAAAATGATGACACAGCTTGCGGCGTTTTCATAAATTGTCCATGAGATTGGAGCAAAAAGCAAAAAGCCGAGACAAATTATATCGTTTTTGCTTAATTGTATGCGTGCCGGATACCAGTTGAAAATTAGTAGCGCAAAATAAGCAGCGGCAAAATAGGCAGAAAGTATCCCTAAAAATTGAGGAATAGCATTAATAAAACCAAGCACGGCAACACCGATGCAGATAGTGAATGCTTGCAAGGCAGACATGGCTTCGCAGGTGTTTGAGTAAGTAAAAAGCCAGCAAAAAGCAGTCCATGTAGCGGCAATCAGCAGTTGGTTGCAAATTGGGGGCAAGGGGGATATTGCAACGGTAATTTCCTGCGGAACAGCAAAGGCACAGACTAAAGCGCCACCTGCTACGATCAAATAGGTAAGTTTATGAAATTTTTCGTTTTGAATAATGAAATAAATTAACATGGCAACAATAAAAGGTGCTACCAATTCAACAGCACTCATTAAAGTTAAAAACTGACGTTCGTCGTAGAGGAAAAAATAAGACAGCAAAGAAGCTGTAGCGACGGTTAAGCAGATGGGCATAAACGGAGTTTGTTTGAATAAAAAGTTGTTCCGCTCGGCGGCGAAGTTATAGATAACAGCCGGAACTATAAAACATATAAAAGTGATAAATAGATTTATTAAAAAAGTACCGTTTATCATCAATTTTCTCTCTTACTCTTAAGCTTATATCTTTTATAATATTAAACTAACCTTTCTTCAACCACAATGTTTATGACAATGCAGAGTTGTAGAGTTTTTTCAGTAATTTGTAGGTTTGCGGGATGTTGATTTCTTGAGAAATTGCCGTTTGAGTGATTACAGATGTAAGAAAATCAAAATCATCTTTGCCACCATTGAGAATTGATCTGTGTAACGGATAGGTGTAGTTGGCAGGGGTGCCGTAAATTTTTTTCATGATGGCTGATTTGTCCGGTTTTATGCCGTCGGAAGCCGCCATTGAACAAAATTCGTCAACCAAGGAATGTAAAAATTGAGTGTTGTTTTTATCTTTGAGCAAAACCGAGATTTTGTTGTTTTCGGCAGCGCTCCAAATTGAGCAAATTGTGTAAGGAATTATATAGTTCCAAAAGTCGTACAGCCGGTTTTCGGATGGTGTAATACGTATTGCGGAGGAACCGAAAGTTTCAAGTATTTCAGGAGATATTTCGGTTTGCCCGTGTGAATAAATGCTGATTTCCGGAGTTCTTCCCTCGAGAGATATGCTGTTTTTGCGAGAAATGATATAGCCGTCAAAAAAAGCTGAATATAAGTTATCGGAAATAATCGGCAATAAATATGACATATCCTTAAACGGGGTAAAGCAAATTATGGGAGCGTTTTTTATTTTGAGTGGTGAAAGTGTGGCAATTGCGGTGTTAAACCGGTTGGGAAAAGAGGTTATGATGACCATTCCGGCGTTTTTTTGCATGGACAATTCAGCATTCAGATGACAATGGCGGTTTGATAGTTTGCGGTCATCTTTTATTGAGAATTCAATTGCATTCGGCGGTGTCGAGGTCAAAGTTCGATCAAGCAAAATGATTACTTCATGACCGGCGGACTGAAGTTGATAACCGAGATAATGTGCCAGTGGATTGTTGCCGACAATATAAATTGGATCAGCCATGTTTTACTCCTTTTGCAGTTTTGCAATGAAAAAACCGTCCATACCTCCCTCAGAACCGAGGATTGACGGCAGACAACGAACAAAGCCTTCAGGCGTTATAATCTCCGGCACGGTGTAGTTGCCGAATAAAGATGATAATGTTATCGGTACAATTTTGAAGTCGTTGTGTGCAGAAATGAAATCTGCAATTTGTTTTTCGCCTTCGGCTTTGGCTAAAGAGCACACGGAATAAAGCAGTGTTCCGCCTTTTTTTATGTGAGAGGCGGCAACATCAAGAATTTGTTTTTGAACGATAACGCTTTGGGTAACGTCATCAATGGTTTTAGTGTGTACAATTTCGGGGTGTCGGCGTAATGTTCCGGTTGCAGAGCATGGAGCATCGAGCATGATAACATCAAATGTCTGATTAGAATTTTGCAGGTAGGTTACAGCGTCAGAACAGATTATGTTTTCAGCTTTAAAATTAAGACGATTGAGATTTTCTCGTAACTTTTGCAATCGATTTTCGGAGATGTCAACAGCAGTTACATGCGCTCCGGCGTTAATGAGTTGTGCGGTTTTGCCACCGGGAGCGGCGCAGAGATCAAGAACGTTTTTTTCTTGAATATTGCCAAGTGCCTTTACGGCAAGTGATGAAGCAAAATCTTGTACCCACCAAGCACCGTCTGTATATCCTTCAAGTGTGTAAACTGCACCCGCAGAATAAAGTCGGACAGAATTGTTGGGCAGAAGTTTTGCGTCTAAGGTTTGAGCCCATTGCTCGGGGTTTGATTTTACGGTTATATCAAGCGGTGGTTCAAGGGCCGCATATTTTTCAATGGCGGCAATTTGTTTGGTTGTGTAGTCATTTTGCAAAAGGCGACGAAAGTTTTTGCTGAAAAACGGTACATTAGAAGCTTGGCGAATCGAATCTTTGTCTTGGCATATTTTGCGCAAAACGGCGTTTACAAAACCGCCGGCATATTTGTTGCCGAGCTGTTTGGCAATGTCAACATAAGTGCTGACAACGGCGTATTCAGGAGTGTTGAGATAAAGAATTTCGGTTGCCCCCAAAATGAGAGCAATTTGCTCAATGGTAAGTTTTTGCGGCAATTGTTTTGAAGAATATCGTCCGATAACTTTTTTGATAAAAGTTTGTTTGCGAAGAGCGGTAAAAATCAGCTTTTTAGCAAAAGCACGTTCCTGTGGGTCGGAAATTGTATCGAATCGAGAATCAAGTTTTCCGGATAAAATTGTCTGGTAGATTTGTGTGGATAATGTTCGGATATTCAATTTTGCAACCTCTTGCCAAAAACGTTTATCGATGCCCAGTTTATGAAAATATTAAGCGAATGACAAGTGAGAAAATAATTTAACACTATTGTATTTTTATTGAAAATAATATACTCTGACCCGCAGATGTTTGTAAACTTAAGAAAATATGAGTAAGAAAGGCTTTTTTATGTGTGATGCTAATGCTCGCCACAACGGCAAGAGTTTTGAAGAGTGGCAAAAAGAATGGACAGTGGAAGACAGATATAACTTCCGCACAATTGAAGGAAAGTGGCAAAAAATTTGGGAAGACGAAAAAGTTTACCATGTAGATATTGATAAGAATAAGGAAAAATTTTATGTACTGGTAGAATTTCCTTATCCGTCAGGTGCAGGTTTGCACGTTGGACATCCACGCTCTTATACGGCTCTTGATGTGGTCGCACGTAAAAAAAGAATGCAGGGCTATAATGTTTTGTACCCGATGGGGTTTGATGCGTTCGGGTTGCCGGCCGAAAACTATGCCATTAAAACCGGTGTACATCCGGCGGTATCAACAAAAGCCAATATTGCCAATTTTACCAGACAGCTTAAATCGTTGGGTTTCAGCTTTGATTGGGACAGATGTGTAACAACCTGTGATCCGGATTATTATAAGTGGACACAGTGGATGTTTATTCAATTTTGGAAACATGGTTTGGCATACAAAGATAAGATGGCAATTAACTGGTGTCCGTCCTGTAAAGTGGGTTTGGCAAATGAGGAAGTTGTTAACGGACATTGTGAGCGTTGCGGTGCCGAGGTGGTGCGTCGCGACAAAGAACAATGGATGTTGGCAATTACCAAATATGCCGATCGATTGATTGACGATATTGAAACAGTAGATTTTATTGACCGCGTTAAGTCAACCCAAGTCAATTGGATCGGGCGCTCGGAAGGTGCAGAGTTAGAGTTTGAATTGACCGATAATAACGGCAACAATTTGGGCAAAACAATGGTGGTTTATACCACTCGTCCGGATACGACTTTCGGTGTTACTTATTGTGTTATGGCGCCGGAACATCAATTTGTACAAGAGTTGATGAATAAGTTTGAAAATGCGAGCGAAGTTCAAGGTTATGTTGAGGCAACAGCTAAAAAGTCTGAACTTCAGCGTACGGCGGACACTACCAAAACCGGTGTAGAACTTAAGGGAATTAAGGCTCGCAACCCGTATAACGGAAAACTAATTCCGGTGTTTATTTCCGACTATGTTTTGACCGGATACGGAACCGGAGCAATTATGGCTGTTCCGGCACATGACCAGCGAGATTATGATTTTGCTAAAGTATTTAACCTGCCGATTATTCAGGTTTTGGAAGGTGGAGATATAAGCGAAAAAGCTTGGGAAGAAGACGGCTCACATATTAATTCGGAATTTTTGAACGGAATGAACAAAGAAGACGGAATGCGTGCGGCCATTGATTATGCGGTTAAAAACGGCTTTGGTCATGCAAAAGTAAATTTCAAGTTGCGTGATTGGGTGTTCTCGCGTCAACGTTACTGGGGTGAGCCGATACCGATGGTTTATTGTGAACATTGCGGTTGGCAGCCTATTCCGGAAGATCAGTTGCCGTTGACTTTGCCCGATGTTCCGGATTATCGCCCGAACGATAACGGAGATTCTCCTTTGGCAAATGCGACCGAATGGGTTAATACAACCTGTCCGAAGTGTGGTGGTCATGCAAAGCGTGAAACCGATGTTATGCCGAACTGGGCAGGTTCGTCATGGTATTTCTTGCGTTATTGTGATCCTCACAATTCAAAAGAATTTGCATCAAAAGAAGCGCTCGAATATTGGATGAATGTTGACTGGTATAATGGTGGTATGGAGCATACAACATTGCACTTGTTGTATTCTCGTTTTTGGCACAAGTTTTTGTACGACTGCGGATATGTTCCGACGAAAGAGCCATATAATCGCCGCACATCGCACGGTATGATTTTGGCGTCAGATGGCGAAAAAATGTCTAAGTCGCGCGGCAATGTGGTTAACCCCGATGATATTGTAAATAATTACGGTGCTGATACTTTCCGTCTGTATGAAATGTTTATCGGACCGTTTGATCAGGTGGCAATGTGGTCAGAAGAAAGCCTGATGGGAGTTTATCGTTTTGTCGGAAAAATTTACGGTCTGTTCAAAAAAGTAGGCAAAATTGAACCTAAAGAAGCTGATTTGCGGGCTATGCATAAGTGCATACTTGAAGTTACCGAGAGAATCGACGGAATGAGATTTAATACCGCAGTTTCATCTTTGATGACCTATGTAAACTATTTGGCTGGAATGGATACTATTCCGCAGGTAATGTATGAAACTTTGATGAAGTTGCTTTCTCCGTTTGCGCCGCATTTGAGTGAAGAAATGTGGGCACGCATGGGTAAAGATACATTGGTATTGAATGAACCATGGCCGCAAGGAGATGCCAAGATGGCAGAAGATAACGTGGTTACTCTGGCGGTTCAAATTTGCGGAAAAATGCGCGGAACTATTGAAATGCCGAAAGATGCTCCGCAGGCAGATGTAGAACAAAAAGCATTAGCTTTAGAGAATGTGGCTCGTCAGTTGGAGGGCCGTCAGGTCAAAAAGATAATTGTGGTACCAAACAGGATTGTGAACATTGTTGCATAAGAAATATATATTACTGCTTTTGTTGCTAATCGCAGCGTGCGGTTTTGAACCTCTCTATGTTGAAAAAAAACATGATAATTTGTGGTATTTTGACGGGGAGTTTGATACGTCTATTTCGCAAGAAATGGCAAAGGTTAAAGTAGAACCGATAAGTGATCGGTTCGGTCAGCTTTTGCGCAATAACCTTATCGATTTGCTGTCACCGAAAGGACAACCGCAAAAACCGAAGTATCGTCTGTTTGTGAAGTTGGCAAGCAAGACTGAAACCAATCAGGCTTTGCGTTCGGATATTACGGCAACTCGTAAAATGGTCAAATATCATGTTACTTATTATATGATGTCAGGAACAGAAAAATTGTTGAGCGGCGACAGTGTGGCATATTCAAGTTATGATATTTTAGCGAATCCGTATTCAACAACAATGGCTAAGAAAAAAGGCGACCAAGATGCGGTTACAACAATTGCCAACGATATATCGTTGCGATTGGGTGCATATTTTCACAGTGTAGCGACAAATCGGGAAGAAATGAATGATTTTTAAGTCAGGTCAAGTCGAGAGTTATATCAAAAAACCGGATAGCAAAATAAAAGCTTTTTTGGTTTTTGGTAATAATGACGGTTTGGTTTTGGATACAGCTAAGAGAATCGCACGTTCGGTATGTCCTGATTTGGACGATGCTTTTCAGGTTGCGGAATTGTCCGGTGAAGATGTGGTCGCCGATTTTGGTAAATTATATGGTGAATATAACGGACAATCGTTAATGGGCGGTCGTCGTGTGATTATGGTGCGTGATGCCGGCAATCAGATGACAAAAGATTTGCGTAAAATGCTTGATGACAGCAACTCCGAAAATCTGCTGATTTTGTACTCTAATGATTTGAACAAAAAATCATCGTTAGTAAAGTTGGCAGAAAGCAGTGAGGATATTGCTTGTGTCGGATGTTATGAAGACAAGGATGAAGACATCTATAACACTCTTAAAACTATGGGACTGACTTTTGACCCAACAGCACTGCGGATGCTCTATGCAAGGTTGTCCGGCGACCGAATGATAAATTTGGCAGAACTGGATAAGTTAAAAACATATATGGGGGATGCCAAGACTGTTACCGCTGATATTGTAGATAAGGTAATCAGCGACCAATCAGATTCAAGCGCTGATGATATTTGTTATGCGGCGATGGGGGGCGACAGAGCCAAGGCAGAGAATTTATATCAAAAATATGTAAATGAGGGAAACGAGGCTGTTTCGGTAATCAGAACTTTGACTTATCATGTGTTAAAGCTGTTGAACTGCCATGCAAGTATGGAGCAAAAGGCGGGAATCGATGCAGCAGTTAAGAAATTGGTGCCGCCAATCATTTTTTATCGAGTAGATGCTTTTAAGGAACAGTTGAGATTATGGAACAGAGACAAGTTGTTGCGTGTACTTAATTTGTTGTATGAAGCCGAAAAAGATTGTAAGTCTACGGGAATGCCGACAGAGGAGATAGTAAGTATGACGCTGTTGAAGGTGTCAGGAGCGGCAAGGCGATAGATGTATAGCGAAAAGTTTCAAAAATTTATTGAAATGTGGCAAAAAGATTTTGCCTTTGAACGCAGTCTTGATGAAAAAATATGCCAAGATAAAGACGGTAATCCTATTCCGTGGTACACATATCCGGCAATAGAATATTTGTTGCAGTTTGACTATACAGATAAAAAGATTTTTGAGTTTGGTTGTGGATACTCCTCGGCTTTTTGGGCAGAGAGAGCAAAAAGTGTAACCAGCATTGAAGATAAAACCGAGTGGTTTGAAAAGTGGAAAAAAGAGTTTGAGTATGCGAACCTCGATATTCGTTGGCGTGATGAAGGCGAGGGGTACGAAAACGCTATTTTTGAAGACGGCGATAAATATGATGTGATTGTCGTTGATGGTAAAAGGCGTGAAAAATGCGCAGCTGTAGCAGTGAAAGCATTGGCTGATGGCGGAATGATTATTTTGGACGATAGCGATCGCATTAATACTAGCGAAGAGTATCGAAAGGCTGTTAGCGAACTCAAGCAAGCAGGATTGTTGCAGATTGATTTTTACGGGTTTTGCCCGATGAATTGTTATACTAAAGCAACATCGTTATTTTTAAGCAGGAATTTTGATTTTAAGTCAAAACATGATGTCCAGCCGATTAATGGTTGGGGCAATCTGTGGTCAATGGAACGCAAAGAACGAAAGAAATTCTACAAAAAAATTGAAAAGTAAAAACAAATGAAAAAATACATTCGGTTTGAGAAGAAAGAACAGTGAGATTGAGAATTATTTTGGTGCAAAAAATTCAAACCCTATCTGACAGACATAGGATAATAAACAAATATAAGGATAAGCACTATAAACCATAATAGTATTGTAAGTATGTCAATAATTCTATCCTCTAAACTTAATTTTGAATTTTTAGATAAATCTAAAAAGAAATTATCTGAACAAATAAATCGTAGTAATGGATTCTCTTTTAGTTTGCTGACGTTGATTCTACCAGTGTAGAAAGCTTTGATGAAGTCAAGTAGAAAACGAGGTATCATCAATAAAATATATGCTAAGAACAACTGTCCTCCAAACATAATAGGCATAAATTTAATATTGTTCGTTTTGTCATATGGAAATTGATATGCACAATAGTAATATAAAGTTAATATAGCTGAAATAACTATTGAAACTGCTATACATATATATGGTTTAGAACAAAACCTTAAAACTTGTGTTCTGAAAGACCAGCCGATACTAGACAAAAGACAGTACCTCCCTTATAACACCGATGAAGTTTATAGAACCATGCAACAAAAGTATATTAGCAAATTTATACAATAATTGCAATATTTGTCATTGGGCAGTTTGCAAGCGAGCATTAAAATGAACGAATTTTTCAAATAACCCATTTTTGTCCTTTTGTGTTATTTAGGTTTTGTCGGTATTAAGCCGAATATTTATTATTTCAAAAGTCTTTTCGCGGACATTTTTGTTACCAAAATCGGACATTTTAAATCAAACAAATTCCGACATTATTCTATCCGCAAAAGCTGGATTGCTTCGGGCTTTTGTCCTCACAATGACATGAAACCCTTCCGACCAAATGTCCCGTTAAAATGTAACAAAAAAACCACCGTAAGGTGGCTTTTGTTATTGGAGCGGATGAAGGGATTGTCCGCGACATTGCTACGCAATGCTTATTCAACTGCGCTCATCGGCAGAGCCGACCGGCGTACTCCCGTCCGCCTTTCGCTTGTAGTCGAACCCTCTTTTTCGAGGGTTCTCATCATCCACCCTCAATTCAATAACAAAAAAACCACCGTAAAGGTGGCTTTTGTTATTGGAGCGGGTGAAGGGATTCGAACCCTCGACATCAACCTTGGCAAGGTTGCGCTCTACCCCTGAGCTACGCCCGCATCGGTAGAACGGAATATTTAATAGCATATAAGAAAAATTTTGCAAGTACTTTTTTTAGCTTTTTTATATTTTATAACAAAACACCCTCTGTTTCAGAGGGTGTTTTGAGTTTTTTTGAAGCACTATTTGTACATGTTTCTCGGTGTATAATGAGTGTGTAACAAATGGTGAGCTTTTTCGCCGCCGGGTTTCCCGATGTATTCATCATACAGGGACTGAATAGACTTGTTATGATGTGAAACTCGGTTGGTAGCTTTTTCGTCTTCGGTAAACAACCCATTAGCTCGGAGCTGACGGATATGGTCAGTAATGCCATACGGTTTTGCATATTCACCACCGATAACTCGCGGTTGTCCACCGCCGGCGACACAGCCACCACGGCAGGCCATAACCTCAACAAAGTGATAAGGTAATTCTTCACCATTAGCTTTGGCTTCACGAATGCGGTTCAAGATCTTTTCAACATTGCCGACACCGTGAGCAACAGCGATACGAACTTCAGCACCGTTAATGGTAACTTTGGTCTCTTTCACGCCTTCAAGTCCCTCAATGTCCTTAAATTCGGGCTGAGCGAGTTCTTTGCCGGTAATGTAGAAATAAGCTGTGCGCAAAGCCGCAGTCATAACACCACCGGTTGTACCAAAGATGGTGGCGGCACCGGAGTATTCTCCCAACGGGCTGTCAGCTTGTTCTTCTTTAATATTACGGAAGTCAATGCCGGCTTGCTTGATCATTTTGGCAAGCTCACGAGTTGTGATGGAAACGTCAACGTCTTGATAACCTGATGATTTCATATCTTCACTACGTGAAATTTCCCATTTTTTGGCGGTACACGGCATTACCGAAACAACTCTGATTTTGGCAGGATCAATACCGGCTTTGTCAGCAAAATAAGTTTTAGCCATAGCACCGACCATCTCGTGCGGAGATTTACAGGTTGAGAAGTTAGGAATCATGTCAGAATTGAATTTTTCCAGCATATCAACCCACGCCGGACAACATGAGGTGAACATCGGCAAGCTTTCCGGCTCTTTGGTAAAGCGACGGACAAACTCGGTGGCTTCTTCAATGATGGTTAAGTCAGCACCAAAGTTGGTGTCAAACACCTTGTCAAAGCCCATGCGACGAAGTGCGGCATAAGTTTTGCCGGTAAGGTTGGCGCCGAATTCAAAGCCGAATTCTTCACCGATGGCAACACGTACTGCAGGTGCAATCTGAACAATGGTGTATAAATCGGGATTGCGGAGCATTTCCCAAACTTTGGCGGTGTCATCATATTCTACAATAGCGCCGGTCGGGCAGTGGGCTGAACATTGTCCGCATTTAATGCAGGGGCTGTCCGCAAGGTTAATGCCGTTGGCCGGAGTAATGCGTGTGGCAAGACCACGATGCAAATAGCTCAAAGCCCAAATATTTTGCTGATTTTGACAGACTTCTACACAACGTCCGCATAATATGCACTTTGAATTGTCGAGAACGACAGCTTTGGTCGAATCGTCGATATCATAGCGCTTGGTCAAGTTAGGCAAGGGTGCATCAGTGATATTGAAGGTGTTTGCCATTTCCTGCAGTTCACAAGCACCGGAACGAGCGCATGACAAGCAAGAGCTTGGGTGGTTGCTCAAAATCAATTTTAATACCATGCGACGAGTTTCAAAAAGTTCGGCATCGGTAGTAATTACTTCCATGCCCTCAGAAACAGGTGTGCAGCAAGAACGTATAATGCGTCCGTTGATACGAACAATACACATTCCGCAACCGGCAGACGGATCAACATCGGGGTGGTTACAGAGTGTCGGGATTTCGATTTGAACACTGCGGGCTGCATCTAAAACAGAGGTGCCGGCAGGAACTTCAACTTCGTGATTGTCAATTTTTAATTTTACCATATTTGTAGCTCCTCTATTTTATTTTTTTGCAACTTTTGCTTCGTACTCTTCACCAAAGAAACGCAAGGTAGAAAGTACGGGGTTAGGTGCTGTTTGTCCCAAACCGCACAATGATGCTTTTTGCATAGCAGTTGCAATTTGACGGAGTTGGGCAATATCTTCTTTGGTTCCACGACCTTTGCTGATTTTTTCAAGCAAGAGTAGCATTTGCTTGCCACCGATACGGCAAGGAGCGCATTTTCCGCAAGATTCATCAACGGTAAAGTCAAGGTAGAATTTTGCTAAGTCAACCATGTCCGAACTGTCGTCAATAACAATCATACCGCCGGAACCCATAATTGAACCGACTTTTTTGAGCTCATCATAACAGAGCGGAAGATTGATGTATTCGGTAGGAATTACACCGCCGGAAGGTCCACCGGTTTGAACGGCTTTAAGCTTTTTGCCATTAGGAACGCCACCGCCGATTTCGTTAACGATTTCGTTGATAGTGGTACCCATCGGAACTTCAATAAGACCGGAGTGTTCAACCTGACCGGTAAGAGCAAATACCTTTGTGCCTTTTGAAGTTGCAGTACCAAAAGATGAAAACCAGTCAGCACCTTTGATGATAATTGAAGAAATGTTGGCAAGGGTTTCAACGTTGTTAATACAACTCGGTTTGCCCCACAAACCTTTATCTGTCGGATAAGGCGGACGAGGACGAGGTGTGCCGCGGTTGCCCTCAATAGAGTGGATAAGAGCAGTTTCTTCACCGCAAACAAAGGCACCGGCGCCAAGACGGATATCAATATTAAAGCTAAAGTTGGTGCCCATAATATTGTTGCCGAGTAAGCGGTTTTTCTTACAAGCTTTAATGGCTTTTTCGATACGTTCAACGGCCAACGGATATTCAGCACGGATATAGAACCAACCTTCAGTAGCACCGATTGCATAAGCGGCAATCATCATGCCTTCAATAACCGAGTGCGGGTTGGATTCCAAAATACTACGGTCCATATAGGCACCGGGGTCACCCTCATCACCGTTACAGATGATGAATTTGTCATCTACGGCTTTGACTTTAGAGGCAAACTCCCATTTCATACCGGTAGAGAAACCGGCACCGCCACGTCCGCGCAGACCTGATTTTTTGATTTCTTCAATTACCTGTTGCGGGGTCATGGTTTTTAAGACTTTTTCCAGGGCCAAATAACCGCCGTTGGCAATATATTCCTGAATATCTTCGGGGTCTAAGTGTCCGGCCATCTTCAAAACGACTTTTTCTTGTTTTTTGAAGAAAGGCAAATCCAGCGACAGAACATATTTTTGCAAAAAGTCAGGCAAGGTAAATTCTTGTCCGGGCTCGAGTTTTAGAGCCGGAACAACGTGTTCGGTAATGATAATGCGGGAAATTAACGGTTCAACACGTTTGTATAAAACATCTTTTTGACCTTTAATTTCAACGCGAATTAACGGACCTTGTGCACAGAGACCCATGCAGCCTGTGGCTACAATACGGACTTTGCCTTGCAACTCATGTTCTTCGATGGCTTTTTGCATCAGGTCCAAAATTTCATCACTACCCGATGATTTACAACCGGTGGAATGGCAGCAATAAATGTTACACTGATAACGGTCTAAGTCTTGATTTTTGTTTTTAGCAATTTCGTGGATATCAAATCTTTTTTCAATTTCACTCATATCGGCCATGTTGCTTACTCCTCTTCTTCAAATTTTTTGCGCCATTCAGCGAGAATGTTTGAAACATCGCCGGTAGTTACTCGTCCGTAGGTCTTGCCGTTGACAACACACACCGGAGCCAAGCCGCAGCAGCCTACGCAACGTACGCATTGCAGGTGGAACATATGGTCAGGCGTGCTTTCGCCTTCATTAATGCCAAGTTGTTTTTTGAATTCTTCAAGGGTTTTGTCATTGCCTTTCAAATAGCAGGCAGTACCGGTACAAACAGAAATAACAGCTTTGCCCGGAGCTTCGAGTTTGAAAAAGTTATAAAAAGTCAAAACCTCATAAATTCTGGCCAAAGGAACGTTCATTTCTTGTGCCAACTCCATAGCATCAGCCCATGGAACATATCCTTTAACGTCTTGGAGCTCATGAAGAGCCATAATCAGTGAGCCACGTTTTTTGCGCCATTTGGCGGCAATTTGTGCGGCAACAGAAGCTTCACCCATACCTATCTCCTCCTGGTAGTAATTTCTAAGTTACTATAAGATATTAGGAAAAGCTATAATTTACAAGTAAAAAATGGACTTTTGAACGCTTAAATATGACCGGTTTTAAACAGCTGGCGATATTTGTAAATGCTACCGCCCGGAACACTCCAACTAAAGTCTTTGTGCATGGCGTTTGCTGTCATTTGCAAAAGCTTGTCATGATGTCGATAGAATGTTTCAAGCGCTTTGGCAAGTGTTTCGGTATAAGCATTTATGTTGTTTTTTAAGCGTTGGGCGGTAATGTTGTTACCGTATACACGCCGTTTGCTCGGCGAGAAAAATACCTCGGTGCGGAACCCGTCAACACCGTTCTCAATCGTGTCAACAAGTCCGCCGGTGGACATGGCAACCGGAAGAGCACCTTTGGCCATGGCTTCCATTTGTGTTAAACCGCAAGGCTCAAAGCGACACGGCATCATATAGAAGTCAGAGGCAAGTTGAATACTGTATGCAAAATCGTCCTGATAACCGCGGAACACAAAAATGCGTTTTCCGTATTGCGGATATTCTGCAGAGATTTTGTCTTTGAGGGAAGTGAGGTGTTCAAAATAATTGGCATCACCGGCACCGCCTAAAATGAAAATCGGGGCTTCAATGTTTTTGAGCCGAGCAAAATGTTCAGCCAAATTGATGATTGCCTGAGCGGCAATGTCATAACCCTTTTGTTCAACCAAGCGACTGGTGGCGCAAATTATGGGAGTGCTTTCGACTTTTTTAACCGAAGCGGCGATGTCTTCAAATTTGTACAAATCAACCAAAGGAATAACTTTTTCTTTGAACGCTTTGTCGCTGGCAAGTTTGGAGAGTAATTTTATAAATTCTTTTTTGTTTTCGAGTTTGCCTGAAAGATGTTTTTCGTCGTAAAATACAAAATGCGACGGAGAAAAATATTTATTGAGCTTGTCAATTTTTTCCTGGCTGGGGGCAATCAATTTTTTGTCGTATCCATTGACAATGCCAAAAAAGTTGCGGTGGTCTTTGCGTATTTTTAAGATATCACGAAAATCCAGACCAAAATCGAGCTCTTTAGATACTTCTTCCATGTAATTTTTAGAAACCGTAACCACGCGGTCAGCTAAATGAAAGTTGCACGATGCTTGATTGTAGCAATCATAAACAATCAAAGTGCTGTTAGTACGAGGGTTACTGTTTTTGATAGCCTTGGAATTTTTGAAGACAAGGCTGCTCAAATTTTCATAAAGAGAATTGAGAATATGTTGAGTGTGTTCATAGTCCCAACCCTGATATCCGAGGTGGTGGGCAAGATGGATTACGGGAAGATTTTTGAGCTTGTCGGCCAAGACTTGTGTCATTGTGCCGGCTTCAACCTGTGCCAGAGTGAAATATTTTAACAGTCCGGACAACGCTCCGCTGTGCCAGTCATTGGCAACAAGGATGTTGGGCATGGCAATCTCAGGTTTTGACTTTTCAATTAAGTGCTTGAGCAGGCAATAAACGGCTTTAGAGAAGAAGGCAAAGCGCTCGACTTCGTTGATGTTTTCAGAATTGAGTATGTAGCAACCATCTTGAGCCGGATTGTTTGCAGGGTGAGGATTAATTGAAAAGAAACGGTCGTTGTGTAGGAATATATAAGTAATGTCGTTGAATTTTCCGGTGTATACATCAACTACATTTTGCACCAGAGTTCCTTTAGCGCCGTTAAAGGGGACTTTTATGCTTAAAGCCTTGGTTAATTCAATGTTGTTTTTTTGGGCGCCGAAATATGTTTTGCCGTCAAATGAGGCAACTTTTTTGCCGGTGTTGCCGATGTACATGGGAGTAACAATTGAGACACGGTCGTTAGTGGCGGCAAAGGTCGTGTTGAAGGCTTCGGGCAGTTCGGAAGCAACAACGCCGAGACCGCCCCATTTCATAAAAGTAGCGGTTTCAGCTGTAATCATCCAAGCGTTAATGTCGTTGATGTGCGGCCACTCATGTTTGCCTAGGCACTGGCGACGTCCGAGATTTTGAATCTCTGATAATATGGGGTTGTTTACGACTCCGAAAGAAATAACATTCTTTTTGTTAAAGCCTTTGGGAAGCGGCTTGAAGACAGTTTGCTTGTTACTGCCAACGTGTTGTATATTCATTACAATTCTCTCAATTGCAAAATAATTAATCAGTATGGTGGGATATTATATCATCAGGTTTAATATTTGATTAAAACTGAAAATAAAAACTTCGGCTCTTGACTTGCAAGGTATTAGTAACTACATTTTATATAAGTAAAATATATATGTCTTGAGACAAAGTTAAAGAGGATAAAATGAAAAAAAATAAGGACAATTCCGAAACAGAAGAATTTGATGATGATGAACTTTTGACTACCCCTGTTGAAGAGGACAGTCAGGAAGAAGAAGCTGTTTCTGTGGAAGAATTAAAAACAGAAAATGAAAAGTTGAAGGCTGATAATGAAAAACTCCATGAGGATTTTTTGAGAGCCTATGCTGATGCTGAAAATACCAAAAGGCGTTGTGCTCAAGAAATTGAAAAAAATTCAAAGTATGCAATATCTGCTTTTGCTAAAGACTTATTGAGTGTGGCAGATAATTTGCACCGTGCTCTTGAGGCGGTTGATGGCGGAGATGCCGTCCAGATAAAGCAGTTTAAGGAAGGGGTTAAACTGACCGAATCGGAACTGATGAAAGTGTTTAAGAAATTTGGAATTGTCAAAATTGAGTCAATCGGTAAAGTTTTTGATCCGGCTTTTCATAGGGTTGTACAAGAAATTGATGACAAAGAAAAACCCTCAGGCACGGTAATTGCCGAGTTGCAAACAGGATATATGATAAACGATCGCCTGCTGCGAGAAGCGATGGTGATTGTTAGCAAGTAAAAATAAACCCCGCAAGTTGCGGGGTTTTTCATTGTTTTGTTATTTTATTATTTAGCAGCTTTTTTGCTTGCAACTTTGGTCGTGCGAGCTGATTTAGCTTTAGTTGCAGTTTTTTTGGCAGGCTTTGCTTGAACGCCTTTTTTGCTGACAACAGATTTTTTAATCTTTTGAGCTTCAGGAGTCAGCTTGCTGTTAGATGTAGATTCCAAATAAGCATCCAAACCACCGTTGTGTTCAATAGAACGAAGGGTCTTTGAGCAGATTTTGAGTTTGAATACTTTGTTTAAAGCTTCGCTAAACAAAGAAACAATTTGCAAGTTTGGCATAAAACGACGACGTGTGCGGTTGTTAGCGTGGCTTACATTGTTGCCGCTCATAACGCCGGTGCCAGAAATATCACATTTTTTTACCATAATTCTAATCCTTGAAAAACTAAACTTGTTGCCTGTTAATAGACATTTTATAAGTAAAAGTCAAGAATTATTTGTAAAATTTAAAAAAAATGTGGCTTTAAAACATTTTTAAGGGTAATAATAGCCCTGTTATAAGGTACCCGTAGCTCAGCTGGATAGAGTGTTGGCCTCCGACGCCAAAGGTCGTGGGTTCGAATCCCCCCGGGTACGCCATTATAAAAGCCCTGCAGATTGTGCAGGGCTTTTTGCTTCCCGTGGGGTCGAACCCAGGGTTCGTTCAATTCCGACTAAATCTTT
>CACWLK010000012.1 GCA_902761715.1 uncultured Rhodospirillales bacterium | reverse complement strand
ACATTTATGTTCTTTCTGAAACAGAAGGAAAAATTGATTTACTTGATAACAACTGGAACAAAGTCAAGGAAATAGATATAGAGGAGTTGGAAGCATGATTGATTACATTAAAGATTTGCTGGATACCAGCCCTAAAATAACTACTTTTCCATATAAGATGAAAGGTCCAATCGGAATTGCTTCACGCAACGGACATTATATGCGTTGTCCGGCATGGGGCACAGACAAAACGATTATCAAATATGATGAAAATTTTGTTTATGTTAAGTCAGACATTACCGGAAAGATAGATTTGTTTGATAAAGAAGGCGTTAAAGTCAAGGAGATCAACGAGGACGAACTAAAATGATAAAAACCGGATTTAAATTTATTGATGAACTGAATTGCCTTAATTCCGGTGATTTAATATCAATTCAGGGCAAGTGTGTGCAATCAGAACAGTTTGTTATCAGTTTAATGCAAGGCATTTTAGACCATAACGATGGTTATGTTTTACTTATGAATAGATATGATTTCTACCTTTTTACATCTACTATTTTTGATGATAATTCCGAAGATGATAAGCCGTTGATTAGTGACAGAATATCAAAGAATAATATATTATCCAAGAATGGTTTACCGACAGATGCAGAAGTGTTGCAAAGAAGTCTTTCTGCTTGGTTGGAAATGGATAAATTCAAGCATCTGCGAAACAAAAAATTATTAGCTATCGTTACGCCGATATACAAGTTGAGGTACGATACTACAGAAGAAACGTCAACACTGATACTTAAAGATGCGGCGCAAATGCTTAACATTCCGGTTATCTGTTGGCAAAAGGATTCTTCCGATATTCTGCTCGCTGTGGATATGACTTTTAGGTTGACTGCTGTAAATGGTTATCAGGAGCCGATAGATATTGAGGCTGTTAATCCATCTGGCGATACGGTTACACACATCCAAGCAAACGCATCATCTTTGAAATATGATGAATACTTAAAAGACTGCCCGAAACTTTGGTTTTATGAGGAGAACTAAAATGAAATCATTGTCTGATAAAAAAGTCGTTATGACCACGGAAACAACCGGTTTTAGCCCGAAAGAAGGGCACAAACTGGTAGAAATTGCCGCTATTGAAATTGATAAAAACGATATTCAAACCGGAGCTGTTTTTCACGCTTATATCAATCCGGAACGCAGTATTCCAAGAGATATTGTTGCAGTTCATGGCCTTAATAGAAAATTTCTAAAAAATTATCCGACATTTGCTGTATATAAAGACTGCTTTTTGCACTTTATTGAGGGGAAAGAAATCATCGGTCATCATATAAATTTCGACATGGACTTTGTAAATAATGAAATCGGTTTTGAACTACCGAACAAAATGACCGATACATTGGAGATGGCAAAAAAGGTTTTTCCTAACCAAAAAAACGGTCTATTAGCTTTGACCGAACGACTTAACATTAAAATCAAAAATTCTCCATATAGCGGTGCATTGTTAGATGCTCTGCGTATGCTTGAAATCTATAAAAAATTGAAAAATATCTAGATAATAAAGGACATTATGATGAGTGAAGAAAAACTTTTACCACAACACCAAGCAATTTTAGATGATGATTTAGACACTTTTAAAAAAATGCTGGATGAGAATAATATAAGAGATCTCATTAATGAAAAAGATTCCAAAGGAAGAAATGCAATTTTTTATGCTACCAAAAGCGGAAGTCTAGATCGTTTTAAGTGTATTTTGGGATTCGGGGCATCATTAGATTTTATTGACCCGCAAACCGGTGATAGCTTATTGCATACTGTAGTTGCATATGGGCACGGTCAACTAATAAAATATTTATTAGACGAATGCCATATGGATATCAATGCAGTTGATAAAAACGGTTATACGGTTCTGGGAGTTGCTATGCTATACGCCAAAATTGATTTGGCTTGCTACTTTATTACCAAAGGAGCCAAAAAAGTTGGTCCCATCCCTAACTTGAAAATCTTACTCAAATATCTGCCTATAGAAATTCAGCGATTAAAATTTCAAGCTGAAAATATCTCTCAAAATGAAGAAGAATATAAGGAATACCAAAATGCTATCGCAATGCTTGTAAATTTTACAAAAGAAAAACCTGTTTTGTATAACTGATGTCAGATTGTGGCAAAACTTAAATTTGGGTGTATTGACATAATCGATTAAATCGCTCATAATAATCTTATCGCTGTTGTTTTTTCCGAGTGGTCTGCTTTTAGTCTTGCCCTCGGTGGCTGTTCCTAAGGACTGCCCAACAGCGTTTTTCTTTTTTGTTTTTAGGCTATAGGCGATAAATCTTGATTAGCATTACTATCAAGTTGACCTATACACCAAATTTTAGTAGTGCCAAATTTTGGCATTTCTATGAACTCGCCCTGTTGCCAACTAAGCGCAAAAATGCTATAATTAGTTGTAAGAAGGAGGGTAATATGAAATACTACTACATTAAAAGTAAAAAGATGTTTGCTAAAAGCAATTCGTTTCTTGATAACTATCTATATAAAAATGGCGAATGGGTCAAAGATGACGAATTCATTGTCTCTGACAGAATAATCGGATATGAGCCAGATGAAGACCCATATTATGGAATTGGGAACATAGATATTACAGAAGACCTTGAAGAAATTACGGAAGAAGAGTTTAAAAAACGGTGTAATCAAGCAACTCCTCAAAAAAGTGATAAAACAATCAATAATGAATATCGCCGAGCAATTGATTGGAAGAATGCAAACCTTTCTGATGCCGAATTACGAGAACTTGTATGGAAGGCAGGCTCACCAACAGTTCAAGGTCCGTTTTCTCAAGCTATAAGAGCACATCTTGGGCGTGATATTTGGGATATGCAAAAATTTAAAGATGATGTAAGAGCATATTTAATAAATGAGAAAAAACTGTCTGTTAGTAAGGCAAATAGGCGTATGGCTAAATATGATAAGGATATGCACGACTTTATGTATAAAGGCTTGTCTATGGAAGCTATAGCTTCGGCAATGGGTGTATAATTAAATCATACGGATGATAAGGGGTGATAAATGACAAAACATACTACTGAGGAGACAACAAAACCCATGACTTGTCCGCACTGTGGCAGTACAAATGTGAGAACCAATGCAAAAGATCCGCAAACAGGCGCAAAATATAAAAATGCCCTGCGCGTGCATGACACTAAAGGCAACGTTATTAAGTCTTTTTATCTGCCGGATAATGTACAATACATCTGTGATAAACGACGCAGAGAAAAATAGCTCCCCCTAATAACAGGATTAACACTATCCTACTCAGAAAATAACTATGCGATTAATTACATCATCTCTCTTATTTTGTGGTAAGCCCGGCCGCTACTCTTTTCTTAAAATCCTTGGGCTTAATCACTTTTACATGCTTGCCCCAAGTATAAAGGTGCCAATCCATCTCCAACACACCTCCTGCGCAAAACTTAACTGTCAGCGTACCGTCATCGTTCAAGTGCATTTCTTGCGTTGGGTGGAACACATATTTTGCGGCATCTGCGGCAACTTCCTTATCAAACAGCCACTCCACCTCAAAAGGCTCTTCCTGATACACACCGAACGATTGCTTGCTGAATTCCTCGAGAGAAAAATCAGGATCTCTCACAAAATATTCATCGGTTACATTAATTTTCTGAATATTGTTCAAATCAAAATAACACATAATTTTGCGCTGGGTGTGCCATGCAATCAGATAATGTTTGTTCCCATACAAAAAACCATAAGGATACACAGTCCGCCACCCGTCTTTTGATTTTGAGCGATATTTAATCTTGATAATTTTGCACGCAATCACCGCATTCCGCAAAGTCTGCATAAATTCTTTATTAACGACAATTCTCGGTCCCGGCCGCAAAGCATAGCCTTCGGCCTGTAACAATGCCTCGGCATCGGGTTCTATCCTCATGCGTGATTCGTTGCTCATAGAAGCCTTAATTTTATGCAAAATCATCTCAAGTGAATCGACATCTTGAGGATTTTTCTTTTTCATTAGTTTTACGGCATTTTGCAAGGCATTAACCTCGTTTAGAGAAAAGCCGACATAATTATTGAGCGCCCCTTGGGGAATAAACCAACGTTTGGTGTTATGTGCACCGCAAATTTCCCGCATTTGTGGAAACTGCTCTTTTATCATGTCTTTCATGCGGATAGCCGTGCGCTTGGAAACGCCGAATTTTTGCATAATATCAGCAATGGATACGCCGGCATCGGCATTTTGCATCCACAATGACAACTCTAAGAGTTTTTGCGTCTTTTCATAAAACATTTTCCCCTCCGTTTTCCGCCATTATAAACCAACGATATTTAAAAAAAGTAAATATGATGTCAGATTATGGCAAAACTGAAATTTAGGTGTATTGACAAAGTGTTGTTTATAATACATCATAAAAATAGTCCGTTTGTATAAAAGAATATGTGCTGCCAGTGGCAGTCTTGAACACATATTATTGCAGACGTGATAAGTTCATTTTGTAGGTTAGATAGTCTATACTATTGACATATTCATCCTTCAAAATGTTCTTCTAATACCGCTGTTGTTACCGTATGATTTATCTATGGGAGATTCCCTCAGGGAATCTGCAGCGGTATGTTCCTCCACCCCTGGATTTGTAACCAGGTCGGTCTGAGGAACGAGCCCCCGTATCCCCCGGATTTGTAGCCGGTGTGGCGTGTTGGGGGTTTTAGCTCTTGGAAGGAGGTAATATGTCTACCCTGCGTTACTTTCAAGGCTCCCAGCAGGTGGACATATCGCCTGGTCTGGAGTTCCGTTAAGAGGAGCGAGCAGCGGAAAGCTCAACCGCGGAGCCGGTGCTTATAGCATCGCGTGTTCTCGATGATGGAGCTGGGCGACCATCCGCTCCTCTTTTATTTATGTCTTTACCTTTTACCTCAGTTTTTACAAACATATTTCCGTGTCGATTGATGCACCAAATATAAAGCGGTGTCAGAATCTGGCAAAACTGAAATTTGAGATGATTGACACTAATATTACGCTATGATAGATTATAATTAGCTCGAAGTTTAGGGGAGAGAGCATTCCTCGTTTGACCTTAACCGAGGGTGGCTTCAGATGCTTGGAGTGCATGCCACAGTGTAATAGGGAAGAATTGGACTTCACCAGCACTGCGGTGGCTACATATCAGCTGCCGTGTTGTAGTTTTAACCTGGTCACTAACAGATATGTTGTTAGAGATTTAGAGATTATTACAGGGACGAAAGTCGCTGTCTAAGGGGTCGCTTCGGGCGTATGGATAAGGGATGAGATGGACTCATCAGCAGCTTCCCCCCCTTTATTTAACCGTTTCCTTACACCCCTGGATTTGTAACCAGGTCGGTCTGAGGAACGAGCCCCTTGCCCCCGTTTTGGTAACGGATTCTGCGAGGGGATCTAACGTCCGGCTCCCAACACCTGACAACTAAGGATAGGCTCGTGTTGCGTAGCTTTGAGGTTTGCACAAACCTGCCTCTCTGCATCCGGACTAGGCTCATTCAGCTCTGAGAGAGTAATAAGTATATGAGAAGTATGGAACTAAACTATGTATAGTATAGCGGCAGTTGAATCAGGTTTTACACCGGCTGGCTTTTATGCCCATGAAGGCTTTAGAGATCGTATCCTTAAAAGCAAGCCTGAAGTTTGCGATAATTTTACGGTAAAACATTATAAAACCTATATGGATTGTTTTTATAACCTTAACTTTGGGAATAAGTTAACAGGGTTTTATATGCCTTTATATGCTGATTCTCCCAATGATATGTATCGTTGGTTAGAATGCATTTGCTCAGATTTTTCGGAAGCATATTTGTTACTAGACGAAGAAGGTCGGGAAATAATGCTACGTTGCCATGAAAAATGGAACGACAAACCATATATTCGTTTAACAATATTGAGCGATGAAGAAAAGTATTACGATCCTGAACAAGATAAGTGCGTTTATAACGACAGAGTAGAAGAACTCTACCGTAAAACAGGCAACACGCAAGTAATAGCGGACTATATGATTAAAAAGGAAACATTAATCAAAGAATTTATGCGTGAAACTGATGCATACCTCAAAAGTCTAACACGTGCTGATTATGGTGTAGTCCATGCTGTTAGGAGACTAGCAATTCCTCATGTTCGAAAATTTTTGAAAGGTTTGAATAATGACATACGACACCTTTAATTACGAGATTAAAGACGTTGTATACGACAAAAGCTTCTTGACTTTGTCAGTGAAGACCGCAGGTATGACGCAGTTGCGAGAAAAATCGCAAATATCGCAGTTGAAAGCGAGACATACGGCGAAGAGGCTGACGACAATGATGAGCTAGAGAGTTAATATTCTATTGGCTCTTTTATCTAAAATTTAAAACGCATAAAATCACTAACTTTAGTAGAGGAATACCTCAATTTGAAGTAATGTCAGAATCTGGCAAAACTAAATTTTCTGCTCTTGCATGATAAAAACACCACTTGTAAGATATAAAAAACAAAGTGAGGTGAAAGATGTTGCAAGATTTGCGAGAAATAAACTGGCTAGCATTTATGCGCTGGATAGGTTGGAAAATTATTCAAATTTTTTGTGTATTCCTTTGTTATTGGGTTTGTTACACCTTATCAGGTGAACTTGGACTGGTAGGAGTACAACGAGCCGTCTTTACGACCTTTACAGGTTCCGGCGGTCTATGTTTTTTACAGTTGGCCGGAGTTTTGCCCAAAGACCTTTTAGAAAACAGAATACTTGATAAAATAATGCCAAAGTTTATGGATTTTATCATCTTCACCGGACTAATATTTTTTGCAATTTTGATACCTGTTATAATGTATTTTGAGACCCATCAATAAATGAAAGAGGCTTTTCTTGTACGTGCGAATAATTTGAAAGGGTGTAAAATGGCTATAAAGTATAACGATGAGCAAAAGCAACAGAACAATAAAAGTTTTCATAACAACCATATTGCCCATATACTTCAAAATTATGATATAGATTTGGCATTCAAATACCAAAATCCTGATAAACTGCGTGGCATATCGACTGGTTTAACCGCTCTTGATACCAAACTTGATGGTTTGTGTCCCGGCGATGTTGTGCTTATTGGTGGGCGTCCGGCAATGGGTAAAACTTCCCTTGCTATCAATATGGCTCGTAACATAGCAACAGATTTTTCTGCTCAACATCAGCAAAATCCCGATGATAATAAATGTGTGGTATATATAGGGCTCGAATATTCTTCCAAAAAGTTTGCAGAGCGCCTAGTCAGTATGGAAGCCTCAATACCTGTATATCAAATGCAAGGTTCTTACATACGCGAAAATTATGATCGCATAGTTACAACCGAATATACTTTGGAAAAATTGCCACTTTATTACTATGATAACATTTATAACATTGATGATATCGCAGACGAACTGCAAAATATCCGGCGGGAACATCAGATTGGAGCGTTATTTATTGATTACTTACAACTAATTACCCCAAGTCTTGATGGACCTTGTGATGACGTTATGTGTCAGATTAAAGAACTGGCAACCAGATTCGAAATTCCGATTATCGTTCTTGCCCAGCTGAACCGCAATCTTGAAAGTAGGGCAGATAAGCGCCCCATGTTATGCGATATTCGAGGTTTTGAAAGTCGTCCTCCCGCATTTGCTAATAAGGTTCTGCTCATATATCGTGAAAGTTATTACTTGATTAATAACGAGCCTCGTCCACGCCGCAATGAAAGCTCGGAGAAATTTGAAAAACGCTACGCAAGCTGGGAAAAACAGTGCAAAGAAACAAAATACTTATGTGAGATTATAGTCGCCCAAAACAGTGACGGATATTCCGGAATAGTGAGAGTTTCTTTTGACCCCAGCACCGGAGTGTTCGAAAACTTGCACGATGAATACTAGGTAGATTGTAACGATATTTTAATAATGGGTGCAGTAAAAAACAAATAAACACATTTAAAGTGAGGTATTTATGAGAGCGATAGACGGAAATGTATTAAAAATTTTTAATGGCGAGAAACAATTTATTGTTCCTTTATATCAGCGTACGTACAGTTGGAAAGAAGAGCAGTGCCGAAGGTTGTGGAATGACATCGTTTTCTTAGAAAAAAACAGTAAAAACGGTCATTTCATCGGGTCTATTGTAAGCGTAATAGAAAGTGCACCAATTTCAGGAACATCAAAAAGTTTGGTTATTGATGGTCAACAACGCTTGACTACGCTGACAATATTGTTAATTGCCCTGCGTGATTACTTATCATCAAAAGGAATCAATACAGCTATAACGCGTAAATTTCTAAAAAACGACACTGACAAAGAAAGTGATCTATATAAACTTATTCTTACATACAGTGACAAAGATGTCCTGATAAAATTGATTGAAAATTCACCTACAGAAGATGTCAAAAATTCTCGTATCCTTGATGCATATCACTACTTCTTGACGCAAATAAGTTCATCTGGATTATCACAAGATGAAATAGAACAGGCAATTGCAAAACTGCAAATTGTTGATGTAACATTAGACCCTTCTGTAGATGATCCTCAATCTATTTTTGAGAGCCTTAATTCTACCGGAATGGACTTATCCCAATCGGATTTAATTCGAAATTACATATTGATGGGATTAAGCAATCTTGAACAAACTGAATTGTATAAAAACGTGTGGTTGCCAACGGAAAGGCTGTTTAATTATAATAAGCAATCTGAATTAATGGACGGCTTTTTCAGAGATTACATTACAATGAAAATTTCTAGAATTCCGAAGGAGGGAAATGTTTATGATGAATTCAAAAAATACCACCAAGGTTTGAATACATCAAACCAAGAGCTTTGCACCGATATTTATAGCTATGCAAAATGCTATACAAACATTTTATTTTCAAAGTCGAATGATACAGAACTTAATGAAATTTTTTCTGACATCAGATTATTGCGTATGGAAGTAGCATATCCATTTTTAATGTATATATACAATGACTACGAAAACAATAAGATAACTCGGGAAGAATTTATACAAATACTACGGCTGACGGAAAGTTACGTATTTAGAAGAGCTATTTGTGAAATTCCAACAAACTCGCTGAACAAAACATTTGCTGTCATGAAGAATAAAATCCGCCAAAATGACTACGTGAATTCAATATGTGCTAACTACACTTTACTTGATTCTTATAAAGAATTTCCTAAAGATGAGGAGTTTGCACAACGCTTTGTTGAAAAAGATATATACCATATGCGCATTCGCCAGTATATACTTGGTAAGCTTGAGAAGTATGACAACAAGGAAAAACTTGATCTCGGCTCATTTACAATTGAACACGTAATGCCTGAAAACGAAAATTTAAGGAATGGGTGGAAGGAAGCACTGGGTGATGATTGGCAGACAATTCATACTCAATACTTACATACAATAGGTAATCTAACACTTACTGCCTACAACTCAGAAATGAGCGATAGACCATTTTCTGAAAAATTAAAAATGAAAGGTGGATTTACGGATACGGGGCTTAGATTAAATTCGTATATTCGCAATCAAACAGAGTGGAATAAAGACAAAATCATAGAAAGAGCCAAAATTTTATCTAATTATGCCCTTAAAATTTGGCAGTTTCCTACTGTAAGTAATGAAGTTATTCAAAAATATACAGAGGAGCCATCAAAAAAACGAACACATTACACATTTGAGCATTATTCTGATAGCTTTTCAGATGAAACTTTGCGGATTTACGAGGAACTTGATAAAAAGATTATGAATCTCGATGCATGTATTAAAAAGGAATTTAAGAAATTGTACATAGCGTATAAAGCAGAAACAAATTTTGTTGATGTTATTCCTCAAAAGTCTGCACTATTCTTAAATATATCTTTAGATTATGATAAAATAAATGACCCAAAGGGACTATGTGAGAACATCGCAGACAAAGGTCGATGGGGAACTGGTACGACAGGTATTCATTTGACACCACAGATCATCTCTCAAGCACTAGATTTTCAACTAAATTAAACATGATAATCTCGTATTAAACACAAAAAAGTCCCGATAAACGGGACTTTTTTATTTGGTCGGCCACTACTTCCAAACCTACGACATCTGATACCGTAGTGTCCAACTTTTTATTTCATGAGTTAATTATAGCCCCAAAAAGCCGAAAACACAAGGCGTTTTTATAAAAAAATATGAATTTTTTTAGTCGTGGGCTCGTTCTCTCATCCCAAGCGAACACCCACAGAAAAGTTGCGAACCAAGTAGATAAGCCATTAATTTATCAGGAAATGCTCAAAAAAAAAGAATTATCCTAATTTATAAATATAAATCTAATCGACCGCAAAATAATGAATACTTCAAGGGTCAAATTTAAGATAGATTATAAACAACTCTGTCAAATTTTGGCGCAGTTGCATATTATAAAATGGTATCATACAATGAGCCGAAAAACAGGAGAATATAATGTTAGATGCAAAAGAAATTATCAAAGCATTCATAAATGATTTCCAACCAATTATTACTTCAATTGAGGAATCTTCAAAAAAAATACAAAAAGTTGAGCCTGAAAGTGTTTTGTCAGATATAGATTCGCAGTTAAAAAAAGCTAATTCTCTATTGAGACAACTAGATAGTTATCAAAATGCTTCTGCATTGTCGGTGCTTACAGAAGATAAACGAAATCAGGAAAAAACAATTACAACAGGTTTCAAATCCTTAAACAAGCCATTGTCCGGTGGATACTATAAAAGCAATATTATTTCAATTTGGAGCACGCCGTTGATGGGAATGACAGCATTTTTGCTCAGTTCTGCATATTATATAGCTCAACAAAAAACAACTGTTCTTTATTTAACTGAGCAAAATATAGAAAATTGGACATTACCCAGATTAAAAGCCTCATTGGAAAAGTTAAATTTTGAATTAGCGGACATTCCTTTATTTTTTGAAACAGTATATCGTTTTGAGAATGATACTATTGAAAAATTATATAAAAAGTACATGCCGGAAATTATTTTTTTGGACGTGAAGCCAAATATATTATCTTATAGTGCCGACTTAATAAATAATCTAAAGGTTTTTGCTCAAAAAAATAATTGTGCAATATTAATCAGTGCATCTTTAGGGTTATCACATACGGATCTGCCGTTAAAGATAGATGAATTGTGGAAGCGGGATAACGATAAGATGTTATTTGATATTTCAGATGTCGTTTTAACGCTTTATCGTAAAATTTGGAGCTTAGAAAACACGCCGCCTGAGGAAACAGGAATCAAATCAGAAGATAAAGTAAATGTCATTCGCTGGCAAGAAGAAATAGAATACTATAAGCACCGAATAGATATAGAGTGCCTTAAAAATGCTCATGGGGAAAGTTTTTGGAAACGCCACTTTTACTATGAAGATTGTGCCTTTGTTTTAGATAAAATACCGGTCCGAAAATATGATGATACTATTTAATAGGCCAGCGTTTATTTTTATCCCAACTACGTGTTTCGCTAAATACTTTTTCTAATTCATTCTTGTGAAGATCTGAATTTATACCGGAAAAATCATTAGTAATTACATAATCGTGTTTGGGATATGAGCTAATAGTTCCCCAAAAGTTGGTATTTGATTTGCTGAAACATTTCCAATGGAGATCTTTTAATTTTGTATTTTGGTGGTATTTATATATTTCTTCAAAATATTTTTTGTGCATTGCTTGCATAAAAATAGCTTCAATTTCTTTTCGTTTATCAGCATTTTCCTTTGAAATTTCAGCGAATAAAAAACAAGTATTTTTAAGATGTTTAATTTTTAAATCAATCCCTTTTTTTATTATTGTAATTTTACTATCCAAATCTTCAGAAAAATTTATAATTTGAGGATGATAATATTCGCAATTTTCGTTAGTTAATAATTCATAATATGAATTTAATAAATCATCATCTTCACAATGAAATGGGACGGCAGTGTAACGACCATGGATAACATTTTCAATATGTTCTCTGAAACGGCTTTCAAAATTTTCGGCTTCACCGATATAACTGACACGAGGTCTTGTATTGCCCTCAATCCATAGGTAAAGTCCACCTTTTCCTTTAAGCTCATCTACTTTAGTAAACGCCTTGTCTAACTCATCAATTTTGTATGCTCTAGACCATTTTAAATTTACTTCTTTATTTGCCACTTTGCTTTCCTTTCTTCGGTTTAATAACTTTTACATGATTTCCCCATGTGTACAAATGCCAATTCATTTCCATTAGCCCGCCGGCATTGAATTTTACAGTCAGCGTTCCGTTCTTATTTTTAATCATTTTTTGTGTCGGGTGAAAAATATAATGCGATGCTTCTTCCGCAACCTCTTTATCAAAGATCCATTCCACATCAACAGGATCTTCTTGAAATGCACCAAATGACTGCTCTGCGTAGCTTTTTAATGAGAAGTCCTGCGAATATATGAAAGTTTCAGGTAAAATTTTTACTTCTTTAATGTTTAACAAAATAAAATTATGGGGTTTAGAATTAGCAAAGCCATCAGCGTGAGCCGCAACCAAATAGTGATTCCGATCACCATATAAGAAACCATACGGCTTAAGAATATTTTTGCTGATTTTCTTTGTGTTTTTATTATAATATGTAATAAAGATTTGATGACACGATAAAATAGCCTCTCGTAAGGGTTTTATAATTTCCGGTGCAATATTTATTTTCGGCCCCGGGCGACAAGCAATTCCTTCCGCACGCATCAATTCTTCGGCATCAGGTTCGATACGTCGAAAGGTCTCGGGTTTAATGGAAGCCTTTATTTTCAATATAATTTTATTTAATTCTTCAGCCTTATCATTCAAATGGCTTTTATCTAATGCATCTTTGGCAATTTCTAAGCAGGATAATTCATCAGCACTAAATTGGATTATATCACGTAATGTTCCTTGGGGAATATACCACCGCTTTTCTCGTGTATTTGAATCAGCTTCCATCGTTTGGGGAAAACGTGCTAAAATTAAATCTCTCATTCGGTCAGCTGTTCGCTTAGATACATTAAAACGATTCATAATATCTCTCAAGCTGACACCTTCACGTGACGACTGCATCCAAATTGCTAAATCCAATAATTCTTCCGTTTTTTCGTATGACATGCTGCACCTCTTCATTGTTACTCTAAACAATTTTATTGAAAAACACAAGCTAAATACGTCATATTTTGACAGGGCTGTCTTTTATACATTGATTACAATAAAGGAGAATGTAATGAGTAAACGCATATTTTTTTACATAAACAGCAATCATATCTCTGTTTTGGTAAGAGATTTAGAATCAAATCACCATGTAAAAGCTATTAAAATAGAAAATTTAGAGGAAATAAAAACTTATAATTCAAAATTTATATTATTTAACTTAACAGGGCAAATGAATTTACGAGAAAGGGAAGAAAAATTAATCAATGATATACTGGAATATCCCTCTAAAAACGATAAACTTTTTATAATTACACCTTTTGACTTTGAATCCGGCGTCGATTTAAAATGGGTTAAAAAACAAATTCAAAAACTTAATAAGAAAAAAATCTGTTTTACAATATTTGAACTAGATGAATATGCAAAAAATAAAAGGACTTTGACTCTTGATCAAGTATTTAATGAGATTGAAAAAGAAATAGCTGATCATTTTATATAAAAATGCTTTTAAACAAATACTAACCCTATGGGTATTTTAGGGAGAGACTCACTTTTTTAACGATATTTTACGAGCATAACCTTATATACACATTGACTTTTTCGTCCTTATGTTCTACTCTTGTTCTTATGCAACGGATTATAGCTTTGATAGATTGTGATTGTTTTTTCGTGTCCTGTGAGCGGGTCAAGGATCCAAAATTACAGGGCAAGCCTGTCTGTGTCATGACAGGTGGTGGAGACAAAGGCATCATTGTTTCCCGGTCAAAGGAGGCAAAAGCACTCGGCGTTAAGATGGGCGAACCGTATTTTAAGGCCAAGGTTGAACATCCTGATGCCATTTGTATTCCTGCACATCACTCTCTTTATCACGAAATATCACAACAAGTTATGGACAACATTCGGGATTTTACTCCTGATGTTGAGGTTGTTTCGGTTGATGAAGCCTACGCTGATGTGACCGGTTTTAATAAATTGCACAAGATAACCTACACGCAATTCATTACTAATATCAGAGATGAAGTCCTGAAGTGCACAGGAATTCCGGTATCAATCGGCCTGTGTTCGTCTAAGACCCTAGCAAAGTTGGCTAGTGATAAAGCAAAAAAATGCGGTGGTATTTATGTGATCCGGCCGGAAGTAGATAAGATCCTTGAAAAAGTCGGCGATGATCCGATCGATTCCGTATGTGGCGTTGGCCGGCAGAACTCTAAACACTTATTATATAATGACATCAGCACCATTCGAGAATATGTTTCAAAGCCGGACAGCTGGCTGAGAAAAGGCTTTGGTGTGAATGGTGTTACTCTGAAACACGAACTCCTGGGAGAAACGGTCTCACCGGTAAATCCAAAACCTGAACCACCGCAATCTATTCAGGACACCAGCGCGTTTGCAGAATTTTCAAAAGATATAGATTACCTGCATTCCACACTGTCCGGACATATACACAATGCTTCTAAAAAGCTCCGGCTATGGAACGGATATTGTTCAACTATTGCGGTTATGGTCCGGACAAAGGAATTTGCTGTTTATCAATTAGAAACAAAACTTGAAAAGCCAACGAACTCCGAAAAGACTTTGCGAGATGCGGCGCATAAGTTGTTAGATCAGCTGTACCACCGCGGTACGACTTACCGGGCAACAGGAATCACCTTGATGGACCTTACTATCGGCAAAAAACAACAGTTCTCGCTGTTTGATAATTTAGAGCCGGAAGATGACAAACTCTCCCGGGTTATTGACCAGTTAGAAAACAAATTCGGTCCAGGAATTGTTAAAATTGGAAAATAATAATACCATAGAAACTAAGAAAATTTTGATTTTATTAACTCATCTATAACAGAGGCTTTCCATACAATTCCTAGCTGAGCTTCATATATATTTTCTGCATATACCCTTCCTGAATATACCCCTATAAATTTCGTAAAAAATCGGCTAAAACCATTTTTTCCACCAAGAGCAACACTGCGCCGCTCTTTATAAACGACAGGAGAACCTGACATTCCTGGTTTTGTAGTTGTATCCACGTACAAAATTGGTTTATCATTTATATTTACCAAAGGCTCTGATGCAATGCTGGCACGTTTCCAAATAGGAAGATCACAACATTTAATTCCAAATGGGAATCCTATTACAAAAACCTCATCTTTTACACATACAGACGTACTTTCATTAAACGGTTCTTCTAGGGTATTTATTGGAAAAACTTTCACTTCCTGTGGTACTGTAACGGGAATAACAACTACATCTACTTTACTATTATTATCATTATTTGTATTTTCAATCCATAGAGGAGTATCATTCTTAAATAAAGGAACCTTCCAAACTTTCCCCGGATAAAATACCTCACTGTTAGTTTTTTCAAATACATATACCTTTAAATTATTTGGGATTCCTCCTGTTTTGGAGAGGCATTCTAGTGTATTTGAATCTCTTCCACTAACAACATGCCAATTTGTTACCAAAAATATTTGCTGATTGTATACATAAAAAAAACACGATGCATTTGATAATATGGTATTATCAAAGCAAGCTTCTACATAATATGAAGCTAGAGAGTAGTCATCTGGTTTAATTATATCGTCCATGTTCTTTTCTTGAAATTATTTTAATTGGGTCTTATATAAAGCCGCATAAACGGAATTTTCTCGCGCGAGCAACTCTTCATGTGTTCCTTGCTCTTTTATTTCGCCATGATCAATTACCACAATGCAATCCGCGTTTTTAACGGTAGAAAGACGATGCGCAATAACAAAAACTGTTCTGTCTGCCATTAAATTATAGATTGCTTGTTGCACTATTTCTTCAGATTTATTGTCCAGCGCAGATGTTGCTTCATCTAATATAACAACAGGAGCATTTTTTAAGAATGCCCTTGCGATGGCTACTCGCTGTTTTTGTCCGCCAGATAATTTTGTGCCACGTTCACCAATTTCCGTATCTAAGCCTAGAGGCAGTGAGCCAATAAACTCGTCCAAGCAAGCGTTATGCACTGCATTTCGTACTTCTTCGTCTGTTGCATTTTCTTTTCCTAGTAATATATTCTCTCGGATAGTTCCTGCAAACAGTACATTATCTTGAAAAACAATAGCTATTTGTGAACGTAATGAATCTATATCAATATTTCTGATGTCATTTCCATCAATTTTTACGGCCCCTTGTTTTACATCGTAAAAGCGCGGAAGAAGACTAACCATAGTTGACTTTCCACCGCCTGAATTACCAACAAATGCTATAGTTTGTCCTTTTTTTACGTCCAGGTTTATCCCTTTCAGTACTGGTCTATTAGGCTCATACTCAAACCAAACGTTTTCAAACAAAATATCCTTATTTATGCCCTTAATTTTTACTGCATTATCTGCATTGTATACACGAGGTTTCTCTTCAAGAAGGCTAAAAACACGCTCCATAGCCATGAGTGACATTTGAACGCTTGTAAAATTTGAACCAATTGATTTAATTGGATGATACAGCATGAGCAATGCAGTAATAAATGAAACAAATCCACCAGGTGTAAGCTGATTGTTTGTAATTAGATAACTGCCCAACCAAATAACACCTGCAATACCAATTGATATTATAAAATGCATCATTGGGGTAAGAATTCCAGTCTTTTTTGTCATGTTCATTCCCAATTTGAACACTGACCTAAGCGTTTCGTTAAAGCGATTAAATTGATAATCATATAAGTTAAATGACGACACAACTCTATTACCTGCAAAAGCTTCATTATAATGCGTCATCACCCTAGCACCGGAAAAAACCGTCTTATCCATAATGCCTTTTATTTTCTTTCTGACTTTAGTTAAAGGGAATAAGGCGCCAAAGAGGATAAAAATCGCAATAATAGATAGTTGCCATGAATTATAAATAAGGACACAAATTAATGATATAGATGAGAATAGCCTTGTCGTAAATAATTTTAAATTGGATAATAATCCACTACATGCAAGATCTGCATCTTGATTAAAGCGAAACATAATGTCACCAGACGTCGTCTTATCGAAAAACGTTGCATCGCACCGCATCATTTTTTTAAAGAGATTCTTTTTAAGGTCCATTGTAATTCTTTGACCAACCCATGTATTTAGATATGTAGCCGCATAATTTAGCATACTTTGCGCAAAACTGAATACAATGACCAACAAAGGCAAAAGAGATGTCGCTTTTGCACTTTTTTCAATCATTACAACATCCATATATGGTTTCAAAACCCATGCAATAACAGCATCCATCGCACCAAGAGGAATTGTTATTAGAATGGCTAATACTGCTCTAAACAAATACGGCCTCACATAGGGGTAAATTTTTGCATAGTTTCTAAATAAAGAATATGCTTTTACCTTATCAACCAAATCTTTCTTTTTTTTTGTATATGACCTATTTACCATGTTAAACTTTCAGGTTATGTCTTTGCATTCCTAACCACTCTTAAGATATTTTCTAATTTCTCTGACTCTAGATTTGAATATTTTTCGTTTTTCAGCATACTTCCTTCTGGCACGCCCAAATAATATCTTCGACAGTATTTTATATTTGTAGTATTTTAGTAAAATTCTGTATCTCTTAAAAATATCTTTATTTATTTTAGGAAGCATTGAATTAGCTGTAGAACACTTCGCAAAAATTGTTTTTAATATTATTTCGTAGAATGGAGAATTCTTTGCATATTTCCACCAATCAGAAGTGTAGGTATGCATCAGTTCATTCCATGGCTTTTCCGAGGATGTATAGTGTATAATGCTTGGTTTTGCACTAATGTTATCATACAAAAACATTAATGAATCGGATAATTTCATTTTATAATCAGGCCATTTAAATTTCACATGATATTGTAAATTCCAACATGGGGGCAATTCGTAATAGTCATCTTCAAAAGCTGCATTTAAGATATTCTGATCGTGGAAAAAACGATTATTAATTTTTGCAAGTTGGAATAAATAATTGATGATATGCGTTTCCCTCAATTTTTCGATATTGATTATTAAAACGCCTGAATTAAAATATCTTTTTTCATCCTTCATACCTAAAACATTTTGCAGATATGGTACAAGACCTTGCTTAATGAGGCAAGTATCAAGGTTATTTGAAATAACAGTATCCAGGCATGCGGCCAGTGATTTATTATTAATATCTAAATTATATAATTTTGCTATATCATCATTAACCACAACATCACAGTCTAGATATATGATTTTTTTGTAATTTTCAAATATTTCAGGAGTTAAGAGCCGAAAATACGCTGAAACGGTTATATGATTTATCTGCATTAACGACCTTAATTTATATTCATCAATCCATCTATCCATATTCACAAAGCGTACTGAAACATTCTTTTTTCCTTCAGCCTGTGATAACAGCATCCTTTTTTGGAACTCGAATAGGTCTGTATATAAAACGACAATATCATAATTTGAAAACTTGTCACTGTTGTCAATTATGGACTGGATTGCAACGGAGAGATATGGAACGTAGTTTTTATCAACTGCAAACACGACAGGAATATTCTGTGCTTCAAAAAAAGGCTTCAATTCTTGGCAGTCACTTGTAGATCCGGAGTTTAGAGCATAGTATTGTTTCTTGGTAATTGCCTCAAATAACAATTGTTCTTTTTCTGTTAACTCTAAATCTATATCACACTTATTCAATAGATCAGAAGTTTTATTTATCAGCGTTTGTCTTGTTTCAATATCAGAATTCGGAACAAAACTCAATTGCCATTGAAGTTTAAACATAATATATTTAACAAATTCTTCGCCAAACTTATTAAACACATTGTTTTTTTTAAGATAATCATAAATTATTACATTAACTTTCATTGCATCCATTACATGCGATGATTTTCTGTCAAATATGTTTCCTACGAAGGAATTTTGGTGTCTAACATAGTTTATTAGGTGCTCTTTGAGGGAATATACAACTTTTGCTTTTGTTACCCAAAACCAAAAAAATGCAACGTCTTCAAAATGTAATTTTTCGGGAAATCTTATATTATTGTCTTCTAAGAATTTTCTTCTGAATGTTTTGTTCCAGCAATTTACATCAATCGTTTTCACTGTACTTGTAGTTATTGTCTGTAATCCTCTCTGTTTTAAAGAGAAATAGACTGCATCTTCTTTTTTTCTAAATGAATACGCCTCATAAATTACATTTGGTTCAAAACAGGCAACATCAACTTTTTGTTTTTCCATAACCTCGTACATCTTTTTGCAACAGTCAGGTTCATAGAAATCATCTGAATCAAGAAATTGAACATACTTGCCTTTCGCAATGTTAAGGCCATGATTACGAGCACTTCCTTGGCCTTGATTCTTTTGTGTTCTAAAAATTATTCTACTATCTTGCTGAGCATATTTTTCCAATATTTCTCTACTATCGTCTGTCGATTCATCATCAATACAAATAATTTCTATTTCTTTCAATGTCTGATTAATTACGCTCTCAAGACACCTAGATAGGTATTGAGATACATTATAAACAGGTATTATTATTGACATTTTTATATCTGCCATTTTTTTGGTCCTTTCCGTATGAATAATTTTTTTAGATAATATTTGACCTAAACCGGTTTTTTCTAAAATATCATTATAAATTGGAAGTTTTTTCGCGTATTTCCACCATTCTTGGGCAGGTTTTGCGCTCCAACGCTTCCATGGCTTAACCTGAGATGTATAGTGTAGAATTTTTGGAGATTTTGAAGCATTTAAATAGTCTTGTAAAAAATTATATTCTACAAACTTAGACGGATGCTTTTGTGCAAATTCAGGAAGCAACCAATGCCATTGAAAATTCCAATTCAATGGAAGATACATTACCTTATTTTCTAATACGGAATTTAAAATGCATTGATCCCAACAAACAGGATTGAATTTCTTTAATCGTTGCATACTACTTTCTGTCAAAGAAAGATCGATCATCTGTTTGACATTGCATATTAAAACACCTGAGTTGAAATAATTGTATGGTTTTTTAATTTGAACTTTTTCTAGACAGTATTTATACCAGAAATCCGGATCAAAGTATGTGCACGCATCTTTTACAACACCTAGCACGTTATCCCCTATGTCTATAGCGTATAAATCCGCTATATCTGCATTTATTAGTAAATCGCAATCTAAGTAAAGTAGCTTTTCATAACTAAAAAATATCTTGGGAATAAATAACCGATAATAATTTGCCAGTGATGCATGGTTGCTTATGTAAAAATTTTTCTTTTTTAATTCCTTAAAATTGAGAATGTCGAAAAATCTAATGGATATATTTTTTCGGTTATTAGCCAGGGCCTTCAGCTGAGATTTTCCTACCTCGGTTAGGCCACCGTCAAGAATCCATATATCATAGTTATTTGTATTTGACGAATTGCTAATTAAAGAATATATGCAGACGGACAAGTATGGAGCATAATTTTCATCAACTGAAAACACAACAGGAACATTCCTCTCCTTAAAGGCTGGCTTTACAATCATTTTATACCTCCCTCATATATTCGTTTGGATGTCTTATATCCCAAGAAACAAATTTTTTTATAATCTTTGCAGGAATTCCCCCAAGCATTGTGTTTTTTTCTAAAAATTCTTTATTAATTAGCGATTTTGCTGCACAAATCGTATCTTGAGGAAGCTTTGCCCTTTTGGTTAGGCAAACATCATTTCCTAGCCAGCAATGATCTGAAACGACTATATTTCCACCGGAATTGTTTAGGAGTTTTTTTGTGTTCACATCAAAAACACTATGCCCATCAGATGTCAAAATAGAGATATTGTATGAAAATAGGCAATTATTTCCTATAATGATGGAGTTATTACTTCCTCCCCTTGCTAAAATAAACTTTGCAGTAGACGTTATAAAATTATTACCTATTTCAACTTTCGAATTAGCCGCGGCCATTCGGATGTAAAGCTCAAACATATTTGAGTTTTCCTGAATTTCAATGTGTCCATTATCTCCAACTTGAAAAAAACATTTATTTATAACAAATGGTTCATGGATCTTAACGTACGAATCTTTTCCCAACCATTCTATATCAAGCCCGGATAATTTATCTGTTTGTATTTCTCGGTGATCCTTAGTTACCACAATTAATTCATTCATTTGCCTATTCCTTTGTACACAAATCCACTTTTTTTAGCCTCATCTGCGTTAATCAAATTTCGGCAGTCAACAATATTTTTATGCCGCATTAAAGTTGATGCAAGGTTTAGGTCTAAGGACTTAAATTCATTCCATTCCGTCAAAATTGCCAAAACATCAGCATCTTTAACACAAGAATACATATCATCGGCATAGCTGATTTTATCGCCAACCAACTGACAAGCCGTTCCCATCGCCTTCGGGTCATAAGCCGTAATATTTGCTTTATGCTCTAGCAAATTATACACAATTTCCATTGCCGGACTTTCACGGCAATCATCGGTGCCGTCTTTGAATGCCAAGCCCAAAACCGCAATTTTCGGATTCTCAATCCCTTTAACGGCTTCTAAAATCCGCTCTGCCATTTGTTGTTTGCGCTTGGTATTCCCGGCAATAGCGGCGTTAATCAATGTCATGTCAACATCATTCTGGCGAGCCATGTATGACATTGCCATCGTATCTTTCGGGAAGCAACTTCCACCGTACCCAGGACCCGGATTTAAGAATCTGTTACCGATACGGCTGTCTAAGCCCATACCTTTAGCAACTTCAGTAATATCCGCACCTGTTTTCTCGCAAAAGTTTGCCATTTCATTAATATAATGAATTTTGATAGCTAAAAAGGCATTGGATGCATATTTAATTGTTTCACTTGAACGACGTTTCACAAACAACATTTGAGTTTTACCCTCAAAAGGCTTGTATAATTCTTTAATCACATTGCGGGCTTTTTCGGTGTTAGCTCCAACAACAATGCGGTCCGGATGGAAAAAGTCATGAACAGCAAAACCTTCGCGCAAAAATTCCGGCAAAGAAACAACATCAAAATCCGCAAATGGGTTTTTCTTAGAGATTAACGCTTCAATATCGTCACCCGTTCCAACAGGAACTGTTGACTTTGTTGCAATAACCGTATAACCCTGCAAATATTCTGCCAATTCTGTTGCGGCGGCGTGAATATATTTCATATCCGCCTCTTTCGTGACCGGATGTGGCGGTGTTCCGACAGCAATAATGACTAAATCTGCATTTTCAATACCTTCTTTCATTGAGGTCGTAAACTTAATCCGTCCGGCTTTAACATTCTTATGAAATAGTTCTTCCAAGCCATCTTCATAAAGTGTAATTTTGCCGGCTTTTAAGGCATCAATTTTCTTTGGTTCTCTGTCAATACAAACAACTTCATTTCCAAGTTCAGCCAAACCGACACCTGTTGGTAATCCGACATATCCTGTACCAATAATTCCTACTTTCATCTTATGCAACCTTTTTAAACTGATTTATTTGTGTTTTGAAATATGCGATTGTTTTATCCAAACCCTCGCTAAGTTTGACTTTTGGTTCCCAACCGAGTTTTGTTTTGGCCAATGTGATGTCCGGTCTTCTCTGTGTCGGATCATCAGACGGCAAATCTTCATAAACCACTTTTGAACTACCACCGACTTTTGCAACCACCATTTCTGCCAGTTCTTTAATGGTAAATTCCCCTGGGTTACCGATATTAATTGGTCCGGTAAAGCCTTTTTCGGAGTTCATCATACGAATTAAAACTTCTATCAAGTCATCAACAAAACAAAACGACCGTGTTTGATGTCCATCGCCGTAAATGGTAATGTCTTGCCCTGACAAAGCTTGGCAGATAAAGTTTGAAACCACGCGACCATCATTCGGGTCCATATTCGGACCATAGGTATTAAAAATACGAACCACTTTAATATCAACACCCTCATGACGGTGATAATCAAAGAACAAACTCTCTGCACAACGCTTGCCCTCATCATAGCAAGCTCTGATGCCAATTGGATTGACATTTCCGCGATAACTTTCAACTTGAGGATGCACCAAGGGCTCACCGTATATTTCAGAAGTTGATGTTTGTAGAATGGTTGCATGATGCAGTTTTGCTAAATCAAGCATATTAATTGCCCCTAAGACGCAAGTCTTGGTTGTCTTTATAGAGTAACTTCCCTGATAAGCCGGAGGAGATGCCGGACAAGCCATATTATAAATCTGGTCAAGTTTGGCATCAACCACCAAAGGCTCACAAATGTCATGCTTAATAAAGCGAAAATTTGGGTGTTTCATTATTTTTTGGATATTACTCAAACGTCCGGTATAATTATTATCAACGCAGATTACATTATTACCTTCGTTTATTAGCCTTATACACAAATTGGAACCTAAAAAACCTGTTCCTCCGGTTACTAATATAGTTTTCATAAAATGCCTCTTGTTACAAAATAAAAAATTCTCCATCTCAGTTTGAGCCTAAAAAATTTACTCAATTTAGAGTTCATTAGTCTCCATTGTCCTGGAATTGTGCGCGTTCTATGGAAGTGTTTTTTGAATTTTTTCTTAAAAAAATACATTAAATCCTTTTTGGGATATCCCTTGGATATAAGCGAATCTAAAATTGGTCCAATTCTGTCTTCCAACTCTTTTAGCTCGTCTCGACTAAAAGGGGTCCCCATAAAAAACTTTGACCATAAATTGATATTTTCAAATTTGATATTGCAGTACTTCTGAAATGCGCATATTTGCGCCAAACCTCCTTTCTCACGTTGAATATCACGTTGAGTATGAGAAATATTAGCTAAATGATAACGATACGTTGTTAATTTTTCGGGTAAAATTGCAAATTTTGTATGACCAACCATATCCAACCAAAACCCGTAATCCTCTGCGGGAACATACTCGTTTTTATAACGAATGTTGTTTTTTTCGATAACTGATTTTCTAATCATCACACTTGATTGACAAAAGACACAACCATTGAATATTAAATTTGATTCAATCTCAAAATGAGTTTTATATGGAATAAAATTTACATCCTTTGCATCATCACCTATAGCATCGACAGCTGTACCAAGACATCCGATTTCAGGATTGCTAATGAAAAAAGCTATCTGTTTTTCAAATCTATCTTTTTTTGAAAAATCGTCAGAGTCTAAAAAAGCTATATAATCACCTACAGCTCTTTCAATAGCGTAGTTCCTTGCTATGGCTGCGCCAGAATTTTTATTAAGCCTAAAATATTTTATTCTTTTATCTTTATACGAGTTAACAATATCTTTTATATATGTATCAGAAAAGTCATCGACTATAAGAAGCTCGAAATCCTTATAAGATTGTGAAAGAATACTAGAAATAGCCTCACGAAAGAATTCTTCCTTTGTGTTATAGACAGGCATCACAACGGATATTTTAGGTTTCGACATAGCAAGTCTATTTAATCCTTTCTATTTATTACAAACAAAACTTTTCCACCTTTAACTGTTACGAAAACGGTGAACTAGAAACAACATACACTATTCAAAAAAATAAATCAACAAATTTTTTAGTTTTCTGTAGAAAAATCGGTGGTTTTTACGACATTCTGAAAGCCTAAAAATTTTGCATGGGAAAAAATATAAAAAATTTGCTTCTAAGCATATATTTTTCAAGGAATAATCCATTAAAAACAAAGGTTTTCCCTACAGCTGTCGTAAAAACCACCGTCTAGAAACCACGCAGTATTTTACTGCTTTTTATTAATATATTCGCGCAGGTTATGCACTTTTAAGAATGTATAAATAAGGCTTCTTTCAATTCCAAGCATTTTGGCTATTTGAGTTTTAGGTACATTTTTCTCTAATAACCCTACAAGTTGCTTATTTTTACCATCTAGTTTTCGCTTCATTGTCTTAAAACCATGAGGACGTCCAAGATGTTTTCCATCCGCCTTTATTCTGGCCAATGCCTCCTTGGTTCGCTGACTTATTAGGTTTCTTTCAATTTCTGCTGATAATCCAAATGCAAATGCCAAAACCTTACTTTGTATATCTGTCCCGAGGCGATAATTATCTTTAATTGTCCAAACCTGAACTTCATTCTTCATACAATGATGTAAAATACTCATTATCTGGAGTAAATTCCTACCAAGCCTGGATATTTCTGATGCGACTAAAATATCACCTTTCTTTAATTTTCGTAGGAGGGTACCTAATTTCCGTTTTTCAACAGAAACTGTTCCAGATACCGTTTCTTCTATCCATCTGTCAATTTTAATATTTTCTTTATGGACGAAGTTTTCTATTTCAAATCGTTGATTTTCAACGGTTTGTTTGTCTGTGCTGACACGTATATATCCATATATCATTTTAATACCTTTCAATAAAAACTCCCTGTAGTTTTACCACAGGGAGTTATAAAAAAAATGCCCTATAAGCGTGAACCTATAGGGCGGATTAAATTTAAAACTTTATTACTTTACAGCTTTTTTCAAAACTGCACCGGCTTTGAACTTAGGAGCTTTTGATGCTGGGATTTTGATTTCTTTACCGGTAGCAGGATTGCGACCTTTACGAGCGGCGCGCTTTGCTACTTCAAATGTACCGAAACCAGTGATTTGAACTGATTCACCTTTTTTCAAGGCTTTTGTTACAACTGCTACAACAGCGTTTACCAATTCATTTGCGGCGGCTTTAGAAGCTTTGGCTTCTTTAGCAACTGCTTCAACAAATTCAGTTTTATTCATGTTTAATTTTCCTTTCTTAACGTTAAGTTTATAGAGGTTCATGACACCTCCGCTTATGATTCGAGCCATTTTTGCAAGAAAAGTCAAACAAAATCTTTTAATTTGTACATAAATCATCGTAAACCACATTGTTTCTATCAATTTGACGGACAGTTTCGGGGGTGTCATGCTCATAATCCGCATACACCGGTTCGTATAAAAGGCAAAAATCACCGTTTATATTTGTTGTGCAACCGCTTAACGCGCTCAGGATCAGCCAGGCTGTCCCGACTTTTTTTAGCTGTTTTAACATTGTCCACCGTTCCTTTCATTACTTTGACTTGTTCTTTTTCCTTACCGCGCCGGTAGCCGAGTATGTATAAAACGGCCACCGCTCCGGCGATTATCCAGTATTTACCTTTATTCCAAAGGTTTGTTATCTGATACCACATCTTGTTTTTTCCTTTCCTTTAACCCAATATCTCGTACGCCACTGACACCGAGTAAAATGCCCATGGCCGTTAATAAATACTCCCAGTCCACTACCGGAAGACCCGTTATAGGTGCGATCAGGCAGTTGTGGAGGAACCCGTAACACAGGATCCATCCTAGGACCGGGATCCAAAGCCGCTTTTTCATGCCATTTGTATTCCTTTCAATAGAGTTTCATTAGAGTATGGTTGTATGCCGTTCTCATGTCTGATGATTGCCTTAATAAAGACCATCAAAACACCATCTTCCGAAAGGTCGACCGGTGTGTCCGGAGTGATGTTTAACTGCCAGGACACGCTGTCAATATACGAAACCGTTTCGTTTTCGGTTGGTGGTGCGTATCGGCTGATAATCCGATAAGGCGTGTTCAGGCCATAGAGCCGCTGATAGTTACGAAGTAATTTGGCCAACGCCCGGATACCGTATTCCGGTGTTTCAAATACACAAAAGGACGGGTCTTGTTGTTTCCCGTCCTTTTTTAATCCTTTCCAGTCCGAACCCCAACGGATGTTCCCGGGGTTATTATTTCTTATGCCGCGTGGTGTGTTCATTGTGCATCTCCCATAAAAGCTGATGTAATTCATCAATCTTTGTCTCCAGGCGATTGATGTTAACCTGAGTGGCATACTCCTTGGCCACCGCAACTTTGAACTCGTTGAGGTCACGCTCGAGGGTTTTAATCTCCTTGCGTTGCTCCCCGAGTTTATAAAAAAACCAGCCAAAGGCCGGTACGCAGATGATCTGTAAAAATTGAATCCAATCCATGGTTTGTCCTTTCTTAGTTGGTGTGAACTCTTGAGTCCTCAATTGCCGCTGTGATTTCAACCTTGCCGGAACGCGGTTTAATCCCGGTAACGCGTGCCAAAGTTCCCCATTTATCTTGAGTTCCAAAGGCAAAATGTGTTCGTTCTGAATTCGTGCCGGTCTCAATTTCAATGTCCGGCGTTTCTTGCAGGATAACCTCATTGGGCAGTGATCCGGCTGTTACCCGGTATGGTCCGGACAGGCTCCCGGTTCGAGTTCTTAAAGCCAAGTAGTGATTTTGGCCCTCGGTAAACTCAACCGGCTCTGATAGCGTTAAAGTCATGTCATTTTTTGACAGTATTTCACCGCCTGAACCCCAATGCGGCATATCATGAGTGATGGAAATCAAATCCCCATAGCTCGGAATCAGACCTTCCAGTTCGGTTGAAAATGTCACAATGCGCCGGCGATATCGGTTTGCCAACGCCATATAGATGGCCTCCCGGAGAGCTTGGTTTTTATCGGTACAACCGAAAAGCTCAACAGTTGCCGTCTTATCTGAAGTGGAGCCTTCAAAACTGCCGGTTATCTCCGAGTTCTTCCAAGTCCTGTCCGAAAAATACTGAACACAAACGCTGTCTGCTGTATCTTCAGACGGCATGATGTATTGAATTGTCAGGCTGTTTTTGACGATGTTTCTTGGCCCGAACAATGCAACCGGTATTGATTTTGGCTCGTCCCGGACAAAGCGAACAATCCCTCCTTGAATGTAGGGAACGGAACGTCCGACTTTGCAGGTTCGCGACAAGGCATCATAAACCGTCAGTTTGGAATCAAAGACGGCATTAAAAGTATCACCGCGTGCGGCCCAAATCTGATCCAGCCGGTATAAACCTTCAAGATCTATGGACTTATCGGTCAGCCTTGCACCATAGTTGGCCTTTAAGATATCTGCTATTGCCCAGGCGATAGAGCGTGTCGGCACTCTGCCGGTCCAACCACCTGATGGCGACCAGGTCGGCAATTTCCTTGTGACAATGCAGTTAAGCATTCGGCTTGAGCGTTGTGACAGGTTGTTTGTGGCTTTCATCTTAATGGCGATCAAGGTTACGTCGCCGTAACTCGGGTTTGATACAATAAAGCCTTTTGCCGAAGCCCATCTAATTTCATGTCCGGCACGTGAAGATGTGTCTTTTACATCTAAACGAACGGCGCGAACCTCATATCTTCCGCTTGCGACAGTATATGAGTAAGTGCGGAACATGCTATTGTGGTTATTTGATGTAAATGATTCGCTACCTAGTGTAAACCAATCACCAAGGGGTAAATCCTCATCGTCAATTAGCCTTGCATCAATGCGCCATTGAATGGTTTTATTGTCCATGCCTCCGTTGTTGTTTGCATAATAAAGGCCTCTTTGAAAAGCTACATCAATCTCTATTTTATCGATAACACTTTCGGTCGGATTTAATACAAAAGGTCCACATACTTCATCTTTTAGCAGTTCCTGCCCGGCAACTTCAGGCGAAGTCACAACATCATCACGAAACAATGTATTGTGCTCGCCCGGATTGATTATTTGATAAGTAATCTCTTCGAATGAATCAATTGGAGTATCTTCAATTCTTATTTGTTCGATGTTATATTCACCTTGACCAATGCAATGGAGCTGATAAACATACTGTTCATCGTTCGCATACGCATAGTAAGGCTGACTGGCAAAATCAGGATAAATCAGGTGTCGCCCGTAAATGACCGGTATCGGACTACCGAGCCTTGCTTGGTTTCCCTGAGCTTGTAAAGAGTAAGTCGGACTTTGTGCCGATATGGAGTTGGCCGAGCCGGACCCATTAAGCGATGCCCTTGGGGTGGGAACAAATGTATTAACCAAAAAGCTCCCGGCCATAGAGACACCGGCCGCCGCAACGCCACCCCATACAGCACCATAAGCCGCTCCTACAGCACCGCCGGTATAAACAGAAGCAACCACAACGGCCACCATCAAAACAACTTGAATCGGATTTGATGACTTTTTGCCGCCACCGCCTTGTGGCAAAGTGATGAAGCAGACCAAGGATTTCGGCTGAACGGTATCGTTCCAAAACTTCCTGAGGACTGCGGCACCATCCATCATACATATTGTCGGGCGCGAAAGGTCCACTTTCTGTTCCCGGACCATGTCCCAAACGGTTTTGCCGTCATCAAGGACATTGTCTATCCGACCCTTATTCGGCTGAAAAGGGTTTGTAATGTGTGAAAAGTAAATCATTTATTTTCCTTTTACTCGATAATAGCTATCTATTTGCCACCCGCACAGGCGCATTGATGGTAAGTCTTGAAATATAACTCCGGCATCGCGGCAACAATGTAAAACACCACCGCCGTCAGCATCTAACCATAAGCCGGCATGAACCGGATGTTTTGACTGCCGAAGCAGAACAACATCACCGTCTTGCGGTTTCTCAACTTCATTAAACGCTCGGAAAGCAGGATCCTTTTTGAATGCGATCAAAACGCTCCGGAGATTATTCGGATTAACATTGACTGCCGGCACATCTATGCCGTATTCGTGCTTCAGGATCCAGCGCACCATTCCCCAACAGTCAAATTCATCAGGGCCTTGCGCACCGGCAACCCAGGGCAAGCCTATATATTTACAAGCAAAATGTGTCATCGTGTTAATCCCGGATAGTTTTTAACGGTATAGTTTTCACTCGGAAACGACTTATTTCCGATGTCCATCATACGGGCCGTAGCAGTTATTTTATAGCAGTCCACATGAATATCAGTAATAACCAAGGTTATCGGCGGATCCATCTGTGGCGTTGTCAGGTCGTCAGACAGATATGGGCGGTATGTCAGCTCAATCATGTCTTGTGTTTCAATCGCTCGATCAAGATAAGTGATCATCTCAGTTGAAACGTTGTCGATCGTGACCGAAATCTCAGGTGTCGGCGTGTTGTTGACCGGTGGCAATTCCAAATCAAAGGCCATGGCAACAAACTCCACAGCTTCTCCCGGATTAAGCGGAGCCGAGTTTTCAAGCGTACATATATGACTGACGTGATCTCGGACTACGCGAATAGCGGTCTGATTTCCTTGTTCATCAACAAAAGATGGATGCCGAAGTTCCAAGGTATGGAGCAAAATCACATCACTCGGAGCCGAAGCATAGGCTTCCTTTAGTGCTTCTGAAAGCGTGTTATCGGTCATTGTTTCTCCTTTCAATATCCAACTGCTGACCATGAAATAACGCCAGTTCGCCCGCTGGTGTTATCAGAATCGTAATATTTTATTATAAAAGTAGATTTAGTGACACTTACTGCGCAGGCCACATAATTGTTGTCACTCGTCGAATTTGTCGGTACTTCACTCGGGGTTACGATAACACTGATGGCAGTATTTGGAAAAGGCTCAGGGAATGTAACTGTTCCGCTTGTTGCAATCGTAACTTTTCCACCCTGTTTTATCAGGCCTGTCTTAGTATCTTTTTCAACCCATGTCGTAGGAGTTTTTGAGCAAACTATTCTATTCTCAGCTTCTTCGAGTTTTTGTTGCAAAAGAATAACTAAATTTCTAAGTTCTGATGTTTCTTCAACAGTAAGCGTACGCGTAACATCAGCGCATTTAATGTATGTCAGCTCATAATATGCTTTGGGGCGTGTTTCTGAACCAGTTCGCGGTGTACCGTTTGAATAATCTGTTATTGGAGTGATTGCACAAAGGGCATCACTTGTACGATTACCAAGACGTTGCATCCATTCATCGGTACCACCGGTATTGGAATAGCCACTCGCTGTAAAACCATCCGTCCCAAAAATGTCAGATCTATATCCGGACGATGTTGCATCTTGACGATAGACCATTTCATGCCAGTGACCTTGGAACTGGTCTAACTCGACATTTCCTAATTGATTCAGGGTGCCGCCACGTGCAAAGTTTACCAACAATGGCAAAATAAGTGTATTATTATCGACTTTTACATAACTGGCGCACATCCCATATGTTGCTACTTGGCTATCATAGGTTTCCTCATCAACCAAAACTAGGCTATTTGTATCTACCAGTTGAGTAAAAAAGTCCGGGTAACGAGCTCTTGTTATCGTGTTTTTATACCAAACCGGCTCATATCCGTCTGGAACTTTTGAACTTGCTGGGACTGTCAGCTTTGTGCCGAGCGGTGTCGGAGCCGCATTTTGTGCATAGGCTAAAGCTCTTTCTGCTTGGGCTGTGGCAAGTGCAACCTGAACAGCTCCTTCCGACTGAACCTGTGATATTGAGGCGGCCGTTGCACTAGCAATACTGTTGTATGTTGTTTGCGACAGATCCTTAAATGTTTCCGCTTCATCTCTAAGAGTTTTTGTTTGCCCTTTTAAAGTATTGGTTTCATTTTTAATAATTTGTGTTTCGGATTTTATTTGCAATGTGTCAGCCTTTGCCTGGCGACAGTCACCGACATAATCCTCTAGACCGTTTATTATTTCGGCCCGCACGTCCTTTAGCTGTTTTGCGACAGACGGCACATTTCCATTTTCGGTCGGTACAGTTGTTGTATCATCCCCATGAACTATTGTGTGCCACTTTGAACTGTCGGTTTCCGATTGAGAAACAACAGCCTGCAATCTTTCTTCTAAATTTGGCATATTATACTCCTTTGCAAGGCATAAAGGTTAATTCTCCGCCTGTTAGTTTTACAACATCGCCCGGACTGACCAGGAATGAAAAACTGTTATATTCTTCCCAGTGTCCGTAGTTTCCGTATTGGTGGAATACTTCATAGCCGTTTATGTAACCCAAAAGTGAACTGTTATAGACAACATTTCGCATAATAACCCACCCATACTTCGTAATAGTCACATCTGTATTAAGAGAAAGGACTTGTCGCCGGGACCAATCCGGGGCAATCCAACCGATAATTCCTGTTTTGGCCGCCGCAGTAGGTGCAATATTTGAAAAATCCAAGTTTGCTTTCGAACTTGTTGCGGCTTCAGCTCGGTTTGCTTGACTTGTAGCCTCAGCTACTTGTTCAGCTACAGCATTTTGCACATTGGTCACTTGGGTTGTACCTTCCGCTCGAATAGTGCTAATAGAGTTTGTTGTAGCGGTCGAAATGCTGTTAAAAATGGTTTGAGACTGATTTTTTAAGGCCTCTGTATCATTCTTTAACCCTATAACATCAGATTTTAATCCATTTGTTTGCTCTTTAATAGCAAGTGTATCGGCCTTTGTTTGGATTGTAACATCACGAGCGTTTCTGCACTCGGCCAAATAATCTACAACACCATTTACAACTTCATCGTGCACATCTTTCAATTGCTTGGCTACCGTAGGAACATTCCCGTTTTCGGTCGGTACAGTTGTTGTATTATTACCATGAATTATTGTATGCCATTTAACGCCGTCCATTTCAGCCTGAGAAACAACAGCCTGCAATCTTTCTTCCATGTTCATTTGAAGTATCTCCTAGTAACCGCACGCATACCAGGACTTTGCAAGACTTGCACTGCCACCGCGATTATAAATGGTCATTTGTGATGCCGAAGTACGCTGTATGCATTGCGCGTAAATTTCACCGTTTGTTCCAATACTTGTGGCTACAACTGTGTAATTTGTATTTGAGAACGCCTTTGGAAATGTAACGGTAATTTGACCCGATGCACTAACTTCGCCACCTTGCTCAATCCAACCGTCCGGCCAAACTCTGTACCATGTTTTGCCGCTTACATATTTCGTAAACATCTTAGTAAAAATAGTGTCCTTAGTAATGTTTGATAAATCAGTATTTACCTTTGTCGAAGTTGCTTGTTCAGCACGATTTGCCTGACTGGTTGCTTCGGCCACTTGTTCTGCCACCGCACTTTGGACATTCGTAACCTGGGTCGCTCCCTCAATCTGAACGGTCTGAACAGCCGAGTTTGTTGCTGTTGCGATATTATTAAATACCGTTTGCGACTGATTTTTAAGACTTTCGGTCTCATTCCTCAGCGTAGTGACATCACCTTTAATTGTGTTAGTTTCGTTTTTAACAGCGATTGTTTCATTTTTTGTTTGAATGGCAACATCACGCGCCGTCTGACACTCGGTCATATAATCAATAACGCCATTAACAACCTCATCATGCACATCTTTCATTTGTTTGGCCACAGTTGGAACATTGCCGTTTTCTGTAGGGACAGTTGTTGTATTATTACCATGAATTATTGTATGCCATTTTGCGCCGTCTGTTTCAGCCTGCGAAACAACAGCTTGTAATCTTTCTTCCATATTTGCCATTTTTATAAATCCTCAATATATTGCGGGCATTCCGTATGAACGAAATAGTGCAGATGATTAACCGCAGTTGAAAGCCTATCAAAGTCATTTTCTAGTAAAATTGCCAACGCACCGTCCGAAAGTGTCGGTCGATCACGCACTTCAAGTTCCGATGTGATTTCCCAGAGGTATCCATTCATAAGTTTTGCTTCGAACTGTTGAGTAAACCTGGCTTCTTGTTTTAATAACCCGAGGCCGCCCAAAAGTGTAACAACAAACCATTCAGCACCTTCTTTTGCGTAGTATTTGTACCAGGCTTCAAAGAGCGAGAATTGTTCTCGGTTCATCACCCAGCGCACAGAAATTTTAGACGGCGTTTGTTCGTAACGCCGCCTTTGCCTTGCCGGTCCTGCCTCCATATCGGTTCGCACAATTGCTTCACCGGGTTTGATTGCATAACCCTCTGTGGTCGGATAAGGTAGTTTTTCCGGAAAAATTACTGTCATCTATAACTCCCATAGGCCGGGTTTAACGCATACCTTTGTTCAAGGATCGGCGATAAACCTTCACCTTTACTGATGTTTTTACCAATTGCACCCTCGATCTGCTCAACGATGATGTCCAGATTGACATTACCGTTCATGTCTCGTGTCGGGTTTGCCGTTGTCCTTGTGCCTGAGGCCTTATTGACCACATTTACATTGACGTAAACCGGCGGTTTTGAATTTAACTCTGCGCCCAGTGCCTTCATCTGTCCCGGCGTGAATACCGTTTCGCCTTTTTTCGCGATAATCGGGATCTCGCCACCGACCAAACCCCCGGTATGAAAACGGGGAGCATTTTCAAAAACACTTGGACTAACAGCCTTAGTAGATAAAGTATCCGTACCAATGACACCTCCTGTATGCGCTGTCGGAATGCCAAAATAACCCATGACACCGCCCATGATCGGCTTGATCACAGCGTACTGCATGGCCATTCGGACCATTCCTTCGACAACTGAGTTAACAAAGTCTCCAAAGTTCGCTTTACCGGTCATGACGAAGTTTGTCAGCGTATCTTCCATTGATTTGAAAGAGTTCTTGACCATGTTTTCGGTCATTGAAGCCATATCCGAGGCATCTTCATAAACGCTTTTCATTCCTCGGGTTACGCCGTCTTTCCAGTCCTTTGAACTTTGAAGAGCGGCTTCACCGGCTTTTTTGACCATATCATCATAAACTCGGTTCACATCATTTTTGAAATCTTCATAACCGGCCTTGGTTTTATCCAGGTTTTTAAGCGCATCATCACGCCATTTGGCCGCTTTTTGCATGGCCTGATCATAAGGATCCTGCAATTCAAAGGCCTTTTGTTTGATGTCCTCAATGGTCTTTTCGTAAGCTGATGTGTCAGTTTTTGGCAGAACAGGCGGTTTTATGACTTCCTGTTTTTCTTCTTTTGGCCTCAGTTCCGGGTTCTCAATATATTTTAACTCATCACGAGCCTTTTGTGCATCAATCCTTGCCGCCTTTAAGAGCAGGAACTTTTCTTGGATTTCCTTGGCCTGTGGTGCAAAGTCCGGATATTCGGCGGCCAACCGCCAAACTTCCTTTTGGTATTCCTCTAAATTATACTTTGATTCCGAAAGGATCTCGGCCAAGTCATTTGCAAAAATTTGGTATTCTTTCAGGAACATGTTCGGGGCATGGCGTTGAAAAAACGAAATACCTCCGGTGTCCTTCAGCTCTTCTTCCAAATCCTTGATGTTCTTTTCGGCCACCTTTAGCTTATATGACCATTCGGCAATGGCTTGATTTTTGGTCTGTGCATTCACAAGGTTAGTTGTTTCCTTGACCGTTTCGGCCATCTGTTCCTTAAGTTTTGCTAGGGTGTCAGCGTGATCCTTAGCCGCTCGTTTTGCCACGTTATGACTGTCTATTAACTTATACAGGCCATAAACAACCAACATGACAAGCCCGGCCGGGCCACCAAGCAGAGCCATAATGCCTTTCAAAAGTCCGACTGCACCGGCAAGAACCTTTGCCGCCACCGCTGTTGCGTACATCTGAACTGCGGCCACCTTGGAAACTTGCCACATCATTTTAAGACCGAGTGTGGCAGAGGCTCCGGCTGTTCCGGTCCCCATTAACGCAACATTCAGCGCATAAACGCTTGCCTTTAACAGGTCAATTCCTTTTGTGATCAGGCTTGCACCCAACCGGACTGTTAAGAGTGTGATGATCGGTTCAATGTATTTGGCCAATGTAAAGAACGCTTTACTTGCTATGTTTACAGCGGTTGCCAAGGTTTGGCCAATGGCATTTGCCGCACCATCAGAGCTGTCAAGCAACTCGTTAAACTGCGAAAATGTATCTTTTAAGGCTTTATTCAGACCGTTTTCACCAACTGAGCGGACCAATTTACTGATAGCATCTTCGATGTTGGACATCGCACCACCCATCGTGTCCATCTGTTCCTTCATCGCGCCACCAAAGTTCACAAGGCCGATAGATTTAAGATAGGCCTCAATTTCTTGCGCACTTTTGCCAACGGTGGTCGTTATCCCTTGAAACGTGAACCGGACTTTATCGCCCTCGACCTGAGTTTGAATACCAAAGGTTCTCAGTGACTTAAAGTTCAGCATTACCGCTGAAGAGACGGCACTTGCAAAATCCAAGATGTTTTTACCAAAGGCCGAGGCGGTATTTCCGTATGAGGTTAAGGCCTCAGATGTGGCATCAAGACCCAACGCCTTTAACCGGGTAAAAGCCTCAATAATCTCTTCCAGTTGATACGGCGTGTCCAGCGCAAACTTTTCGATCATTGAAAAGGCTTCTTGAGCACCTTTGGCCGAGCCGGTCACTGTTTTTAATGACCCGATCAGGCTTTCAAACTCTTTGTTTGTCTGCACAATTCCTTTGAATGCTGATGTCAGCCCACGCAACCCGAGGTATGCTCCGGCCAACGATGCCGCCTGTTTGAGGGTATTATTAAAGGCCTTGGCTGTGTTGTCCAAGACCTTTAAGTTATCGTTTGCCGGTGTGATGACCTGAGTTATCCGCTGAAAGGCTTTCTGTCCGTCTGAGCCAATGTTTTTGAACTCTTGCCGGACCTTGTCGCCGCCCACCGCTTCAAGTCTGATTGAAAGTTTTTTCGCTGTATTCATTCGTTTTTTCCATAAAAAAACACCCCAACCAAACGGTTGAGGTGCATAATTTAATTACTTTAGTGGTCCACTATTTTTTTATAGAGAGTATCTCAAATATTTTTTCTGCTATAGCAGTACACGTCTTGGAAGAAAAAATATTTAGAAACCAATCATAAAAAGATGAGTGGTACCAGTATTTAATCTTTTCAAAAAATGAAATCTCTTGAGTGCAAGAAGAATTCCTAGTGCACATAAGAAAAACTTCTAATGCTTTATATATTTCTTTTTCAGAAATTTTAGAAGGGTCGGAATAAATCTTATATATAAACCACTTCTTGCAAGGAGTCATTTGATTGGAATAACAGTTATATATCAAACAACATATTTTTCCGTCTATACCTTTTGAGTAAACTATTGCTGATCCTTTTTCCATCTCTATTTCTTTTTTAGAATTTAATGTTTTACCAACTGGTAGTTGACCAAAAGATAATTGAACAGTTAGATCGGTTTTTAGCGAATATAGTTTGTTTATTTTTTGAATTGTCGATGAGTTTATTAACTTCTCAAATTTCTTAAATTCTTTTTGAATTAAATTTTGAACTTCACTCCAACATTCGTGCCTTTTGTGCCATTTTTCAATATTGTTGCTAAATTTTATTTCTTCTTTTTTAATCAAATTATTATAATTTTCATGCATTAATATGTCCTTTCTTAAAAAAGAGCCACAGTAAAAATTGCAAAAAAATACATAAAAAGTCAAGGAATATTTATGAATTAAATAATTTTACTTCATCATTCATTCCTGCCTTTATACCTTGTATGCCAACAGACAATAACTCCGTCATGATTTCACTTTTTAATCCCAAATTCTCAGCCACCGTCAGCGCAACCCCAAGGTCAGGCTCGGAAAGTTTTAATAAAACCTCCCAAGCCTGATGTCCTTCTACGGTGTTTAAGGCTGTTTCGACGTATCGGCATCTGTAGAGGGGACAGTTGATTCCTTCTTCGCCGCACCCTTGGCAGTAGTTCCGCCCGGAGCCGAAGTGCCATTTTGCTCGGGCGTATATGCGTTTTTTTCGGCCTCAAGTATTTCTTGAATGCCGCAATACTGCTGTCTGAATGTTTCGGCAATACTCCAAAAGTTCGTGAAGAGTTCCTCGATTTTGACCGGTGTCAGTGGTGCTTTTTCATCTGTTTCGGCTTCTAAAATGCCGTCCCATTCAATAATGCCCGCCAGCGCAAGACCTAAAATCAATTGTTGATCTGCATAGGCCTCACGTTTTGTAATGTCCTCTAAATCAGGCAAATCTTTATCTTTGGCTCCGTTTTCGCGCACGTCTTTTAAGCGTTTTGCGACCTCGGCAACCTTTGAATTCATAAAGGCTTTTGCCTCATAAAAGACCGAAGATGTACAGGGTTTTACTTTGACCCTGACACCCATTCCCAAGTCCAGCCAATAAGGCTCGTTCTTAAACTTTAACTTTAACATTAGTATTCCTCCACATCGTTAATCAATTGAACGGTTACCATTTTGCCAAGACTTGCATTCTTTGCGCCTTGGAAATCATAAGAGCACTCAATGCCGCCCGGACCCGAAATAGAACGTTTCGGTTTAGGCAAATAGACTTCATGACATGTGATGACCAGTTTTTGGCTTTCAGAGAGCTGATAACCAAGCTCTAAGTCCACAGGAATACCGGCACGCGCCTTGTCCATCAGAGTATTGTCACCATAACGGACTGCGATCGAACCGGACAAGGAAGCGACCCCAAGGTCAATGGCTTCTACTTTACCATCGCTTCGGATCGTCTCAATCTTTTCAAGGTTATTTGAGTAGGTAACCGAAGCACTGGTCACATTGGCCAATGTTTGTCCGCCTGATTTAATAAAGCCTTGGAACTGTGAAAAGCGTGTGTAGTTTTTTACCACAGGGGCAACGGATATTGATGTATTCGCGGCTGTTTCACTTTGGGCCATTAACGAAACTGTAGCCTGAGCTTCACCTGAACGGGCGAAGTTAAAAGCGATAGAGTTTGCTCGCGCTCCCAGGAAACGGATATATTCCGGAACTTCAGCCAAGCCTAATTCCAAAGAATAGCTCGGCAAAGAGGTCTTTCCGCTCTCATATGTGTGGGTATAAACACTATTTTCTACAGATGTTGTTGGTGTGCCAAAGACAGCTTTCAGCCAAATTCCGATGTTCCTAAGGTCAACCGGAACAGCCAGGTCACCTTCAACATTGATCACATCTTGGAACGGAGTGGTCGGGTCGCGGCCAAGTCCCAAAACGTTTGAAGAAATCAACCCTTGTTCGCTGTCAATTGCGCTTGATGCAAACGGCACTTGGGTATAAGGTCCCGAAGAAAGAGTGCCGTAGGTGCTTTCTTCAGCAATAAGTAATTTGGCATTCCAGCCATATGCTCGTGACATAATTGTCTCCTTTGTTAAATTAAGTTTGAAATTGAGGTATATTCTAAAACGATGGGAACGATTGCGCCTTTGATGGTTACGCCACCTTCGACCGGTTCTTCCACAAACTCGGGTGGATCAGCGTGCATATAATCAACTTCACCGCCCAGGCGAGGATCTTCTTGTAAAAGCTCACCGATTTGAACCAACAATCCGTCCAAGGCCTGATCGCGCTCGGCCGGTGTTTCTTTTTGAACAATGACTTCCAATTCGGCCCGATGTGTGAAAATGTAGCAAGCCGGGGATAATAAAATCTCAGGCTCACCGACATTACCATCGCGCAAAATAACCAAACCGCCATCAGGAATTTTCTGTGGCAGAAGGTCGTTTCGTTTAACGGTTACATCAAGTGTAGAAAGTCTTTCAAATAAAGCGTTTAATACGATTTCTCTTTTACTCATCTTCGCTCCAGTTTTCTAAAATCAAGCTCGGCACTTTTTCTTGCCAACGCTCGCTTTCGGTTGCAAAGTTAATCAATTTCGGCATTTTGACCTGCGGCACCAAGATAAAGGCGATGACCGTCTTTTTCTTTTTGGTATGCACCAGTAACGAACAGGCGTTGCGGCGGTACACAAATTGTAACCGCACGCCTTTCATCTGTTCATAAAGACCCGGTGTCATACGCTTGCCGCGTGCTTTTTTCGGAATGGCATCTGTCGGAATGGCCAGCCACAGACCGTTCTTGCCGCGGATAATACTGCCGTATTCAAAGCCAAGCATTATCTTTTCGGCATTAGAATAAACCTGTCCGGCCGCGCTGATACTCGTTTTCCCTTTCGGATAGACGACACCGCGCCATGTGTTGGCCATGCGAGAACTCATGCCGGCAGAACGAACTTGTTCACGTAAAGATGACTTTAATCCGTTTGTTGCCGCCGTAATTCCCAAGGTCACAGCCTTTGCACCATCTGTGTAGTGCTTTTCCATGACATCAGACAGTTTTCCCTGTAATGCAAGTTTTAATTGCATAGCACATCAACACTCCATACCAAGTTATGAATATCTTTGACCGGTTCCGTATGCACCCGATAGGTTGCCGTATCTGTTTCTATCGTGTCCCCGACAGCTAAATCGGGCGCATCAGAAAGCCGGATCCTCATTAAATGCGTATCGGTGTGAGCGTTAACAAAGCCCACACCGACAACTTCGTCCGGTTCGGTCAACAAAAAAAGGACTTCACGTCCTTGATATGTCCCGGTCGTTCCGCATCTATTGAACAGGCTGTCCACCGCCTTTTTGAGAGGAAGGGTCATCTTTACCTCCTGTTTCATTAGGTTTCTGTGGCGGTTGTTGCTGAGTTGCCGGTTTTTGGCCACCTTTAACAACCACCGCAAAGCCGCGTTCAATCAGACTTTTTGCATCTGCTTCGTTTAAATCATACTCCTTACCGGGTGCGATTTCTTTGCCGGCAGACACAACTAACGTAATCAAAGCCTTAATACGCATTTATACCTCCTAGCCAATGGTTGCACAGAATGAAGCATTCGGACGGTAAGGAACGACCAAAGGCGCAGATTGCAACAGCAACCAGCGAACCGATGGATCTTCCTCAACCCAAGACTTCGTGAAATATCTGTGGGCTGTCCAGTTTGCCTTTTCGTCATGAATGGCCCCATAGCAACGTGTGCCTTCCAGTCCGTCTTTGGCTCCCATGATGACGGTTTTGGCCGGCAAGAGTTTGCTTTCAACACCGGCATCATTGATATAAATGTCATTGTAAACATAGATATCAAAGTCACCGATAGAGCCAACGTAGCGCACTTTGGAGTTTTCACCACGAATGATCGGGTCAACATTCAAAGTGTTGTTGGTGCCTCTGCGGTAATCCAAGAACTTCTTCACATCATCTTTTGAACGGAAGATTTTCCATGCTTCAGGATCCATGATGACCGTTTTTGCGATCATACCGGACTTTGTTTGAACCAAATCTGCCCAGTCCTCCAAGTCCTCAATCGGGTTAACAGCCGCAGTTTCCCATGTGGCAGAACCGGTTAAGGCCTTTGTCAAAGCCGCATCACGTCCGAAGTTCACCGTTGTAGATGGATAACCATCGCCGGAAACAACAACTTGTCCGGTTCTTAAGATTTCGGCCGCCATGACTTCTTCACGACGGGTCAGATTTTCCAACTGGTCGGTCAAAGTTGTGGCCAAAGCGCGTTCATAGCGTTGAGATGGAGACAGAGAGCCGCCGATAATCTCACCGGCAACGCGTTTATACGGAATGTTTGCATCAAAGCGACGTTTGTCTTTCACATAAGCCGGCTTGAATGATTTGGTCTGATAACCACCGCTATCAACGACTTTGCCGGGAAGAAGTGGAGAAACAAACGGAGAGATGCGCGGCTTGCTGTCCGTTACATCAAAAAAGATCTCTTCTTTATCCGAAGTTTGCACATTCGGGAAGAAGGTGTCGAGCAAGAAAGACGAAGGCGTGTGTAAACGTTCAACGACTTTTGCGAGCACTTGTGTTGAAAAAATATCCATTATTTATTCCTTTCAGTATGCTTGATTTGTTTTTACGAAAATGCTTTTTGCTCTGAGCTTGGCTTTTAAGCCTGCAACGGTTGAACCGCTTGCCACAGTCAGAGCCGCAGAGTTAAACTCGCCGGTCAAATAAACAACGGCTTGTTTATCTTCACTTGTGGCATCAACAGCCTCAGCCAAAATGGCTTCAGGTGTGTCAGATGTACCACAAATGGTAAGACTTCCGCTTGAATCCTTTAAGACCGTTCCGCGGGCATAATTACCACCCGTAATGGTTGCGAGTTCAGAGACACGAGGGAATTCGCCGGCAATCAAGTTGTCAGCGGTTGTGGATCCTTGATCCGTAAATCCTTGTACAGTCATATTTTAACCTCCAATTGTGTATGAAGCGATGCGGTCAGCAACGTCTTCAGGTGTTTCTTCGTTATCTTCGGCAGATGGTGTGATCGCCGGATTTTTGATTTGTGCCATTGCCTGTTCAAAAGCATTGCTTTGTTTGGCTGACGGCACTGTTTCTAAGATGGCCAAAATGTCTGTTGCAGACAGATCGGTTTTTGCGAGCAACGCTTGAGCGGTTGCTTCTTTGCCCTTAACACCTTCAGCCGAAAGAACTTGAGACATGCGCTCGCGTTCCATAGCTTTGATGTCAACGGCTGGCTTTTCTAAGTTTTCATTCATGAATGATTTCTCCGTTGAATTAATGTTAAGGTCTGAGATGATAGCTTCAAATGAAGCCAAACTGTCCGCCAGACCGATCCGAACAGCTTTGTCCCCCACAAAGACATCACCGCCACCGAAGTTTTCGATGACATCTTTCGGCGATATATCCCTGTGAAGTGCAACTTTATTGATAAAAACCTCGGCCAAGGCATCAATGTGCTCTTGGATTTTGGCTTTTCCTTCTTCTGTTTCCACATCAGGCCGCTTGTTCGGGCTCTGCGAGGAAACAATTTCAATGGTCTTTTTCTCGCCCTCTTTTTCAAAGATGGACACCACCCCGATAGAACCGAGGATTGCGGTATCGGCCGCCATAATCTTGTCGCAGGCCGAAGCAATCCAGTAAGCACCAGAACAACAAGAACCGGAGGCATAAGCGATAATCGGCTTTTTACCTCGGGCGTTGTAAATCATATCGGCCAGTTCCGAACAGCCGTTGACTTCGCCGCCCGGACTGTCCACATCAAACAAAATAGCTGATATGTTCGGGTCGTTCAGGGCTTTGTTAAAGTCCTGCGCCAATAGTTCGTAAGATGTCGCGCCACAGATCGCTGTCAAAAGGTTGGCGTGTCTGAAAAGCGGACCGGTTACCGGAATAACAGCAACGCCGCCTCGGGTGGAGACGGCGTAGGTGTTTTTCATATCGCGGCCCATTTCTTTGGCAATGGCCTCAGGTGTTCGGTTCGTTTGGTGCGCTATCGCTATCATTGTCGAAAGCATCTCGGGCGTTATTGCCCACACTGTTTTTTGCATGAGTTTCATTATTATCTCCTGTTGTTAAACCTAATTCGGCGAGTTTGGCTTTTTCTCTCGCCCGTTGTTCCAAAACTTCTTCCCAGTCCAAGCCTTGACCAGCGCATTCGGCCTCTAATGTAGAAAGCCCGATGTCCATTCGGATTTGGCAGGCCTGAGCTTCTTTGACCGGGTCAACCCAGCCGCGACCCGGACCGATCCATTTACATCTTGTGTAAGCGTAGCGGTTCTCGTAGAAGTCCGGTGCATCAACCAAGCCTTTATTGACGGCTTCTTCCAGCCATAGCTCATAAACCGGCGTAGCCCAGTAAGTGGAAAGCCATTGCCGGCGGCCGTTAAAGTATCGCCAGGCTTCCAACAATGCGGACCGGGCTGACGAATAATTGGTCTTTGAAAAGTCTTTCAAGAGCAATTCGTATGGAATGTTGAGGCCGGTTCCGATGTGTCGGAGCAAGTTTTCAACGAAAGCTCCATAAGCCGAGTTCGGTCGTGATGGTGTGAATGGCGCGACTTTATCACCAGGAAAAACAGGGATGATAGAGCCACCTTCAAGTTTAACCTGCCAATCCTTTTTCGCAGACAGGTAATCATCACTTGAGCCGCCGAACAGTTCGTTCAGGCTTTCGCCATCCATCGGAGTTTCAATAAATGCGGCAATCATTGCGTTGACGATCGCGGCCTGAAGCTCTGATCGTTCGTAATGGTCCAACATTTTGAACATCGGCATTATGGAACTGAGGACAGGCTTTCCACGAGATTGGCCGATACGGCTGATATCGTGAACGTGTAGAACTCGTCTCCGGCCAAATGAAGTAAATGCCGGAATACGCTCCCAAGACGCAGTTCCTGTCCAAAAGTCGCCTGGGTGGTCTTTTTGAATATAGTAGGCAACTGGTGCGCCATATTTATCTATTTCAATACCACCGCGGAGGGTTTTGCTATCCGTTTGGCCGTTTGGATTAGACAACCGGTCGGGCTCTACCAACTGAATTGCGGTAGAAAACTTCCGGTCTTTCAGCCATAGCGGAATAGCCAAAGCCTCGCCGTTGATCAGGCAAGACTTGAAAACTTGTGTCGTCAGGCCATGGAAAGTTAAGGACTTGGCCGCATCACATTCAAAAGTTTCGGACCAGGATCGCCATAAACTTTCAACATGTGCTTGCCATTCTTCTTCCCATTCCTTGGTTTTGCCGAGTGCCTTATAGTCCGGCTTGGCCGATAAACGAAACCCGGTACCGACAATGTTATCGGACAAGGTCTGCATTGCACCGGCGGCAATTCCATGATTTCGCGTTAAGTCACGCGACCGGGCAACAATCGTGTCCAATTCCGGCAACAAATCGCTGTCGGCAGAACCGCGGCCCGGAAGCCATGAGGCAATTTCTCGCAAAGTTTGCGAAGCTGCTTTGTGTGATGTATCTGTCATTGATTTTCCTTGATTAAATTGTGTGAATGGTATAAAATAGACTTGAAGAGAGGTTTTTATGCATAAAGTAGTACTGACTATTCAATTAGAGGACTTTGTTGCTGACATACTCAATTCCGGGGACTTTTCAAATAATACTGGATTAAGAATTTTGTCATCACAAAAGGATATTTTGTGTAATGCCAATGAACGAGGCAAAGGAGTTTTTCATCCAAATCCCAATGAAAGAATTTTTGATCTAGAGTTAGCCTCTAAAAAAGGAAAAATTAAAATTGTATTTGGACAAGAGAGTGTCGCAGTGACTCGAGAAGTCGAGATTAACGGAGAGGATAGCATAACCATTAAATTCCCAAAATAAGTCAAAAACTCACTTTCATAATCCGGCGGCGGCAGGTTGGTGTTCCTTCAGCCGCGGCAATTTGTGATTTAAGAGAGCTGATGTAGCTTTCAAGAGCTGTCCGGCTCGCTTGATTATAGGTTGTTGTGCCAAAGTTGCCAACGCTGACCGAGACTTCCTTTTCGCCGATCATCAATTTATGGTAGGCTTCCTCAGCCTCAGCCAGCCTTGTTTTCAAAATTTCTACATTTATAGCCATGGGTCATTTACCTTTGTTGGTTGAATTTGAACAAATTTCGGTTGCTTTTTAATCTTTACCTTTTCGGTTGTTTTGGTTGGAATAGCCGATTCAAGCTCTTGCCAGCCGCGCTCAGATATCCGGTCAAGTCCATAAATCGCCGCACCGGCACGCGCATACACGCGGCAGTCCAACGCTTCGTTTCTCCGGGTCGGGTCTTTTTCCCAAACTGACTTTGGATAACCGTTGCTGACCTTAACCACCTGACGTTCAGCCGTCAGCTGTTTGAAATACTCCTCTGCATAAGCCGGGAAGTAACAGCGGCCAAACTGAGAGGCATCTTCGCCCACACGTTCCATCTTTAGCCACCGGTAAAGCTCTGTTTTAATCACCGGACCGGACACGTTCCACACCTTCAGGCCTTTCTTTTTCGTATCAGCCTTAGAGGTTGAGAGGATCATCGCTGTATCGCGGCTTTGACCTTTGATGGCAACAACAGTCCTTGGCGCATTGGCCCTGGCACCGTTACCACCCCAAACAGCCTGGTTAAACTGGCGGACAAAGGTGTAAACGTCCTGCGTGGCATAACCGGAGTCAACGCACATCACCCGGATCGGCATTGTGATCCCGCTTTCGTGTGGGTAGTCCTTATTGACCACATCGGCGAGTTTACTCCAAACCTCGGGCTTAGCGGTGTCGCCGTCTAATACATAATAGTCAACGGACCAGCTTTGTTTTTGCCGCCCCCAAGCAACAACCTCACATTCAATACGGTTCTTTTGAATATCCACACCGGCGGTCAGGAATAAGCCATCGCGCGGCACGACACCCATCGGGTAATTTTCCCGAGTTTCATAGAGCCGTTGCCATTCCGGAGCCTCGCTTTCTTGCTCGTAGGTTTCACCTAAAATCGTATTCCGGAAGCCTTGCATCAGCGTGGCATCTTTCTTGGCTTTTTCGTAAATTTGCACGCATTCAGCCCAGGACAGCCACCCGACCGGGGAGTAAAGCGAGGACAGATGAAAGCCTGCGGTCAGGCCGTCAATAGATTCCGATGTTGCTTCCCAGTGGCCGGCTTCAAGCATCTGTGTTTTATAATGTTCCGCTATCAGCTTGTGGCAATGCTCGCATTCATAAAAGACAACGCCGTTTTCTTGTGGCCGGATTTGTTCCCATTTAAGGGCCTGAAAACCGCCACAGAACGGGCAAGGAAGTTTATAAAATCTTTGGTCCGAGTGCGAGAACTCGCGCTCAATGGCCGAAACTCCCTTTATTGTCGGCGTTGAAACCAGGAATATCTTTTTCTTGGTGTTAAATGTCGCTGTTCTTCGCTCTGCCAGCAGGATTGGATCACCTTCGCCCTCGATATCTGCCGGATAACCGTCAATCTCGTCCATAAACAGGTATCGGGCCGGCATGGAACGAAGCCCAACGGCTGAATTCGCACCGGTCATCACCAACACACCGCCTTGGAAGTCCTTTGACAGCATCGTGTTTCCTTTATCGCGTGACCGGGCAGAACTGACCAGGTTTTTAAGTGTCGGACAGTCCTCAATCAGCGGGTCAATACGCTGGCGCGAGTTACGCTTGGCCATTTCCACAGTCGGCGAGATAGCCATAATCGGACCGGGAGCCTTGTGAATGATGTAACCGATCCAGTTATTGCCGCATTCGGTGCCGCCGATCTGTGCGCCTTTCATAAAGACGACTTTTTGAATTGGCGACCTTGGCGACAGGCAGTCCATTATCTCCTTCAGGTAAGGTGTACGTTTGGTACGCCAGCGACCGGGTTCTGCGGCCGACTTTGACGACAAGGTCCGGTACGCATCAGCCCAGTCCGACACCGACATATAGCTGTCCGGTTCTAATCCCCGGAATATCTCTGATGCAATAAAACCCTGCAAATCAAAGGTTTCGATTGAGGAGTTCTTCGCTGTTTGAAAGGAGTTCACTGATATATTTCTCCAAAATCAATGTTGTTGTGTGTTCATCCGTATTCAGCTCGGAAGCAATAATCGCACCGTAGCGCACCGGAAAGCTCAACATCAGATCTCTGATGGAGCGGCCCAATGTGTATGCGTACTGTGCGGCTTTTTTTTTATCTACGACTTCGCCATTCAAAACCCGAAGTTTTGCCTTGGCGATCATGGCCCGGTAATAAATATCGGCCGTTTTGGCCTGTTGAAAGGTTCCCATGTTATTGGGTCGGCTTTCAATCTGAGATTCAAATATCGGGTCGGGTTTACGCTGTTTTGACTGGTCGGTATTGATGAACCAGTCCCGATTGGCTTCCTCCACGTCTATTTTGCCATCAGGCTCGGTATGAATGCGGCCGGACTTGATTGCGTTCTGAACTGCGCTTAAATTTACGCCCCTAAGTCGCGCATATTCCCGCATTGATACTTTATTTGCCATATTTCTTCACTTTCTTGCATTATTTACTGGACTAATCTTTTATTCCAAGCATTCATTGTGTTGTGTTAACCAGATAGAAAGGATAAAAAAATGACAACACAAAAGAAAAAACCAGTAGCTAAGACTACAACTAAAAAATCAACCTCCAGTATTACTGATAAAGAGTTAGGTAATATCCTGACCGAAACCCTGGCCAAGGTAGCCGAGCCGGAGCCAACGGTCGCACAGCCGCAACCGGTTAAGATTGACGGTCGCGACAAAACAGCCTTTATGGTTGTTATGCTCAGCCGCCCGGAAGGAGCTACCTTAAAAGAGATGGCCGAAGCCCTCGGATGGAAAGAAAACTCGATCCGCGGTGCGATGTCGCTGTATGCCAAAAAGACAAAGACAACCATCGCCTCCGAAAAGAAAGACGGGGTTCGGACTTATTACCTTAAGGCCAACGCATAGCGACTAAGATTTTACAAAAAAAACTAGGATTTTTCAAAAAATCCCAGTTTTTTTATTTCCAATTATTCGACGTTAAACCATTCCATGCAGGTAGCAAGTAAGTGGTCGTAATTGCCTGAGGTCGCTTCCGCCTGAAAGGCATCGCGTTCTTCTTGGCTTAGTCCGGCCCGGCGCATAGCCTGTAAACATATACCTAATATATTAAATGCGTTGCCGTCTTTACCGGTCAGCTGGACCGTAATATCAGGATATTTTGGCATGCTGTTCCTCCATTTTTTTAAGTTCGTTAAATACGTCAAGGCGGCGGTTAACGGCTTCTTGAGATACGAAAACCGTTGCACCGCCGTCTTTTAGAGCCACAAAGCAAACCAAGAGTTCGATGTTCTCTTTTGCCAGTCCGTCATGGACCTCGTTGAACGTGTGGCTCAGTTCCTCCAGCCGCTTATCTGCTACTTGGCAGTATTTCTTTTTCTTCGGCTGAGGTTGGGGTTGATAACCATAATATTTTTCTCCAACAGCGATAAGCATGGTATCAACCGCACAGTTGTGTTCGTTAATAGTGCCGGCGGCCTTTTTAATTTTGACCATTAAATCTTCAGGTACTTCTTGATACATTTTAATCCCTCCAAATCGGTAATATGTCGCCGCTGTCCAGGTCTGAGCTGTAACCCAGGAGCTTTTTCATTTCGTCTTGTGAGTGCAGGACCACACCGCCGATGCACTTTATCGTTACGCCGTAAGTCTTGCAGAGTTTGGTTAAATCCTTGGCGAAGTTCTCATAAGCGCGTGGCTTTACGTCCGGGAATGCTTTCGGGTCCACATAGTAGCGGTATTCTTTAATCAGGCGGATCGTGCTCATTTGCCTTTTAAATACCGAGGCGAATGTTTCCAAGTTGGTGCTGAGCTCCTCGGCGAACTCGTCAGCGATGTGGCGGCCCCAGCGGCTGTCCATTAGGCCTAGGGTTTGTTGCGGGGTTAAGCCCTTGGATTGGATTATCTCGGCGGCCTTATCCCAAAATGCCTGCATTTCCTTTTTATGTTCTATATGGTTGCTGGCGGTTCCCCAAAATCCCCAGGTTTTGTTTTGTGTCTTTAAAATCTCAGTCATTGTTTTTCCTTTCTAGTTAATGCTGATTTCAAATCTTTTGGCTTCGTTCTCGGGTTTTGTTTTTAAGACCCCGTTGCGTTCCAGGACTTCGGCGATTTCGTCCCGGTCACCGGACCAGGCGAGGAAGCATTCACCGGTATCGTTTAACTGGTCGGCATCTTGCTTGTGATAAAAGACCACCTTTTTGGCATGCATTGGTACCGCGGCCCAAGCGCAGGACTGACAGCACATAAAGTTTTGTCTTGCGAAGTATCCGAGCTTGCGGAGTTCCTTAAAGGCTTGGTTCAGGTTTTCTTTTTTGTTCATCATGGCGACCTCCTTATTTAACCTCTATGCCTAAGTAGCGGCAGTAGCTTGATCCTGACGGGTCAGCGTAGAGTGTCGGCTGGCCGTCTGCTGTTATCTCAACCACCTGGCGGTATTCGTGCTCATCACAGTAGCCGCCTTTGCCTTTTAAGAAGCCGTAGTCGTTTAATGGGCTCTTGCATACTCTTTTATGTTCGGCCGGTGTCAGGTTAATGGTTTCAACCACCGCCACAGTTTCAAGTCTGTCGCTGTTGGCTCTGGTTATGCTCTTTACTTCGTCGAGGTCGCTTGGCTTGCGGACCATGTAAGTTTTAACTGTTTTCATTTTAATTTCCTTTCGCTGTTGTATCTTACAAGTCAATGAACGCTCTTTTTCGAAGAATTATCCAGTTAATTCTGCATTATAAGTGCTTGTTTCTGCATTATTTTTTGATATTTCGCCACTTTCTAACAGAACAGCCTTTTTTCCGGTCCAATCTTCCCATCTTTTCACGATAACATCGCAGTATTTCGGGTCCAATTCCATCAGTCTTGCGACTCGACCGGTCTTCTCACAGGCGATTAAAGTCGACCCGGAACCGCCAAATCCGTCCAAAACAATCTCGCCAACCTTGGAACTGTTGTTGATAGCGCGCTCAACAAGCTCGACCGGTTTCATTGTAGGATGCAGGTCATTGTGCTGTGGCTTGTTATATTCCCAAATGTCGGACTGGTTCCGGTCACCACACCAATAGTGAGGCTTGTCGCTCACCCAGCCGTAGAGGATAGGTTCATATTGCCGCTGATAGTCAGCCCGGCCCAAGGTAAAGGTGTTCTTGGCCCAAATGATAAAGGTTGACCATTTGCCGCCGGCTTTCACAAATGCCGAGTAAAGGGTGTGAAGTTCGGACGAACTCATGCAAACGTAGGCGGCACCTTTGCAATACATCAGCATATTGGTGCAGGCATCGTAAAGGAACTGCTCGAAATCTTCGCCCAGGTTATCGTTCATAATAGTGCGGCCATGGTTCGGACTGGTGTGATAACGGAGTTTGTCTTTCATCGTTGCGCCGTAATTAACATTGTATGGCGGGTCGGTAAAGATCATGTCGGCCACGTCGTTTTGCATTAACTTTTTGAAATCGTCTATCATGGTCGTGTCGCCGCACATCAACCGGTGGTTTCCCAACTGCCAAACGTCGCCATGCTTGGAGGTAGGTTCGACCGGTGCCTCAGGTACCTCATCATCTTCGGTGTTACCGGTGTCCTGAATTTCGCCAAAGTTCTCGAGGGCCTTTAGTTCATCATCGGTAAAGCCGAGGTTAGTTAGGTCAAAGTCTTCGTCCTTCAGCTCGCCGATTTCCAACGCCAACATCTTTTCATCCCAACCGGCGTTGAGGGCAATCCGGTTATCGGCAATGACCAATGCTCGGCGTTGCGTTTCGGTTAAGTCCGGTAAGACAATGACTGGGACTTCTGTCATTCCCAGGCGTTGGGCCGCCAAAAGTCTGCCATGCCCGGCAATGATGACGTTATCCGAGCCGATAAGGATCGGGTTAGTAAAGCCGAACTCCTTAATACTGGCCATAATCTGCGCCACTTGTTCATCATTATGCGTGCGCGAGTTGCGTGCGTAAGGGATAAGTTTATCCACTGGAAAGTTCTGTTGAAATTCCATTTTTGCTCCTGAATTTGTGTAATAAAACAAAGGGTGACCACCCAAAATAATAAAGTGACCACCCAAAATTTTAAGTTGCTGTTATAAGTGCTTGATATTACTGTATTTTTAGGTGACCACTGACCACCCAAAATTTTTGTGTTTCGCTAGAAAAATGCCGCGGCTTGGAGCCCCGCATACGATCCGAAGCGAGGAAGGACCCGCCGGCCTCGGCCGCTCGAAGTTGAGCGACCAACTGGCGGAACTTCCTGGAAACTGCGGGGTTAGGCAACAAGTTTGTCATCCTGAACCGGAACGATCGTCAACGCCTGCAAAGTCTTGCGACATAACTTGGTGTAGATCGGTCGATCCAAGCCGAAGAACTTGATTAATGTGTTCGGTTTTTGGTTGCAAACAAGCGGACTGTTTGTCACAACACCGTTCTTAACGGTCCGGATCAAGCCGCTGGGCAGTTCAGACTTGCCAATGCAAGATGAAAGGTAAACGAAGCACTCATCATTGTCACCAAGATGTTCTGTTGCAAGGTAACGGGCGTAGACATTCAAGGTTAAGTCTGCCTTGCTCGGGTCCTTGGTCCATGGCGAACCACCGCCAATCGGACAGGCGGTAGAGTAGAAGTCGCACGCCAATTTCCGACCGGTAATACCACAGTCAGCAATGGATGAATGGAATTGATAAATGCCTGTGCCATTCACGATGATGGACTTTGGCTCTTGACCGAGCGCATCAACGACAAATGGTTTGATGTCTTCCGGCTCTAACATAGGTATGGCAACTATGGCCGTCACTATGTCACCGGTTGCATCATCTATGGTAATTTGTGTTTTTATGTCGAGGCCAAGGTTAGATGATGTCTTTGCATGTTCATAAAGAGCATCATTTAGTTTACGTGCCAGCCATAACTCGCGGTTGATGAGAGCCGGGCCTTTGCAGGCATAGCCCACAAACACGCCTTGATCTCCCCATCCATCGCGCTCGACACCTTGGTTAATGTCGGCCGATTGGACCCCGATTTTGTTTATGACCTCTATATGTCGAACATCTATGGCATAATTTTTCCATATGTCTGAGTAATGTTCATCATAACCGATTTCTCGGAGGGCATTGCAGACATATGTTTCGATGTCTGACATATCTACCGAACCTTTGACCTCACCACCGAGCATAACGCAGTTATCTTTGATCATAACTTCCACAGCGTAATGAACGCGTGGATCCTGCTCGATAAGTCTGTCTAAAATGTAACTTGAAATGTAATCGGCTGTTTTATCCGGGTGGCCGATAGACACCGCTTCAGCTGTTTTCAGCATAAGTTTTTCTCCTGTTTAGTCCATTATAGTAGGACAAGTTGGCCTAAATCCACATCACCTCATCACCGGACGAGGTTGCTCTGATTATGGCAGATTTTAAGATGATTTGCAACAACAAAAAACCCGCCAGTTTGCCACCGGCGGGGTATGTTTCATCGAGATAAAAATATAATCGGAATGCTTGTTTACACACTCACTCGCGATTATACCAAGATTCATAGCACTTTTTTTTGAAAATGTCTTGTCTTTTTATGTCTAGACATTTTTCCTGTTAGGTAACCGTGTAAATAATTGATTATTCGAGAATACACGATATTCAGTTGCGGCCTAGAGAGACCAAAATCCCGACAAAGTAACTTCCAAGGTATGTGACAGGCTCGCTTCCAGACGAGACTCCTTTCTTCAACATCAAGAATAGGCAACCATTGTAAAATTACCTTTTCCCAGATGGCAATTTGTTCTTGAGTTGGGCGCGGCGGTACCGGGCGGCGGTCCATGAACGCAATCTCTTGCGGAGTATAGACAACGTCCGGCATACAGCACCGATATTTTGGAGGTCGTACCGGAGGCATGAGCCGCTCTACATAAGCCGCTGTTTCTAGATCATTTTTGATTTGTTCAGGTGTGATTGGCTTCATCTTGCGCCCCCTTTACCTTGCTGAGCATATCGTGACAGATGTCAGTCATGCTCTCCATTTCGGAGTAGGACAAACCGTTTTCTTTACAAAACCATTTCCGGACAGCTTTTCGCCAATCCAGCGCGATGTATTTCTTGCCATTCATCCAACCTCGGTCAGAATTCCACTTCACAAACGCCACCGGGTCGATGGTATAACCACTTTCCTTGCAATAAATCGCTACTTCTTCAACACTCGGAGCACCTACGTATCGGGACTTATCCACATTTTCCGCCTCTTTATTTCTATCTTTTTTATTTATAAAATCATTATCGGACTCTTTATCTTCATCTAGTTCACTATCGTTCTCTTTATCTCTCTCTTTATCTTCCGAGCGGTCGGTTTGCGCTGGTCCAGGTGGCTCGCTTGAATTTCGCTCAGCGGTCGCTTTGCGATTTGCTGTTCGCTTTTTTGCGTTTTGCGCGTTAATCTCGCATGTTTTAAGCCAACGCGAATTGCGCAATTCAATTACTTCTTGAATCGCATCAAAGTGAATTTTTTTCATGTCCGTTAATTTTACAGAAGTGCAACCGTATAAATTAAATTCGCACAGCGCAACAATTAAATCTGCGATTTCACTTTTCTTATAGTTATGCACAGCAGCAAGAAAACCGGCAGTATCGAGCAAAATAGTTGTCTTTTTTTCCATTTTAGGCTCCTTTCTTTTCTCCCATGCTTTTAATCCGGATAACGCCACGAACCCACCGCAGGGCCAGAACTGCGCGGTGGTATTGCTTGGTCTTTTCTCTGTGCTTGAGGGTATGCGCAATGACTTCCTCCTTCAGTTCTGCTTCAAATTCACGTAACTGTGTAAAAGAGAGGGCAATCATGCTTTCGACTGGGATATTTTGGATAATTTCATATACAGTTTTTGTATTCTTAACCATTTTTTTCTCCTTTTGTTTAGGTTGATACAAAAGGTAAATTCCCGAAAATCGAAAAACGGTCTCAAAAAAATTCAAAATTTTTTCTTTTTTAGTTTTTTCCTAATATTTTCAACAACATTGTTAGAAACTTTTGCCTTGCGCCGAGCAGACCTCGTTGTCTCCCCAAATTCCAAGAGTTTAATAAATTTTTGCTCTTTTTCGGACAATTGAGATGTTACTTCACGAATGGTCATCTTCGTTTCTAAATCAGCCAACGAAAAATTTGCTTCGGGCTCAAAGCCCTTATTTTCATACATATCATTTAATGATTCCTGATTCAAAAAACCCGATTGCATTTCTTGCAACCGGGCGCGACTTAAATGCATTGCTTTTGACTTAATAGCCATAAACAATAAGTTATCTGAGATGTCATCTCCTCGCTTTCGCAAAAACTCTAAATAAAAGAGGACTAAATCTTGTATTAAGTCCTCTCGTTCCTGATAATTAAAAAGTCCTGTTGAATATAAAAATCGCAAGTGCACTTTTATATATGTGACTACTTTAGGGGGTAGTCCATTAAATAAATTTTGTGTCATTTTTTAACCTTTTGTTAATGATTAATACAAAAGGCTATATATTCATAAGTTCAGATTCTTTCAATGCAGGGTTGAAAATCCTATATACAGGAAATACCTATGCAGGTTTAACACATACATAGGTATAAATAAGGTGGTTATTTTATTTAAAACCGAGCTCTCTCCGCTGATCCTCCCATATGTAAGGGAAGTGTCCTCTAATTAAACCACGGGTTGTCAGGAGCTTAGGCTGTCGCCCCTCTATAATAGCCATAACAATGTCTGGAGCTAGTGTTGTGAGTTTAAGAATTTGCCCCATGTATCCTCGGTCTGTGTGTTCTTGCTTGGCTAATTCGGTTAGAGTTATGTGTCTTTCTTCCATTTGTTGTTTCCAGTAAAAGGCCTGTGTGACAGCAGTATACAGTTTACTATCACGCTCACCTTGGTCAGAGCTTCGCGGGGTTGGTTCGATGATTAAAACCCGACCACGCTTGCGCCCAAATCTAATTGGGTATTTAAGTTCAAGCTGTTTCGCATCAAAATTTTCATCAGTCTCAAGAGTTCCATCTTCAAACAATGCCGCGCTGAGAGGTTTTAATTTTATTTCGATATGGTCATGGCAGACAATAACTTTTCGTACGACTTCCTTTATGAAATCGTGAATAGTTGCTGGTTCAAAATATTTAAAAGCTTCTCCTATATCTTTAATTATGGCATTAACATCGGCACCATTGTAATTTGCATTTTGTCGTTCAAATTCTTTAAGCATCGCCTGTTGCAGATCCGGTGATTGAAATATCTTTTTGACCTTATCAAGAACAAATGATTCTATTTCCCCGGCTGGTATGCTACCAATTTGGCAGTGAACTGTTTTTACTCCTTCTTTTACGGCTTTACTCGAAGTGTAATACTCATAGTATTTGTTACCTTTTTTACTCCTGGTTGGTGTCATTGTGCCACAACATTCACACTCTAAAAGCCCTTTAAGAAGTGCTACTTTTTCAGATTTTTGTGAAGAAAATCCTGAGCCAATATTACTTTTTTTTAGGTCTGCTACATTATCCCAAACAGCCTTGTCAATGATTCCTTTGTGTTGTCCTTCGTAAAGAGTGTCTTTATATGCTACCATACCAATGTAAATAGGGTTGCTTAATATATTACTTATCATTGAATGGTTGAAACGACCTTTTGATGCAACTCTTCCTGTTTTTGTAACTCGTGTCTTTGGTTTGTATCCTTTTTCATTTACATTTTTCATCGTTTGAAGTTGTGATTTTGTCTTCAAGTAATCGTCAAATATAAATTTTACGACTTCTGCTTCTTCCTGATTTATAATAAGCTTCTTTTCTTTTATATCATATCCTAATGGAGCCGGACCACCGGTCCACATTCCTTTTTTCTTACTAGCCGCAATTTTATCACGTACGCGCTCAGCTCCAAGTTCACGCTCAAATTGTGCAAATGACAACAGGATGTTTAATGTTAGCTTGCCCATGGAATCGCAAGTATTAAAATGCTGTGTGACAGATACAAAAGAGCAATTATTCTTTTCAAAGGTCTGTACTAACTGTGCAAAATCAAGAAGTGAACGTGTTAAACGGTCTATCTTATAGACAACGATCATGTCCACTTTGCCTTTCTCAACGTCAGCCATCAATCTTTTTAATGCAGGTCTTTTAAGGTTACCACCGCTAAAGCCTCCATCATCATAATGATCGGGCAGAATCACCCAACCTTGATGCTTCATACTCATTACGAAGTTTTCCCCGGCCTCACGTTGGGCTTCAAGTGTGTTGAATTCTTTTTCAAGACCTTCATCAGTTGATTTGCGGGTATAAATTGCGCATCGTATTTGTTTTTGCTCTTCCATGGTTTATTCCTTTATTTATCTAATCCAAAAAAGTAACGTCCAGAGATTTTTCGACCGGTAATTTTTTTTGCCACCGCTGACAGGCTGGAATACTTCATACCGTTATATTCAAAGCCATCTTTCATAACTGTAACAACGTTTTCAACTCCCAAATACTCCCTAACAATTCTTGTGCCGGCAGGTGGTAGGTTATTTCTGTCCTCTGGTGGTACGTACATGTTCGCTATCAACTTCTGCTGATTTGCACTTAAACCACCATAGGCAAGTTCCTGTATGCGGTGTGCAATCCTGGAAATGTAGAACTCCTTATTATAAGTAGTAGGGGGAGCATCAAAGTATTTTTTCCATATTTCTTGCAGTTCTGATATTGAGCGTCTTTCTAAAAGTGCTATTTGCATTGATACTTGCATTGAGAGCCTCCATCTTCTTCAAACTCTTGTTCTTGATCACGTTCACAATACATGCTTGGAAACAAAATATTATCCAGTCTTTTCTGCGCAATAATGCCACTTTTTTTCATCTTTAAATAACGAAGTAAATCCGGTATTATAATTTTAATTATTTTTTCAGCTTGGGTCATTTGGACCTCCTTTCGAAAGGTAAATTCCCAAAAATCGAAAAACGGTCTCAAAAAAATTAAAAAAATAACGTGGTCGGTATATCTATTTGATTTTTAATGATAAAATATACTTGGCTAGTATTCCCTGTGTGAGTGTGGTCATTGGATGTGAACTAATGCAGGTATATCTAAATATGTAAATTAAGTAAATTCAATTAAAATAGGAGTACGTGGGCAAAATTAAACCGCCAAGTAGTCGGTGTATACTTATTCTAAAAAGGTATACTTCCGGTCTTATATCTAATCATCTCTCAAGCACTAGATTTTCAACTAAATTAAACATGATAATCTCGTATTAAACACAAAAAAGTCCCGATAAACGGGACTTTTTTATTTGGTCGGAGTGACTGGATTCGAACCAGCGACTTCTTGCACCCCATGCAAGCGCTCTACCAGGCTGAACTACACTCCGATATACTATTTCGACATAATAATTTTTTAAACCGGTGCAAGAAGTTCTGCGACTTCTTGTCTTGCTCCGTAGGTTTCGAGCTAAAGCTCTCAACAACTCCGCTTCGGTCAAAGTACTTGTAACGTTTGTTCGCACGGCTTTTGCCACTCACAAACTAACAAGTTCTTTTCAAAAGTGCTCAAAACTTGACATCAAGTCAACTTTTTATCACTTTTGCCCATGCAAGCGCTCTACCAGGCTGAACTACACTCCGGTAATCCTCTCTATATATCCGCTTATCTGAAAATGCAAGCAAAAAAATCAAGTTGCTTTTTGTCAAAAATTTTGTTACACTGCGCCCATTCACTGATTATTCACCAATTATTATCCTATGGAAAGAGAAGAGCTTTTACTTAAAGCCGAACAAGCTTTTGAAGCTGAGTTTGGTGTTTCGCCGGCGGTAGAAAACTTTAATGTCAAAACCATTGTCGGCGACGGCGTGTTGTTCACCCCAACCACCAAGGAAAGAGACGCCTATCTCGAAAGAGAACGTCTGGTAACCAGAAGCATCTGGTTATTTTCCATCATGCTCGCTGTACTGTTTTTCTGCACAGTCGGTTTCTTGGCCTACCAATACAGGGTATTGCACGAGCTCCGTGATTCGTACATGTATCCCTGGGTTGGTGTTGTCATAGTCATCGGCATTGTTCTGGCCGTCATTGACAGCAAACGCTATCTGACCTGTGAGCGGCTTGAGAACATCTACACCGGCGAGGGCAAAAACCTGCTGTACACCGGCAAAGGCTTTACCTGCCTGCAGAAAAAATCGTTCCCCTGCTTCTAAGCATGGCTCAAACCACAAAAATCTCGCCCCGCCAAGGACGAGATTTTTTTATGTCTTGTTTTTGTCAAAATTTTGTGCTATAAAGACCCCATATCACCTATTATTAAAAAATTATGGCAAAAGAAAGATTTGATCAGGCAGAAAAAGCCTACCTTGCCGAGTTTGGACACACCCCCAGAGAAGACGGCTATCTCAACATGAGCACCTGGCATGATGATGTTATGTTTTCCAAAAACGATGAAATCCGCGATTCGTTCATCATCTGTCAGACGACCATTCGCCGTGCTTACCTTTGGGCAGGTGTCTTTGCAATTCTGACGGCTTTGGCGGTCATCGGCTTCTTCATTTTTGAAGGGCTCAAGTACCACCAAATCATCGAGAAACACGCATTCCTCTGGCTCGGTCTGATGATTACGATTTGCATCGTTGCGCTCATTGCCAACTATGCGGCTTATCGAACCTGCAAGAAGTTTGCGCCGGTCTTCACCGGAGGGCGAAAGTTACTTTTCTACGACGGAAAAGACTTCAGAACCATGGAGCTTGACGACTAGCCCGCAAATGCACACCGCACAAGAAAAACCTCGTTCCTTTCGGGACGAGGTTTTTTTGAATTTATTTTTCTTTGAGGTTCTTAAAATAGTTGATAAAAAACAACGTGAGCGAACTGAAAAACATGATAACACTCGCCGCCGCCCCGCCAATACACAACCACATCGGCGGGTTAGTATAAAATATCAGATATATTCCCAAAATAACTGCTGCAATAAAGGGCAGGGCAAGTTGATCCGGCGAAATAGTTATTTTCCGGCTCAAAAGTGCCATAATCGCATTGATTGCCAACAACCACAATACCTCAATCACAACCACCAAATATGCCACTTTGCCACTATTATGCCACGGCGAAAACTCAAAGTCAGCTGTATAAATGATGAATGTATTATAAATTAACGTCAACAACAGCAGGCTTAATGCCACATAAAAAATCCTGTATAACCGCAGATTATCGACCATAAAAATTCCCATAACCAAAATGGTGCATGCTACAATAAACGGCATAATTAAACTCCTTTTTTCTTGTTGGGGTGTTCGCTCCACTCAAACACAGGATATTTTGAAATCCCTTCCGGCAACTGAAAATGCCACCACTCTGAGCGTATTCCCTCAAAACCTGCATTAAACATAATTGATTTCAGCAACTCACGATTATAAATCTCGCGTTGGTATTTTTCATCATAAAAATCGGCCGCTGCCTTTGCAAAATGTTTATAAAAGTCATCGGTTTGCCCAAAAGCCAATTTCCGTGCCAAATTTTTATCATATGCATCAACTTTGGTCGGAAAACACAAATTATTTCCTCGCTCATCAGTCAGACAGCAATCAATTGCTACGGCATGGCAATGCGCTGACCTCTCTGCCGTCGGAGCAAACAGCCCCTCAATCGGCAACAAGTCCAAAATTCGGCGGTGTGCAACCGGTGGTCTGTAAGCATCACAAATCCGCATTTTCAGCTTCAGATCTTTCAGTTTTTTGCTTACCCCTACCAAACATTTTGCCACATCACGATGAACATAGGCTTTTTTGCCAAAGCCCACTTCCTCATACACCGGATGCATTGTAACATTCTCCGGTCTTGCATACATTAAATCGACAATAAAACGCTCGTCTTTAATTTCAACCAGATTATTATCCTTAAAAAAATTTCCCATCGGTTAAGCCTTCTGTTGCCAAGATCCGTTTGCGCTTTGTTGCCAATAAAACACTTCAACGCCTTGGTTCTTCAGTTCTTTCCAAAACGCACGAGCTTTTTCCAAAGCCTCACTTGAGTTTCCGTCAAAAATGTTAAAAACTCGTTCAAATTTTGCAATTTCCTGACTTTCGGCATTAGCTCCATCCACAAGGAACAAAAACTCCGCCTCATTAGGCACATCATCATCAGCTGTCAACCAAATCGGTTGCATAGCCGCAGCTCCGTCTTTTTTGCTTCCGTGCGGCAAAAAAGATTGTTCGTCATAGGTCCACAGCACACCGTTCAAAAACTCAACACGCTCAACGTTTCCGACACGTACAACTGCCTTTTTCCCCACCCCATAGGCTTTTTCCAACAGTTTGGGCAAGACATCTTCAAGTTTTTTGCTTTGCAAATGATAAAAGTCAACTCTACTCATGCTTTTTCAACTTTACGGCCACCGCCGACATTACTCCTTGTTCTTGGTCTTGCAACATTAACATAATCGGACGGTTACCCTCCTGGCGAGCTTCTTTGATATAATTCAGCATCGCTTCGGTGGTCATCACATCTTTCTTGTCAATTTTAAGCACCACGTCGCCTTTTTTTACGCCCTGTGCAGCGGCATCAGAATTAGCCTCAACATTTGTAACGACCAATCCTATGGTTACCGGAGACAATCCAAATGCTTTTAACAGTTCCGGAGTAATCTCCTCCACCTTAATACCGACCTCATACAAAACTCGGTCATTGTCTTGCATTTGTTCTGGGGTTGTCGGTTTGCTTATTGTCGGAGCAGCGGGCATCTCCTCCACCGGAACATTAATTGTCATAATCTCGCTGTTTCTCCACACCAACAGAGAAATTTCTTTTCCAATCGGGCTTTCGGCCACCAGACGTGAAAACTCTTTAGAACTGCTGATTTCTTTTTTGCCCAGACTCAAAATTACATCACCGACCGTAATACCTGCTTCTGCCGCCGGACTATTCTCGGTAACTGCAGATACAATCACTCCCTGTTTATCTTTCAAATCCATAGATTCGGCAGTTTCACGACTGTTGGTTTGAATTTTAACCCCAATCCATCCGCGCTTGACTTTTCCGGTTTCTTCCAACTGACTGATAATCCACCCCGCAGTATTGATCGGAATGGCAAATCCGACCCCCATGCTGCTTCCTGTAGTCGAAAACAATGCGGTATTAATGCCGATTACTTCCCCGTTCATATTAAACATCGGACCTCCGGAACTTCCCTGATTTATAGAGGCATCGGTTTGAATAAAGTTGTCATAAGGACCAGCGGCAATATCACGTGATTTAGCCGAAACAATTCCGGCGCTAACGCTGCCGCCCAATCCGAAAGGATTGCCTATCGACAATACCCAGTCACCGATTCTCAGTTCATCAGAGTTCCCGAATACCGCTTTGCTTAACTCATACGGAGGATCAATTTTAATCAGCGCCAAATCGGTTTTTTCATCGCCTCCGATAATATCAGCTTCAACTTCTGTATTATCAAACAATACGACATTAATTGAACTGGCATTTTCAATAACATGATAGTTGGTAATAATATAACCTTGCTCGTCAATAATAAAGCCTGACCCTAAAGCTTGACGCAGAACACTGCTGTCCTCATCATCTATTTGTGCGGCCGCAGCTTCTCCGTCCTCATCATCGGGCAGGGTAACATCAATTTTTTCAGCCTTTTGAATTGTCGAAATATTGACAACAGTCGGCAACAACCTTTCTGCCAAATCGGCAAAAGACGGAAAACCATTTTGCGCATTTGCTTTTGACACAGTTGCCAACAGCAGGGTTATTACAATAAAACCAACCTTTTTAAGCATATTATTTCATTGCCTTTCTAAAAAAGTGAAAGAATTCGCTGTCCGGAGACAATATCATTGACGACTTTCCGTCACTCAGAGAGTTTTTATAAGCTTCAAGCGAACGATAGAAGTTAAAGAACTCAACATCTTTTCCGGCCGCATTATTCCAGATTTCAATAGCTTTTTCATCGCCTTGACCACGGATAATCTGAGCCTGCTTTTCGGCATCAGCCAAAATTATGGTTCTTTCCTTATCAGCGCTGGCTCTGATTTTTTGGGCTTCCTGACTGCCTTGAGCACGGAATTCCTTAGCCTCTCTTTCACGTTCTGTTTTCATACGGGCATTGATTGCTTGCAATACTTCCAAGGGCAAATCAGCTCTGCGGATACGTACATCGGCAACACTGACACCAATCTGAGTTGCATCAATTTTAACCGCACTGCTGATGTCGTTCATAATTTTGGTACGTTTTTCCGAGAGCAACTCTTGCAAAGTAATGCGTCCCAAAATCTTGCGTACTGATGAGTTTACAATTTCCGCCAGTTTGCTTTGAGCCTGTTGCTCGGTACGTACGGTTTTATAGAATTTAATCGGATCTACAATCTGATAACGGGTAAAGCTGTCAACATCCAAACGTTTTTTGTCGTTCAACACAACTTCTTGTGCCGGCGGATCAAGATTGAGCAATCTCTTATCATAAAAGATTACATTTTGGATAAACGGAATTTTAAGTTTAAGTCCCGGATCCTGTACCAATCTTACCGGACGACCGAATTGCAGAACAATTGCCTGTTCCGCCTGATTGACAATATATACGCTGGTGCCGATTAAGAACACGACAATCAGTGCAATACCGCCCCAGAAAATTTTCATCTTATTTTTCATATCCATTCTCCTATTTAGCAGTGTTAAGCGGCATTGTTGTTCGATTTTGTTCAAAAGGCAAAAATTTGTTTTTTGAACTATCAATCGGCAAAATCGGCAATACATTTCCACCTTTAGAAGATGGATCAATAATTACCCGATCAGATTTTTTCAAAACTTCTTCCATAGTTTCGAGGTATAGTCTGCGAACAGTAACATCTTTACCTTTTTGATAAGCCTTATAAACAGAGTTAAAACGGTCTGCTTCACCGGTTGCTTTGTTTACGACAGCTTGGTTATATGCCTCTGCACTTTGCAAAATTTGTGAAGCCTGACCTCTGGCATTAGGCACAACTTCGTTGCGATAGGCTTCAGCCTCGTTCTTAAAACGCTCCATATCGGCTTTTGCACGCTGAACTTCATTAAAAGCATCAACCACTTGTTGCGGAGGGTCGGCTTTTTGCAGTTTTACACGTACAATTTCTACTCCTGATCCAAAGTCGTCCAAAACTCTTTGCAACTCAGCCTTGGTATCGTCCTCAACTTTACCGCGGTCGCCTGAAATAATCGGCATCATTTGAGATTGTCCGACAATCTCACGCAATACTGACTGGGCGGCTACACGCACGGTTTGTTCCGGCTCCCGCATATTGAACAAAAAGTCCTTAGCGTTTTTAATGCGCCAAACAATTGTAAGGTTAATATCGACAATATTTTCATCACCGGTCAGCATATGCGTTTCAGTAAACGAATTATCACGATAATTACGTGTATATGATCCGTCGTTTACCCCCAGATTGATACTGCGCTCTTGAGTCATACTTACTTTATATACTTCCTCAATCGGGTAGGGCAGGTGATAGTGCAACCCCGGCTCGGTAGTATCAACATATTTGCCAAAACGCAAAACCACACCGTTTTCGTTGGTTTGTACTTGATAAAAGCCGGTCAAAGCCCACAAAACAACAACAATCACCACCCAGGTCAACGGACTGATATTAACCTTTGGCGGTTTAGGTTTTACAATTTTTTTGAACTTTACAACCTTTTCGCCCTGCGTCTCATAGCCGGATGATCCGGTTGTTTCATCATCGTCCCACGGACTTTTTGTATTTGCCATATTTTTACCTCACATACAGTTTATTTTGTTGCATTTACCCAAATATATAATATAAACATTCTAAAGACAATTTAAGGATTTCACATATCAACAGGAGGACCCGACATGGCGGAAACCGAGGCAGTAAGATCCCTCGCACTCAAATATTTCAATCCCGAAAATATTGACAGTGTTAATATTTTTAACAACCGTGCGATTATAACTCTGATTAATATACCGGAAGATACGGCAAAAGCCGATTCTCTTAAAAAAGAGATTTTGCAGCTTGAAGGCGTGTCCAAGGCTTCAGTTGTTTTTACCGCCGTCAAATCTGATGAAAACGACCACCACTGGAAAATTCGCGGTGTCAAAAAAATCATTGCCGTAGCTTCAGGCAAGGGCGGTGTCGGTAAATCAACAACCGCCGTCAACATTGCCTTGGCTCTCAAACGTTTGGGGCAAAGTGTTGCCTTGTTTGATGCTGATATCTATGGTCCGTCGGTCCCGACCATGCTCAACTATGAAGGTGCCACCCCAATGTCTAAAGACGGTGTAACTTTTGAGCCTTTTGAAGTCATGGGGCTTCAGACCATGTCCATCGGCACACTTGTCGACCGCAATACCCCGCTGATTTGGCGTGGCCCTAAAGCTTGCGGAGCTTTGCAACAACTGCTGTCTGATGTCAACTGGTCAAATGTTGATGTAATGGTTATTGATATGCCTCCCGGTACCGGCGACATTCAAATTACACTTTCTCAGCAAGTTCGTATCAATGGTGCGGTAATCATCTCTACTCCGCAAGATATTGCCCTTATAGACGCAGTCAAAGGAGTAAATATGTTTAAAGCGGTCAATGTTCCGATTTTGGGCATTGTTGAAAATATGAGCTACCACGTTTGCGAACAATGCGGACATAAGGAATATATTTTTGGTGAACACGGAGCCGAGGATACCGCCGCCAAAATTGGTGTTGATTTCTTGGGCGGTGTTCCGCTTAATATCAAAATCCGCAGCCACGCAGATGCCGGCACTCCGATTGTCGAGGCCGAGCCCGATGGCGAGTTTGCCAAAGCCTATATCTCCATCGCCGCCAATATCATTAAAAAACTGAATTAAGTTATTTTTGATTGAATAAAAACTCCGACCATTCAGTCGGAGTTTTTTGTATTGATTATTTATAAAAACATTTAGCTTGGTCAAATTATCTTCTTCATTTCTTTTTCTTCGTCTTTAATCCGCATCATCAAATCGTCTAGTTTGAGACGTAAGGTCTGCGACGGGTTGGACTTCAACGCTTGTTCGGCTTGTTGCTTTGCTAACCTTATGTCATGCATTCTCAAACTGTATTCTGCGGCGGCATAGTTATATCCGGCAGCATTTTGTTGCAGCCCATAGGCTCTCGACAGCAAAATCCATGCATAACTGTCGGGGTTATAAATCAAAACCTGATTGAGCATATCAACAATCTGCTGTTGTTCTGCCGGATTGGGGGAGTTCTCCAGCATTGCTTGTGCCAAATTCAGCTTAAACAATGACGAATTAGGGCGCAGACTTAATGCTTTTCTATAAATATTTACCGCTTCACGAACATTGCCGGTCTCCATTGCCATTTGCCCTTTTAATTCGTAAAAATAAGGGTTTTGCGGCTCTTCTTGAATCAAATTATCAATCAGCTCTGTTGCCGGTTGCATCTTCATCTGCTTAAAATAAGCAATTGTGCGGGCATATCTTGCCGGCAGGGAATTATCGCCTTCCGGATATTTTATAAATGTATTTTTGGGCTCTTCAATATATGCATAAAGCTTGGCTTTAATTCTGGAAAAAGTGTTCTCCTGCGCCCCTGTACTCGGTGCATTTGAATCTTTGGTTGCCTTTTCCAAAAAAGCGATTCTCTCTGACGTTACCGGGTGAGTGCGATAATAACTGGTTTCCTCAATTCCCTGCAATGTGTTGTTTTTTTGAATTTTCTTCATAAAACTCAACATTCCCGCCGGAGATTGGTTAATCCTCCTCAATAGTTTTATGGCCGCCTCATCAGCACTCCGCTCCTCGCTGACTTGATAAGACAACATATTGCTCATTGCCGACCCTTGTGATCCCAAAATTGCCGCAATACTTATATCCGGTCTTCCGGCGGCAATTCCGGCTGCGCCTCCGAGTAACATTGAGGCCAAACTCACCCTCTGTACTTCTCGTGCCTGAATTTTATGCCTCAACAGGTGTCCACCCTCAATATGTCCGGTTTCGTGCGCCAACACGCCACTGATTTCATTTTGGCTGTCAGCATTCATTAATGTTCCGACAGTTACAAACATATTGTTTCCGTCGGCGACAAATGCGTTCAAGGATTTATCATTTACAATATAAATGTTTCGTGGATTAAAGGTTGTACCCGATGCCTGAAAAATCGGCTTTAACGTCTGGTGCAAAAATACTTCGGTCTCTTCATCGGAAATCAATGACAATGCCCACACCGGCATTGCGGCAAAACAAATTGCCGCAGCCAGTATAGACATTATATATTTATTTATCCGTTTATGAGCTTTTTCCACCAAACAACCTTCCTTTTTTCTGATTTTTCTTCCGGCTCAGTCGAATTGTTATTATCGGCAACCGGTTTTTCTTCAGCAGATTCGGCATAATCGTTTCTGCGATCACGACGGCGACGGCGGTCAAAACGGTTACGTCTGCCATATCTTTCTCTGCGGCGACGGTACTGAGGCTCATCGGTGCTTTCTTCATCATTAACCGCAACCTCGGTAGTTATCTCTTCTTCTTCAACCGGCTCATCATAAGACTGCAATGGCGCTGGTTTCGGCTCTTCCGTCTTAACGGCTTTTATGCGCTCAATTCTATATTCGGCAATGTTTTTAACATTGTTATCTGCACTGATAATCACTGTCATGTTATAACGTTGCTCAATATCGCAGATTGCCTGACGTTTTTGGTTGAGCAGATATACCGCATAATCAGCCGGAACAAAAACATTTACGCTTGAAGACCGACCTTTGGTGCCTTCTTCCTCAATTATGCGCAAAATTGACATTGCGCCGGACTCAACCGTACGAATAATACCTCTGCCGTGGCAGAACGGACAAGTCTGATAGTTGCTCTCAAGGAACGAAGAGTGCATTCTCTGACGAGAAATCTCTAACAGTCCGAAACAACTCATCTTACTGATTTGAACACGTGCACGGTCATTTTTCATGGCTTCTTTCATGCGTTTTTCAATTGCTTGATTGTTTTTCGGCTCGTCCATATCAATAAAGTCAATAACCACCAAACCGGCCAAATTTCTCATTCTCAGTTGTTTAGCAATCTCATCGGCAGCCTCTAAATTGGTCTTAAGCGCAGTCTCTTCCAAATCAAGCTCTTTTGTAGCACGCCCTGAGTTAACATCAATCGAAACCAAAGCCTCGGTCGGGTTAATCACTAAATAACCGCCCGATTCGAGTGGAACATTCGGATCATGCAACTTATCCAACTGGCTTTCTACTTGAAAACGCTGGAACAATGGTACATCATCAGCCTTGCATGATTTCAGTTTTTTCATATTGTGCGGAGACAAAATACGCATAAAGTTGCGAGCAGACTTATAAGCCTCATCGCCATCAACAATAATTTCTGAAATTTCTTTGGTAAACATATCGCGCAAAGCACGTTTAATCAGATTACCTTCTTCATAAATAAGAGTAGGAGCTTTGTTTTTCAACGCATCAAGACGAATTTGATTCCATGTTCTGATCAAATAGTTATAGTCGCGTGTAATGTCAGCCTTGGTCTTTTCTTCACCGGCGGTACGTACAATCAAAGACATATCATTTGACATCGGCAATTCTCTAATAATGCCTTTCAAACGTTTGCGGTCTTGTGCGTTGGTAATTTTTCTTGATACACCGCCGCTTTTGATCCGATTCGGCATCAACACGCAATATCTGCCGGCCAAAGATAAATAAGTTGTGAGCGCTGCGCCTTTGTTGCCACGTTCTTCTTTGACAACTTGAACCAACAAAACCTGTCCTTCTTTCAAAACATCTTGAATCGCGCTGTTGTGGAACAGTTTGCGCATCAAAATCAGCTTGCGTTGAGCATCAAAATCATATTCTCCATCGTCATCATCATCGGGCATATCATCATCAGCAACATTATTGGCAGTAATATTGTTTACTTCTTCTTTGTCATCATTGTTTTCGACAACATCTTGAGCAACATTTTCGCTGGTTTCCTCTACTGTATCGGTTGAGACTTCTTGCGTAACGGTTTCCTGCTCAGTTCCCTCATCATCAGCCATTGTCTTGACTGGTCTGCGACGATATCTGCGTCTTTGCTTGCTGTCGTTTCCGTTAGAATTTTCTTCGGCTTGGGTGTCGGTATTTTCCTGATTTGCAGGTTCAACTTCTGTCGCCGCTTCAGCCTTTACTTCTTCTTTTTCCGTCGCAATCATGCTCTCATCTTGAGCAACATTTTCATTTTTTTGACGATGTTCTCTGTTATGTCTGTATCTGCCCTGTTTACGCTGGTTGGTTGCTTCCTCAGATGTTGCTTCCGGCTTGCTATCTTCCTGCGGTTGTGCAACTTCTACCACGGCTTCATCTGTCGTAACAACATTTTCAGCAGCTACCTGCTCATCGGCAGTCATAACAGGCTGTTCGTTTACATCAGCTTTGTTGGGGGCATCGGTTGTAACAGCAGCCGTTTCATCAGAAGTTTGAGCACTTTCCGCTTCGGCAGCGACCTGTGCTTCGGCAGCAGCTCTAGCAGCTTCTTCTTCCAAACGTTGAGCCCGTTTCAAAGCCTTTTCTTCGCGAATTCTGGCTCTCTCGGCTTCACGCTCTTTAATCATCTGCTTTTTGTTTTCGATGATTTCATCAACCTCTTTTTCGTACTGCGCCATAACTTCCGGAGACACATTATAATAGTCTGGATGAATTTCTCCGAACGCCAAAAATCCGTGGCGGTTTCCGCCATAATCAACAAACGCAGCCTGCAAAGAAGGTTCGATTCGCATAATCTTTGCCAAATAAATATTTCCTTTTATCTGGCGGCGAAAAGTCGATTCAAACTCTACATCTTCGATTTTGTTTCCGTTAACCACAACCACTCTTGTTTCTTCAGGTTGGGTATCATCAATAAGCATTCTTTTTGTCATAAAAACTCCACATCAGCGCACAAATCTGCGCAAACTCCGCGGAAAGAATATCGACTGAGAACTCGGGAAGACGGATTCTCCCCCTAATTTGAAAAAAGCCGGTGCACTCGCACCTCTCCGTAAATGACGCCTCATGCGCCTACCTGTTTCAAACACATTCTTTTTTGAACATTGTTGTTGTTTAGTTATTTATTGTTCAAAAAAATCAAAAATCCTCTCCGAGGTAAAACCTCTCCAAATTCAAACCTGCCTAGGCACGATTTTCGCTATGAAAACGGCGGCGACCGGCTTTCTGCACTCTGTAGTTCCATCATATGTTGTTAGTTGCAGAACCGATCAAAACAAATTTGACAACCCTAAAATATAACAAGCTGAAAAAAATTACAACAGGTTTTTCACAATTAACAAAATAACATTTGGCAATGTTTTAATATCTTGGTAATAAGTAATAGGTATAATATACCAAACAAGTGGCATAAAATGAAAAGACTGATTTCTACATTCTGCGGATTGGCGCTGTTTGCGATTCTGTATTGCATTATGTGCTTACCGGCATTTGCCGGTGAGATTACCGGCTTACGCATCGGACAGGGCGCAGATAGTGTCCGTGTTGTCTTCGATGCTTCATCAGATTTTCATTACAATGTCTTTCTGCTTGACAATCCCAAACGACTGGTAATCGATGTCGATGGCACTAATGTCGCCCGCTCGATTGAAAACACCAAGGACAAAAACAATATTGTCGGACGTGTACGAGTCGGAACTCTTGACGGAACCAAAAAACGCATAGTATTTGATTTGCAGAAGCCGGTTACTATCAAAAAAGCTTTTATGCTGGCACCACAGTCCAATTTTAACTGGCGCTTGGCAATCGATGTTAATGTTGCCTCCGAGCGTGATTTTGCCTCAAAAGTCGGGCAGGGACACGCAGTCAGCAACGGTACCAAAAACAAAAGCACATCATCGGTTACCCCGATTAAAGCCAACAACAATAACAATGCTAAAAAAATAGTCGTAATTGATGCCGGACATGGCGGTCATGATCCCGGAGCAATCGGATATTCCGGTGTTTATGAAAAGAATATTACTTTAGCTGCCGCTAAGGAGTTGAAACGTCAACTTGATAAAGAGGGCAAATACAAAGTCTTTTTAACCAGAAGCACTGATATTTTCATTCCTTTGCGTGATCGTGTCAAAATCGCCCGCAAACATAATGCCGATTTGTTTATATCTCTGCACGCCGATAGTGCTACTAACCGCAACGCCAAAGGTTTGTCAGTTTATACTTTGTCAGAAACAGCATCGGATAAAGAAGCCGAAGCTTTGGCTGAACGTGAAAATAAGGTTGACATCATTGCCGGAGTAAACATGTTTGAACAATCTAAAGAAGTTAATGATGTGCTGATTAGCCTTGCTCAACGTGAAACTCGCAATCGCTCATCTGAGTTTGCCCGTTGCATTGAGCTTGAAATGCGTAAATCGGTTCGGTTAATTAGTGATACCCATCGTTTCGCCGGTTTTGCTGTTCTCAAAGCTCCTGATGTTCCCTCCGTTCTCTTGGAAATGGGTTACCTTTCCAACAAAAACGAAGAGCGTCTTCTGCGTCAGGAGAGTTATCGTCGCAAGCTTGCTTCATCGGCAGTTAAGGCAATTAACAGATACTTTGAAGATATGAAACATAAATCATTGTTTTGACATCAAAAAAAATAGTTGTATGAAAATCTAAAAACTGCTAATTTTATTGCAAATTTATTATCAACGGACAAGAAACAAAAATGCTTAAAACTTTATCATCAATGCTCAGTACCTGCTTTTTCTTTGCTGTAGTAGGTTTGCTTTTGCTTATGGTTGTGCTGTTGCGTATCAATCACAATTTGCCCGACTATCACCAGCTTGAAAAATATGAACCTCCGGTTACCACCCGCCTTTTTGCCGGTGATGGACAGTTGATGATGGAATACGCTACCGAACAGCGTTTGTTTATGCCGATAGAAAAAATTCCGGCAATGGTAAAAAATGCATTTATCGCCGCCGAGGACAAAAACTTTTATACCCACTCCGGCATTGATTATTTAGGCATTGTTCGTGCGATGTTGGGTAACCTCAAACATCTCGGTAGCGGTCGCCGCCCTGCCGGTGCTTCAACCATAACCCAACAAGTTGCCAAAAACTTTCTTTTGTCATCCGAGGTTTCATATGTTCGCAAAATCAAAGAAGCAATTATCTCGAGACGTATTGAGAAAGCCTTTACCAAAGAACATATTTTAGAGCTTTACTTAAATGAAATTTACTTGGGCAACCGTTCTTACGGTGTTGCTGCCGCCGCTCTCAATTATTTCGGCAAGCCGCTTGATAAACTGGCTATTGAAGAAATAGCCTACCTTGCCGCACTGCCAAAGGGACCTAATAACTACAACCCTCATCGTCATTATGATGCCGCAATTGCTAGACGTAACTGGGTGCTCACTCGTATGAACGAGGAAGGTTATATTGATGAAGTTACTGCTGCCGAAGCACAAAATCGCCCGCTGAAAGTTATTGAACGGTCTGATAACTATGTAACTAATGCCGAATATTTCAGCGAAGAAGTTCGCCGTGAAATTCAAAGCCGTTTTGGTGCTGAAGATCTGAACGAGGGCGGGTTGATTGTCCGTACCACACTTGATCCTCGCTTGCAAAATATTGCTACCAAAGTCTTTCGTGAAGAAGTTGAAAACTATGACATTCGGCATGGCTGGAGAGGACCATTGGCTCACATTAATCCCGATGATGATAAAGCTTTTAAGGAAATTCAACTTCCTACTTACTTAAATAAGAGCTGGCAAAAGGCTTTAGTGGTTGATGTTAATGAAAAAGAAGCCTCAATTACTACGGCTGATGGCAATGTCGGTGTAATTCCCATGGCATTGTTGAAATGGGCACACAAAAACTTGCCTGATCAACGCATCGGCGACACTCCAACCAAAGCAACAGCAGTTTTGAACACCGGAGATGTTATTATTGTTGAGCCTGTAAGCGAAGACAAAATTGCTAAGCAAAAACTTCCGGAACACTCATACTACCTGCGTCAGGAACCAAACGTTGATGGAGGTCTGATTGCAATTGACCCTCATACCGGCAAAGTTTTGGCAGTGGTTGGCGGGTATGCATTCGGTCGTTCACAATTCAATCGTGCTACTCAAGCCAAACGTCAGACCGGCTCAGCTTTTAAGCCGTTTGTTTATCTGACTGCTCTTGAAAACGGTTATTCTCCGACCGATTTGATTTTGGACGCTCCGTTTGTTCTTGATCAAGGTCCCGGATTGCCAAAGTGGAAGCCTGAAAACTACTCTAAAAAGTTCTATGGGTTGATGACCTTGCGTGCCGGCATTGAAAAATCGCGTAACCTCATGACCGTTCGTCTAGCGCAAGATGTTGGTATGGATAAAGTTGCGGCATTTGCCGCTAAAGTAGGTATCAACAAAAACCTGCCTAAGCTCTTGTCAATGTCTTTAGGTGCCGGCGAAACCAAGCTTGACGATCTTACATCAGCATACGCCATTATTGTTAACGGTGGCAAAAAAGTTACTCCGTATTTTATTGAGCAGGTTCAGGACCGATACGGCAACACCATTTTGAAGCACGACAAGCGCAAATGTGAGGATTGCAATTTTGATAAGTGGAATTCTCAAGATGTACCGCAATTGACTGACCCTCGTGAACAAGTAATCGACCGCCTTTCAGCTTACCAAATGACCTCAATTCTTGAAGGCGTAGCCATTCGTGGTACCGGTGCCCGCCTGCGTGGTTTAGGACGCCATCTGGCCGGAAAAACCGGAACTACAAATGACAACAAAGAAGGCTGGTTTGTCGGTTTTTCACCTGATTTGGTCGTTGGAACATACGTTGGTTTTGACGAACCTCGCTCCCTCGGTAAAGTTGAAACCGGAGCCAGTGTCGCATTGCCGATTTTCTATCGTTTTATGGAAGAAGCTCTTAAAGGTCAGCCGGATACAGCTTTCCGCATTCCTACCGGTATCAAACTTGTCCGTGTTAACTACGAAACCGGAAATCCGGCTCAGCCGAGCGACAAAGTTGTCATTTTGGAGGCTCTCAAACCCGAGTTTAGTTTTTCCAATACAACCCGTGTAATCGGTGGCAATGCTGATGATGATCCGCAAGCCAACGGCAGTTACAAAAGCTTTGAAAACAGCGCCGGACAAGAGGCTTTCCAACTTGGCACCCAATATTAGGAAACAACAAAATGCAAGCCGAAGTTTATAATTTAAATGAAGAAATCAAGCAGTCAATCAGCCTGCTGAGGAGGTCTCTTTGACTATGACAATGCCGTTATCCGTCTTGATGAACTGAACAACCTGACTTCAGATGCAGAGCTGTGGAATGATGCCGACAAGGCACAAAAATTACTCAGCGAAAAAAATAAACTCGAGGCTGACATTAACCTGATTGATGAACTTGAAAAATCTCGTACAGACTTGGTTGAGTTGTGTGAGCTTGCCGAACTTGAAAACAATCAGGAACTTATATCCGAAATAATTTCTCAAATGCAAGCCCTCAAATCCAAAGGTCGCCGCGGCGAACTTGAGGCCTTGCTTTGCGGAGAGGCGGATAGTAACAATGCATTTTTGGAAGTTCACTCCGGCAGCGGCGGCACTGAGGCTCAGGACTGGGCTGAGATGTTGCTCCGTATGTATACTCGTTGGGCAGAGGCTCATCAATATAAGGTTGAATACATTGAAGAAGCTGAAGGCGATGTTGCCGGCATAAAATCCGCTACAATAAAAATTATCGGGCACAATGCATACGGCTGGTTAAAATCAGAAAGTGGCGTTCATCGTTTGGTACGTATATCACCGTTTGACAGTAACGCTCGCCGTCATACCAGTTTTGCCTCGGTCGGTGTCTATCCTGATATTGATGACAAAATCAATATTGAAATCAATGAATCTGATTGTCGCATTGATACATACCGCTCATCGGGTGCCGGTGGTCAACATATTAACAAAACCGATTCTGCTGTTCGCATAACCCACATTCCGACAGGTATTGTTGTTCAATGTCAAAATCAGCGCTCTCAATTCCAAAACCTAGAGGCAGCATGGAATATGTTGCGAGCCCGTTTATATGAAATTGAGGTCAAAAAACGTGAAGATGCCGAAAAAGGTCAATGGGATGCTCAAGGCGATAACGGTTGGGGTTATCAAATTCGCTCATACGTTTTACAGCCGTACAAAATGGTCAAAGATTTGCGCACAGAAGTTGAAACTTCAGATGTAAAGTCTGTCCTTGACGGCGACATAGATTTATTTTTGGAATCAGCATTGGCGGACAAGGTGGCAAAATAAATGCGAAAAGTATCTAACAGGCTCTATCTTGCCCGCAAAATTCTGAATTATGCAATGCTTGCATTGCTGTTTGTCTTTTTGCTGTTTTTGTGGCAGTTATATCGTGGTCCTATTTCAGCGCCGTTCCTTAAACCATACATAATAGCGGCCTTAAGTCCTGACGCTGAAACCGCAGATGTCTCGCTTGAAAGCGTAAACATTGAGCTTGTTCGCTCGGTTAAGCCGATCAAAATTATTGCCAATAAAGTTGTATATAAAAGTAATGACGAAACCGTCAGATTTTCTGCACCGCGAGCGGCCGTATCATTTAGCATAAAGGCTTTGTTGCGCGGTATTGTGGCTCCGTCTTCAATTGAGCTTGAAAACCCGTCTGTATATATCTTTACGACTTATGGCCTCAAAAAACAGGATAAAGCCTCTGAAGTTACCGAGAAAAAACTCGACTACTATGTTTCTTTGTTTGAAGACTTTTTGGAGCGTTTTAACTCCAACGATAACACCTATCCCGAAAGCTATATAAACAGCATTGTCATTTCCGGGGGCGAAGCCGAGTTCCACGAGGTGGATTTGGGCAGAAAATGGGTGCTTTCCGACCTGAATTACCATTTCAGCCGCGGACTTAGCGATATGTTGACGGATGTCAGCGCTCTTATTAATATTAATGACACCCAAATTTCAGCCGGTGTTGATGCCGGATATCGTGCCGGTGATAACAAACTCGCAATTCAGGCATATTTCAGTGATTTGGTTCCTTCAACGGTTATTAATAACTACGTTGATGAAGAAACTCGAGCCAAACTGTACCAAATCAATGTTCCGGTCAGCGGTAAAGTAGCAACGGTGGTTGATTTTAACGAATTTGCCAGCAGCCGTGAAGACCTTATTCATGCCGTTGAAAAAGCCATAGGTGAAATCAGTTTTCAATTTGAAGGCGGACAGGGTAATATTATTTTTGCAGCCGATGACGAAAACTCAAAATATAACATTTCATCTTTTGTTTTAGACGGAAAAATCAACGGCGGTCTGGATAACCTTGAAATTCAAAATGCTGACTTTAACCTCGGAGAGCAAAAAGTAAAAGTCGGCTTTAGTGCCACCGGTTTGGGTAAAATGTTGCTCAAGTCGTCATTCAAAGCTCTCAAAATGAAGTTTACTGCCGATATCAAAGCCCTTAAATTAAATGATCTTTACATTTATTGGCCACGTTACATTGCACCTGAAGCTTGGGAATGGTGCAAAGAAAGTCTGTTCGGCGGTGATGCCAAAGATGCACATTTTGAGTTTGACTTCGGGTATAATACTAAGACCAAAAAAATTGAGCTTACTAAGTTAAGTGGTGGCACTTATATTGAAGATTCTAACGTTCGCTACATTGATACCATGCCGATGGTTACTAATGTTTATGGCGAATTTAAAGTTGATTCCAACAGCATTACAATTTTGTTGGATAAGGCAAAGTCTGATGGAATTTTGCTTGATTCCGGCTCGGTCAGAATTTATGATTTGGACAAGGACCGCAACTACATAAACATCAAGTTGCTTTCAAACTCCTCAATTACCGATGCCCTTAAACTCATTGATCATCCGCCGCTTAACTTTACGTCTGATTTGGGTCTGAAACCTGACATTATGAAAGGTAATGCCGAAACAGATTTGACACTTGATTTTGAGCTTAAAAAAGATCTCGGATATAATGATGTTAAAGTAACGGTAAAATCAACTTTACATGATGTTGAAATATCTGATGTCTGGGACAATAAAGATGTCAAAGCCGATGAACTGAGTTTGTTTGTAGATAATTCCGGTCTCAAGGTTAACGGTGATGCCGAACTTGACGGCATACCGCTAAATATTTCTTGGAACGAGCGTTTCAATCCGGACAAAGACAACACCAGTAGTTATCGAGCTAAATTCAACGGTGATGAAGCTTTGCTCAAAAAATTGGGCGTCGATGTAAGCTTTTTAAGCAAACCTTACATTGAGGGATACATTGAGATTGAGGCCGTCGCTCAACCTATCAAAAACGGATATAATGTCGATGTTACGGCCAATATGTTGCATGCCGCCCTTGACTACAGCTTTTTGGGTTTTGTAAAACCTAAGGACCAATCAGGTGAGCTGAAAGCAAATTTGGTTATTAAAGATAAAAAACTCAATTCTATTTCCTCATTCAGCATGAAAAAGCCCGATTTTGAAATTATCGGACGTGCTGATTTTGACAACAAAAACCGTCCTAAACTTATTGATATCAGCAAAATCAATGGTCCTAAGACCAGAGCTCAAGCCAAGATAGATCTTGCATATGACAAAAACCAAAAGTATACGATTAATATTTCCGGCAACAGCTACGATTTGACAGAGTTTTTTGAGCGTCGATCAACATCTGCTGTTGATAACCAAAAAGAAGCTGATAACAGTTGGGAAAACACGCCGAATATTGATTTGAATATTGCGGTTAACAGCCTTTGGAGCAACCCTGATGTTGCAGTTACTAATTTTGCCGGTACAGCACAACTTGTTCATGGTGTCGGTATTCACGAGGTTCATTTGATTGGCAACTATGATTACAACAAAGATATGACATTAAAAGTTGATTATGAGCCCAAACCCAATAAAGAATATTACTTAAACATCACTAGCAACTCTGCCGGCAACACGTTACGTTTCTTGCGTATTTACAACAATCTTTACAGCGGCAACCTCAAGATTGAAGCCAAGCGCGGTGCTGACAAAATGTTAATCGGTCATGCCAAAATCCGCGATTTCAGTTTACACAATACACCTGTATTGGCAAAACTGCTGACTGTCGCTTCTTTTACCGGCATGGTTGATTTGCTCACCGGCGATGGTATGACATTTTCGCACTTTGACGCCCCGTTTAAATATAAAAATGATATATTATATGTAAACAAAGCTCATACTTACGGCAATGTTTTGGGAATTAATTTCAGCGGAGCATATAACATGAACAACCATGTTATAGACATCAGCGGCATGGTCGCACCGGCTTACGGATTAAATACCATGATAGGAAAAATTCCTTTGGTTGGTAATCTTTTGGCCGGAAAAGACGGAACAGTTTTTGCGGCAAATTATACAATATCAGGCACGTCCGATGCTCCTGAAGTCGATCTCAATCCGCTTTCTGCACTCAGCCCCAATTCTCTGAAAGAGGTTGTTGCATCGCTGTTTGGCCAAGATGAGGAAGAGGGGTTCTAGCATGCGCATTGGCATAGATTTTCATGGCGTAATCACCGAAGCTCCGGTATTCTTTCGCAACTTTAACGCATTGGCACTCAGCAAAGGGCACGAAATATATATAATTTCCGGCGGACCGCATCAGGTTGAAAAGGACTTTTTGAAGGCTTGGCATATTCAATATACCAAAATATTTTCATTGCTCGACCACTTTGCCGCTCGTGGCAAAGTCGAATATTTTGATAACGGTAACTTTAAGGTACCTGATGAGCTGTGGAATAAAGCTAAAGCCGATTATTGCCGTGAGAATAATATAGATATCCAAATTGACGATACGGCACGCTATGGAGATGATTTTTCTACTCCGTTCTGCTTATATGATCCGAAAACTTCAAGTTGTACCATGACTGACGGGAGCATAGATTTTGGCAAATCTCCGTTGTCTGCACTGGAAGCAATAGAAAAATATGTATCATCTATAAAAAAGGTTCAGAAGTAATCAAGCCACCGTTTCTGAGCAGATTGTTTTTGCCTCTTTTAATCTTAAAACGCGATTTTTCACCGAAAGCTTTATCAAATATTTCGCCATAGTTTCCGCGTTCCTTCAGCATAATTTGAACCCATGTCGGCTCCAACTTAAAGCGGGTCCACAACTTCTCATCAACACCGAGCAGATTCATAATTTCCGGATTTTTCGAGCCCAGATTTAATTTATAGTTTTCTTGTGTAAGCCCGACATTTTCTGCAAATTTTGAGGCGTTGATAATCCATTTCAAGATTGTGCGCAAAGTTGTGTTGTCTTTCAGCGCATATAGGTAGACAGCTCGCTCATCAACCGTCTCGGGCAACATTTCCACATCTTCCAATCCGCTGGGCGTGTTGACCAACATATCTTGCAACAACATATAGTTTCCGGCCAGCAGTCGGCATCTGTGCAACAAAAAATTTGCTTTTGCGCTGCTAGCAGTCTGGTAAGTTGCCGGTTGCAAATCAAGGTTATAGCGCTCGCTATACGACATCAGCCGTTTCAAATCATCGGGATCTTGGGCAATGCAAACTCTTTCTCCTTTAAAATCCTTCATTGATTTTGCTTTGCCTGCAGCTCTGGACAAGAAAGTCAATCGGTCATAATAAAGTATATCGACAGGAGCCGCTTTGGTTGAAATCTCATTGGTTGCTGAATATGGCAGTCCGCCGATCATCACATCAATTTTATTTGTGGCTAATGCCTTTGAAACCAACACTTCCGGCACTTGCACCATCTGAATACGATCGCTGCGCCCGAAAACGGCAGTTGATATCATGCGGCAAACTTCAACGCTGATACCTTGCCAAACTCCGTCCTCGTCTTTATAGGCAAAAATCTGATTGTCGTTTGGTGTGCCGCAACGTACATTGCCACGAGTATTAATATAACGCAGTCCGGCATCTGCTGCCACAGCGTTTCCGACCAATGTTGAAAATAATATACTCAACAAGCACAATTTTAGTTTCATTTCCGGCACCACTTTGTTATAATGAATCTGTATAGAAATATATATAGGGCATTTTTTTATGAAAAGTAACTGTTTTTTATATTTTATTCTATTTTGTGGACTACTGTTGTTTTCTCCTCAAATTAAGGCAGCTGAGCTTACCACTGCCGAGGCTGAGGCTTTTGCTCAAACTCGTGGAGATGAACTGCTTAAAGCCTTTTCTGAAAAAGATTTGGCAACCAAATACCAAAAACTTGATAATCTTTTCATAAACTATATTGACCTTAATTATATCTCCAAATTTGTGGTCGGAAAATATTGGCGTGAGATGACCAAAGATCAGCAAACAAAATATCAATCTTTGTTCAAACGCTATGCAATGAGCCTGTATAAAGGTTTTCCGCTTCAATTTGATAATCGAATTTCATTTGCAATTTCCGGCAGCCACCGCGATGGTGATGCTGTTGTTGTTACTGCCAACATAAATTACAAAAATCAGGAAGGGCAGATTGATACATATCTTGTCGAATTTAGGATGCACAAAGCTGGCGAGCATATCATGCTGACAGATATCAAAGTTGCCGAAAGTTCATTGATACTGTCATATCGTGGTCGCTTTTATCAGATGATTAAAGACAGCGACGAAGATATGGAATGGTTTCTGGAAGATTTTGAGCTGACTACCACCTCTGCCGAACAGCATTACGCACTTCCTGAACAGGAATAATTTATTCGTAACGCAAGGCATTTATCGGGTTTAATAACGATGCTTTATAAGCCGGATAAAACCCGAACAAAATTCCCACCAAGCCCGAGAAAACAAATGGTATAATCACATAAGCCCAGGCAATCTTGAGCGTAAATGACGTAAACAACTTCATGACCTCAACCCCGACCAGTCCGGTAACAATTCCTACCAGTCCACCGATAAGTGACAGCACAATAGCTTCCATCAAAAATTGCCACCTGATATCCCAGGCTTTTGCGCCTATTGCCATTCTTATCCCGATTTCACGTGTTCTTTCGGTAACCGACACCAGCATAATGTTCATAATACCGATACCGCCGACCAAAAGAGAAATAGAAGCAATTGAACCGAGCAGAACTGTCAGAATTTTGGTTGAGCTCTCCATCATTTCCTGCATTTGCGTCAAATTCATAATTACAAAATCATTTTCTTTATTTGCGCCCAAATTGTGTCTTTGCCGCAACAATTGAGAAATATCGTCTTGAGAAGAATAGGTCGCTTCTCCGTCTACAGCCTGAAGCATAATCATACTGACCTGATCGGGGAATGTAATACCGATAACTTTCTTTTGTGCGGTGGTAATCGGAATAAACACGGCATCGTCTTGATCCATTCCCATGCCGTTTTCTCCTCGCTTTTGCAAAACACCGATTACCGTAAACGGCATTCCTTTAATTCGCACTGTTTTTCCCAAAGGATCAACATCGCCGAACAATTCGGTAACCACAGTACGCCCCAAAACAGTAACTTTTGCCGCATTTTTGATATCACTTTCCGAAAAATTGCGCCCATAATCGAGAGCCCAATCCTTAATTTCAAAATAGCGATTATCGGTTCCTGTAGTGGATGTTGACCAGTTTGCATTTCCGTACACAATTTGGTTTGTCTGTTCCAAAACCGGTGCAGCCAGTTTTACCTTAGCAATTTTTTCCTGAATTGCATCACCGTCGGCAGCTTTCATTGTCGGCAAAGAACCACGCCCGCCTCGGGCACCGCCTGATGTCGATGTCCCCGAGCGCACAATCATCAGGTTTGAGCCCATGGTTTTCATGTCTTCCTGAATTGAAATCTGCGCTCCATGCCCAATTGCCAACATAACAATTACGGCAGCAACACCGATAATAATGCCGAGACTTGTCAATGATGAACGCATTTTGTTGGCGCGTATTGCCCGAATAGCGATTTTGGTAATGGTTTTAAGCTCAATCATTTAACATTCCTTTCATCGCTTCTGATTTCCCCGTCTACAACTTTAATAATTCGGTCTGCATAAAGAGCAATATCTTCCTCATGGGTTACCAAAATAATCGTCCGTCCCAGTTCTTTATTAAAACGTGTAAACAACTCCATAACTTCAACGCTGGTCTTGGTGTCCAAATTTCCGGTTGGTTCATCGGCAAATATAATCGGCGCCTCGGTTACCAGCGCACGAGCGATAGCTACACGTTGTTGCTGACCGCCTGACAACTGGTTCGGTTGGTGATCCATTCTTTGCTCCAGCCCCACATTTTTAAGTGCCTGAATAGCTTTTTCGTGCCGTTCTGCATCAGGAATTCCGGCATAAATCATAGGCAATTCCACATTTTCCACTGCCGAGGTTCTGGATAACAGATTAAACCCCTGAAACACAAAACCTATCTTTTTATTGCGGATTGTTGCCAAATCATCACTGTCAAGATTACCGACTTCTTGTCCATCCAAAAAATATTTTCCTGCTGTCGGCTTATCCAAACACCCGAGTATATTCATCAGAGTAGATTTTCCCGAGCCGGAAGGCCCCATAATTGCCACAAATTCGCCTTGATTTATTTCAAGTGAAATCCCTTTCAAAATCTCCAGCATTCCGTCCCCGAGAGGGTAACTCTTTCGGATGTTTTCCAACTTAATCAACGGCATTAACGTATCCTCATCGGCATATTACGTCCGCCTTTAGCGGCATTATCGGCATGTTCAATAATAACTTCCATGCCCTCACTTAACTTATCGCTCTCAATTTGAGTATTGTTATCATCATACACGCCCGATTTAACTTCAATGCGGGTAGGGTGCCCGTTTTCCATAACCCAGATACCTTTTTGTGCGTAGCGGACATCATCTCCCATCGAGAAGCGCAAAGCCTTGTTCGGAACGACAAAAACGTTCTTTTCGTTAGCTGTAATAATTTCGACATTAGCGGTCATACCCGGCTTAAATTTTAGCTCACTGTTATCAACGGCAATCACAACTTGGTAGGTTACAACGTTTGAGGTGGTAACTGCCTCATTTCTGACCTGCGTAACCACTCCTTCAAATGTCTCATTCGGAAAACTGTCGACATTAAACTGAACTTTCTGTCCTTCTTTAACTTTGGCAATATCTGCTTCTACCACTGAGGCCTCAATCTGCATTTTGGTCAAATCCTCGGCAACATTAAATAGTGTCGGAGTTTCAAAACTTGCGGCAACGGTTTGCCCTTCTTCCACACTCTTTGAAACAATAATTCCGTCAACCGGCGAAACAATCTTTGTATATCCGAGCTGGATTGTATTATAATCAAGAGCCGCTTGAGCCTGCTCAACTTGAGCTTTATACAAAGCCACGTTAGCAACCGCCGTATCATAGTTTTTTTGTGCCTCATCAAGCTCTTTGTCGGCAGAATAGTTTTGTTTATTTAACTTTGATATACGAGCCAAATGCTTTTTATAATAATCACGGCTGGCCTCAGCACTCATCACTTGAGCTTTTGCCACATCAAGATTAGCTTTTTCTTTCGCAACATTAGATTCAAAGGATGACGGATCAATTTCGGCCAACAATTGGTCTTTTTTTACCAACGAGTTATAATCAACATAAATTTTTTGAATTCGACCTGAAACCTGCGTGCCGACATCAATGTTTGAAATCGGATTAATTGTCCCCGAAGCTGAAACCATTTCGGTAATATCACCTTTTGTCAGCTTGTGAGTAATAAACTTTTTTCCGCTTGTTCCTTTTTTTACAAAACTCAAGCCGATTACAATTGCAACAATTGCCGCAACAGCCAAAATTGCTAATTTTTTCATTTTTCTGCCTCGTATAACACATTGAATCTACATACTTGTAACGCAATAATAATTAAAAAAGTTCAAAAAATCTATAATTTTTATAAAAATATGCTTGCGCCATGCCTCATTTTTGTCTATAATACAAAACGACATTTTATTTTTTTAATAATTATTCAAAAAACTTTTTAAGAATGAACAGAAAGAATGAAGAAGCTGCTAAGAAGGCCAATGAGCTTAAGAAGCTGCTGAAGAACGCCAGTGATGAAGAACTCGTTACATTAATCAACGAGGTGTGTGAGGAACTGTCAGTTTCGCAGTTGCGCAAGCCTGCTGTCAAGTACAGAGCTGAGGCTATCCTCTACTACAAGAAGCCGAAGGTCAACAAGACAACGCGTGACGTCTACCGTCGCTTTGTCGAGCTGGTCAGGAACTGCGCCACCGCAATCAACAACTCACAAATCATCAACAGCGCCAACAACTTTGAAAAAGCCTACTTGGCCTAAAAATCACGAGGTATGAAGACCAAACCTACTGAGGAGCAGATTGCTCAATGGAGAGCTCAATGGGCAAAATCCAATCCGGAAGAAGCCGCCCGCAGAGCTATGAAACGCAAGGCTAACCAGCCTCCGTTTGACCGTGAAAACGAGGAGAACATCGAAGACGTATTCCTTGTTGATGACCTGAGCGAGCAGGAGATTGCTGAAGTAAAGCGCGAAATGCTTGATCTTTGGCGTTATCTTTATGACCGTCGCCATGCTTATCTCCAACATCGCAACTTGGCTGCTGCCGGTTTGTCGAAGGAGGAGAAAGAAAAGTTCAAGACCTTCATCCTTCATTTTGAGGGTGTTCCCGGTTTCTCCTTTGAGACCGAACAACTTCTTATTGAAGGCCTGAAGTATCCTGAAGAAAACCACGAGTTGGCAAAGTTCTCTTTTAAGTACTTGAATGACAAGTACGAAAAAGGTGTCAAACCGTCTCCGACCTTGTGGATGCAACTGTGGAGCAGAGAATTTGTCCCCATGGACGCCCTTCGCCTCATGATGAAACATGACAACGAAAGCGGAACTTACCTGCGCCAACATGGCTTTGAAGAACTCTTTCCTATGCTCGTCGACAAAATCCGCCAGCATGCGGACCGCGAGCACGAAAGGTTCCTTGAAGCAACGGCAGCCAATGATGGTCCGGCCAGCGGACGTCGTGCCCGGCGCCATTTCTTCTTTACGGTACTTCTTGCTATCTATGGAGGTCTAAAACCAATCTATTAGCAAATACCGTTTCTACACTAAAAACGTTTCCTACCCCGTCTCGGGCGGAAACGTTTTTTTGTTTGACAAAAAAGTGTCAAAATGGTAAATTTACTGAAGCAAAAAATTATTTATTTATATTTATGAAATTAACAAAAGAACAAGGAAAATTCTTTTCCGAATTGCCACGTGCAACTCGCAAAGCAGCAGTGATTTTATCACAAGACGAGAGCAACCCTGAAGTAATCTTGGAGTTTATGACCCCGTTTGCCGAGTTTGAAAAACATCTTTACCGCAAGTGGTTTTTGAAAATGTCGCGCGATATTAATGATTTGCGCGCCGATCCAGAAACCTATGCCTACAAGATTGTTCAAGAAATCCGCAATCACGAAGACGTCAACCTTCAAAAGCTCCTGTCCCGAGGCGAAAAACAAATGCAAATGCAACAGAACGCCGGACACCGTCCGAGCCGTATGTTAGGGCAAGTCTTAGACCTGATTAAGCGCTATCTTGAACGCCGTGAGCGTTTCTATAGCTATGCCGTTCAAACGATTGTGGACCTTGATATGGACAAACTTACCAGTCAGGTTGCAGCTCACGAAGAGTCATATCGTCGACGCAACGAAGATCAGCTCTTTCAGCTTCAGGTTCTCAAACATGTTCGCAATTTGCAGGACTATGATCGCCCCATTCCTACCGAGCTGTTCAAAATTGCGTTGCAAACGGAATTTTCGGACAATCCGAAGATATTGCAAGAGCAAAGTCTTCTGGTTTATCATGTTTATGATAGCCAATGCGAGAAACCTCTGCTGTTCAAACAAATGTGCTTTGACTTCATTTATGAGGTCCTGACCAAAATCAAGGGCGATGTTACACTCATCAACTGGTTGTTCCGTGATGATTGGATTTCCCAAGAAACTCACGACCTGTTGATTGAGGCGCACCCGATGATCAGCAAATTCGGCATGGGTGTAGTGGTGCTTTACAAAGCTCAAAAACTCTACAACCAGTGGCACATTGACCAGCATGGCACAGAACTCACCGGACCGGAAAAATTCGTCGTCGATATTATCAATGAATACCAAAACGATGAACACCGCCAGTCCTGAAAATCACAAAGAAAACCGCCCTCGCAAGAGAGCGGTTTTCGTGTTTTAAGGGTTAACTTACCAAGCGTAACTCATACCGGCACCGAGGGCATAAGCATCATAGCTTGAGCCGAAGGTGTAGTTAGCCCAGGCATAGCCGGACAGAGCATCGGTAAAGCCGTAACGTCCGCCGATTTCGATACGTCC
>CACWLK010000011.1 GCA_902761715.1 uncultured Rhodospirillales bacterium | reverse complement strand
TTCTGATATACACCTCAAAGTTTTGTATTAACGCCCGCCAGTATTAAGGCACAAAAAAAAGACCGCCCTTACGGATGGTCTTGATTTTATTGGTGAGCCCGGCGGGATTCGAACCCACGACCCTTTGATTAAAAGTCAAATGCTCTACCAACTGAGCTACGAGCCCTCACACAACGTGCTATTGTATAATCCATAAAAAATCAGCCGTCAATAAAAAAATAAAAAAATATAAAAAATAGTTTATTTGTTAATAATTGTGTGCTAACATCACTAAAGATTTGAATTTTAAACCGTGGATAAAGAGGTCTCAAAATGGCGGAGAATAAAAAAACACAGCAGTCCGGTCGCTATGATATGTTACAGAACGCTGCCGGTGAAATTTTGATCATTATCGAATATTGTGAAGGTGGTCCGGAAAACCCTCGTTTAGTATACGATGGCGGGGAACAAGCTTTGTTGTACCGTAGCCGTGAAAGCGCCTTTATGCTTAATTCCATCAATACAGAAGCACGTATGCCGTTAAAGTCCGTTAGCGAAGTTATGATGGTCGAACTCGAAAATGACGATGTTGCCCGTGAATACAAGGTTCCGGTCAGAGTCGTGCGCAGTCTTAAGGCGTTGGGATAAAATTATCCACAAACAATCATTCTAAAATCAGAATAAGGGCTTTAAAAGCCCTTATTTTTTGTTATGATACACAAGTGCAAACACAATAACCGAGTTCAATATGGCAATTAATTTTGTATTTATACTTTTGTTCAGCGGCATTTTATCATTTTTTGCCCCCAAAAAACACGTGGCATATCTGTGCCATTTGCTCATTTTGGGTGCATTCGGATACGGAATAGCTGCCTTGAGCGACTGTTTTGCCACTCCTGATTTAACAGTCATGTGGGAGGCAATGCCTAATTTTCATGTTTTGTTAAATATTGTTCCTGTTGCCCAAACCAAAGTGCTGGCTTTGGGGCTGCTCATATTTGGTGCGGTTTCGGTTATGTACAACATTACGTCAGCAGAAGAACAGAGCAAAAGTTTCTTAAACGGGTTGGTCGTATTTAATATTGTATTGTTGCTTGTGGCGCTGTGCTCCACTAACTATTTCCAGCTTTTGGCGGCCATTGGTATGGCAGATGTCGTTGTTTACAGCATGCTTAACAGCTATGAAGCCAAACGCCAATATATTTACGGTAATTTCTTGGCCGACTTCTTGCTGTTGAACATTTTTGCCATAATCCTAGGTCAACACGACAATATTGAAATTGTCGATTCCGGCGGATATTCTACCGACTGGCACCATCGAGATTATATTGCAATTATATTGCTTACTTGCATTTTGATAAAATCAGGTATGGCGTTTTTTCATTCTGCATATCAAAAAATGTCACCATTAAGTGCTAACCGCCTGAATTTCATTTTATTTATGACCACGCCGCTCATGGGGGCTGTTATTTTAAACACTTTGCAGGATGTGTTGGATATTTCTCGCTACTCACTGCCGATTATTCGTATATTTGCGATTTTGACAATATTATGGGGAGCATGTGGCACTTTTGTCATGTATAACAACCATCGTAAATGCTCATATATGGCGATGGTATTCTGGGGATTGTATTTTTGTGCTTTCAGTTGGTTGTCTTCAATCAATCCACTGTCTTTCCTCATGTTTTTGGGTATGGCCTATTTGTTTAACACCGTCTTGAGCAATGTCGGGAGCTCAATGCAAGGCAAAATTCCGGTTATAACAATGTTGGTTGCGGCAATCGGGTATATGCTGGCTTGGTGGAATTTTTCGGGAACAAATATTATCCTTGCCATAGCTGGTGAGGGTGTAATTTTTATGCTCACTGCACACGTTGCATCAACATACAAAAACAGCACAATACAGAGCATTTTGCCTGCAATATCGCGTCTTTGGCTGTACATTACCATAATCGGCGGTACTTCGGCCGTATTTTATCTTATACCTGACATCTTGCGGTTATTGCCCCATATCGTAGTAATAGCGATATTTTGGTGTATTGTTGCAACGCATAATCCTTTTGCTTACCGTATCGAAAAATTTAATACCGAAAATATCCAAACCGGCGACATTACAACCTCTATATACGAAACCATGCTTTTGGCACCGTTGCAAATTACCGGACGGGTCCTGCGACTGACGATTGATATTGTATTTTTGGAACGAACGGTCATCTCTTCAATTAAAAATGCAATTCGATTTTTAATATATATATTCCGCCGTCTTCATAGCAACAGCGTTTTAAGCGGTATAATATTTTCCCTTTTGGGAGCATTAATTATTGCCTTTGCATACTATAACGGAGTTGTAAAATGATTGAAAACGCCGAATTTTTGTTAACCATATTAATGAGCGTTCCGTTACTGGGCATTTTTTTCTCTGCAATTTCTAAAGAAAATCCGGAAAGTGCCGGTCGTAATGTCTTATCGGTCGGCATACTTACCGTTATTACCAATCTTGTAATTTTAATGCTTATCGGCAATAACCTTATTCATGGTAGCGCATCTCTACAAATCATGAAAAAATTTGAGTGGCTAAACACCCCTAAAATTGAATTTTTATTTGCGGTGGACACGTTCTCATTACCGCTGATTGCCGCAGTGCACATAGCAATTTTGCTCGGATTTTTCGGAGTGCTTAACAACAGTTATCGTCAAAAAACACTGGTTATATTGGCTCTTGTGTTTCTGGAAATGATGATCGGTTATCTTTTAGCCGGAGATTTGTTCTCATTTTACATCTTTTTTGAGGCAATGTTGTTGCCGTTGTTTTTGTTGGTGGGAATTTTGGGCGATATGCACCGCCAAGATATTTTGTACCGTTTTTTCCTGTATAATCTTCTTGGCGCCTCACTTCTGTTTATGGCGCTATGTATCCTGTTTAATCATCAACACGTAACAATTCAGACAATTAATACCGTTGTTCTCAGCCGCAACCTCGAAATGATTGTCTGGGGAGCAATTTTTATTGCTTTCTTGTCCAGAATTCCGATTTGGCCGTTCCATTATTGGATATCATCGGTAAATGTCAACATTTCTAACCCGTTGGTTTTTATAATTGCCAATATCTTGCCTTTGACCGGCGTTTATGGGCTTATTCGCTTTTTCCCGCTGACTGCTCCCGGCATTATTGCTCCATATCTTCTCGTACTTGAAATCATCAGTATTATAACCATGGTTGTAATTGCACTGATTGGGTTCAGCCACCGCGACGTTCAGTATAAAATTTTCTCTTATATGACAGTGTATTATATTTTGTACCTTTTGGGAGCGTTATTGCCCACGGATGCATTGTTGAGCAACATCGGTTTTTCAATTTTTTCTTGGCTGATTATTGTTGCCGCAATTGAAGTTATTATCTCTCATATAGAAAAAGAGCGTCAACAACTGGGATTGCCCGAATACGGAATTTTAAAAAATGCCAAAACCATTTCGTTTGCCTTATCATTTTTTGTATTGGCTGCAGTAGGACTTCCGCTTTCTTCAATGTTTTTGAACAATATGTTTATTTTTGCGGGGCTTCTCACCTATAATCTCAAGATGGCAATGTTTATTTTGTTTGCAATTATTTTGAGCTCTGTCAACCTGTTGCAACATCTGTTTTACCTCAAATATTCAGACAATGAAAATTCCGAGAAAAATGTCGTTGCAATTGATATGCCTTCTCCGATTATAATCGTTTTGGGGGCTACAATACTACTAATAATTACCTCATTTATTAATCCTTTATGGTATATGGAGTAACCGATGCTTACCGATTATATAGCACTTCTTCCCGAATTTGTTTTAGCACTTGGAATGCTGACCCTTGTGTTGGTCAACGCTTTTAGGCACTCAAACACTCCGAAAACCTTTTATACACTCAGCCGCATTTTTATTTTTATATCGGCAGCGTTGACAGCGTTGTTTTACAACCAAAATATCGGAGAATACCTGCATAACAATGCCTATACGACATTATTTAAAATGTTGCTGTATTTCTTTACATTTATTATCTGTTATCTTTCTGCCAAACGCTTTGTCAGCAAGGGATTGCCTAGTTTTTCTTTTTATACGATGATGTTGTTTAACTTATTGAGCTACTCTGTCGCAATTTCATCATGGAACGTTTTGTTGCTTTGCTTGAGCCTGAGTGCGGCATTTGTCGGCAATATTTTTCTGGTCAAAATTGAAAAACCTGAAGAAGAACGCCGCCATGTATTATATTACATTTTGCTGTCAACGGTTGTTGCTTTGATAATGCTTTCTGGCGCTGCAATGCTCTATTACCACCTTAAAACATTTGATTACAGGGTCATAGAAGAATTTTTAAGTGTCCGTTCCAACTTAATTTGGCAACATCACTTTGCCTTTACATGCGTAGTTGGCGGCATTCTTCTTATGATGGGAGTTGCTCCTCTTCATTTTTGGTTTTCCAATGTTGTGGGCAAAAGCATTTTGCCGGTTGCCGCCTACCTCTCTGTCGTGCCGGTTTTTGCATATTTTTCTTGCTTGGTCAATGTTTGTGTCAATGCTTTTTATCCGCTTTTAGGGTGGTTTAATACGGTATTTATTGTTTTTGGCATATTATCTATATTTATCGGTGCAATTGGTGCCAACAGTGAAAATAACCTGCGTAAAATTTTTGCATTTAGCGGTTTATACTACATCGGTGTTACACTTTTGGCCCTGTTTCCCATCAACGACAACAGCCTGATGTCGGCATTTACTTATCTGTTGGTCTATGTCGTTGCCATTTGCGGTATTTATACCATTTTTTACGGATATCGTAGCAAAGGCAAATATTTATACAATCTTGATGACATCAAAGGTGTTGCCACCCAACGCCCGTTCTTATCGGCAGCCATACTGGTGTTTATGATTTCGCTCATCGGTACGCCGCCGCTACTTGGCTTTTTGGGCAAACTTTCGGTCATAAACAGCTTGGTTATCGGTCATAGATATGCTCTTTTAGCTGTGGTATTATTTTCAATGCTGATTTTGGCATATGCTTACCTGAAAATTATAACTGTTGTATATTTTGAACCTCGCAACAATGCATTTGACATAGTTGACCGAGGAGTTTATTGGTGCATGGTCATCAATATAATTATTATGCTGATTGCCATTATCAACCCAAAATACCTTATGCACGATGTCGAACTTATGTTAGTGGCAGTTTTCTGATGGCAGAATTAACCGAATTGAAATCATGGCTATGGCTTGATTATGCGGAAATCGAAAGCACTAACGACGAAGCTTTTCGCATTAGCAAAGACATTTTGCCCGGGCAAAAAATTGTGATTACGACACAACGTCAAACCAAAGGTCGTGGTCGCCGCGGGCGCAACTGGATAAGCCTTGAGGGCAATCTTTTTATGTCTCAGGTATTTTGCTGGCCGCTAAAAGAAAACAATGCCCTGCCGTTAATAGTTTCCTTAGCGGTTCTAAATACGGTGTTGCAACTTTCTCCTCATGCCCATGTCAGGTTAAAGTGGCCAAACGATGTTTTGCTCAACAATTGCAAATTATCGGGCATTTTGCTTGAACGTGGCGAGAAAGACAGCATTATTATCGGCATCGGTGTTAACGTCAAACACTATCCCGAGGCTTCATCTTTGCTGTACCCGTCAACCAGCCTCTCGGCTAACGACATTGATATTGACCGTACTGAATTTCTCAAACTTTACCTTGATGAATTTGATAAACTCATACAAATCTACACCTCGAAAGGCATGTCGACAATCGTTTCAATGTGGCTTAACCATGCCAAAGGCCTGAACTCACCAATAGTCGTTCGCACGCAGCACAACGAATTGACAGGCATTTTTAAGGGTCTTGATTCTGACGGAATGTTGCAACTTAAGACAATTGATGATAAAGTCGTGAGCATTAGTGCCGGAGATGTATTTTTTGATGAAAATGGAGAAAATAAAAAATAATGAGCGCTTTTGATAAAAACGGTTTGTACTTTGTAGCACTCGGTGGAGCTGACGAAATCGGCATGAATATGTATGTTTATGCCAATAATGGTAAATTTATAATGGTAGACGCCGGATACGGATTTTTAAATGATGACTACCCCGGCATGGATTTATGCTTTGCCGATGCCTCGTTCTTTGCAAATTATGCGCAAGATTTTGAGGGCATATTCATTACTCATGCCCACGAAGACCATTTTGGCGCTATTGCTCACGTTTTGCCTATCTTAAATTGTCCGATATACGCAACTGATTTTACGTCCGGTTTGATTAGAAATCGACTTAGAGAATACGGTCTTGAGGACACTGCTGAAATACACTCGGTTAACACCGACCCGATTGTAACGCTACCGCATTTTGAGGTAGAATTTGTCTCGGTCGTTCACTCCGTACCCGAAACTTCTGCTCTTTCCATAAAAGCCGGCGGAATTACGGTAATCCACGCTACCGACTGGCGCTTTGATGATGGAAAAACTGCAGAATTACAAACTAATTATAAACGTTTGGAAGAAATCGCCCGCTCCGGTATTGATATGTTTGTCTGCGATTCGACCAATATTTTGATTGATAAATCTCAACCGACCGAAGCTGATGTCCGTAATTGCCTGATTGAGCTTATTCCCTCACTTCCGAACACGGTCGTTGCCACATGTTTTGCCTCAAACCTCACCAGGCTCAAAAGCTTGATTACGGCTGCTGATGCCGCCGGTCGCACCCCTGTTTTAATGGGACGCAGTTTAATCAATAACGTTCACATAGCCAAAGAGCTCGGATATTTTGAGGACCTGCCCAACTGCTATAACATCAAAGAGGCATCAGACATACCGTCAGACAACGCTCTTTATATCTGCACCGGCTCTCAGGCCAACTATCGCAGTGCATTGTCATCTATAGTCAACGGACAAAGCCGTTATATCAAACTTGGCAAGGGCGACAGCGTTATATTTTCTTCTAAAATTATCCCCGGCAACGAGGACAAAATTAACGATATGCAGGAAAAACTGATTGCCCAGGGTGTCAATGTTATTACCGATACTGATGCCTTGGTTCATACCTCAGGCCACTGCAGTAAAGAAGAAATCAAAACCATGTATGAGCTGTTGCACCCGCGGATTGTTTTGCCGGTTCATGGTGAAAAAAAGTTTATTCGTGAACACAAATATTTTGCCGAAACTTGCGGTATCAAAGAAGTTGTCAGCGTTATCAACGGAGGAGGTCTGCTCATTACCAAAGACGGCATAACTCCGACCGACAATGTCCCGACTGATATTTTAGCCGTTGACCGTAAACAAATTGTCTCCCTCAATTCTGAGGTTGTTAAGCGCCGCAAACAAATAGCATATAACGGCAGCGTGTTTATCAGCGTTATTTTTGATGAGCAGTGGAAATTGTTGGCTCTTCGTGTCTCTTCCAAAGATATTCTGGAGCCTGATAAATTTTCCGCTTTACGTGATAAAATTGTTGAAGATGTTTCGGCTCTCCTGCCACAAGCCGTAGATGACTTAAAGCATGACGAAAGCGCAATCCTTGACTATCTGCGTCTGCAAATCCGCCGCCGCATTGAAAAAGCCACGGACATGAAACCGGTAACTTTTGTACACTTTTACAAGTTGCCTTTACATGACATCAACCAAAGCAATGACGTTGATACTACTCAGCCGATGATTATATATCCGTCGCCTGAGGTTGATAACTAAGCGCTGGGCTGTTCAACCGGCAAATATACGGTAAATGTCGTACCGTAACGTTTTGATGACGTTACTTTCATATTGCCGTGATGCCTGATAATAATGTGTTTTACGATTGCCAGTCCCAACCCGGTTCCTTTAATATTTTTGTCCTTATGCGTTTGCATACGATAAAATCTTTCGGTCAGACGATTAATTTCTTCGCTTCCGATTACGGCGCCTTGGTTGTTAATACTTATGGCAACAGCCGGTCCTTGCGCAACCTGATACGATGTAGACAGCGGAATTGTCTCTTGCATTTTGGCACTTATCTTAACTTTTGTACCGCTATCACCATATTTAATTGCGTTGTCGCAAAGGTTTTGTAGTAACTGTTTCAATTGTCCGCGGTCGGCAACAATCGGTTTTATTTGCGATGATAAATTGGTTTCAAACTCAATATTGTGTTCTTTGGCTTTTAATGACAAAGCGTGGATAACATCGTCAACGATTGGCTGTATAACAGTCGGTTCGTCGGGTGTTTTGTCCTGATTAAGTTCTATCCTTGACAAAGACAAAAGATTTTCAATCAAATTCGCCATATATGCGGCCTGTTCGCCCATAATTTTCAAAAACGTGTCCTGTGCGGCTTTGTCATCTTTAGCGGTTGTTTGCAAAGTTTCAATAAAACCTGATATAATAGACAACGGGGTTCGCAATTCATGGCTGGCATTAGCCACAAAATCAGACTGCATTTTTTCAATTTTCATAGCTTTAGTCAGGTCATAAATCGAAACCACGGCCACCGCTCTTCCTTTTGAAACCCAGGGCAGGTGCTTGATGTGAGCATACAGTTTTTTGTTTTCATCATCATTATCACGTTTTGAAACGTAAAATATCAAATTTTCGGCATCACTTTCCTGCGCAATTACCCTTGCAACCGCATTAATAAAGTTATTTGAATTAAAAATTTCTTCAATTTTTCGTTCGGTAATGTTTTCGCCAAAAAGCTTGTGCGCAGAGGCGTTTGCCCCCAAAATGCTTCCGGTTTTATCAATCATCATAATCGGATCCGGCAATGTATCCAAAACCGCGGTATCAGAGATTGTTTGAGCCTCTAATGTTTCGGCCTTATTGCTCCAAAAACGATGCATTTCATTGATTGCATCGATAATATCCTGAGTTTCGGTCTCGCTCATATAGGGGTTATCAATATTATCGACACCTTCCTGCGACAGTTTAAAGATGTATTTTTTAAGCTGTTGCAATTCAAATGTCATCGGGAACAGCCACACTAAATTGAACAATACAATTGATGAATAAGCCATAATCGCAATACTTGCCGGCAACAAATGCAAAGCTACCAACATCATAAACACCAAAGCAGACGGCATAGACAACATCAAAACACGAGTTGCAAAACCGGAATCCTTTTCAATTTCAAAAATCTTACCGCGACGGCTAAACATTGCATAAATCCTCTAAAAACATGGACTATGAAGAATAGTAATATATAATACGTTTAAATTTAATAAACGTAAAACAAGATAACAATGACTGCTGAAAAAAAAGAAAAAAACGGTATAACCCCAATGCTTGAGCAATATTTTGAGACACGCAAAGCGTATCCCGAATATCTGCTTTTTTACCGCATGGGTGATTTTTATGAAATGTTTTTTGAAGACGCAATAAAAGCCTCCAAAGCTTTGGACATCACTTTGACCAAGCGTGGACAATATAACGGCGATCCGATTCCTATGTGCGGTGTGCCTTTTCACGCTTATGAAAGTTACCTTTCCCGCCTGATAAAACAGGGCTACAAAGTTGCCATCTGCGAACAAATGGAAGACCCGGCTGAAGCCAAAAAACGCGGCTATAAATCAGTTGTAAAACGTGATGTTATCCGATTGGTTACCGCCGGCACATTGACTGAAGACAATCTTCTTGACACTCGCAAAAACAATTTTTTGCTCAGCCTCTGCCGACAAAACGATTCTCTTGCAGCCTCATGGCTTGACCTCTCGACCGGAGATTTTTTCATTGAGAATATAATAGTTTCTTCCAACGAAAAATCCCAACTTCAGGGGTTGCTTTCTCGCCTTAATCCGGTTGAAATCTTGGTTTCGGACAGCTACTTGCAAACACCGGCAATATTTGAGGTTTTCAACGATTATCGTCGCCAACTTTCAGTTTTGCCTCAAGCACGTTTTAACAGCGAAAATGCCAAACATAATTTGCTTGAATTTTTTCATGTGCAAACCCTTGATGTTTTCGGCTCTTTTTCTCGGGCAGAGATTACCGCCGCCGGTGTGTTGCTTGACTATGTAGAAACTACCCAAAAAGGGCAAATTCCACGGATTGAAAAACCGACTAAAATATATCAACACCACGTCATGGAGATAGATGCAGCCACCCGCCGCAGTCTTGAACTGACAGAGTCATCATCAGCAATCCGTAACAGCTCTCTCTTAGGTGTTATTGATCGTACCGTAACCGGTATCGGGGCTCGTATGCTTGCCACCCGTATAGCCGGACCGTTGCTTGACGTAAACGAGATCAATGCCCGTCTTGATGTTATTGATTTTTTTGTAAACTCCCCGACTGCCCGCGACAAAATCCGTACATTGCTTAAAGGGAGTGCCGATATTGAGCGTGCAGTTTCCCGTTTGAGCCTCGGTCGTGGCGGACCTCGTGATTTGCGTGCTGTTGCATCGGTTCTTGCATTGTTACCGCAAATCAAAAATATTCTCAATTTTGGCACAGACAATATTGTTGCCAAGCATGCTGAAGCCGTTTCTGGCATAATTAACAAGTTTGGCAATCACGAAAATCTGGTTGATGAGATTGACCGTGCCTTAAAGGATGAATTGCCTTTGCTGGCTCGTGACGGCAACTTTATTGCCAAGGGATATTATCCGCCGTTAGACGAGCTATGTGAGCTCAAAAACAACAGCCACCAGATTATTTTGAAGATGCAGGAAAAATATGCCGCCGACACCGGTATAGCCAACCTCAAAATTAAGTATAACAATTTGATAGGTTATTTTGTTGAAGTTCCGGTCAAATTTGCGACTGAAATACTCGAAAACAAAAATTTTATTCATCGTCAGTCGGTGTTGAACGCCGTACGCTTTACCACAGTAGAGCTGACTGAGGTTGAAAACCAAATTCGCACAGCTTCTGATAAGGCTTTGGCCATTGAACTCAAACTGTTTGATGACCTTTTGACCTTGGTAAAAGCCGCTTCTGATGACATTTCACGCACGGCTAAGGCCATAGGCGAGCTTGATATTGGTGCTGCCTTGGCCGACCTTGCGGTAGAAAAAAACTATTGCCGTCCGGTTGTCGATGAAAGCCTTGATTTTGAGATTATTGAAGGTCGTCATCCGGTTGTTGAAGCCACCCTTGATGACGAGCATAGCGGCAGTTTTGTCGGCAATGATTGTATCCTTGGCGGTGCCAACAGCAATATTTGGCTGATTACCGGTCCTAATATGGCCGGTAAATCAACATTTTTGCGCCAAAATGCCCTGATTGCAGTTATGGCACAAGCCGGATCATACGTTCCGGCAACATCGGCACGTATTGGTGTTGTAGACAAGCTGTTTTCACGTGTCGGAGCCTCTGATGATTTGGCTCGCGGGCGTTCTACCTTTATGGTTGAAATGGTCGAAACCGCCGGCATTTTGAATCAAGCCGACGAACGCTCACTGGTAATTCTTGATGAAATCGGACGTGGTACGGCTACATTTGACGGATTATCAATCGCTTGGGCAGTGGTCGAGCACTTACACGAGGTCAACCGCAGTCGTGCTCTGTTTGCAACCCACTATCACGAGCTGACATCTTTGGTCAACAAATTGCGCAAAATGTCGCTTCATTGCATGAAAATAAAAGAGTTTAATGACGAAGTTATCTTTTTGCATGAAGTAATTGACGGCGCCGCTGACCGTTCATATGGTATTCATGTTGCAAAACTTGCCGGACTGCCTGAGGTTGTCATCAAAAGGGCAGAGCAGGTACTTTCCTCACTTGAGAATGACAAAAAGAATAGCAATATCAAAGAGCTGGCAGACGATTTGCCTTTGTTTGCCGTGCTCAAAGAACAAACCAAGCCGGCAGTTGTAAAATCGCCGGTGTTAGAAGCTCTTGAACAGCTCAATCCCGACAGTTTGAGCCCTAAAGAAGCCTTGGAAGAATTGTATAAATTAAAGGAGATATTAAAATGTTAAAAATTATCAGCAGTTTATTGTTAATGTTGGGTTTGTCTTTTGGCACGGCCAATGCCTATGAGGTCAATGATCCCGAAAACACATTGCTCTTAAAACTCAAAGACGGAGATGTGCTTATTCAAATGTTTCCCGATGTTGCCCCCAACCACGTTGCCCGCATTAAAGAACTCGTTCGCCAGGGCTTTTATGATGGTCTTAAATTTCACCGTGTAATTGAGGGCTTTATGGCTCAAACCGGCGATCCTTTGGGCAATGGTACCGGCGGCAGCGGAAAAAATTTGAAAGCCGAGTTTAACAACAAGCCACACCGCCGTGGTGCAGTTTCAATGGCCAGAGCTTCTGATCCTGATTCTGCAGACAGCCAGTTTTTCATCTGTTTCAAAGATTCCAACTTCCTTGACGGACAATATACTGTTTGGGGGCAGGTAATTGCCGGTATGGAATATGTCGACAATATCAAACGTGGCACAGGCGCCAACGGCATGGTTACTGATCCGGACAAGATTGTTTCAATGAAAGTCGTCGCCGACCTTCAAAAATAAGGTGCAACAGGTAATAAATAAAAGGCGGTAAAATAACCGCCTTTTTCTTTAAAATGAATTTGCAAACAAACCAGCAAAAACAACAACTTAACAAACGGTATTATAATACCGCCAATCAATTATTTGATTTTTATATGTTTTTTTATGTTGACAACAAAATATCTTAATGTATATTAGCCAAGAATTTAACCCATATTTATAAAAGAGAGAAAATATGAACACTTACGCTACAAAACCTTCTGACATTGAAAGAAAGTGGTATGTAGTTGACGCTCAAGGCGTTGTTCTGGGCCGTTTGGCTGCCGAAGTTGCAAAGATTTTGCGTGGCAAGCACAAACCCAGCTTTGTTCCCAACCTTGACTGCGGTGACTATGTTATCGTTATCAATGCAGATAAAGTAAAATTGACCGGTAAGAAAATGACCAACAAAGTTTATTACAGACACACCGGTTGGATTGGCGGCATCAAAGAGACCACACCTGCAAAGATTTTGGCAGGCAAATTCCCTGGTCGTGTAATTGAAAAAGCCGTCGAGAGAATGATTTCCCGCAATCCTCTTGGTCGTCAACAAATGACCAAGCTCAAAGTTTATGCCGGTGAAAATCATCCTCATGCTGCACAAAATCCGATTGTTTTGGATCTCGCAGCCAAAAACCCGAAGAATAAGAGGAGTGCTTTGTAATGGCTAAAGTTGAATCATTAAAAGATATTAAAACCGTAGCTGCTGAAAAGACCGAAACCCGCAAACCAAACCGCGACAAACTCGGCCGTGCTTATGCTACCGGTAAGAGAAAAGACGCTGTTGCCCGCGTATGGATCAAACCCGGAAAAGGCAACATTACCGTAAACAGCAAAAACATTGACGAATATTTTGCTCGTCCTGTTTTGAAAATGGTTATCAACCAGCCGTTTGAAGTTACCAACCGTGTAAACGAATTTGACGTAGTTTGCACAGTTAGCGGTGGTGGCTTGTCTGGTCAGGCCGGTGCTATCAAACACGGTATTTCCAAAGCTCTTAACGAATACGAGCCGGAATTGCGTGCTGTATTGAAGAAAGCCGGTTTCTTGACCCGTGATGACCGCGTTGTTGAACGTAAAAAATACGGTCTTGCCAAAGCTCGCCGTTCTTACCAGTTCAGCAAACGTTAATCTTTACAAAAAGAAAATCGTTTTATTTTGGGTGGGTTGGAAAAAATTCCAACCCATTTTCTTGTTCCTTATCCCTTGCGTTTGTCTATTTTGTTACCTAACTAAAGAGTATAATCTTACAGTTTTAGGAAACAACAATGACCGATAAAGAAACTTTACCCCTTAAAGCCGCGCGCAAGTTAAATATGCTGATTATGCATAACGAAGCTTTGGCAAAAGACAAAAGCTTACAAGAAAAAATCATTGCTTGGAGCTTAGATATGTTGGAAGAAGCCCGAACTGATTGGAGCGATATGCGAGCCAGCGTTTTAGATTCAATAATAACCTGCGACCGCAAGCAAGAAGCTAAAAGAAAAGCTTTAATCAAAGATGAAAAATACGCACCATTTAGAGAGTATTTTAAAAATTTGCAGTATAAGAAATTTATCTCTTATCAAAAGCAGGGGAGAAATCAAAACAGCAATTGGGAAATCAAGCTCAATCAGTTAGCCCAAGCCAACAACCGAGAATTTAAGAAAAGCTCCTGCATGATGTAGTTAAACGGTTGCCAGCAGCGCCGGATAGACAGGAGTTTTGCTCTTTGTTAAAGTAAAAATGCAAAATTTTGCGTTAACTTTAACAAGGAGTAAAAGAAATGGATATGTATCCGAAATATACCTCGCCATTCGGGTATCAAACAGGAACGGGTGGCATAGATACCTATGGTGTTAATCATAATGGCTTTACTACCCGCGATGAACTAGAGTATCAATTCGCGCGGCAAAAACGCGAAAATCAGCAGAAAGCTCAATATAACGCTCAAGGCATTACTTCAAACTATCCGCAATATACAACCAACTTTTGGGGAAACTCAGCCAATAACTATGGTTTTGGTATGACAAATATTGAAAACAATATTAACAATATACTTAATCCTCTGACTAACAACCTGAATAATGGTGTGCAGTACGCACAAAATAATTTACCTAGTGTGGCAAATGATGTAACTCATAATCCAAATTATATCTCTGATAATGATTTATATAAAAAGATGTGGAATAATATCCAAGAATTTGAAAGAGTTAAGACACACCCATATTTAGATAGCAAAGGTTACATTACAACAGGAGCTGGTGCAAATATTAATAATCTTAATGATTTTATGAAAGTTAATTTTAATGTTAATGGATATCCTGCGACTGATATGCAAAAACTATCTGGATATAATAAATTAAGAGATTTAAGTAATCAAAAGGACTTGAATGGAAATTATTTAAACAGAAATAGAACAGCAGATTCTTTTTTTAATGACACTAATTTGCAAATATCTGAACAAGATGCATATAATATGGCACAAAATCATATGATCAATGATTTAGCTCATGTTCGCAAAGAATTTACGGATTTTGATACTTTTCCAAATCCTTTGAAAGAAGTGTTATTAGATATACAATATAATACCGGTGGATTGAACAAGCAAAACTGGCCTAATTTATACAATGCTATAAACAATCATGATATTAATGGCATCGTTAACAATGTTCATCGCACAAATGTTGGTAAGGAAAGAAATGATTGGGCGGATAGAATGGTTCGTTCAATCAGATTCTGATTTCATATAATCAGGCGGGGTAACACAATATTTATTTGCAAACATTTCATCTTTAGGAAAATTCTTCGGATTATCATAAGCATACTCTAAAATGCGTAGACAACTTGGTATAAATAAGGGAATTTCTTTTATAATATAAGTATAATACCTATTATATGTTTTACCCCAACCTTCTACCTGACAATTTAAGGTAATGCGATTTTGTGTGTTTTCAACAAGGTCGCATTTGCCTTGCGTATCAATCTTATTTTTATCTAATGGTGTTCTAAAATCAATGCTTGTCGTTGTCAAATAAACATAACCAGCTCCACTACTCAAAGGCCTCAATGGCTGGTTAAAAACCGGATTCTTGAATTCTGTATCATAGTTGTTACATGCTGTTATAAATATTTCTAAAAACAACAATATTTTTTTCATGTGTTACCTCGTCATATTAAGATTAATATTAATTTTTGCATTTCAAAAGTCAACGTGAAAATTTTAGAAGAACAAACTCAAAATGTTAAACTTTCCTACAAATCCGCACAAAGTTTAACATTTTTTTGTTTGGGGCATTTTAGCCTTTTTCAAAACTATAGTATTTTCGGATTTTTCCGAGAAAATGTTAAAAATGTAAAATTCATCATAAACGTTAATTTTCTCAAAAAAAATCTTCTCTCCCTCTTGCGTTTAAAACAAGTCGCTCCTACATAGATATTAGAAGCCATGCGACAACATGGCACAAAGATTTTTTAAGATAAGGAGAAAGATTATGTCACACTTGATTTTAAGAAAAAATAACGTAGAACCGCGTAACAACGACGTATGGGGATTACAGTCCGACATAAACCGCCTTTTTGATGCCTTTATGACTCCGTTTGACGGCAACGAGAGCCGGAACTCACTATCTCCAAAACTTGACATTGCCGAGCTTAAAGATAAGTTCGAAATCAAAGCCGAACTCCCCGGAATTGATGAAAAAGACATCAATTTGTCGGTTGAAGACGGTGTATTGACCATCAGCGGTGAGAAAAAATCTGAAAACGAAGAAAAGAACAAAGGCTACTACCTCAAAGAGTGCTCTTACGGCTCTTTCAGCCGTTCAATTCGTATGCCTGACAATATTGTAGATGACAAGATTGCCGCAAAATTCAACAAGGGCGTTTTGACCATTGATATGCCCAAGCGTGAACCATTGCCCAACAAAGTCAGAAAAATTGAAATTTCTTCAAAATAAGAGGTGATTACAGTGAAAAAAATTATACTTCCGCTTATGGCGGCAACGGTTTTAAGCTCATTTCCGGCATCCGCACAAACCATAAACACTTATGACCCGTTTAACAGCATGTGGAATCAACCGTTTTTAGGACTTCAGCATGTACAGGCCGAGCCTAAAATGGACGTCGCTGACCTTAAAGACAAGATTGAAGTTAAAGCCGAACTTCCGGGTATGGAAGAAAAAGACATTAACTTGTCAATTGAAGACGGCATCTTGACCTTGAGTGGTACCCGCCAGAAAGAGGTCGAAGAGCAGAGCAAAGACTACTATGTCAAAGAAATGTCTTCCGGCTCGTTCAGTCGTTCGGTTCGTCTGCCCAAAAATATAGATGAATCAAAAATTGATGCTGTTTTCAAAAACGGAATTTTGACTATCACTGTTCCCAAGACAGCAGCCAAGGAAGAAACATCTAAAAAAATCAAAATAAAAACCGAATAAATTGTATTACGAAGGTTCGCTATACCAGCGAACCTTCGTAACTTACAGCCCAAATTATATTCTTTGATAAAACACATTGACACAAACAAATTAAAGCAATAAAAACACACTACAAAAGTGAATTTATAAACCAACTTGTCCCACTTTAAGCGGACTAAAAGGAGAAAACATGTCTATAATATACAAAATTAATACTCCGTCGTTTGACGGGCGTGCCCTTAAAGCATTGTTCAACAACCTTGAGCAGATTATTTCCCACCAAGATTTGATTATTAGCCACCGTCAATATCGTAATATTGCAATTTCAGGCTGTGGTGCATATCCGTTGTACACGCCGCATTTGTCACTGTTTTTGGGCGATTTATTGCAACTATGGCAGTGCAAGGCTTGGCGTATCGGAAATGAGTATTTTTACTTTAGTGTTGGTAGCCCATTGTCCGGCAGTAATGAGAGCCGTTTTTGGAGCACCGACAATGGTTTTGGCATCAGACAGCTCCCATCAATGCTGTCATTACTCAGACCGGCTTATACGCTGATTAATGAGGGGAAAGTTTCTTTTGATTGCCAAAGTTTTTGTACCAGCATCAAACCTCGTACTGCTTCCGAACTCACCATATTCGACTTGCTGGAGCATTTGCACCTGCAATATTGACAGATTAGAGGTTTTTGCTTACTATCAGCCCGATACAAACACATATTTTAGGACTTTTTACTAATGAAAAACTACACCTACAAGACTACCGGCGGCGTTTGCCCGCATGAAATTTCTTTTGCTTTGGACAATGGCAAAATTTACGATGTCCGCTTTGCCGGCGGTTGTCCCGGCAACACGGCGGCAGTCAGCAAACTTGTTCAGGGGGCAGATGCCCTAAAAGTTGCACAAATTCTCAAAGGCAACGATTGCCGCGGCAAAGGTACATCTTGTGCTGATCAACTGGCTCGAGGTATTGAACAAGCCCTTGCCAACCTCAAATAAACAAATAAAAAAACACTTGCGAATCTTGCAAAATTGGCTACGATAGGCTATAGCAATCTATTATTAACATCAAATTATTTAACAATGATCGGCTTTATTATAACAGCTGTTGTTGTCTACTTTGTTCTCCGCATAATCGGGTTCGTCCTTTCATGTTTTATTGAGGCATGGAAAGAAATAAAAGAAACTCCTCCTCAACTCGACATTGAAGCCCTGAAAAAAGATTTGCAAGACAGAACAGAAGACAATTTATGGGAACTCCGCAATGAGTACCACAGTTACTTGATCGAATCCATTGATACTCCATATTATCGTTTTTTCCTGGACATAATCGGTGAGATCGACAAGCGAATTTACTTCTTAAAAGGTCAGAAAAAAGGGGTCTTGAACTAAAAATCAAGCTCCCTTTTTTTATTTTTTTTGAAATTAGGCCACCAAATTTTTTGGAATAATCAATCTTGCTCCGGTTGATTCAAGTACTTCTTCAAGCGTAAAATTGGGGTTTATTTCCTTGAGTAACAACCCTTCCGGCACCACATCAATTACACATCTTTCGGTAACAATCATATCTACCTCGTGCGCAGCGGTCAGGGGCAGGGTGCAATCCTGCACAATTCGTGGTTCTCCTTTATTGGTCGTGTGTTCCATGGCAATAATTACCTTTTTGGCACCGACGGTCAAATCCATTGCCCCGCCCATGCCCGGCACAAATGCCCCCGGTATCATCCAGTTGGCAAGATTTCCGTGGCTGTCCACTTGCAATGCCCCTAATACCGTGGTGTTTACATGTCCGCCTCTGATAATGGCGAATGACGTCAGCGTGTCAAAAAACACGGCTCCGGGACGAATTTTCACCGGAATTCCGCCGGCGTTTGTAATATGAGCATTTCCCGGTGCCTCAAAATCACGCTCTCCGCCACCAATCATGCCGTTTTCTGACTGAAAATACACCTGCAAATCTTTAGGAATATAGTTTGCCACCTCGGTCGGCAATCCGATACCGAGTGATATAACATCACCGTCTTTCAGCTCCTTAGCAATTCGGCGGGCAATAATTTCGCGGCATTGTTCTTTGGTCAGTTCCATCTCAAATTCTCTCTAACAAGCTATATAATCAACAAAAATCCCCGGTATTATTATCTGTGTCGGATCAAGCGGTTCATCGACAATCTCTTCAGGTTCCAAAATCACGGTTTTTGCGGCAGTTGCCATTACGGTATTAAAATTGCGGGTTGTGCCCTCTAAAAAGGCGTTTCCGAGTTTGTCGGCTTTTGTAGCATAGATAATTGCCACCTCGGCGCTTAAGGGTTTTTCAAAAATATACTTTTTGCCGTCAACTTCCATGGTTTGCTTGCCGTTTTCAACAATTGTTCCCACGCCAGTCGGTGTCAAAAAACCACCTATACCGGCGCCCGCCGCTCTGATTTTTTCAACCAAAGTTCCCATCGGGGTCAGTTCCACTTCAATTTCTCCCGCATTCATTTGACGCACGGTCTCAGGGTTTGTTCCTATATGGGTTACAATTGCTTTTTTTACGAGTTTATTGGTAATCAGTTTGCCACGGTCAAAATCAGGAAGCGATGTATCGTTAGCAATCAGGGTTAAATCGCCGATTTTTTCTTTTATGATTTCATCAATCACTTTTACCGGACTTCCGCAACGCAAAAAACCGCCTACCATCAATGATGATCCGGTTTTTACCATTTTTGCGGCTTCATTTGCAGATATAATTTTTTTCAATTTTAATTTCGCCTTCTTAAAATCACTTTTTGCATTATATTAAAAAAAACACCAAAGTCAATTTAACTCATCGTTTTTGAATCTGACAAAATTCTTGCCATTTGAAGCATCGTGTGTTACAATACAGCCCTAAATCCAATTAGTCTGTTTATAATTACTTTCTCTCTTCATTATGAAGAGCCATATATGTGACGGGTAAAAAATTATTAATTAAAAAAAATAAGCACTATGAGACACGTTAAAAAAACTCTCTTCAGCGCGCTGCTGTTCAAGCTTTGCGCCCTTGTTTTCATCGGCTGTTTCACCGCTTGCGATGGAATAGATGACGATTGGAAAGTGATTCTTCAAGACGAAGGAAGTGTTGTAATCAAATCTGTTACTCGTGACAACAATAACGGCACAGCTGTTATTGGCAAGAACGAGCGCGGAGAGATTAAGGACACAACCATCGTCGTTCCTCTCGGCGGGGTGAATTTTAAGATTTCTCCCCGTGACACCATTCAGGTCAGCGACAATGATGTCGTAAGTAACGCTTTTGCCCTGAGAGACAGCACATCCTCTAATTATGATGGGTATGTCGGCAACCTGAGAGTGTTCTACACCTCCACCAAAAAGAGGTATTTGCACACTCTCAACAAATACAGCAAAGACATTGAGATTTCGTATCTCGACGCCTACTGTTATGTTTGGGGTGCCAGAGTGGAATTTCCCGCTGCTAACGGCCGTGCTTCCTACGAAAACCTTTCGGTTAAGGGCGACGGCAGTTACGGAAACACCACCTACTTTCTCTCAACCACCAACTACAACGTGGCTTTCATGAAGAACAGCCGCCGCGAAAGTGGTCAAAAGGAACTCGCCGTCAACTCCAATGACAAACTCATCGGGGTTAACAAGACGGACGAAGGTTATGACGTTGTGGCGCGTGACAATGACGGTAACCCGATACGAGGTCGGTCGTGGATTGAAGTTACGAGCACGTACTCCAATTCCGGCAATATCAAACAAGTGTACGAGGTTTTGCTCGACTGCGGTATAAAATCGCCTGACTATGATGTCAAAGTTCTTCCGAACTTTGAACTCAATCAGGTTTCGGCTCGTCTTGGCAGCAAGACTACCGGAAACACCCGCAAACAAGGCAACATCACGGTTACACCGTACACTCAGACCTTTACGGTTGGCAATGATCGTTTTACGAAAAACTTTGTTTTTTCGTACGAGACTGCCCGCTGGTCTGACGGAACGCACACGTTTGATATGCCGAGCAGGGAATATACCACCATTTCGGACAATGGTTTTACCATGACGAATATGGCCGGTAGCAGTACCTACGACGCCAAGTTGAATACTCACCGCATAAGCGCTCGCTTTAACGGGGAGAACGTTGCCGCCAAGGCTGAGACCGAAGTCAGAGTCAATGTTCCTGAAGAGGATAGGCAAACGCCGTCATGGCTCGGAGATCCGGTTGGCGCAAAATACACGAGAGTGCAACGCAAAACCGGCGAGCAGTTCATGGATATGATTGTGTTTGAATACCAAAATGGTGTCGTTATGGCGCCTGAGGGACAAGTCAATACAAGCCTTATCTATGCATTTACCGAGACTTTGGCCAAACAACACGGTGTTGACAGGTGCATCAAATCATCCACGCAGAACTCAAGCCACATCCGCTACAGCGGAGTATGGACCGGTTCCAAATGGGCTCCCGCTGTCATAACCATCACCAATGGTAGATGGATTTATGCCGGCCTGAACCAGAGCTGGGACCATACCGTGATGGAGAACAATGCCATCACGTTGGGTATCGGCGTCGATGTCACACCAGCCCCGTCCGCACAGTCCGTGAGCATACAACAAGGCAAGATTACTATCAAGTATCCGCCTAACAATGGCTCTAGGACAGCTACGAGCTCATGCAGCCTGAAATAAGCCTGCATCAGCTTAGGGAAAGAGAACCGCCGTTTGGCGGTTCTTTTTTTATACAAAAAAGGGAGCCGCATGAGCGGCTCCCCGATTAAGTTAAAAGCCTTTCCGATGCACAGAGGCACCGGAAAAGGCAAAAGTTCTTAAAGAAACCTACTCGCCGCCTAAACGGCTTTCGGCAAGTGAGAGGGTGACTCCTAAGAAATCTACGTCAATATCAATTAGCGCAGCTCCAAAGAAGTGTTTGCAGTCGTGCTTCCATTGTTTTTAGCATATTTAATGGTAATCTTGTTACCACTAATGCTATAACTCTGGGCCTTCGGGGTCGGCGTCACGTCAACACCAATACCGAGGGTAATGGCATTGTTCTCCATGACCGTGTGATCCCACGCAGCATTCTTGCCAGCATAGATCCAACGACCATTGGTGATGGTGATACCGGCAGGTGCCCATTTGCTACCCGTCCAAACACCGCTATAAGAAGCGTTCTTCAGGCAGGTTTCGACACCATTCTGGTTAGCAACAGAGCTATCGAAAGCGTAGATCAATGACATATCTACCACACCGTTCGGAGCCATAACGACACCGTTCTGGTAGGTAAACACAATCATGTCCATGAACTGCTCGCCGGTCTTGCGCTGTACACGAGTGTACTTAGCGCTGACAGGTGCTCCGAGCCAGTGAGGAGTCTCACGCTCTTCAACCTTCTCAACCCACAGCTCAGCCTCAGCCTTGCTGCTGGCATCGTGGTTGTTAAAGCTTGCACTCATATTATGAGTGTAGCTCTTGCGCTCATACTCCTTACCATTGCTGGTCGTGTTGCTCATGTTACCGAGGGAGAAACCACCATCCTGAACGTTTTCATAAGCCTTCGAAATCATTGCATGATTCATAGTCGTTACGGTGAAATCACCGTCCGTACGAGACGAACCCTTAGTTTCAGAACCGAGAGTTGCGTTCACCTTGCTGAGATTGAAGCTGTCCAAGATCTTGGTGATCTTGTTAGGTGCTGTAATCCCATTCGTCAGGTTCACGCTCTTGGTGTACTCCTTGGTACCAGACAAGCTCCATTCTTCCTTGACCTTAATCCAAGCCTTACTGGTGGTGGCATTGACATAGTCAAAGCCCTCATCAATAATTGTACGGCTCTTCATTTCGTCAGTAGTCTCGACCCACAGTTCGGCCTCAGCCTTGCTGTTGGCATCATGACTATTGAAGGTGGCGCTCATGCTGTGAGTATACGACTTGCGCAGGTAGGTCTTACCGTTGCTGGTCGTGTTGCTCATGTCAGAAGTCGTGAAACCGCCGTCCTGAACGTTCTCGTAAGCCTTTGAAATCATTGCATGATTCATTGGCTTATAAACGGCCTTCTCATACAGTCGTTACGGTGAAATCACCGTCCGTACGAGACGAACCCTTAGTTTCAGAACCGAGAGTTGCGTTCACCTTGCTGAGATTGAAGCTGTCCAAGATCTTAGTGATCTTCTCAGGAGCGGTAATACCGTTCGTGAGTTTCACTTCCTTCTTGTACTTCTTGATACCACTCAGACTCCAAACTTCGGTAACCTCAATCCACGCATTGCTGGTGGTCGGGTTCACGTAGTCAAAGCCTTCATCCGTAACCTTACGGCTCTTAAGCTCATCGTTGGTCTCGACCCACAGTTCAGCCTCAGCCTTGCTGTTGGCATCATGACTATTGAAGGTGGCGCTAATAGCATGCTCGTACGACTTGCGCAGGTAGTTGCCGACAGTGTAATTACGAGTGTAAGTCGTTACGGTGAAATCACCGTCCGTACGAGACGAACCCTTAGTTTCAGAACCGAGAGTTGCGTTCACCTTGTTAAGGGTGAAGCTGTCCAAGATCTTGGTGATCTTCTCAGGAGCGGTAATACCGTTCGTGAGTTTCACTTCCTTCTTGTATTTCTTGGTGCCGGAAAGACTCCAAACTTCGGTAACCTCAATCCACGCATTGCTGGTGGTCGGGTTCACATAGTCAAAGCCTTCGTTAGTGACGGTTCTGCTCTTGAGTTCATCGCTGGTCTCAACGCGCAGTTCAGCCTCAGCCTTGCTGCTTGCGCTGTGATCATTAAACGATGCGCTCATGCCGTGAGTATACGACTTGCGCAGGTAGGTCTTGTCCCCTTCAGTCAGGTCACTCATGTTGCCAAGAGTAAAACCATTGTCCTGAACATCCTCATACCCCTTCCAGATCATAGCATGATTGAGAGGGTTGTAGGTGGCTTTCTCATAGGTCAGCTTAAATACACGCTGGAACTTGTTGTTTCCAACAGTATAATCGCGGGTATAAGTCTTGACCGTAAAGTCGCCAACCGTACGAGTGTTGGTAAGAGTCTCGCTGCCGAGCTGGGCATTAACCTGTGTCAGGTCAAAGTTGTCCAAGATTTTTGTTACCTTGGCGGGAGCGGTAATACCGTTCGTCAGGTTAACGTCCTTCTTGTACACCTTCTTACCGGACTTGGTCCATGTTTCGGTTACCTCGATCCACGCATTGCTGGTGGTCGGGTTCACATAGTCAAAGCCTTCACCGGTGATTTTTGTGTCAACCAGTTCGTCTTTGCTTTCGGGAACACGGATTTCGGTCTCAGCCTTGGCCTTAACCGGCTTACCTGCAAAGGTTGCTGCCACACTATGAGTATTCAACATACGGTCGTAACCGTCGATTGGGCTCATAGCTTGCATCGTGAAGCTCTTGTCAGTAATACCCTGATAAGCCTCGAAAGGCATCTCAAAGTTCTTGCCGCCAAGATTCAACGTTGCCTTCTCGTAAGAATACACAAAATTCTTAGTGAACTTGTCATTTCCAACGGTCTGGGTGGTTTGCTTCTTAATAATCTGGAAGTTGCCATCCTTGCGAGTGCCGGCATCAACAGCGTTGCCAACGGTCTGGTTAATCTGCTCGATGTTGAATGTTGAGAGCACTTTGATGTCATAGGCCGGAGCCTCGACTGTGCTGTACAACATGACCTCATAGGTCGACTTCTTTTCACCGGAGAGAGACCAAACTTCAGTCAGCTCAATCCAAGAACGCTCGGTTGAAGGATTGCCGTCGTTGTCATACTTAACAACTTCGAAACCTTCATCGGTCTTGGTCGGGCCGGAAATCAGCTTGTCTTCCTGCTCAACTGCAAGTGTGTAGAAACCCTGCTCATTGGACTGCTTAGAGCCTCTGAAGCTGGTTTCATACTCGCTGGTGCACAAGGTATAAGCGTACTTACCCTTTGTGCCTCGGTCAGCTGTGGAAACAGTCAAGTACGATACAAGGCCGTTAGCGGAAGGGAATTCCACTTTTTGACCCCACACATACATGTAGGCATCAAGATAGCGGATATACCCATGCTTTTCGTACTTGTCGTACTTGTCGGTGAAGTTACGAGTCGTACGGGTGTAGTACACACCGTTCGTTTCGTATTTCTCGGTCTGTGCATCGTCGAGCTTAAATGACAGGTGCTCAATGTTGTTGTTGACAACAAAGACCGTATCATTAGGATCAACGAAGAAAGTCACGTTCCCGAGAGGGACTGACACGGTGGTGTCTCTTGCGATGACACCATCAATGTACTCTACGATCGTAGCTGTGCCGTTCTGATTGTCACGATCGGTCGTGACACTAAAGTTTTCGACACTGGCTGGCTTACTTTTGGTGATTGCAGCAAATGCATCATCATCCTGATTACAGGAAGTAAAGCCCATCACTACGGTTGAAAAAACGAGCGCAGCTGCTGCCACTGTGTGGAGCATGCGTGCAAAAAAGCTTTTGTTTTGCATAACTTAATTGGATATTTAAACGTTAGACATATTTCTTGATTAAGTCACATGGTCCCACTTTTCTTTAAAACTCTAACTGACTCCTCATTCATAAAAAACGAGAAGAAATTAATAATTATAAAAAAAGTAATTAATACCATAATTGGTGACGATTATAGTGTAGCATGATTTATCCGTAATATCAAATACTTTTTTGCGAAAAAATGACTTTTTTGTCCATAATATAAAATTGGCGTTTTTTCTTTTTATTATTGTGAGAAGTACAAGCACTTTAGCCATCATCAGAACAGCCATTGTTCGATTTTACGTGTGTCTTTTCTCGTTTTCATTAATAAAACAAACCATCATTCCTCGTTTTCGCTAAAATAGAAAAGTCATCCCTCGTTTTCACTAGAAAACGTCAAGGGATCTACCTTGTTCCTAAAAACATTGAAGATGCCTTGACACACTCGGCTAAGGCCTTGGCGAGGCATGACATTTTAATTATTGTAAGGAGACCGTCTATCGTCTTTTTGATTGTTTAAAAACAAAAGAAGGGAACTGCATATGCAATCCCCTTCTTTCTCTCTTTCACAGTGTGTGCCTCCCCCATCAGAAGTTCTGAGCCTTCTTCTGGAGAACAAACTTATAATAGACACTCACGCCCACATAAAGGCGCTGTGTCTTGGAGGTTTCGTCCTTTAATGTCTCACCGTTCATAGAGAACTTGAAACTCTTCTGGGTGTCATAAGTATGAACATCCAGAACAATACCCAGACGGTTAGGGCTCATGAAGAAGCGCCGCTCATAACCAAAGGTCAAGCCATAGGCGAGACCCATGGAACGATCGTTTCCGTTGCCGGTGAGAACGATGTTCTCGTCCTCATAGAACGTATTGTTCCAATCTCTACTCTCCTGAAGACCAACCTTTACACCCACAAATAGCTTGTTGGTTTTCAGGTTGTTCTTTCCCCAGTGAGCGAAGTTCCACTTCGGCTCAACAAAAGCGTTGAACGCAAAGTAGGCTTTCCCCTCCTGGTCGGAAAGATAATTGAAACCGCCGGAGACATCCCAGTCAACCATGCCACCTGCATAGCCAAGAACGAGGCTTGCCTGAGGCTGGAAGACGGTCAGTCCGGAGCCCATGTCGGCGCCGTAGCCACCACGGATTGTGCCGTGCCAACCATGGATTGAACGACCCCGCCAAAAGACACGATCGTTCACTACGGCCACGACCTCGTCATTGGCGACGCCGTTAAACGCCTCCTGGAAGTCACGTTTATAATCCTGAACGTCAGAGGCCATAGCCATCTTGCGGACTTCAGCACCAGGGATGGTGTCATTGTTTTGGGCACTAGCCACCATAGAGGTAGCGAAAACGAAACCGATAACTGCGAAAAACTTAATTGTATTCATAATTAAAAAATTTAAATCTTGTTTGGAAAAAATCCCTCCCGGTGCGCCAAAAAACAGACGCAACCGGTTGGGACGATAATAAATAAAATTGATATACCTACTCGCCGCTTAAACGACTTTCGGTGTGAGAGGGGACTAGCGCAGTTCCAGAGAGGTATCGGTAGTAGTCTTACCATTGTTCCTTGCGTACTTAATGGTGATCTTATTACCTTCTACCTTGTAGCTCTGAGCCTTCGGGGTCGGAGTCACGTCAACGCCAATACCAAGGGTAATGGCATTGTTCTCCATCACGGTATGGTCCCAGCTAGCATTCTTGCCAGCATAGATCCAACGGCCGTTGGTGATCGTAATTCCGGCAGGAGCCCATTTGCTACCCGTCCAAACGCCACTATAAGAGTCGCGCTTCAGGCATGTTTCCACGCCGTTCTTGCTTGCAACATTGCTATCGAAAGCGTAGATAAGGTTCATGTCAACCTGTCCGTTCGGAGCCATAACGACACCGTTCTGGTAGGTAAACACGATCATATCCATAAACTTCTCACCGGTAACTCGCTGTACACGAGTGTACTTAGCGCTCACGGGAGCACCAAGCCAATGAGGAGTTTCACGCTCATCCTCAACAACCTTCTCAACAAGCAGCTCAGCCTCAGCCTTGCTGTTGTAGTTACGGTCATTGAAGCTAGCACTCATCTTATGAGTGTAAGACTTACGGGTGTAGGTCTTGCCATCCTTCTGAGCATCGCTCAGGTTGCCGGTCGTGAAACCGCCGTCCTGAGTGTTCTCGTAACCCTTCCAAATCATATTATGATTCATAGGGTTGTAGACAGCCTTCTCATAAGAGAGAACGAACTCACGAGTGAACTCGTTGTTGCCAACGACATACGTGCGCTGGTAGGTCTTAACCGTGAAATCACCCACGGTGCGGGTGTTCACCAGTTTTTCACTACCAAGAGATGCAGTCACCTGTGTCAGGTTAAAAGAAGATACAATCTTCTGAATCTTGGCCGGAGCAGTGATGCTGTTAGCCAAGTTTACAGACTTTTTGTAAGTCTTCTTACCACTCTTCGACCACATCTCCGTGATTTCAATCCAGCTGTTGCTGGTGTTCTCGTTGATATAGTCGAAGCCTTCGCCAGTGATGGTGCGGCTGGTCATTTCGTCCTTCTCGACAGCTACACGGATTTCGGTCTCGGCCTTAGCCTTGACATCATATCCGGCGAAGCTAGAGAGAACGCTATGAACATTCAGCATACGATCGTAATTGTCGCTCATAGCCATTTCACTCATTGTGAAACCAAGGTCGGTAATGTTACGATAAGCCTCGAAAGGCATATCATAGGTCTTACCGTCGATGGTCAGAGTGGCCTTCTCGTAAGAGTAGGTAAAGGTCTTGGTGAACTGGTCATTGCCAACCACCTGCTTAACCTGCTTCTTAACAATCTGGAAGTTACCATCGGTACGAGTACCGGCGGTAGCCTCAGAGCCAAGGTTCTGAGCGATCTTCTCGAGGTTGAAGCTCTTGAGAACCACGATGTCGTAAGCCGGAGCCTCGACAGCTGAGTTCAGAATAACTTCATACACGCTCTTAACAGCACCGGAGATGCTGTAATTGCGTGTCAGCTCAATCCAAGACTTCTCCGTTGCCGGATTGCCATTGGTATCAAAGCTGATTACCTCAAATCCCTCGTTGGTCTTCTGGGTGCTGATGAGCTTGTCCTCAGCGTTGGTAGCCAACGTGTGGAAGCCCTGCTCATTTCTGAGCTTTTCACCCATGAAAGAGGTCTCGTACTCGCTGGTAGCGAGGGTGTAGTTGTAACCACCCTTCTCGAGACCAGCATCGGATGTACTAACGGTCTGGTACGAAACCGAACCGTTAGCCTTCGGGAGCTCAAAACGCTGACCTTTGTAATATACGACAGCGTCAAGATAGCTGATGCTACCCTGCTTGCCGTACTTGTCAAAGGTATCGTTGAACTCGCGAACAGACTTGGTAAATGCCACGCGGTAGGTGGTGTAATCCACCTCATAGCTTTCAGTCTTGGCGTTACCGAGAACAAAGTTCTGGTGGGCAACACTATTCTCTCCAACAACAGTGGTGTCATTAGGATTGATACTGAAAGTTATATTACCGAGGGGCACCACGATGGTGGTGTCCTCATGCACATCTACTCCATTGATGTTCTTGCCGATGGTGATGGTACCATTCTCAAGATCACGATCTGTGTTCTTGGAAAAGTAACCGGTCTCGACAACACTTGCTGGCTTGCTTTTGAGCTGGGCGTCGAATATTTCGTCGTCCTTATCGCAAGAAGTGAAACCAACCATGACTAATGCAGCTGCGCTGACTGCGGTGAGAATCGCGCGGAAACTACGTGTAAACATACGCTAATATAATTTAAATTGTTAATAATCTAAAGAAATATCAACAATTCCGCTCACATCTTTCTTATTTATAAAATTCCCAAACTGACTTTTCATTTTTTACATTATGAAAAGATTTGATAATTATATAAACATAAAGATAGAATACAGTAATTGTTGACAATTCTAATTTAGCATAGTTTCCCGATAATATCAAGTCTTTTTTGCGAAAAAAAATTAATTTTGTCCAAAATATTGCGTTTTTGTTACAGAGTGCCACTTTCCGCAATTTTTCAAACCGCTACAGATACATTTTTTACTCTCCGTCATTGCGAGGGCATAAGCTCCGTGGCAATCCAAGAAAACAGTCATCCTTCAAAAAAGTCCTCCCTCATTTTCGCTAAAATAGAAAAGTCATCCCTCGTTTTCGCTAGAAAACGTCAAGGGATCTACCTTGTTCCTAAAAACATTGAAGATCGCTTGACCAAAAGGCTTGCGCTTTTGGAGCGATGACATTTTATATTTTCCCATCATCATCAAGTTTTTTTGAAAAAAACAGATAGTTGGCTTTGTGGTATATTTTTACCATCATGATTCAAAAAATGCACAAAATCAGCGTGGTAGCATCTTGATGTGCATAACTTTGTGAACAAAATGATTCCCCGATTGCAACTTTTTTTCATCCTGTTAACGTGTCAATGTCAAAAAGTTAACAAAGGGTTAAACCAATGCAAAACACTCAGGAACTCATTACCACTGAAGCCGACGGTCTTATTATTACTGCCGCATCTGAACTCGTTGACACACGCCGCCACGCTTCCGGACAAGAGTTTGTGTGGGGCTACTATTTTTGCATTGAAAACACTTCTGATGAAAAAATTACCCTTGTCGGCAAGGACTGGAACATTACCGACTCGCAAGGACATTCTTTTTGCGACCAAACATCCGGCTTTAAGGGCGAAATCCCCGAACTCGAACCCGGCGAATATTTTGAGTTTAGCTCCTCGGCTCCTTTGTCCGCCCCCAGTGCAATTTTTTATGGCAGTTGCCGTATTTTGAAAGCCGGTAAAAAAATCGCCCAAAACATCAAATTGCCGGTTTTGCAATTTAACGCGGGCGATAGAATGGCTTGCGCTCTTAACTGACTTTTTATTCGTAATCAGTAACTAACACGCTGTTATCAACGTACATATTTAAATATTTATGTATGTTTGTTTGCATACGTACATTAAATTCATCAAACAGCTTATCCACCATATTTTTCCAATAAACTTCTTTTTGGTCAATCGGTGTATCAACCGGAATGGTCAACTCTCTCCATGCATCAAGAGAAGTCTCGGCGCTTGAAAACTTTGATGTATCGCTGATTTTGAGCACAACGGAAAGTTTGGCACGATATTTAACGCTGTCTTTTTCAAACAATCTGTCTGCTTTGACAATTTCTTCAGTAACGCTGGCATCTTTAACCGTAAAAGTTGCCTGCTTGGTTGAAGAAAAATCAACAGCTCTCAGACGATCACGTCCCCAATTAAGCGCTGTTTTTTCGATTGAAACCGGAAAAAGATGCTCAACATTAGGTCTTGTAAATGACGGAACAAAATCAGACACAACCTCAACCTTGCTGACTTTTAAGTCAATATTTTGTTGCGTATCAAAACGCGCTTCGGTGAATTTTTGAGGAGCCGGTTGTTCGTCAGCAGTGGTGCATGCACTAATCATGCTCAGCACACCCAATATGGCGAGAAACTTCTTCATCATCATAAATCCATAGTTGTTAACACATATTTCTTATTGTAAAATATTATTTATTATTTAACATGTGGTTAACTTTAACGATAAAAATAGGTTTTTTTTATGTTTAAGACAGAAGAACAAACTCGTACGACTCCCAAAAAACTTCGCAAAATGACTAAAAACAGATTGCAGAACATTGCTCTTTATTATCTTGAGCGTTTTGATTCTTCTGCCGCCAATTTGCGCCAAGTACTCAAACGTCGGGTTTTTGATTATGCTCGCCAAACTCCTGATTTTGACAGCGCTGAAGCCGAAAACTGGATTAATGACATTATTTTTCGCTTTGAGGAGCTGGGCTACCTTAACGACAGCCGTTATGCATCTTTCAAAATTGATGATTATCTTTTGGCCGGCAAGCCCGAACGCTATATCCGCCAAAAAATGCAACAAAAAGGTGTCAGCGAAAAGGTTGTTGATGAAATTTTGAATAATCGTGAATTTGATGAAGAAGCCATGGCCGCCCGTTTTGCCGCCAAAAAAAGAATTGGTCCTTACCGTGCCGATGAGGCCAGTCGCCTCGAAAACCGTCAAAAAGACCTTGCAACCTTAGTCAGAGCCGGTTTTGGCTATGATATTGCTAAAAAAATTGTCGGTGCCGAAAATATTGATGATTTTGCATAAAAAGTTTGTCAAAATCGAATCTTTAGAGTAAGATACATCTATTGTATAACGTTTGTAAAAGCTGTTCCAATGGTCGCAGATGAGAAAAAAATCGCCGCATTAAAAGCCATACGAGATAAAACTCGTGCTGAAATGGCAGCCTCTCAGCCTGAACCTAAGGCGCCTGACCAAATTTTGGAAGAAGATGACAGCTTTCCCCCGCATGAGGATTTTGAAGAGGATCAATATGCCGGACGCTACCGTCCCGAAGTTGATGAAGACGACTTTTATTCCGATGCCGAGCCGAATTTTCCTGACGATACTGATGAAAATCCTGAAGACACTCGAGATGAGGATACTCACGAAGACGACGATTTTTCTGATGAAAACGACGACGAAGAAAACTCCGATGACGAGGATGAAGGCACAGATGACACCGATGACGATGATGATGACAGTGGCGACAATCCTCCTCCGCCACCGCCGTCGGGCGAGGGTAACTCTTGGCGAGCAATAGCGCTGTTTGGTGATGACGATCTTCCGGCTATCAGTATTGATTTTAACGGCAAAAACCTTGAAAATGGTGAATTTGACCACGAAAATCTGCGTGATGCTAACTTTTCTGTCGCCAACTTAAAAGGTGTTAATTTTTCCGGATCAGATTTACGTGGAGCCGATTTTTCCGGTGCTGATCTTACCAACACCGACTTGTCCGGCGCCAATCTTTCCGGCGCTAATTTTTCAGGTGCCCAACTTATCGGTACCAATTTTACCGGTGCGGTGCTTAAAAATGTTACTTTTACCGATGCGTTTTTCCAAAATGCCATTTTGATTGATTTGGATATTGACAGCATAAGTTTGGAAGAGTTGCAACAACTGATAGAGTTCGTTGCCAAGTATTATCCCGAAAAACTTGATTTGTCTCGCATCAACCTGACTATGCTTGACTTAAAAAAGATTGATTTAAGCAAAGTTAATTTACGCGGTGTCGACTTTACCGGCGTTGATTTTACCGGTGTCAACATTATGGAGCTTGATTTAAGCGAATGCATAATTACTCCCGAACAAATTGCTCAAGCCTTAGGCAGAGTGCCCACACAAGCCGAGCTCAAACGCATTTTGGCGCCCAAACGCAAAAAAGCCAAATCAGGACCGCAAATTGACTTTACCGATTTCTTCTTAAATGGTCATAAACAAGTAGGCGTGTATAATGTCGGCGGTTTTAAGGGAATGGATACCGAAAAACTGGTAAAATTCAGCCAAAAAGCCTATAAAATGATTAAGGGCAAAGGTAAGGCTCCGGTTAAAGATGAAGAAGCCCTGGAACACATTCGTCAACAAAACAAAGCCAACAAAGAAGCTTTGCGCCAAGTTATTGAAGAACGTAAGCGCCGTGAACTTGAAAATCGTTCTCGCCAAAAACAAAAAACGTACATACCTCGTGATCGTGGCGGCTACGAAAGATAAGGTGGATTTATGGAAGAGACTTTGTTTTCACATCAGGTAAAACGCCCTTTAGCTGACCGTTTGCGCCCTCAAAACTTGAGCGAGGTCGTGGGGCAGGATCACATTGTCGGCGATGACGCACCTCTCGGACGTATGGTAAAGGCTGGAAAAATCAGCTCTTTTATCCTTTGGGGACCTCCCGGTTGCGGCAAAACTACCATTGCCCGTTTGATTGCCGAACACACCAATCTTTATTTTGAGCAGATATCAGCTGTTTTTTCAGGCGTTGCCGACCTGAAACGTGTATTTCAATATGCTATTGATCGCCGTGCCTCTCAGGGCAAGGGTACACTGCTGTTTGTGGACGAAATTCATCGTTTTAATAAGTCTCAGCAGGACGGATTTTTGCCTTATGTTGAAGACGGCACCATTATTTTGGTGGGTGCTACTACCGAAAACCCGTCTTTTGAACTCAATGCCGCGCTCTTGTCAAGATGTCAGGTTTTTGTGCTTAACCGCTTAAACTCCGATGATTTTGAAATTTTGCTCCAACGTGCCGAAAAAGAAGTCGGGCGCAAACTTCCGCTTGATGACGAGGCAAGAGAGTTTATGAAAGCCACGGCTGACGGTGATGGTCGTTATATTTTGAATATGGCGGAAAGCGTTTTTAATTATGCCAAAGAGGGCGAAACCTTTAATAAGGACAATGTTATCAACATTATTCGTTCTCGTGCTCCTGTTTATGACAAGGGGCGCGACGGACACTACAATTTGATATCGGCAGTTCATAAATCTCTGCGAGGTTCTGATGTTGATGCTGCACTTTATTGGGCGGCTCGTATGCTCCACTCCGGTGAAGATGCCAAATATTTGTTGCGCCGTCTTACCCGCTTTGCCATAGAAGACATATCGCTGGCTGATCCCAATGCAATTACACAAGCAATTGCTTGCTGGGAGACCTATGACCGCCTCGGTTCTCCTGAAGGCGATCTTGCGGTTATGCAGTTGGTTGCCTATCTGGCTACGGCTCCGAAATCAAACCGTGTCTACATGGCTATGCATAAGGCCATGGATACAGCCAAAAAGACCGGCTCTTTAATGCCGCCGAAAAATATTCTGAATGCGCCGACCAAATTGATGAAACAACTTGGCTACAGCGAAGGTTATGAATATGATCATGACTGCGAGGACGGTTTTTCCGGTGCCAACTATTTTCCTGACGGCATGAAACGGGTTAAACTTTATGATCCCGTAGAACGTGGCTTTGAGCGTGAAATTAAAAAGCGTATTGAATACTTTGAAAAATTGCGCTATGAAAAAAACAAAAATAAAACTGACAATCAATAGCGAGCTCAATTTATGCCGGTAGAAATCGTAACAGTAAAAGATATTGATGACGGAATGCGTCTTAACCGCTGGTTTTTGAAATATTATCCCAATCTTACCATCGGTCGGCTCCAAAAACTGTTACGCACCAAACAAATCAAAGTTGACGGCGCCAGAGCCGAGACCTCTCTCAAATTAACTGCCGGTCAATCAATACGAATTCCACCATTAAAAGAAGACGAAGCCTTGCCCGAAAAAAGCAAAAATCTCCCCTCAAAAGAGGTTGATTTTATGCGCTCATTGGTCATTTTTAAGAACGATGATATCATTGCCATCAACAAGCCATCCGGCTTGGCAGTGCAGGGAGGTACCAACACTCATCACCATGTTGACGGTCTGCTTGATGCCCTGATTTTTGAAAAAGAAGAGCGTCCCAAACTTGTACATCGCATTGACAAAGACACTAGCGGAGTTTTGGTTTTGGCTCGCAACCGCAAAATGGCAGAAATTTTAACCCAGGCTTTTCGTGAGCATAAATTGCAAAAAACTTATTTGGCCTTGGTAAACGGCTGCCCGCATCCAACTTCAGGCGAAATCCGCAATCCGCTTCTCAAAGTCGGAGAAAAAATGCAAATCAGCCCCGATGGTCAAAGCGCACGGACATTGTATAAAGTGCTCGATAGTGTCGGCACAAAATTTGCTCTTGTTGAAGCCAGTCCGCTCTCCGGACGCACTCATCAAATCCGTGTTCACTTGGAATCAATCGGTTGTCCGATTGTTGGAGATGACAAATATTTTGGTGGCGAAAAAAGAGCCAAAAGCAATTTATTTGCCGATAAATTGCATCTTCATGCCTACAAAATAGATTTATCGTCAATATATAATAAAAAAGTTATTATTTCAGCCCCGATGCCGAGCTACTTTAAGGACAGCCTCAACGCAGCGGGAATAAATTTTAAGGAGTAACAAAATGAAATTTTTAAAATGGTTATTGCTGACAATATTGTTTGTAATCATTGCCGCAGCTGTTGCCGCTTATATATTTTTGAAAAACTTTGATCTCAACAAATATAAGCAGATGGCTGAAAATATGGTCTATGAGCAGACCGGACGCAAACTCACTATTGCCGGCGATGCCAGTCTGGGAATTTCATTGATTCCGACCATTGTCATCAACGATGTCAGCTTTGCCAACCCCGAATGGGCAAAAAATCCGCAAATGGTCAAAGTTTCTGAACTGGAGCTCCGTTTTTCAATTATTCCGCTGTTTTCAAAACAAATCGTCATTGACAAAGCTGTTTTAAAACAACCGCAAATTTATCTTGAAACTGCAAAAGACGGACAGAACAGCTGGGATATCAAATTTGCTTCAGCCGAAAAAAAGACCTCTTCTGCCGGCTGGTTGATAAAAAATGCCAATGCTGCTGAAAACTCATCGGCACTGAACCAACTCAAAGACTTTGTTGCCAAAGAGGTTTTGATTGAAAATGGTATTATAAACTACCTCAAGCACAAAGATAATTCTCTGACTAACCTTAAAATCAATCACATAACCTTTAACACCGATGGCATGACCAGCCCGATGAATGCCGACTGGGACGTCGTGTTTAATGATATGGAACTCATCGGCAAAGGCACTTTCGGATCACTTGCCGCACTTTTATCCGGCACAGAAGAATATCCCGCCAATGTTGATATGAAGGCTTTAGGTATTAGTGCAGTTGCCAATGCCAAAATCAAAAATTTGATGAATGACAAGCTCTCAGCCACATTTGACTATAATGTTTATAACCCTGCCGGCAACATGAATGCTCCTGAAACCACTCTCATCGGAATCGGTAATGCAACCCTCAGTAAAGTCAACCTTGATATCAGCAAGTTGAACATCATCAACAACACCTTAAAAGGCAAAGTCAGCGCTGATATTTCGGGAGCCAAACCTTATGTTACCGCAGACCTGAGCGGCACCACTTTTAACCTTGGCGATTTTAAGACCAACAAACCTACTGCGTTTAATTTTGAGCTGATTAACAGTGCCAACGCCACCGCCTATGTGCCCAACGACAAAATCCCCTTTGATTTGCTTAAATCAGCAAATGCTAAGGCCACATTGACCTTAAAAAAACTTATTGTTGATGACAACCTGACATTGACTGATCTGGCATTAAAGGCGGCTTTGGTTAACGGCACCATGACTATTAAACCGCTTGATTTCAAAATTGGCAAAGGTTCTGTCAATCTGACTTCGGTTATCAATGCCAATAACAAGAGCATAAGTCTGCAGGGAACATCAAAAGATGTATTGATTACCGATGTTGCCAAACAGTTACAAGTTGCGGACCAAAAAAGTTTTGGTTTTATATCCGGCGGCAATACTCAAACCTATTTTAATGTAAATGGCACCGGCACAACCTATCGTGCACTGGTTGACAACTTAAACGGTCAAGTTATTGCTGTAGTTGAGCCGTCAAAATTGCAGAGCGGACAGCTTAAATTCTTGACCAGCAGTTTCATAAAACAACTTTTGCAGGTTTTGAACATCGATACCTCAAAGGCCGAAAATGTTGATCTGAAATGTGCTGTTGTCCGTGCTGACATTAAAGATGGCGTTGCAACATTTCCGAAAGGAATTGCCGTTAACTCCGACAAGCTTGATTTGGTAAGTAACGGTACCATTAATTTACGCAAAGACAAACTCAATTTGAGCGTAAACGCTTATCGTAGCGGAGTTGCCAAAGTAAGCCTTGTCCAAACAATGACCAACTTGTTCAAAATCAGTGGCACATTACAATCTCCGTCAATTGCTATCGACCAGAACGGCGCCATCAAAACTATCGCCGGTGCGGCACTAAGCGGTGGTACTTTGACCGGAGCCCAAATGTTGCTCGATAAAGATACCGCTCCATGCTATACCGCTTTGCAAAACACAATTTTTAAGGACAAGTTTGCAAAGCCGACCGGTATAACCAATGCTGCGCAAAAGACCTATCAGGGTGCTTCAGCTACGGTTGACGACGGACTCAATATGGTGCGAGACAGCGCCAAAGAAATAAAAAACATCGGCAAAGGACTTATTAATAACATTTTAAAACAATAAAGATAAAATGTCGGCGTTTTTAAAAAGAGGACTAAATGACTAAGGATAAATTAGAACAAGCTGTTTGCGACATAAAACAGCACCGTGCTGACATCATCAGCAAACTTGTACAGTTTTCCAAAACCGATTCTCTTCTGTTTTGGGACAAAGATACTGCAGTTGCCAAAAAACAAGAAAAACTCTGGGCACCGGTCTTAAAATGGGCAGGAGAGTACATTCAGGCCAAATATGTTCCGACTGACGAACTCAAAGTCAACGAACAAGATGCCACTTCAATGTACGCCATGCGTAAATTTATGGAAAACATGAGTGATGAAGAATTGGCCGCTTTTTATTTGGCATCAATGAATATGCAGTCCGAGCTTTTGGCCGCGGCTCTTGTCAAAGGTCGCATTACGGCTGATCAGGCTTATAATGCGGCATATTTGGAAGAACTTCATCAAGCCGAACTGTGGGGACATGATCAACAGGCTGATGAGCGCCGTCAAAGTTTGAAAAACGAGCTGACCGATATTGAAAATTTCTTAAAAAAATGAAAGAAGTTTACATCAAAATTCGAGGCAGAGTACAGGGCATAGGTTTTCGCTGGTTTGCCGTGCACGAAGCCAAACGCATCGGCGGCATATCCGGTTGGGTACGCAATGAGGTCGATGGCAGTGTCGAAATTTTGATGAGTGGTGAAGACGAAAAAATCGATGAAATGTTGCTCTCTTGCCACAAAGGTCCGCCTTTGTCGCGTGTTGACAGTGTAGAGTTTATTGTCGGCCGTCGCAGTGGTTTTCTTCCTCCGATAGAAGAAGGCACATTTCACCGAGTATGATTTAATGTTTTTTAACACATATGTTATAAACTCCTTACACGTATTCGGGAGATCTATAGTGTTGCGTTTCATAACATTATTCATGTTGCTTTTCGGAGTTTTTTCCGCACGTGCTGACGATTTATCGGATTTGGGGCATGCAATAGATCGCCAAGATTGTCCGACCATTATCAATTTAATAAAAAAAGGACTCAATCTTGATAGGGTGGCAGATATTATTATGCTGTCTCCTATTGATACAAGCCAGCTTGAATGCTGGGAAGAAGTTTTGAAATTAGATTCATTGGTAAAATATGGCGAACCTGAGTGCAATGATGAAGTCTGCACTCAGATTATTCATGATCGGGCTCTAATGACAGTCCGAAATTTAGTTGATAGACTAAAACTTGAAACAGCTTTTGAAAATAGAGATTGTCCTGCCATTATAAGTCTGATTGACAGAGGAATCTCTGTTGGAGAAAGTAATTTCTTTGAGGCAATGCACGACACAAATCAGCATGAGTGCTTGAAACAAATTTTACAACTGGACAGATACCGCAATGATACAGAACTTCAGCAGGAAATAGAATACCTGACCAAAGGTCATCCTCTGCCTGACTATTTTCTGCACGAACTAAAGCAATGTCAATTTTTTCCCGGACATGATAGCGAACGCATTAAGACTACGCTAAAAACAAATGACAATAAAAAATGTTATTACGATATAGATTCTGAAATTAAAGGTTGGAAAGATGACAAATGCATTGTTTCGCTAAATGTATCAAATAATTGTTGGAAAAACAGCGAAAGACACTATTTTTTGTCATCCATTCCCAAAGATGTTTTGGAAAAAATCAGCACAACAGAAGACATTGCCGGACTAATTGATAATTTGGCTATTACTGACTATGATTACCAAAGAGTTGATGATTATTACTGGTTTGACGTAGTAGCCGGTAGCTTAAAGTTTTGTAACCAGGCGAAGTTTTGGTCTCCTTCAGAAGCCACAGCCGGACAATTTGGCATTACGTGGGGAATTTCATACCGATATGCTTCGGAACAATGTATTATTGATTTTGTGCGTCAAATCAGAAAAGCCTACAAAATAAAAGATATGAGCGTTACATGTGTGGTTCCGCAACAAAAAATACCCCAAATTTTGGCACCGTACAAAAAAGATGTCGACTGGATAACAAGCCCAGATTCTCGAATTATGGGCGATGGACAATATAGGATGGCAGATGTTGGAACAAAAATTTTTCATGATCTCCAACAAAAAGGCTACTGCACGGCAACAAACACCATAACCAGCACACGTTCTGCTCAAGACATTGCCGCAATGCCAGCCTTAATCAATGCCATAGAAAACAAGGATTGCGGAACTATCGTAGATTTGGTAAAAAAAGGCGTTTCTCCAGACGTTGACGTTGGGGGGACCCCCTTAATGATGAACCTTCTTAATCAAGGACAGGATTCATGTGTTGATAAAATTCTTGAACTTGATTTGGTTGCAAAAGATACTCCGCACGAAATACCGGTTGATACTTTAGCAGATGACATTACAATCGGTGAGATAGAATATCCTCAAGACTCAAACACTAGAAAAGTACCGACCAATGACGAACAACGCATTGCGTTGCTTAAACAACGGAATGAAGAACCGAAATATAATGATATTATGCAATCTCTCAAGCAAAATTATCAGGCCGATATTTCTAATTTATGTAAAATATTTAAATCTGAAGATTCTCAAAAAAACAGTAATGCTTTTGCCCCGATGTTATCTCGAACCGACGGCGATGAAAAACAAAAAATTATTTGGCAATCGATTAAAGATTTACCTTCCGAATTGCAAAGAGTTTTCGTTTTGATGGAATTCTGCGATATGCAGGAAAATGCAAATGATGTAATAGATCTTTTTGGCAATACGAGATCATATACCCACAAGCGGTGGATGTCAGATAATAAACGAATTTCAAATCTGCTTACCTTGCCGGAATCGTCGTTAGAATACTACTACAAAGAAGCACAAAAAACGTTAATCAAAAAGTTTATTGAGGCAAAATTCATGACTGAATTTAGCTATAGATTTGAGCCTGACGGCTCTATTCTTGATCCTGAAACAGGCAACAAAATAGACAATAGTGGTGTACTATTAGATAAAAATGGAAAATATCTAGATTGGGTTGAATCAATGCGACCATTGTTGTAAAACGAGCAACTCCATAAACAAAAGTGAATTTGTAAACCAATACTTAAGACATATGAGTTAATTTGTTGTCGGAGGTATTATGCTAACAAAATATAAAACATTACAATCAGGACGTTCTATGGTTGAAATGCTCGGCGTTTTGGCCGTAATCGGGGTTTTGTCCGTCGGGGGCATTGCCGGCTATACCAGTGCTATGACAAAATTCAAAAAGAACAAAATGCTTGACCAAATGGCGATGCTGGCCTCCGGCATTCGTACACTATATGGCAACAGTCAAAATTATAGTGGTATCGACACTCCCGTTGTTGTTAATTTTGGGATTGTTGACGAACAAATGCTTGATAGAAATGCTTCCGGTGCCTCTAATGGCAAAATCAAAAACGTATATAACGGTATGGTGTATGTTAAAACCGGCTTTTATAAACGCACCGCAGATACCTTTTGGATTACGTTTGCCGATCTCCCTCAAGATGCATGTGTAGCCATGGTAACAGCTGACTGGGGAGGTGCTTCCGGTTCAGGGTTGGTACGCATTGCCGCCGGAACCAATAATGTTGTCGGTATTACAGCATCTGGCTATTCCGTAATAGGCAGTATTATGGACAACAATTTATCAGTATCAATGGCAACAGCTACTGCGGCTTGTTCCGGACCTAAGAATTTTGTTGCTTTGCAGTTTGAATAGCGTTTTTGCAAATAATTTCAAATTCTTCTTTTTTACGATTCAGCATTTCTCCGTTTTCGCCGCCTAGAGGCATAAACTTGCGTGCCACTGTATATTGCGGAAGTTTGGCTTTTATTTCTTCAATCGGCATATTCCACGCAGTCGGTCGAATACGTATTTTCTTTTCTTGTCCGGCAGAAACTCGTGGCGTAATTTCACCGCTCACGGCATCTTCAAATTCCGTCAGTTTAAGTTTTATCACATCCAAACTGTCAGGTACCAAAAATTCAAATTCCTCATCGGCATTGATAAAATTACGAATTTCAAAAATTGCATCATCGCCGTCCCATTCAACAATCGATCCTGCAAACAGCCAGTCTCCGAGGGTGCGCGTATATTCATAATTTTGACTGATGTTGGTTAAATGCCCGTCATAAAAACCAAGACAATACCCTCTATTTTGCAAAGTGTTCAGCTCATTCATATATTTTTCGCTGTTCCACTCTTTAGGGTTGCGTATATAATCATCAATTGCCTGACGATATGCTCTGGCGGTAATTGCCGCATAATATTCGGTTTTGTTACGTCCTTCAATCTTTAGAGAATGCAGTCCGAGTTCCAAAATCTTGTCCAGACGTGGCATCATGCACAAGTCTTTTGAGTTCATAATATAAGCACCATGCTCGTCCTCAACAATCTCATACAACTCACCCGGTCTGAACTCTTCTTTGACCAGATATTCAAACATATCCTTATTATTTTCGTTGATTTCAATGTCCTTAATAGTGCCGTCTTTCAGGCGCAAATGCAGTTTATAATGCCAACGGCAACAATGTGCACACTTGCCCTGATTAGCACTGCGGTCAGCTAAAAAGTTTGAGATTAAACACCTTCCGGAGTAGGACATACACATTGCCCCGTGGATAAAAGTTTCAAGCTTTATATCCGGACAATGTTTACGAATTTCGGCCATTTCGTCATACGAAACCTCACGCCCCAGCACACACAAATCAGCTCCCAAATCTTGCCAGAATTTTACGGTTTGATACGAGCAAATGTTGGCTTGAGTAGAAACAAAACGTTTTAATTCAGGCGCATTTTCTTTTAAATACAAAAAAACTCCGGGGTCGGCAATCAATACACCATCCGGCTTAAGTTCACGCAAAGTTTCAACAAAATGCGGCAATTTGGCAATATCTTTGTTATGCGTATATAGATTAAGCGTCAAATAAATCTTTTTGCCTTTAGAATGAACAAAATCAATGCCTTCCTTGATGTCTTCCATAGAAAACTTTGACTGTGTGCGCAGGCTCATATCCGGTGTACCGGCATAGACTGCATCTGCACCGTAAAGAATTGCGGTTTTTAATTTTACTAAAGATCCTGCCGGCAATAACAATTCTGACTTCATTACTTATTTACCTCAATTTTGTTTGTATAAACGGTCATTTCTCCCAAAGGGGTTTCTCCGACCTTAACTCTTGCAATAAAAGGCACACTGCTTTTTTCATCTTGCATAATCCAAAAATACACCGGACTATCTGATGTCATTTTCCAAAGCATATCATCGCCTTCTTCTTTCAAACGATCTATAGACATTGAACATTTTAACGCTTTACCGAAATAAGGCGAGCGCTCGTCCTTGTCTAACCAATCTTGCCCTAAATCTTCAAATAATACATTATAACGGCGTTTCCCGTCAAAAACCTTTCTTACGGCTTTGCAACTTCCTACCTGTAAATATTGTCTTGCCAATGCCGCCATTACTGATTGCAAATCCGTAGTATTGTCCACATCGTCCTTAATTTTTATTTGTTTTTCTCGTTTTTTCCCGTTTTTGCTTGATATAGATTTAAGCGGTAAACCTTCGGCACTATATAAAACTTTTTTTGTACGAGTATTAAAACGTGATTGGGATTCATAGCTGTAATGCTCGGTTTTCATTTGTTCTTTTTCAATTCGTCCCGAAGTCGAATATTTTGCCTCAAACGGGTAAAGACTGTCAAACACCCCTTTGGTATAAAGTTTTGAGTTTACGGCATACTTTTCGTTGTCCACATCATACGTAAAATCTGCTTCCCCCGCATTAAATATTCCGATAACCGCATCAAAATGGTGTTTTACCGAAATTGCTGCGGCGTTTGTTGTCCCAAAAGCAGTTATTATTATCGCCAACAGGGCTTTTTTTATTAAAATGTCTTTCATTATCAAAAAAAGTTTGTTAAATTGCACTCAAGTACATTTTATTTATAAGGATTTTGCAGAAATGTCAAAGAAAGTTTTAGTCGTCGAAGGCGGTTTTTCTGCCGAACGAGAGGTTAGTTTGGTCAGCGGTCACGGTATTGCCGATGCTTTACGCACCGAGGGCTACGATATTATGGAGCATGATTTGCGTGATATTCGCAAGTTTTTGAATGTGTTAGACGAGTTCAAACCTGACGTTGTATTCAACGCCTTGCACGGCAACTGGGGAGAAGACGGAGAAATTCAAGGTGTGCTTGATATGTTGCAAATTCCCTACACACATTCCGGGCTCAAGGCTTCTGCCGTCGGCATGGATAAGCAAATTACCAAACTGATATGTGATTCCATTGGTATTAAAACCCCTTCCGGTGAAAAAACAACATATAAACATTTTGCTCAAGCCGGGACTCAAATTGCCATACCTTACGTAATAAAGCCCGTTTGCGACGGCTCCAGCGTAGGTGTGCATATCATTCGCAGTTCTGCTGACTTAACAGAGGTAAAATTTGACGATGATGCCGAAATTTTGATTGAAAAATATATTGAAGGACAGGAACTGACCGTTTCGGTTCTGCAGGGCAGTGCATTAACCGTTACCGAAATGCGTCCTCGCGAAGGTTTTTATGATTATCATGCCAAATATACCGATGGTGCCACCGACCACATTATTCCGGCACAAATCCCGCAGTCGGCTTTTGATACAGCAATGCGCAATGCCGAAAAACTTCATCAGGCTCTTGGCTGCAAAACGGTTTCTCGCTGCGATTTTCGCTATAACGAAAAAGACGGAGTTGTCTTGCTCGAGATTAACACCGCCCCCGGTATGACACCTTTGTCATTGGTTCCCGAACAATACAAATATTGTGGCGGCAGCTACTCAAAATTGTGCCGAATTTTGGTTGAGGAGGCATCTTGCCGAAAAATGTAATCATCATAGGCGGACCGACTGCTTCCGGGAAATCCGGCTTAGCTCTTGACTTGGCAACAGAGTTTGACGGCGTTATCATCAATGCCGATGCCAGTCAGGTTTATAAAGGCATACCGATAATTTCTGCAGCCCCTTCTGCGGCAGATAAAGCTCGAGCAGAACACAAACTTTATGAATACCTTGAACCGAGTGTTAACGGTAATGTCTTTAATTGGCTCAATGACGCCGTCGTTGCCGTAAAAGAAGTTTGGCAATCTCGCAAAACTCCTATTGTTGTCGGCGGGAGCGGTCTGTATCTTGAAAATCTGGTCAAAGGTACCACCCCGATTCCCGAAGTTAAGCCCGAAATTCGTGAGCAAGTTTCAACATTTATTGAAAAACACGGCATTCAAAGTCTTTATGAGCATCTCCTGTCAGCAGATTCAGCCGGAGCCTCACTCGTGAACCCCAATGACACCACCCGTGTTCGTCGTGCTTATGAGATTTTTCTTTCATCCGGGCATTCAATTGCCGATTGGTATAAACAGCCGATGGTTCAAAAATTGCCCGAAGCAGATTTTTTTTCCATTAACATTTTACCCCCTAAGGCTGATTTGGATCAACGTTGCGATGTCCGTTTCGAACAAATGTTGTCTGCCGGAGCCGTTGAGGAAGTAAAAAAGCTCATGGAACTCAACCTTTCTCCAGATTTGCCTTCAATGCGTGCCAAGGGAGTGCCTGAACTGATTTCGTTTATCAAAAACGTAATTTCTTTGGATGAAGCTATCGAGCTTTCTCAGTTACACACTCGCCAATACGCCAAACGCCAGTTGACCTGGTTTCGCAACAAATTCAATGCCGATATAACCCTATCATCATGCTATATCGGACAAAAAGATTTTATAAATGATGTGAAAAAAATATATAAATGATTGCACTAATTGATGTAATGTTATAAAAAATAACTAAATTTAATTAAAATCTAACTTCGGAGAATATGTATATGTGGAATAAATTAATGGGGCTTTTGTCTGCCGATATGGCCATTGACCTCGGTACGGCTAACACCCTAGTTTATGTTAAGGGTAAAGGCATCGTGCTGAACGAGCCGTCTGTTGTTGCGATTGAAGAAATTCGCGGCAAAAAACAGGTTAAGGCTGTCGGTAACGAGGCAAAACGTATGTTGGGACGTACACCTGGCAATATTTCTGCCATTCGCCCGATGAGTGAAGGTGTTATCGCTGATTTTGAAATTGCTGAAGAAATGATAAAATATTTTATTCGCAAAGTTCATAACCGCCGCTCATTTGTTTCTCCGTTAATCATCATTTGCGTTCCTTCCGGCGCAACAGCCGTTGAAAGACGTGCTATTCAGGAATCTGCCGATGCCGCCGGCGCCGGTAAAGTTCGCTTGATTGAAGAACCGATGGCCGCTGCAATCGGTGCTGATTTACCGGTTACCGAACCTACCGGCAGCATGGTCGTTGATATTGGCGGTGGTACAACCGAAGTTGCAGTTTTGTCTTTGGGCGGTATTGTTTATGCCCGTTCTGTCCGTGTCGGTGGCGACAAGATGGACGCCGCGATTGTTTCATACATTCGCCGCACACATAACCTGTTGGTTGGTGAGAGCAGTGCTGAACGCATCAAAAAAGAAATCGGTTCTGCTTGTCCGCCTGCTCGTGGTGAAGGTCGTAGTGTTGCGATTCGTGGACGTGATTTAATGAATGGTGTTCCAAAGGAAATTGTTATTACCGAACGTCAAGTTGCAGAAGGCTTGTCTGACCCTGTTTCACAGATTGTTGAAGCTGTAAAAGTTGCACTTGAAAATACTGCTCCTGAATTGGCTGCCGATATCGTTGATAAAGGTATTGTACTGACCGGCGGCGGAGCACTTCTGAACAATTTGGATCAGGTCTTGCGTGAGGCAACCGGACTTCCGGTTACTGTAGCCGAAAATCCGTTGGCTTGCGTTGTTAAAGGTACCGGACAGGCTCTTGAAGAACTTTCAACTTTCAAGAATGTTCTTTCTACAATGTACTGATACAATTGGTTACCAAATCAAAAATCCCTCCGTTATGGAGGGATTTTTTTTATTCAACACTAAATGATAAATTGCTGTTCATTGCATCTAAATCTGATTTTAACTGATTATTTTGTGGCATTTTACCGGTTTTGGAAATCTTAAGTAAATCCTGCTCATATACATCCATTCTCTGTCGATATATAGGGTCGTTAATAAGTCCTTCGCCTAGTCCGTCTTCCGGAGTATATTCTTTTTTCGGGGGGGCAGGCACGGATACCGGTACCAAATCAGGTTGCTCCGCTCTCATTTTTAAATTTCTAAACCCGGGTTGTCCAATCACTCCCGGCTCGCCGGTATCTTTAGGCAAATTATCGGAAATTTTCTCGGGTTTTTTAAGTGAGTTGTTGGAAATTTTTGCCGGTTGTCTTGCATTTTGCATATTGGGAGACGGAATATTTTGCACCGGAACAACTACTTTTTTCGGCTCTTGCTTTTTCCAACCGGACAGCTCTTGCTCCGGCATAAAAAAATTGGGCAACACCGGCTTACGCACATATTTTTCCTGCGCCCAGGCAACCGTAGCAACTGCTGTTGCCCAAAGTACTAATCCCCAAATTGCTTTTTTCATTTTTTGGCTCTAAACTTAATTTTAACAAATACAAATATATATTATTTTACATGAAAAAAACATATTTAACATCAATATTTTGCACTTTTGCATTTATTTTAAGCCATAATACATTTGCCGCAAATGATTGTGCCTATTTTTCCAAACCCCCTGTCGTGCGTTTGCGCGGCACATATGGCAAACTTAAGTACGACAACACTCATAATACTCTGCAATTAAGTGCCATAGCCTCCCGTAACAAGCTCAGAGAGATCAATATGTTTGCTGCCGGACTTGCAGACATAAGTGTTTTTTGGCAGGTAAAATTGCGTACTCAATTTTATCCCCGAAAAGACTACGAATGCGCTGTTGCCGAGAGCATTGACATAGTATTCGGTTATCGCAATCCGGTTATCTATATCAGTAAAGACCTAAAACCTGATACATGCTTATACAATGTTGTTTTGCGCCACGAGCAACAGCACCAACAAATAAATTTGGAAGTTTTAGATTTTTATTTGCCTACATTAAAGAAAGAGTTTATCAAACAAGCATCGGTTCTAAAAGCTCGCCAAATATTGCCTCATGAAGATTCCAAAGCGGTTACGGACGAGATGACCAAAATATATTCAGAAGCCATCAGACCTATAATTGAGCGTTTTCAAATAAGTTTGCAAATAGAACAAAATCGCTTGGATAATTTCAAAAACTATAGTTATGAAGAAAACCTGTGCCGAAAACACTAGCGGCTGTACGCGGCCTCAATCATTTTTGCCCGCTTGTCATCAATGTCATAGTTTGCCTTAACATTCAGTTGCGGTGCAATTGCCGTAATAATCTCTCCGGCTGTCGGTACCGTATTCCAGCCCGAAGTTGCAAACCCAAAAGTTTCTTTGCTTGCTTTAGGTTCGTCCATCATCAGGAATAACGCATATTTAGGGTCAGATACGGGAAAAGTTGCCATAAACGAAGTCATAACTTTCTTGTCGATATAGCGCCCGTTTACCAGTTTTTGTGCAGTTCCGGTCTTGCCAGCCACTTCATATCCGGCAACATTTGCTCTTTTGCCCGATCCTTTTACGACAACGCCTCTCAGCAGGGTGCGCATTTTTTCAGATGTTTTTTCTGACATGACCCTTCTGCCTTCTGGAGTTTCATCGTGTTTAATCAAAGTAGGATCATGATAAATACCACCGTTTACTACTGCCGAAAAGGCCGATATCAAATGGAGCGGTGTAAGCGATATACCATATCCGTAAGCAACCGTTGCCGTTGTTTCTTCTCCCCAACGTCTGGGCACATTCGGGTGTGCTTTTTCGGTTACTTCAAAAGTTTTTAATGTGTCAAAAAATCCTAAATTACGCAGAAAATTTTGTTGTGTTTTTTTGCCGACCTTTAGGGCAATTTGTGCTGATCCGATATTGGAAGAATGAATTAAAATTTCCTGCAAATCCAACCAACGGTTTTCTCCGCGATAATCTTTAATAACGTTATATCTCAACTTTAGCGGCTTCGTGGCATCAAACTTATCGGTCAGGCTTATTTTTCCGCTATCCAACCCCATTGCTGCATTAAAGATTTTTAGCACTGATCCCGGCTCATACAACCCTTTTGTAGCAAAATTGAACTGCTCTCTTTCATCAGGAACCGTATTCAGATTGGGGTCAAAATCAGGTAGCGACAACATCGCCAAAACCTCGCCGGTATTAACATCCATCAAAATCGCTGTACCGCCGATAGCATTAAACTTTTCAATCGCGGCTGACAATTTGGTTCTGATTGTGTCTTGCACGCCGGCATCAATACTTAACTTAAGCGGCACATCAGAGGTCGTTAGACGTTCATTCAAGTTCTTTTCAATGCCGGAGATACCTACATTGTCAATATTGGTCTTGCCCAGTATATGCGAAAACAGATTTTTATGCGGATAAACTCGTTTTTCCACATTTTCAAACTCCAAACCTTCAATACCCAAAGCATAAATTTGATATTTTTGCGCTAAAGATAAGTTTCTTTTTACATAAACAAACTTAGTTTTTTTGTTAAGCCTTGCCAAAATATCTTCATAAAGCATATCAGGTATGAGCTCGCTCAATTTTTCCGCAGCTTCTTCCTTGTTTTTTACCTTAAAAGGTTTTGCATATAGATTTACTGTCGGCAATGAGGTTGCAATAATTGCACCGTTGCGATCAACAATGTCAGCTCTGGTAATTGGGTTTTCCACCATAATTTGCGGCATCTCATCATCATCAGCCTTTTTATCGGACGAAGGATTGTATCCGCTCCAACATACGGCAAAAGTGCGTATTGCAATACACAAATAAACAGCCGCCACACCTAATATAGCCCAACTCATACGGGCTTTGCAGCTTCCCAGTGGATCTTTTTCTATATTATAATTATAAAACGAGCGGTTGACTTTGATTTCTTCGCCCGGCATATAAAACTTGTATTTTTTCTTAAACCACCACTTCATCTCAGTCTCTACTGCTGGACCTTTGCCAACTTGCGCAATTCCTTGTTTGCCGCAGCCTGATTGTTAATGTTTTGGCGGGCCAACATTTTGCGTGCGGTTGCATCAGATTCATAATCAAACGGCAACAAAGCATAATTGATAATCTGTTCCGGTTTTACCGGTTCCAAAGCTATGTGTTTTGCGGCCAGTTTTCTCAATCTTTCCGGATTATTTAAATGGCTCCATTCGGCTTTCAAAATATGAATAGATTTGACATCGTCATTAATCGAGCTGTTTATTTGCACTAACTCTTTTTCCAAATCCTCAACACAGTTTTTCATAACAAAAACCATAAATGCGGCAAAAAATGTAAGTGTAAACCATAGGCAAATAGTAGCTGATCTGGTATTATTCATCTGTTTGTCTCCGAAGTTTTAGTCGCATAGCGCAGTTTTGCGGAATGTGCACGTGAGTTGGCGGCAATTTCCTCCTCTGTCGGGAGAATAGCCTTTGAAGGGTTGGTTAATTCACAATTCTGATTTTCCGGAATTTCCGGAGCATAGCGAGAAACATGTACTTTTTTGCCAGATTTCTCGCTGAAAAACTTTTTAACAATGCGGTCTTCAAGGGAGTGAAAAGTTACGACCACCATTTTGCCGCCGCTTTTCAAAATACTCAGACCATTGCAAAGACCACGTTCTAACTCGCCCAATTCGTCGTTTACGGCAATCCTCAACGCCTGAAAAGTTCTGGTTGCCGGATCGGGCTGACCTGGTTTTTTATGGATAACTTGGTAAATTATTTCTGCCAGTTGTTTGGTTGTCTTAATCGGAGCAGCTTTGCGCTCGTTAACGATTTTGCTTGCAATTTGGCGCGATTTTCTTTCTTCCCCGTATTGATAAATAATATCGGCCAATTCTTTTTCCGAAGCGGTATTTATCAAATCATAGGCTGACACTCCGTCGCAAGACATACGCATATCAAGATTGGCCTCTTTGGCATAAGAAAAGCCTCTTTCGGCCTGATCCAATTGCATTGATGATACGCCTATATCAAATACAATGCCGTCCACCGGTTGCTTTACCAAAGAGTTAATATCGCCGAAACAACCGGCACAAAACTCAAAACGCTCTCCGTAAGCCGCTTTAATTTCTTTGGCTCGCTCTTTCACGTTGGGATCTCTGTCAATGGCAATAACTTTACAATTTGCGCTGTCTAAAATGGCTTTTGTATAACCGCCGTTGCCGAAAGTTGCGTCAACATATACCTTGCCGTCGGCGGGGGCCAAACTCTGCAGCACCTCATTTAGCATTACAGGTATATGCTTCTGGCTCATCGGTTAGTGCCTCCTTTCATTGAGAGAGAAGGGCGGTTTTTCATTATTTCTTGACGAATACGTTTTTCTTCTTTGGCCCAGTTTTCGGGGTTCCAAATTTGGAATTTACGTCCTTTACCGACAAAAACGGCAGTATCAGTAATTTGGGCGTGTTTAAGCAGTTTTTCTGACAGCAGAATACGCCCGGTGCTGTCAAAGCTGAAACGTCTTGCATCACCGAATATAAGGTTTGTAAGGTCATCTTGGGTTTGTGAGAAAAAGTCCAGTGATGTTTCCATATCAGCAGCAATTTTTTCAAGCAATTCTTCAGCACAGCCCTCAATACACGGGGAAGTCAGGCTGCGATAACATACGATTTCTGTTGATAATTCTTTAACTATTGCACGGTAATCTGAAGGCAGAGAAACACGCCCTTTGGCGTCTACCTTATTTACAATTGTGTCCATGAAAAGGAACGTTTTTCTCACTTTTTTAGTCCTTTTTAGATTACCCTTACTCTTATGGTATAACATGGGATTTTTTGGGAATCAATGGGAATTTTTAGTATTTTTATGTATGTTCTTGTTATGTTCTTACTTACGTGCATAAACTAAAATTCAAACACCTTGTAAAATAAGGCTTAAGCACTTGTTTGCCGACCATTAAAAAAAATAAAATTTTTCTTGCTTTTCCCTGCGAATAGATTAACTTTATACACAGGCAGCCGGATAGCTGCGTTGCGGAAAGGAAAATCCGTTAATGAGGAAAGTCCGGGCTTCATGGAAACAAGACACCAGATAACGTCTGGCTGGAGCAATCCAAGGGAAAGTGCCACAGAAAATTACCGCCGAACCATGTTCGGTAAGGTTGAAAAGGCGAGGTAAGAGCTCACCGCAAAGTTAGCAATAACTTTGGCCAGGTAAACCCTGTTTGAAGCAAGACCAAATTAGGAGGGCTTTGATTTTTTCAAAGTTGTTGAGGCGTTTCCACCTCACTCCAGAGGTAGGTCGCGATGAGCATAACAGCAATGTTCTGCCTAGATGAATAGCTATCGTCTTCTTGCCTGTTGCAAAACAGTCAAGAAGTTACAGAACCCGGCTTACAGGCTGCCTGTTTTTAACAAAGAGGATTTTTATGCAGCAACACACATTATCGCAAACGGTTGAAATTAATGGCGTAGGACTTCATTCCGGACTTGTTTCTAAACTTGTTTTTTATCCGTCCGAACCTGGTACCGGTATCGTATTTATTCGTTCCGACTTGCCTTCCAAACCAGAGTTTAAAGCTCTGTATTCCCAAGTTGTTGATACCAGAAATTGCACCTGCCTTGGCGATGCAGACAAAAACATTGTCAGCACAATTGAACATTTGATGTCGGTTCTTTACATTTTGGGCATTGACAATGCTCGTATCGAGGTTTCCAATCCCGAACTGCCGATTTTGGACGGCAGCGGAGAACATTTGTATAAAACCCTCAAAAAGGTTCCGTTGGTTGCACAAAATGCCCCTCGCAAATTTCTCAAAGTGCTTAAAAATGTGTCTTATACGGACAACAATGGTAACACTGTAAGCCTTTCTCCGGCAGACGAAGGACTTAAAGTTAATTTTACAATTGAGTTTCCGTCTCCGATTGTCGGTCATCAAGAGTTTCACGGTCTTATAACCGAGGATATTTATGCTTCAGAAATTGCTCCGTGCCGTACTTTTTGTGAAAAAAGTCAAATTGACTATCTGCAGTCGATTGGTTTGATCAAAGGCGGAAGTCTTGAAAATGCCCTTGTTTTGGATGGTGACAAAGTCCTTAATCCCGATGGTATGAAAAATCCGCATGAATGTGTAAACCACAAGGTTTTAGATGCTATCGGTGATATGTATACATCCGGTTTTTTCATTATCGGCGAATTAACTGCGATGAAAACTGGACATTTTCATAATAACGAGTTATTAAAAAAACTGTTTAGTGATAATTCAAATTACAAATTGGTGTAGTCATGTCAAAATTAAAATTGTTTTTATTCTGTTTTTCAGCATTGTTAATGCTCAATGCCTGCGCTTCTTCCGACAGCAAAAATCAAGAAGAGCATATTTCGGTCGAACGCCTTTATAATCGTGCTCATAAGCAACTTGAAAAGACCAAATACAAAGAAGCCGCCGAAACATTTGAGCAGGTTGAACTTGAATATCCTTATTCCAAATGGGCTACTGATGCCAAAATAATGGGGGCTTATGCTTATTACAAAAATGAAAGTTATGACGAAGCAATCATGGCTTTAGACCGCTTTATTCGTTTTCACCCCGGCAACGAAAATATTGACTATGCCTACTATCTGAAAGCCATGTGCTATTTTGACCAAATATCCGATTCCAACCGCAATCAGGGCGAAACTACCAAAGCTCTTGATGCCTTGAACCAATTGGTTATGCGTTTTCCAAACTCAAAATATGCCGCTGATGCCAAACAAAAGATTATTTTTGCTAACGGCAACTTGGCCGGTCAGGAAATGGAAATCGGACGTTATTACTTACAACAACGCAACTATTTGTCTGCGCTCAATCGTTTTTCAAATGTAGTCAACAACTACCAAACCACCAATTACATTGAAGAAGCCTTGTATCGCCAGATTGAAGTTTATAAAATTTTGGGGTTGGCTGAAGAAGCCTCATCAGCTTTCAAAGTTTTACAATACAACTATCCCAAGAGTTCTTGGACCGCCAAATCAGCGGAGCTTATCAAAGGCTAAACAATGCTTGAAAGTTTGTCTGTCCGTAATGTGGTGTTGATTGACAAGCTCGATTTGGAGTTTGCCGACGGTCTCACCATATTGAGCGGGGAGACCGGCGCCGGTAAATCTATTTTGCTCGATTCATTAGGACTTGTGCTCGGACAACGAGCCGATGTGTCGCTGATTCGCAACGGTACCGACAAGCTGTCGGTTACTGCTGTTTTTACCAAACCCGAGAAAAACAGCCCCTTGATGAATTTAGCTACCGAAAATGATCTTGAAATCGATGATTCCTTGGTCATCAAACGTACACTCGGTACTGACGGCAAAAGCAAAATTTTTATCAATGACCAGCCGATTTCTTTGAAATTACTTAAAGAATTTGGCTCTCATCTTGTTGAAATACATGGACAATTTGACAACCAAGGTCTGCTCAATCCGGCAACTCACTTATCAATTCTCGACGGTTATGGCAAATATACTACACAAATCGCAAAAGTTGCAGATGCTTACAAACAATACATGGCAGCCAAACAGGCACGAATATCGGCTGAAAACAATTTGGCTAAATCGCGTGAAGACGAAGAAAACCTCCGTCATTGGGTAGATGAACTGCAAAAATTAAAGCCGGTTGTCGGAGAAGAAAACGAGCTTAATCAACGCCGCAATGAGATTATGAATTGCGAAAAACTGATAGAAAGTCTCAATGTTGCCTATGGTTCTCTAACTCAAGGTGCCGATATTTTATCGGCAGTGCGCCATGCTCAATCGGCAATAGACCGTGCCAATGCTTTGGTTAACGGTAAATATCAGGACATTGTGGATAGTCTTGAACAAACTCTGGTCAATGCTGATGAAGCGATTCGCCAAATTGAAGACGTCAGCTCGGCTCTAAACTACAACCAGAATGAGGCCGACAATATCGAACAACGCCTTTTTGCCCTGCGTGCGGCTGCTCGCAAACACGGAACCGACATTGACGGTTTGCCGCAAAAAATGCAAGAAATGCAACAACAGCTATCATCAATTGAACTTGGCGAAGACGGCTTGTTAAATCTCAAAAAAGCAGAAGATACCTTGCGCCTTCAATATATCGAAAAAGCACGTGCCCTAAGCTCTTGTCGCCGCAAAGCTGCCGCTGAGCTTGACAAATGCATTATGAAAGAGCTTCCTCCGCTCAAAATGGAAAAAGCTCGATTTATAACTCAGGTTACCGAACTTCCGGAGAGCAGTTGGAACGCACAGGGTATGGACGATGTATGTTTTACGGTGGCTACCAACCCCAATTCTCCCCAGGGACCGCTCAACAAAATTGCTTCCGGCGGTGAGTTGGCTCGTTTTATGCTTGCACTTAAGGTCAATTTGATTAGTTCAGCCAGCGATATAACCATGATTTTTGATGAAGTTGATGCCGGTGTCGGCGGTGCTACTGCACAGGCGGTCGGTAGCCGACTTAAAACGCTGGCACGCAATGTGCAGGTGCTGATTGTTACCCATGCCCCACAAGTCGCTGCCTGCGGTGATCATCATTTTAAAGTTGAAAAGAAAACTAAAAATAATATAACTACTACTTATGTTAACGAGCTTTCGTCTTCCGAACGAGAGGAAGAAATCGCCCGCATGCTTGCCGGCGAAACCATCACCGACGAGGCGAGAGCTGCAGCTAAAGTTTTAATAAATTCATGAGGAAAAAATAATGAAAGTAAGAACTCGTTTTGCTCCTTCTCCAACCGGATATATGCATATCGGCAACTTGCGTACCGCTTTGTATGAATATCTGATTTCCAAATCTTGCGGCGGAGATTTTTTGTTGCGCATAGAAGATACGGACCAAAAGAGATACGTTGAGGGTTCTATTGACATTATTTATAATACACTCAAAACCGTGCATATGGATTGGGACGAAGGTCCTGATATCGGTGGACAATACGGTCCTTATGTTCAGTCCGAGCGTCGTCCGATTTACAAGGAATATGCTCAAAAATTGGTCGAACTCGGCGGAGCGCATTATTGTTTTTGTGCTGCCCGCGATGATGAAGACGACAACGATGATGAGGCCAAAATCCCCACCAAATTCAAAGATCCCTGCAAGCGTATTCCTCTTGAGGAAGCAAAAGCCCGTGTTGCTGCCGGCGAACCTTATACTATCCGCCAAACAGTCAATAAAAAGGGTGTTTCTCACTTTCATGATGAAGTCTACGGTGATATTGAGATTGACTATGATGAGCTTGATGAGGGTGTTTTGCTCAAAACCGATGGTCTCCCGACCTATAATTTTGCCAATGTAATTGATGACCACTTGATGGGGATTACCCACGTCGTTCGCGGTAACGAATATATTTCTTCAACCCCGAAATATAACTTGATTTACGAGGCTTTCGGTTGGACACCGCCGGTATATGTTCACGTTCCGCCGGTTATGAAAGATGCTCAACACAAACTCAGCAAACGAAATGGCGATGCTTCGTTTCAGGATTTGGTCGCCAAAGGTTACCTGCCCGAGGCCATTTTGAATTATATTGCCTTGTTGGGCTGGAACCCCGGCACCGATCAAGAGATTTTTTCTCTTGATGAGCTCAAAAAATGTTTTACTGCTGACCACTTAAATAAATCTCCGGCAATTTTTGACATTGTAAAACTGACATGGATGAATGGATGCTACATTCGTGAACTATCAGCCGAAAAATTTCACGAAATGGCTCTGCCATACTACCAAAAATATCTTACCCGAGAGCTCAATTTGCCGATGTTAAGCAAAGTTCTGCAACCGCGTATTGAGACTTTTGGTGATATTGCTGCCCAAACCGACTTTTTGGAAAAAATGCCGGAGTACAACCTGGAACTTTATACCAACAAAAAGATGAAAACTGATGTTGACGTTGCCAAAAAAGCTCTGGCTTTGACTTTGCCGGCACTTGAGGCAGTTTCTGATTGGAATAACGAAAATTTGTTTGAGCAGCTCAAAAATCTGGCTGCTTCTAACGAGCTCAAAAACGGACAAATCCTTTATCCTCTACGTATTGCTTTGAGTGGAAAAGAAACCACTTCCGGCGGTGCGACTGAAATTGCCACTATTTTAGGCAAAGCTGAAACTTTGGAAAGAATTCGCCAAGCCATAAAGAAACTGGAGGCTTAAATCATGAAAGAAGTCGGAACCGGCATTATTGTCCGCAACGGGAAAATTTTTATCGGTCAGCGCCCTGAGGGCAAACCCTTGGCCGGACTTTGGGAATTTCCCGGCGGCAAACAAGAGCAGGGTGAAAGCATTGAGGAGTGCCTAAAACGTGAATTGCGTGAAGAATTAAGCGTCGAAGCCACAATCGGCAAACACATCATGGATACCACTTACCGTTATCCCGAAAATGAGTTTCGCTTGCACGTTTATTTGGTAAACATTCCTGACAACGCTCAAATCAAACTCAATGTTCACCAAAACTCTGCTTGGGTAAGCTCAAAAGAGATGAAAAACTACGAGTTTCCACCTGCTGATGTTGCCATCATAAAAAAATTGCAAGAGATTAATTTATAAAACTTGACAAAATTGACTAAAAATTATATTATCCTCCCATAACGATATTATTAACTAAAAAATTATTTTATGAATTGGATGTTACTCACAGCCGTAATTATCTTGCTGGCATTGTTCGTTCGCGGTTTACTGACTGCCAAAAAACAGGTCAATCCCTTTAACCCGGTCGGATCAGAGCAAATGCGCACCTTCATCGAGTGGTTTACCGCCAAAGACGGTCTGATTTCCACTCTTAGTGAAGACGACAAAATGGTTTTCAGCAAGTCGCTTGCCACTCGTCTTGAAGATGACAAGAACTTTGTTGACAATGCTGAAGGCGCCTATCTCGCTCTGGCTTATTGCCAATCAGTGGACTGGGACCGCGTAGTTTACTGCAGCCGCGAGATTTACAAAAAGTTACAAGAACAGTGCTACGACAAAATGCACAAGTTCATCGGCGACCCCGAGGCTCGTCTGAAACTGACCATCTGCGACAGCTTTGTCTACATTCTCCGCAAAAAAGGACATATGTTATAAAATTGCCGCAACATCCACACTTAACAACTCCGAAACCCTGTGTTTCGGAGTTGTTTTGTTATTGACATCAGCCAAATTGATAATAAATTATATAACATGAAACAAAATCTTAATTTTAATACATCTGGCGAAACTTTGGCTGTCAGTATCAGTGGAGATTTTATCTCTTACGATAACGAAGAAACTAAAATTCGCCTTTATTCACTCGCTCGGGACAACAACATCAAGCGGGTAAGGGTTGATGCATCGGCTCTCGGGCAATGGGATTCGACTTTGGTAATTATTATTTTTGAACTCAAAAAAATTGCCCTTCAACGACAAATCGACTTTGAACAGCAGAATTTTTCCGAAAACTTGTCTCGCTTAATCAAACTGGCTTTTTCGGTCGACCGCAAACCCGCACAGCCTGATACCGGCTCCGGTAGCTTTTTGGAAAATGTCGGAATGTTCGGCATTGATATATATAACAGCGTTATTAAAGGCATTGATTTTATCAAAAAAACATGGGGCTCATTTGTTCGTTCGCTTGCCGGACACTCATTTATGCGTGGAGTTGACTTATCTTTTGCTTTGGAAGATTGTACCTATAAAGCCTTGCCGATTGTCTCGCTGATTAGTTTTATGGTCGGCTTAATTTTGGCATTTGTCGGTGCCGTTCAGCTCAAAACTTTCGGTGCTCAAATCTATGTAGCCAGCCTTGTTACCATTGGTATGACCCGTATTATGGGGGCAATTATGACCGGTATTATTATGGCCGGCCGCACCGGTGCATCATATGCCGCAACCATCGGCACCATGCAGGTTAACGAGGAGATTGACGCCCTTAAAACCATGGGGGTTAACCCGATAGAATTTTTGGTTTCTCCCCGCATGATTGCTCTGGTCATAACCATGCCTCTTTTGACCATGTGGTCAGATTTTATGGGAATGCTCGGCGGTGGTTTTGTGGGTGTTACCATGCTCGGTATTCCGTTTCAAAAGTATTGGGAACTGTCTATTGACGCCATCAGTCTTGATAACTTTTTAGTCGGAATTTTTCACGGTCTTGTGTTTGGGGCAGTAATCGCTGTTTGTGGCTGCTATTACGGCATTTATTGCGGTCGCAACGCAGATAGCGTCGGATCTGCCACTACCAAAGCCGTAGTGTCATCAATAGTGTGGATGATTGTCATGACCGGTCTTATCACTGTCAGCTGTGAGGTTTTGGGCATATGAGTAATACGCAAATTCAAATTGAGGCCAAAAATCTGACCATTGGTTATGGTGATTATGTTTTAATGAAAGACCTCAACTTCAGTATTAATAAAGGCGATATTTTCATTATTATGGGTGGTTCCGGCTGTGGTAAAAGCAGCCTGCTCAGAGTTTTAACCGGCTTGGTTCAGCCATTAAAAGGCAGTGTTTTTGTTGACGGAGCCAATTTTACTTCTGCTTCGCCGGCAACCAAAGACAAAATCATGCAAAAAAACGGCATATTATACCAAAGCGGAGCCCTGTTCAGTTCCATGACTTTAGGTGAGAACATTGCAATGCCGCTGCAACTTTATACAAAATATTCTGCGCCCCAAATCAAAGAACTTGTCTCGCTCAAACTTGCCTTGGTCGGACTTGCCGGTTTTGAGGATTATTATCCTTCAGAAATAAGCGGCGGCATGAAAAAACGCGCCGGTTTGGCTCGTGCTCTTGCTCTTGATCCGGAAATTGTATATTTTGACGAGCCGTCGGCAGGTCTCGACCCTGTCAGTTCAAAACTGCTTGATGACCTTATTTTAGACATTAACCATAGTCTTGGAACAACCATCGTAATTGTAACTCACGAGCTCAGTTCTATTTTTGCCGTTGGTAACAATTCAATATTTTTGGATGGTGCCAGCAAATCAATTTTGGCCCGTGGTAATCCTAATGATTTGCTGCGCAACCCGCCAAACAATACTATACTTGAATTTTTAACTCGAGGAGAGGGAAAAAATGCGTAAAAAACCGAATAACAAAATGATAGGCATTTTCATTATATGCGGATTGGCATTGTTTTTTGCCACTATCGGCATGTTCGTATCAAACCATTTGTTACGCAACAACGATCGCATGGTCGTAATGTATTTTTCAGAATCAATCAAAGGTCTTGATGTCGGCTCTCCGGTCGTATTCAAAGGCGTTTCTGTCGGTCGCGTTGTTAAAATTGACGTTATTACCGATTTGCAAAATCTTGATTTCAGCATTCCGGTTTATGTCGCCTTTAACAGCAAAAAAATTGCTTCTCGCCAACATCGTGAAAATGTGCATCAAATCTTGGAAGAAATGGTCGCCAAAGGTCTGCGGGCTCGCCTCGGCACCCAAAACTACCTGACCGGACAGCTCATGATTGAGCTTGAGTTTATCCCCTCGGACGAAAAACCGGTTTATCGTCGTCCTGCTGACGGCAAATTCCCTGAAATTCCTACTGTTCTCTCTCAATTTGCTGAAATTTCACAAGGCATACAGGAGCTGCCACTGCGTGAAACAATTCGCCAATTCAGCTCATTTATGGACAAACTTAATAACACACTTCTGCCTGATTTTAACAAATTGATCAACGATTTTGAGGTTATTCCTACCCGTACTCGGACTGTTCCCGAAACTTTGAATAATTTCAACAAAGCAATGCAAAACATTTCTAATGCCGCCAAGTCTTTAGGTAATTTTACCGATTATCTTGAGCGCCATCCGGAATCATTGTTGCGCGGCAAAGGAGGATATTAAATGAAAAAATACCTGATTTTACTGCTTTTTATACTCAGTGCCTGCGCTTTTACCCAGCAGTCACGCTTTTATCGTCTGCAACCGATGACCGACAATGCGGCAATTTCGTCACGCAAAATCAGTATCGGGGTTGAGGAAGTATCTGTTCCCCGATATGCAGACCGTCCGCAGATTGTTTTGGTTGACAAAGACACCAGTGAACTGACTGTTTCAGAGTTTAATCGTTGGGGAGAGCCGCTGACCTCTTCAATCACTCGTGTATTGGCTGATGATATATCATCATATTTACCCAACGCTTTAGTCAAACCTAAAAACTATTCAATGGAGAGTTTCAATTATACAATAAGCGTTGAAATTAACAAATTTGACTCTACAATTGATAAAAAAGCATCTCTTGACGCTTGGTGGACAATCTTCAAAAACGGTAGCATTGCCGCTCGCGGACGCACAACTTTAAGCGGTACTCCGGCTCAGGGATACGACGGTGTTGTTAACGAACAAAGCAAATTATTAAACGAGATGGCGCAACAAATTGCCCAAAAAATAGCTAAACTATAGAGGATACAAATGCAAGACTTGACTGAAATACTTTCCCATTATGGGGTAAAAGGCGAGGTTACCGGCATAAATGTCGGTCCGATGGTTCAACAAATAGAGTTTTTGCCCGAAGCCGGCACAAAAATCAAAAGCATAACTGCTTCTCTTTCTGATATTGCAAGAGAAATGGGCGTTTCTTCCCTGCGTGTTGAGCCGATTGCCGGTACATCTAAACTCGGCTTTGAAATTCCTGCCGAAAAAATGCAAACCGTTGATTTTGTAAAGATTATTGAAAGCGAAGAATTTCAGTCTGTCAAAGGCGATTTGCCGATTTGTCTCGGCGTTGATATTGCCGGTCGTCCGGTTTATGCCGATTTGGCCAAAATGCCTCACTTGTTGATTGCCGGTACAACCGGCTCCGGTAAATCAGTCGGACTTAATACTTTTATCCTTTCACTCATCGCTCGCAAAAAGCCGAACGAGGTCAAATTTGTGCTGGTTGACCCCAAACGCATTGAGTTTTCGGTTTATAATGATCAACGTTATATGTATTGTCCGGTTGTTACCGACAATGCCTTAGCTTCCGCAACTTTGGCTTATTTAGTTGAAGAGATGGAAAAACGCTATGCAATATTTGAAAAAGAGCTGGTTCGCAACATTGGAGAATATCACGAAAAATGCGGCGCCATGTCATACATTGTTTGTGTAATTGATGAATTTGCCGACCTTATCGCCGCTGACAAAACCGTTGAAATTTCGGTTCAACGCTTGGCACAAAAAGCCCGTGCCGCCGGAATTCATTTGATGTTGGCCACCCAACGCCCGTCGGTAGATGTGGTTACCGGCGTGCTGAAAGCCAATTTTCCGACCCGTATGTCCTACAAAGTTGCCTCCCAGTTTGACTCTCGCACCATTTTAGATATGCCCGGAGCCGAGGAACTGTTAGGACGAGGCGATGCATTATATTTGCCGCAGAATGGCGAAATCAAACGTGTTCACGGCGCATATGTTCCTGATGACGGCATTGCCAAATTGCTTGAGCCGCACCGTTGCAAGATTGAACCGTTAAAACTCAATCTTCCGGAACCTGCTTCATCTTCAACAGTTGTAACCAAAACTGCCGACGGCAAAGTCGTTGTTAAAAAGAAAGAAGGCTTTTTCCGCCGTTGCTTGAACTGGTGGAGCTCCCTCCGTGTGCGTGAACAAAAAGCGATTGTTCGTTGGGTAAAATATATTGTGGTTGGTATAATCAGTATATTTGCAGCCAAAAAAGGCGTAAGCATTCCTAAAGTTACAAGTACTACAAAAAACAAAACAAAGAGCAAAACCAAAAGTACTAAACGCAGGTATTAACACCCATAAAAAGCCTCTCATCTGAGAGGCTTTTTATTTTACCAAGCATAATTCAAACCCGCACCAAACGCTAACGCATCATAGTCAGAGCCAAATGCATAATTAGCCCAGCCATAGCCGGTCAAACCTTCGCTGATGGCAAATCTTCCACCGATTTCAACTCGTCCAAGCGTATCATTTTCTTGCGTATTAATCTTGTTAATGCCGGTAATAAATACGCTGTTACCGTTTACAAGCGTTTTGACTACGCTCGGCTTAATATAAACCTTTGCATGCTTAAATTGTTGTTCAAGTTTTGCTCCGACTTCTACTTCCAAATATTTTATGTCTTCCCATTCGTAATGTTTGCCTACGTTGTCACTAGCGTCATCAAAGTTTATTTGCGTATAGTATAAACCTACGCTCGGATCTAAAGTCAGACTGTGTGTTAACGGCATTCCTTGACCAAACTCAATACTTGCTCCAAATTCTGTCCCTTGTGTATCAAAATTTGCAACTCTGTCCCCGGTTTTGGTCTCTGTTTTTTGCATACCGCCATAAATGGTTGCAAACAGCCATGCCAGGTTTCTATCATAACGGTAATATAAACCCGCAAGGTAACTGTCTATACTCATATCTGAACTATATCTTGAAAAATATTCCTTACCTTTGCCGGAGAATTCATATTCACCATTACGATATGATACAAAAACACCAAGTGTATTATGAAAATCGCCTTGGAAATCCAACCCCGCCTCAACGCCATGGATTTTTGCTTCCACGTCTGAAGGAGCATCTATATTTGCGCTCTCGCTTTGTGCTACAACCCAACCGTTATTTAATCTTCTGTGGTGCCAACCGTTATCATAAAAACCGCATTTTGGGCAAAAATCTCTCTCAACATCAACTTTGTTCTTTACATTTCTTACCACGCTGTGAGTTTGTTCAATTGCCGCACTTTGCAAACCTATTCCGGCAACAATTTCCGGAACCACCGGATATCCCTTTTGTGGAACATATTCAGGGTTTCTTTTATCCGTCAAATTAAGATACCAGGTTGCGCCCTCGGTCTCGCCTTCGGCATTAACCGCTCCGTCCCACATATAAGGACTTCCGATTACGCGAGCTACCGCAAAGCTTGATGCCGTGCCTTCGTCATCATTCGGAGCAAACAGGAACGGTACAACCGCATCTTCGGTCTTATCCAACACATCAGGTGTTAGTGCATTGACCAGCACCCGATATTCACCTTCAATGTCATTATCAACGTGAATTTGCCCGCTCTTAACCGTATTTTTATTTCTATCAACTTTTACATCTACCGTAATAATCGGGGAAGAAACATCATTTGTGCCGGGAATAGCCGAACTACTGACTTTCATATTTTGTGCATATACTTTTGAATTAATTCCAAGATGAGTAAGAGAATTATATCCGAGCGTAAAGTTGTTCACATTTTTAACCTCGTTATCAAATCTAATTACGCCCGTACCGTCGCCGGAAATATTGATATTATACAATTGCCCGTCAATTGCATCATTAAAGGTTATATTGCCGTTGTTCAGGCTTGATAAGTTCAAATTGATAATCTCTTCCGCAACCGGATTTTCTTCATCTTCAATCGCCTCGGTTCCTTTCATATAGATCGCATTGCTCTTGCCGTTTGCAGTATTTCCCTCAAACAATGACACGCCGTTATCAGCGGTAATTAAAATATCTTTGCTTGAATAAATTGCACCACCGGCAGATTCTTCATTACCCTTGACTGAGTTATTAATAAAACTTGAGTTCTTTATATTGCCGATAATATTATTGTTAAAAACGGCTCCGCCCAAAGCCTTATTACTTCCGCTTTCCGCATAGTTGTTCTCAAATATACCTGATATTTCACCTATACCTGGTGTTGATCCCGAGCTTGAAGTATTGTTTCTAATTGCCCCACCTGCCACACTACCACCAACAGATTTTACGTGATTATCTACAAAATTTCCTTTAATGCTGTCTATTTGCACATAATTAACTATTGCACCACCGCCTGCGGTTCCTTCTCCTGTACTCTCTGTATAGTTATTTGTAAAATCGCCCACAATTTCTCCAATTGAACTTCCTGAATTATTATTAATAGCTCCACCATTGGCATTATTTTCACCAATAGCATAATTACCATCAAAGTTGCCGTGAATTAGGGTAATAGGCCCTCGATTATAAATAGCACCGCCTTGCCCATGACTATTACTGGAAGTTACATAATTACTTTCAAAATCTCCTTCTATTGTGCCAATAGAAGAATTATAATTCACTATTGCTCCTCCGTATGCTACTCCATCCGTTGCATAAGCATGGTTATTTTTAAAATTACCCTTAAGTTCGTTTATTCCCTCTCCATTTCGATTATATATAGCACCACCAGCAACAGCACTTATTCCTGATGTGTTTTCAGCATAATTACCTACAAAATCAGCTATAATACTTTCCATTTTACCTAAGTTACTTACAGCACCACCGTAAGCACCATAATATCCGCTATCATTACGTTGCGCAGAAGCATAATTATTATAAAATGATGCTACCATTATACCTATATTACCGTTATTATCTATTCCTCCTCCGGACGCATATGATTGTGCACTTTTTGCATAGTTATCCTTAAAAATTACGTTAGTAATTTCCTCAATTTCAGCCCATGTGTTATCTCCGCTTTGTCCTCCCGTAGCAATAGCTCCACCTGAAGCTCTTCCCGTAGCATCAAGATAATTGTTTATAAATTTACTATCAACAATTTTACCTATATAACCTTTCGACATGTCGGTTGTGGTCACATATGCAACATTCATTATCGCACCACCGGTTGTGCTTGCTGATGCGGACTCTGTTGAAGCATGGTTGCCCTCAAACACACAGTTTGAGATTTCTCCAATATAGTTATAATTGTCCATTGCCCCGCCACTGGCATGATAATTAGTCCCCGAACTGAATTCTTGCGTTCCTGTGCGATAGGTATAATTATTTCTAAAAGTTGAGTTAGTTATTTTTTCAATAAATCCGGCTTCGTTATTGTCAATACCAACACCATGTGCACCGCCTGATTTGTCTGGAGTTCCTGTCATGGTATTGTTTTCAAACAGCGCGTTGTCTATTGTTCCTATTTTGGCATATTGATTCAAAAGCAGCGCTCCGTGCGGAGCTCCAACTTCAGAAAATGTATTATTGTTTGTAAACGAAACATTTTGAATTAAATCAATAACCGCATCGGTCATTTCTTGGTTGGTTGAGGTTGTTGGTCTTCCATTAAATAACAAACCGCCCCATAAAGAAGTGTTGAGACTTTTTGCATAGTTTGAATCAAAAACCGAATTGGTTATAGACACCACATGTGTATTCGTATTATACAAAATAGCCCCTATAAAAGCTTTGTTTATTGTGGTGTTATTTTCCTTAAATATTACATTATCAATTGCAACTGTGCCGTTGTTTATGATATTACGTGCCGTATCCGTCCACGCACTTTCGCCATCTGTACCGATATTTTTGAAAACAACCGTCTGACCTTCACCGATAGTAACTCCATCACCGCCGTCAAGGTCTATCCCAGCCCCGTTCATATCCAAAATAACATCGGCATTTGCATTAGCCAGGGCGGTTAACAAATCATTATAACTATAAACTGTTTCTGTCGAATTGGCAGAAACAGTGCTCACAAGCTGAAATAGCAAAGCATATATGATGACTTTCTTAAACATACTTTTTCCCCTATATACAGTATAGCTTATTTGTTTTAATAAACTATTAAGGTAAAGCATTAAACGCGCTTATCCCAACTTTTTGCACAAAAAAGGACGTCACTAAGACGTCCTTTTTTATTGAGTTATGTTTTTTTTATTTATGATGTACATCTTCCGGCATCGGGCGTGGTGCTCCTTCCGGATGTCTGCCGTGATGACGGAATCCTCTTTCATCCATTTTACGTTTATGCTCCTCAATCATCTTTTTTAACTTGACCTGTTGTTCAGGGGTCAAAATCGCCTCAAATGATTTCATGTTTTCCTGACGCATTGCATCCATTTTTTCACGCAGAGCTCTCATTTCATCCATCAGCGGGCGCATTTTTTCAAAATCTGCTTTACGAATTTCCTCGGCTTTTTTGCGCTGTTCATCGGTCAACCCCAGTTCTTGAGCAAATTTTTCGGCACGCATTTTGTGCATATCATCTCTGGACATAGCTTTTTCTGTCGCCGGCGGTGGTGTAATCGGTTCTTCTTCTACAGCCCGAACACTGTTGATACCTATCAACAGAGCGGCAGCGCAAGTTAGCATTAAAAATTTCTTGTTCATGGTTATTCTCCTTTTAAATGTACGAGTTTTTGACTTAATATCTTTTTGGCATTAAACAGCCTTGATTTTACGGTTCCGAGCGGAAGACCGAGCTTTTTTGCCACTTGTTCCAGCGGCATGTCTTCAAACTCGTGCAATACAACAACCTTACGCATTTTTGCCGGCAACTCATCAACAGCTTTTAATATAATTTTTTGCCGTTGTTTGGCATCTACAATTTTTTCCTGTGAAAAACTGTCGGGAATATTATTCAGAACTTCTTCATCTCCGATTTCGGCCGATTGTTCACGGCTTATTTTAGAGCGAAAATAATCTCGGCAAACATTTGCGGTCAGCATACCCAACCACTGCTTAAACTTGCCTTGTTCCTGATAGTTTTCCATATTGCGCCAGGTTTTAATATACACTTCCTGCTCAATATCTTCATTATACGAGCCGGTAACTCTGCGGATAACGGATCGTATAAAACCTCTGTTTTCTTGGATAATATCTCTCATCAGCTGACCATCAATAAACCATACTCATCAACAGGCAGCCCCATATCCTCAATAGGTGAAGTCTGACTGATATATTGTTCATAATCAACCCATTCGCCGTTGTCGACAAAAGCAGATTTTTGCGGCATAAACGTACTGATCATAACCGCTCCGACCAACATACAAAGTACAGCCTTAATACGGTTACGTTGCTTTTTGCGGGCAATATATAAAGGCTTTGCCTCTTGCAACAATTTTGAAATATCGTCCATTTCAACCTCCTTACATCAGCTAAAACGAAAAACCTGACGATCGGGTTCATTTTTTTTCAATAAACATATAAAAAATAAGGTGTTATTGGTTAAATTTCGATGAATATATGTTTAATTGTTGCCAGATATAAAAAAATATTTTATATTTTAAACGAACAAGGAGTTGCAATGTCGCTTGAACTCAGACCTAATGAATACGTCAAAATAGAAGTTCACTTTAGCTATAAAGTGTTCGTTTTTCCGATGTTGCTGTTTTGTATAGGCGTGTTGATGATGTTGTTTGCCATGAGTGGTGCGGTTGATGGCATCAATATTACATGGATGAATGCTGTAGTCAGTTTTTCAAGCGTTATCATTTTTGCCGGTGCATGCCTGTTTATTCCCTATTTTTACAAGCGCCTTGATAACCGTTTGAAAATTTATGCGGTTACCAACCAACGAGTTTATATCCGTCGTGGAATTATCAATATCCATGAAAAAGACATTCCTCTGGCTAAGATAAACGACGTTCAAATCACCAGGAACCTGGCACAACGCTTTTTTGGCGCCGGCGATGTTGTAATTCAGGTCGGTAATGATGAAAGTCGCATTTGTATTGAAGACGTTAATTACCCTCTTCAGTTTCGGGATACGATAATTTCCTCTATTTATGATTTACAGCAGGAAGAAGCCGAGCGCCAGCGAGAATATATGCAATCTCAGCAAGCACCTTCTGCCCCCAATAATTATCCACCTTATAACGCACAAGGCGGATATCCGCAGAATGGCTATGGTCAAGGCGGATACAATCATCCTGACTACGGACAGGGCGGTTACAACAATTCTAATGATTACAATAACGGTGGTTTTAATCCCAATCGCTTCTAGATTTTCAAAATCCAGGCAACAGCATAAGTCAAATCATCGGTAACGACTTTTTCTTCATAGTCTTCCTGATCAATTATACGGTATTTTTTCGGTTGATAGTCATAAACCAAAAAATTATCTTCATCTTGCCCCAAAATTATGCAAGATGTGTCTTCATCTTTCAAAATACGACAATTTACATCAACCAAATCCGGAAAGAACATTGTTTTTGTATCAACGCCGAATATTACATTGCCGTCACACGACAATCCGTTATATTTTTGGAGCATATCAGCAAAATCCTGCGGAATTTCATTAATTCCGTTTTTGCGTAGTTTTACATTTGCGATATTAATCTGAACGGCAGAAGCGGCATCATTTTTTCCGACCTCTTCATTTTCGTTCAAAATAGCGGACAATTGTTCCAAACTCATGATAGTTCTGCTCCATAATCTTTATTTACAGGTTGATTGCTTTGCTTGTTCAGTCCGTCAGGGTGTAGGTCAGGGCGGCAACGATGCTCCAAGTCAAAGGTTTTTCGTTGCTCGTCCATAATCACTCCGTTTACACCAATCATACAAGCAACACCCGGTGCCGGTTCAATACGCATAATTACGCCGTCCTCAGTCGGAGGTGTTTTCTCTCCCCATTTTGAAGGTTTATGCATTCTGGCATTACGGAATGTTGTTTCATGGTTGTGAGCTTCTCCGTGAGTACCGGCCAAAATTCGTACATATTTAGAAGTATCATTTTGCTTTTCGGCCAGCAAACCAACGGTGCCGCAATCCATTACACACAAATTATTAAGACTGTTGATATGCTCAAAGGACAACCCCATGCTTTCAAGCAATCTGGCGTCTTTCTTGCCGACAATATGATGCAGGTTAATCGCCGTCTGGTCTTTCCAATCAGGGTGCTGCGACAAGTATTTTGTCATATCCGTGCTTCCTCTTTTCATCTCCTGAACCAGAGTATTAACATACCCCTGCTTGGCGTGCGGTTGTTTCATCATCAAATCACGGAATTCTTTTTCGTTTTTAGTAATAAATTCAATGGTCGCCTTTTGCTTTGCACTTGTGGTAACAATTTTCCCGTTTCTGTCTCGCAAAACATTACCTTTTTCGTCAGTCTGCGGAAAGATTTTTGAATACGCATATCCCCCGCCGACATTACAATGCACGGCAAAGAAATGCTTAAAATCATTTAAGCTCATTTCCGGTAATATATCAGGTGGAATACCGGCTTTAGCCATTTCCGTAACTACTTTTTTCTCAATGGCGGCAAATTCCGGCAAAGCTCGCATTTTTGACCACATACTTTTGCTCAAATCATAATCTTCCGGCTTATGCGGTGTTACCGAATATTTATACGGAAAATCCACAATATCTTTATATCGGCTTGAAAATCCTGCCCGTGGTCGCTCGACCGTTCCCGAAAAAGCAATATCTGCAATTTCACTTTGGACGTCTTTTTCAACCTCTTTATACAATCCGAGCCTAAAGTTGTTTTTGCCCAAATGCTCTGCCAAGGCTTTTTCATCTTCTCGACTGAAAGATGCACGGAATTTTGTAGCTAACAGATGATTTTCACGAGAAAACTCGGTTTGCTGAACTTCAAATCCGGCCTTCAGTAAAGGATTATTTTGTGATCTTCCGTCGCCCTCACGCCGAGATTGAATTTTTTCTCTTGTTTCTTCAATTCTGTCATGAATTTGCGGTCGTTCTTTATGCTCTTGCGGCTTTCCGAAACGTTGTTTGGGAGCATAGGCAGACGGCTGTCCTCGTCCATAGCCGAAACGCATACCTTTTCTTGTTGCTTCATTAGAGAATTTTGACTCATCATCTGTCATTTTTATTATCTCCGACCTATTAATTTAATTATAATCCAATTTTGTCCAAAATCAACGAAAATTCATCTTTAAAACTCATTTTTCATGCCTATATCTGCTCTGAAAAAACAAGTATAAGGAGAAGATTATGGCAAAACAAAAGAATATAACACTACCTGATCTCATAATGAGTGCCGAAATGTGGAGCCTGTGCATTGGCATAATTATGACCATTCTCGGAATATACATATGCGCCAATCCTGTTACCAGCCTTGTTGCGCTCGCCCTATACATCGGCATTGCATTTATGGTTACCGGTGCCGGCTACGCATTTAGTTCAGCATCGGCAGACTTAGGTTGGGGGCTTTTTGTCGGACTGTTTGACATTTTTATCGGATTGATTTTGGTTGCCAATTTAGGCATAACCGCAGCCAGTATACCGGCAGTTTTTGCGGTTTGGTGCCTTGCGGTCGGCATAATTCATATTGTCAGATCTGTTCGCTCATACAAAAGTATGTTGCCGTGGGGGTGGACATTTACAATCGGCATTCTCGGAGTGGCTTTTTCATTTTTAATTATGGCTCATCCGATGTTTGGCGCTTTTACTCTTACCACTCTGATTGGTCTTTATATCACATGTTACGGCATATTCTCAATAATTGAATACTGGTATTTATCAAAACTCAAGGCATAAAAAAACACCCCCTGACCTGGGGGTGTTTCTTTTTACTTATATACTAGATTTTATTTACGCTCTTTGTGCTTGGTTCTTCTTTAACGGTCATAAGCTTCAAAACTATGGTTTGGAGAGCAATTACCGCAATAAAATACAACCACAGAGGAGTGTTCAAACCGCACAGACGCAAGATTGCCAACAAAACCGAGGTAAAGATGTAAGCCAATGCGCTCAAACGCATTCCGGCCGGATAATCCAGATTTACTTTGCAAACCTTTGACAGAGTTGTAGCAAAGATTGCATAAAATGCTGTCAGCGCCAAATATACGATAAACAAAACTATCAAAGCCAACAATCCCATAAACCAAGCGACATATACGGCGATTTTCTTAAACATATCGGTGTAGTCGCCTTTAGGCAAATCCATTGTGCCACTAAAGTTATGTACTCTGATCTGATTATCATTTACAAAATAGACGGCTTTTTTAGAAATATATATACCGTCACGCAAACCTGCGGTATCAATTACCTCAAGCGTAGTATCCAAAATAATCGGATATTGGCTTAATTCTTCTGCATCAAGCTTAACTGCTTTGACAGTGTTTTCCGGCTCAACAATTACGCCGTTTTCAATCTTAATCGGCAACAGTTGATCGGCAATGCTTTGCAATGTCGGTGTTGCATAATATCCGGCGATCTTTATACTTACGCCGAGCACAATAGAAACAACAATTGCATACAAGAACAGCCATCTTGCTCCGATGCCGCGTCCAAATTTGATATAATTGATAATACTTTTCATGAATATTCTCCCAATAACAAAACTACACAAAATATATATTACGTTTTGCGTTTTGTAAATATCAGAAAAATATAATTTTTATTATTGTTGCCTTTGCATTTTTTGTTCAATCATCTGTGGAGTAATTTGCAAAGTGTTTTGAGCGTTTGTGGTAAGCCCGTTTTCAACTTCTTCCAATTTGTCAACTTTTTCCGTTAACATTGATACAAGTTCAGGATTTATGCACCCCATTTCATACAATTTTGCAAAAGTTTCTTGGTCAATCAAACAATCGGTTGGTACAAATACATGCAGGCTTCCATAGTGCTCCATACGTCTTTTAGTGCGACGATTGTTGTTCTTAGGCAACTGCCATTGATCACGTTGTCCGCATCTTTGTACTTTTTTACCGTTTTCTTCCGAAATCACAAATATATGTCCGTGCTTAGCCTCGCCGTTCTTTCCATGGTCCTGAACAACAACTGTTCCTTCCGGTAAATGTGGCAGTGCGCTATAATCACATTTAATTTCCTTAAATTCTGGCATTTTTCTTAACTTGGGGATCGCCATATAAGCACTTAAACCGGGATTATCAATATGTATGCCTGCTTCTTCCAAAATTGTTAAAACCCCGCGATAACAATGCTGGTTATCTGTGTTGCATTTTACCTTTACCGCATGATTAGCAATTTTATCACTGGTTTCGCAACCAGAAATTCCGTTTGCCATCTCAACATCCCAAGTAAAATTTTTCAAATTGACAAGCGACCCAAGGGTATTAACTCCAGTTGCAGAAGCTGCAGCGGCCGCTCTTATGCTGGGACGTTCTTCAGGAACAACCTCAAGACCGTTTTGAGGAGCTGGGGCAATCATTTCCGTGTCATTTTGCTTGGGATCTTGCCGGTCAACTTTTTGTTGAGCTTTTGCATTCATACCCAAAACGACCGTCGCAGTCAATGCAGCGGCTCTCAATTTTGCTCGCAAGCTGTCAATTCTGCGTTTTGTTGCCTCTTTAGTCATTTTCTGGCTCCGACAAGCTGTTGTCTATTTTGTCTAAATTATACCACACTCACAATATTATGCAACAATTTTCCTAAAAAATCGTATACAAAATAATTTATAGACAAAACTCCGATTTTGTGGTATAATCAGCAATTGATAACAGAATTATTAACGTATTAAATACCTAGACTTTATGAAAAAGAGAGTTCTTTTCGCCCTTATCGGCGTTACAGTAGCGTTATTTATGACGTCGTGTGTTGGCACAACTGCAGTAGTTACTCCAACCGGCGTTGCCGTAAGACCAGCCGCCGTAGTAGTCGCTACCCCTGTCAGGGTTGTTCCTGCTCCTCGTGTTGTCGTCGCTCCGGCCCCCCGTGTAGTTGTTGCTCCGGCTCGTTGTGGTCAGAAGCCGTCCATTGCCCCCGCCACCCGCACCTCGTCATCGTCCGCACCGTCCACACCATCGCCGTTGACGAAAGTGTTATCACAAACAAGAAGAGTTTCCCCCCTCAAAGGAGAAACTCTTTTTTTATACTTATATATATATTTAAAAGAATTCATCCCCGATTTCAGATGAAAACGGGGATGAACGATACTTTGTTGTTTTGCTCTACGACCTGCGACGGATGCTAGCAAACAGAGGCTTAGCCATAATTGCTATCAACCCCAAGATAAACGTACCGCCTAGAGGCAATGCATAGTAGGGGGTAACCTGAGGCAAATCAACCCCGAAAAAGTTGAGTGCCACCCAGTCAGCCATAATTTCGGTTGGCAACAACGCTGCCACTCCGAAAGCGCCGACAATGCACGCCTTGGGGAGCCATCCGTTAACACTCTTCACCTCATAAATGCACATCAGCACACAGCCGACGACAAACATAACGGTGAAGGTGCCGGTAACAGCTACATCGTAGACGATGTTGTTTACCCAAAGTTCACCAGCAAAAATACTGGCCAACGCACCCGACAGTCCCAGCAGAACAAGATTGGATGCCTTTTCCTCACGAGTCTTGTAGCTCATGTTTTTAAAAAATTAAATGTTAAACAAAAGCCCATTACTCTAACCATAACGAACACGTCGCAGATTATAATAATAAGCCGAAAAATAAAATATCACTTATTAATATATCACAAAATTCGCATCAAATCAATTTGAAAAGTCCATCGCTTTAGCCAACGCCTCAGAGAGTTGTTTCTTAAGGCGGTTAATTTTATCAATCAGGTCTTCTTCCTCTTCTTCTTCCTCATCATCAGAAACAACATATTCTTCCGCATTTTGACCGATAATTTCAATTTCTATTTCTTCTTCTTCCTCTTCTTCATCTTCAGCAAAGTTGCCCTCAGTTTCGTCGTAGAAGTCAAAAGAGTTATCATCAACAACTTCTTCCTCATCGTCGGTTGTTGCCTCAAACACAACTTCTTCCTTCAAATACTCGGGAATTTCTTCTGCGGCTTCTTCAATTTCCGATGTATCGAGTAAAATTTCGCCCTCGAGGTAAATTGAAATATCATCAACTTTAACATCTTTCTTTTCGGCCAAAGTATGTCCGTCTTTGCTGATTACGATTTTATAAGTGCCGTATGGCAAATCGTCCAAAATAAACATACCCGACGTATCGGCAAAAGTTCTGCCGATTTCGTTATCGTTGGCATCCAATGCCGCAATCATATAACCGAACATCATGTTGTCATAGGGGTTAAACAACTGTCCTTCAACCGCACCTTTATGAACAAACGGCATATCGAGGGTGCGAATGGTTCCCGGTCTCAACACCAGCTTATATTCATCATTAAGCGCTTGCAATGCAATATCCGGCAAAGTCTCGGAGTTAACTCTAATATTGGTTTTTTCATATGTCTGCAAATCAGAGAGCAGGGCGTTTCCGTTTTCGTCGGTATAAACTTCTCTTTCCAAACCGTTGGCATTAATACCCACGCCCTCAAGCGGTTGCCCGAACTCATCTTTTACATTAACATACAAACTACCCGTGTCGCTAAAACGCGAATTTCCGGTATAAAGAACGCCTGCTGCACCCGGTTCTTTGGCCAAGCTTACGTTATAAGTCAAATAGGTGCTGAAATTAAAGTCTCTGTCAGTTGTCATTGACAGGCTCAGACCACCAAAACTAAACACCTTACTTCCCGACAATGACAGATAATCCATGTCTGTCTGCAAATCGTGTGTATATTCACCCGAAATATATGTTCGTCTTCCGGTTCTCCAGTCTCCGCGGAGTTTAATTTCTTTGAACTCATTGTCCGGTTTTACTCTATAGGTCAACCACGCTTCGGTTGTAAATGCACCCCACCATTTATAAGCGCCCAATCTTAAGTCATCCGATATTCCGTTTTTGCGGTGAGTATTAAAGTAGCTGTTTTCAAGAGTGAGGTTTACACCTTGTCCTACTTGTTTTGACAACCTTCCGAATAACTCGTCAAAGTGATAGTTGCTGTTTTCATATCTGCCGTTTCTCCAACTCAAATAATATGGTATGCTGTACGGCAACATACCGCTCAAGCGCATTTCATAACTGTTTTTGATAAAATCTCCGCCAACCTCTGATACCGGGGAGTGTATTCCGTTATAGTCATCAATTGCCGCATATAACGTACCGATTCTCACATCGCCCTGGGCCTCAATGTGGTGACCGGTTTTATCGTTGTCGAAGTTGCGCTCGAGGTTATACTGCAATGACAAACCATCAATTGCATATTGCAAACCTGTCATACCAAAGTTTTGCGAAATAACTTTTTGTACATCAGGTGTTTCGGTATATCCGCCCATCAAAGTCAAGTTGTCGCTCAAACCATAGTACCCGACCAAATCAACCACAGATTTGCTTGTCTTACGATCATAAGCAAACGGCTCATTGACCTCTACAATATATCTGTCGGGCTGATAAGCCGCAAATGTATAACCAAACTCACCCTGTTTTACCGGACTTGTACCTGAATAATAACGCTTTTCTTCAGTTCTTACTTCGCCATAAGGACCATAGAACACCAACTTAAACGTGTTCAAACCATACGATACAGGGATATTTGGAAAACTGTATTGTCCTTCTTTACCGTTTTGGCGATAGCCGAGCAATTGGTCGTTCCAATACAACTCAACCTGCCAACCGTCCTGCAACGGACCGGTAATATCAATAGTTTTATCGGCAGAAGTAACCAGGTTTTTGAAGCTGCTTGCACTAATACCGCGTCCGCTTGCCGAACTTGCAAAATAAGAGTTACCGACACCGTTCAAATCACCGACTTCAATCTTTTTCATATTGAGCGGGTTCTTCGGTTCATTTATAAACTCTCTGCTTGCGCTGATTCGCATTTTGGGTTTGCGGTCGTCATACGAGTCGCCGTAGATATAAGCGTTTACGTCCATACCCCCGGCCAGTCCGGCCAAATTCAAAGAATAAGAGTCGTTGTTTGTGGTTGTACCGTTTTCATAATGTGCCCAACCTTTGCCGATGGTTAAATCTGCTACCGGCGTACCAAACAAACGCTCATCAAAACTATAGTTCTTAAAACTTTCGATCTCTTGGTGATAAATACCTTTTGAACGACGTTTTTTAGCTATTTTTTGTTTTGTTGTCGGGAACTCATACGGGCTGTCGAGTTTGAGCTGCATTGCCAAAGGCTCAACTTCAGCTTCCACATTCATAATTCGTTTCAAAAAGTCGTTTGAAACGAACAACTCGTTTTCAATATATTTGAAATCACTATCCTGCAACGGCTCTTCTTTGCCATCAACATTAATCGTCTTGTCGGCAAGGCTAACCACTACGTTTTCGGGAGTGTTGCTCCAATAACACTTGACTTGGTTCCCCTCTTTTTCATACGCAAAACCAAGCCATGTTGCTACTTGCGAGATAGAAATATACAGTTTTGAGTTGGTTTCATAAGCATATGCATAGTCTGTTTCATAAAAATTCTGAATGACGGGTTCCAAAATCAATGGATCTCCGTCACCAAAAACTTGCGCAGACGCCAAATTCGTCGTGGGTGATACACCCACAACGCCAAGAAAGATCAGAACAAGTCCCAGTTTAGAACTGAAGGTCTTTTCTGAGGATTTCTTTCTTTGTCTTAGCATCCTCTAACTTCAAAACAGCCTTTGCCGGCAGATCCTTCTCTGTGTTCATTGTGATAGCGAGTTGTGTGTTGGTCATATAGACTTTGACCTCATTCAAACGACCGAGTTGCTCACCTTTTGGTGATTCTACAACCAGGTTAACGCGAGACGACTTGTTGCCCAAACGTTTGAGCAAAAACTCAATTTTGTTTGCAGCAACTTTTTTGTAGCTTACAACCTCGGTTTTGCTGACCAAATTGTCGCCTTTTTCGATAGTTACGGGGATTGTAACTGCAAACAACGGTGTCAAAGTCATAGAAATTGTTTTTGCATCAACATCTCTTTTGCGATTGGGGTCGCCGAGCAAAACCTCTTGCACTTTCAGGTGCGAAACATATTCCCCGTCCGGCAGATTAGACAAGCCCTTGCGAGCAATGTTTACGGTTTGCATCTCTCTCGGTTTAAGGTGGAACTGACGCGGAGACCAGGTCAAATGCTTGCGAGCATAAAACTTGTCATCGGTATCAACCTCGACCAAAGAGCCGTCCGGCTTTTGCACATAGTTAACCATTGATACACGATATGTTTGTTCTTTGTCAGAAGTATTAATAACTCTGACCGTTTGCACTCTTTTACGGCCTGAGCTTTCAAAATCGATTCTGTATGGAAAAACCGAAATATTGGCGGTTGCGACAACGGAGTATAAAACCCCTGACATCAAAACCAGCCAGAAAGATATGTATTTACTAGATTTCATGATTAGATATCCCAGATAATTATTATAAAACACTATCAAGATTATCAACTTCACGCGCACGCGTGTATAGTTTTAATTATTTATTAACAACTTTATGCGTGTATGCGCACGAGAACGCAAAAAAGACTCGCCTAAAACAAAGGGTTATAAAATTTATGTTAGGTTAAATGTTTTTTTACTACTTACACTCTAATCTCTAACCAGAAAACTAAATTTAGGAGATCTCAAATGAATAAAATTTTATTACCCTTAACCGCTGTTGCTTTATGCTTCACCGCACAACAAGCCATGGCCGCGTCAATTTCAGGAACAGGTAATGCTACCGCAAAAATCATCGCACCATTAACAATTGCGGCTGGTGGTACAGGTTACAGTTCTGGTAATTTGAATTTTGGTACGATGTTGTCTTCATCAGCACATACTGTAACTGTTGGTACCACAGACAACAGAACTGGTTCAAATAATGCAATGTTGGTCTCGGATAGCAATACTCCAAAATCAGGATTGTTCACAGTTACAAATACTGAAACAAACCCTGTAAATGGTACAATATCTGTTGATAGTTCTACAACCATTAGTAACGGCACAACAACTCTTAATGTAACAGGCCTTAATGCTAGCCCTACAGGATCGACTAGTTTTGAAAACGGAGACACAGAAATTAAAGTTGGTGGTCAACTAGCCGTTTCTCAAAATGCTACAGCAGGTGATTACACTGGCACGTACCACGTAACAATCAACTACTAAAAATTATTTTTTACATTCGAATGTTTAAAAAAGGCTGTTAACAAACAGCCTTTTTTATTTTATCCACAAGAAATATCGTGCTTTTAGGCATAACATTTTATGCCTAAAACCCCGAGTCTTTTTTGTAAAGCAATTTTTAACTTCTGCCCGTTATAATGATTACGATTTTACTCGATTTTTATGCTTTTTTATGATACAATAAACCCATGATTGACTAGCCGAAGGAGACTACAATGAAAAACTTATATTTATTACCTTTAACCGCAATTGCTGCATGCTTGGTTGCCAATCAAGCCATGGCAGTTGAAGCCTCTGGCCACGGCTATGCCAAAGCCAAACTTGTCTCTGCGGTTGAAGTTCAATCTGACTCAACTACCGATTCACTCAACTTTGGTACTATGTCGATTGGTGCTAACGGCGTTGTAGTTAACCACGCTGGTCAACGTAGCGGTGGTGAAGGTTATTTGATTGACGATGGCAACACCCCTCAAGCTGCACGCATCAAACTTACTCACCAGCCTGATGTTGCAGGCCAGGTTGTTACCGTTGCAGAAATCCCCAACACCACGATTACTGATGGTTCAGCAACCATTCCGGTTACTTCTTTAACCCCGTCTTCTACAACAACCACTTTGACCACAGCCGAACACGATGACTTTACTGTTGGCGGAACTCTCGGCAACACCGCTGACAAACCGGGTGGAGAATATACGGGTAGTTTTGACGTAACCGTAAGTTACTAGCATAGTTTTCTCTCGTTCCTAAACTAAAAAGGCTGTTGCAAAACAGCCTTTTTTCTTTTTCTTTTATCATAAAATTTTATTCTTTTTCGTAAAATTATACACAAATCAACGCATAACCTATTGTTTTTACACAAAACATTATTTCCGGTTTTGCTAGATTTTTGCTCAAATTTATGCTACAATATACCTATGTTTAACAACTAACCAAGGAGGCCGCAATGAGATATTTATTACCATTAACAGCCATCGCATTATGCTTCTGTGCAACAAATACTATGGCAGCTAGTGATAGCGCACAAGGTGACGCAAAGGCAAAAATCATTGCTCCTGTAACAATTACAGAAAGTGAAGATATGAACTTTGGTACCATGCTTTCATCACAAGCTCATAACGTAACACTTGACCATGCCGATGGCAGAACAAGTACAGTTAGTACAATGTTGGTAGATGACAGTGCCAATGCGCCGAAATCAGGTAAATTTGTCATTAACAACGGCGGAACAGCTCCGGTTACGGCCACAATATCTTTGCCGGCATCTACTACCGTATCAGCTAATGGCACGAATTTGACGGTTGATACATTCACCTCAGATTTCCCGACCGGAAGCAACAACATTCCTGCAGGGGATACAGATCTTAATGTCGGTGCTACCTTGCACGTAACTGTCAATGCTCCTGCCGGAGACTATACCGGTCAATATACTGTAACAATTAGCTACTAGTTACATATTTGCGGTTCTCGGAACAGGCGAGAGGCTGTTTGAAAAGACAGCTTCCTCGCCTGTTTTTTTTGCTCGAATAACTTAATATTCTTTCAAGAATGTTACTTGATTTTTTATCTGTTTTGTTGCACAGTATCAGCAGATTTATTTTGACTTTAGGATTACTGCAATGGAAAAGACCAAAACTCTCGCACTTATGACTGCTCTCGTATTAATTTTTATGTGGGTTGGCAATCTGTTTGCCGGTAGCACCGGAATGACGGTTGCTTTTTATGCCGCTTTGGCCACCAACTTTATCAGCTATTTTTTCAGCGACAAAATGGTTTTGGCACATTATAACGCCATTGAAGTTGATGCCAAAACATCTCCGTTGCTTTATGACATTGTTTCTCGTCTGGCACATCGAGCCGGCTTGCCTATGCCGAGGGTTTACATTATCCCCGAACAAGTTCCTAATGCCTTTGCCACAGGGCGTAATCCCTCTCATGCCGCTGTCGCCGCCACTCAAGGTTTGGTTGACTTGATGACCCCGCAGGAAATCGAGGGCGTTTTAGCACACGAAATGAGCCACGTCCGCCACTATGACATCTTAATCAGCACCATTGCCGCTGTTTTTGCCGGTGCCATAGTTATGATCGGTAACATTGCCCGCAGTAGTTTGGCCGGTCGTAACGGCAACGGACGAGCCAAAGGCTTAGGTGTGTTGATTGCCACCGTTCTTATGCCGGTTGCCGCCACCATTATCCGTATGTCTATTTCTCGTTCTCGTGAGTTCCGTGCCGATGAAGGTGCCGCCCATTTGACCGAACACCCCGAATGGCTTATGTCTGCTCTTGCCAAACTTGATGATTATGCCAACGGCAACCGCATTGCCAACGCCACTTCTCAAACGGCTCATATGTTTATTATGAACCCGCTCACTGCTACCGAGGGCATGTCTCGCCTGTTCAGTACTCACCCGAGCACCGCTCAACGCCTTGCCCGCCTTGAAAACATCCGTCTCGGACGCCCGGCAGAAGAATAAGGAAAAATAACTTTGAACGAAAAAAAGGTTTTAATCTACCGTGATTATGGTTGCGGGGACTTAAACAATTTGGAAAAACGCCTGACCGAGCATTTTTCTCCGCTTGATATTGCCGTGGATTTTACGGATTCTTCAGCCATTATCAAAGACAATGCCTTAGACGATAATGTTTTGCTTTTGGTTATGCCCGGCGGTGCCGCTACCCCATATATCCAAAAACTCAAAACTCTCGGTAGCGACAAAATTCGTAACTATGTCCAAAACGGCGGAAACTACCTTGGTGTCTGTGCCGGAGCTTATTATGCCTGCACCAAAGTCGAGTTTGAAACCGACGTCAAGCCCATGTCCATAACCCGCACCCAAGACCTGCTCAATTTGGTTGATGCTTCTGCCGTCGGAACTCTGCATAAAGAACTCAATATCAGACCATATATGACCAATGCCGCCTCATCAGCGGCGGTCAGACTGCGTTGGCTTAATGATGACGAAATCTGCTATGCCCACTATCACGGCGGACCCAAGTTTTTGCCGACAAAAGCTGGCTTTGAGGTTTTGGCGACTTATGCCGATATTGCTGATTGTCCGCCGGCAATAGTTGCACAAAACTACGGTCGGGGCAGGGTAGTCCTTTCCGGCGTTCACTTCGAGAACAAAGGACAAGATCTTGCCAAGGCTATCCATGCTCTGCGCATTGATTATCAACGTGCCGCCGAAGTCGCCGCCGAACTTACCGAACACGAACAATCTCGCCAAAATTTATTTCGCAAAATAATGTCCGAATTTTCGCGCTGATTTTTCAGTTTTTTCAAAGTTCAAATGCCTTGATTTTATTATAGCCAAGCCGCTTTTATAGTTTCCCTAAAGTGCCTACTTTACACACCCCCTAAAGTGTAATATACCGAATATATGTTTACTTTTGGAGAAAAATACTATGATGCGTGACTTTGTGCGCTTTTGTCTGCGCTGTTTTTTCAAATTGTTTAAAGTCAGATTTGAAATGCGTTTTGATCCCTCAAACCTTCCGACAAAAGGATTGTATATTTCCAACCATGTTTCTTACGTTGATCCGATAGTTTTGTTTGCCTTTTTGCCCGGCAACCCGATTTTTGCCCTCCACGGACAACTTTATCGTAACTATTGGGTACGTTTGTTGATGAAAACTGCCGATATTATGGAATACGGCAATATCGACGTTCCTGACTTGAAACAACTCATCGCCAAAGTCAACGAAGGACGTCTTTGCGTAATGTTTCCTGAAGGCCGCATGACCAACAACGGCAATATTATGAAAATTTATGAAGGCGCCGGACTGCTTGCCGACAAAACCGATTCTCCGGTTATCCCGATTTGGATCAACGGTTTGCAATATTGCCATTTCTCACGCACTCGTGGTCGTTTGCCCCGTCGTTATTTTCCAAAAGTCAAAATTGTTGTTGATGCCCCACGACCGCTCAAACTCAAGGACGAACTCCGCCATCAACGCAACCACATTTCCAACGAAATTTATATGATTATGCGTGAGCAGGCCTTTGAGTCTATGTATAACCCGCAAATGACCGTGTTTACTCAACTTATTAAAGCCGCCAAAATCCACGCCAAAAGAGCATGCGGCTTCAAACGCCCCAAAGTTTTGGAAGACATTGGGCGCAAACCTAAGAGCTTTAAGGATATTATGCTGGCTTCATATGTTTTGGGACGTCATTTTCACCAAGGAGCCGCTCATCAGGAATCAATTGCTTGCCTAACTCGGTTGCCGCTATTTGCACGTTTTTTGGGCTCAATGCGTATGGTCAGGTTCCGGTGATGATAAACTTTAGCGCCGGCGTTCAAAACATCGTCAGCGGGCTAAAAACCACCCTTGCAAAGAAGGTTATTACTTCCAAACTCTTTGTCAAAAAAGCCGGACTTGAAGCTGTGGTCGAAGCCATCAAAGAAAACGGCTTTGAAGTCTGCTATCTTGAAGAAGTTGCAAAACAAATCTCTTTAGGTGCCAAAATTTTGGCTTATTTGCAATATAAGGTCAAATATGTTCCCTACAAGGCAACTGCTGATGACCGTGCCGTCATTTTGTTTACTTCCGGCTCTGAAGGTGCGCCGAAAGCGGTGGTCTTGTCCAACCGCAACGTCATTTCCAACGTATGGCAAATTGCCACTTTTGAAACCTTAAACCGCACCGATGTTGTGCTGAACTCAATGCCTATTTTCCACAGTTTCGGACTGGTTTTGGGCACACTTTATGCACTATATCAGGGGGCAAAAGTTTTCCTTTATCCATCGCCGTTGCATTTCCGTGTCATCAGCGACTTGCTGTATGAACTAGAAGCCACGGTCATGATTGGTACCGATACATTTTTCCGTAGCTATGCCAAAATCTCTCACCCGCTTGACTTTGGCACTTTGCGCTTGTGCTATGCCGGTGCTGAGGGCGTAAAACTTGATACCCGCAATATTTTGAACGAGCGTTTAGGTGTTCGCCTTATGGAAGCCTATGGCACTACTGAATGTTCGCCAGCCGTTGCTGGTAACAATATGGTGTTTAACAAATTCGGCACCATCGGCAAACTTTGCCCCGGCATGCAATGCCGTTTGGAACATGTTGACGGTATCGAAAAAGGCGGAGAACTTGTGGTTAAAGGTCCGAATGTTATGGCCGGTTACATTTTTGCCGACAACCCCGGCGTTTTGGTTCCGCCGCAAGACGGTTGGTACCATACCGGTGATGTTGTAGAGATTGACGAAATCGGATTTATCAGCATCAAAGACCGCATCAAACGTTTTGCCAAAATCGGCGGAGAAATGGTATCGTTGCGTGCGGTTGAAAATATGATTGCCAAAGCCTATGAGGGCAACGATGAGTTTGCCTGTGGTGTTGTGGCAATTCCGCACGAACACAAAGGCGAGCAGATTGTTGTTGTTACAAATACGCCGAGTTTGACCATGGAAAAACTTCGTGATTTTATCAAACAAAACGGTTACCCCGAGCTCTATATGCCGCGCACCATTTTGTACAAGGACAAAATCCCGATGTCTGCCACCGGCAAAATCGAC
>CACWLK010000010.1 GCA_902761715.1 uncultured Rhodospirillales bacterium | reverse complement strand
TTTGGTGTCATCAAAGTTGACTTGAGTATAGTATAAACCAACACTCGGATCTAAGGTTAAGTCTCTGGCAAGCGGAATGGTGCGACCAAACTCAATGCTTGCTCCAAACTCTATGCCGTCGGTGTCAAATTTGGCGATATGGTCTTCGGTTTCAACTTCGGCTTCCTGTATGCCGCCATAGATAGTACCGAACAACCAGTTAAAGTTATGGTCATAGCGGTAATACAATCCGGCGAGATAGCTGTTGATGTCAATTTCAGAGCCGATATTCGAGCGCAGTTTGCTACCCTTGCCGGACAAATCATACTGACCTTTACGATACGAGGCAAATACACCCAAAGTATTATGTAAATCACTTTGAACATCAAAGCCGGCTTCTATACCCCAGATTTTGGCTTCCATATCTACAGGTTTGTCAATATTAGCGCTTTCGCCTTGAGCCAATGCCCAAATGTTACGGAGTTTTTTGCCGTCCCAATTGTAGCTGTACATACCACAGGCCGGGCAGAACTCATGTCCGCTTTCAACTTTGCCTTTTACGTTATGAACGACGCTGCGGGTTTGTTCAATAGCCGCCTCGTGTAAGCCGATACCGGCAATAACTTCAGGAGCATAAATTTTGCTCGGTTTGGGTTGCGGGTCATCAGGATTATATTCCGGATTTTCTTCATCAGTCAGGTTAAGGTACCAGGTGGAACCCTCGGTTTCATCACGAGCATTGACTTTGCCATCCCAAAGATACGGGCTACCGATTACACGAGCAACGCTAAAGCTTGAAGATGTATCCGTATTATCTTCAGGCGCAAACAAGAACGGTACAACTGCATCTTCGGTATTATCCAAGACATCGGGGTTGAGAGAGTTGACCAATACACGGTAGCTACCCTCAATATCATTATCAACATAAATCTGTCCGGTGTTAATGGTGTTGTTATCCTTATCAACCTCTACATCAACCGTGATAATCGGAGAAGAAACAGCATTACCGCTCGGAATTGAAGAAGCGCTGATGTTCATGTTTTGAGCATAGACCTTAGAGTTCAAGCCCAAATGGGTAATAGAATTTGCTCCAAGTGTAAAGTTGGTAACGTTTTTGACCAAGTTATTGAACTTGACAACGCCGGTACCGTCGCCCGAAATATTAATATTATATCCGTCGCCGTCAATGGCATCATCAAACTGAACAACACCTTTGTCTGTAGCTCCTAAATTGAGGTTGGAATCGGAGCCGACATAACCTCCGGCAAGATGTGCTTCTCCCGGACCAACATAGGGATGTGTTCCTGAATCTACAGAAGAATCATCTGTGGTCTTTTTCATATAGATAGCGTTGCTTTCTCCATTGGCAGTGTTGCCGGAGAAAAGCGAGGTTTTGCCATTGTTGGCAATGATATTAAGATCGCCTTGGGAATAAATGGCACCACCGTAGGCCTCGCCTGAGTCGTTATCGGCATGGTTGTTGGTAAAGGTGCTATTGATGATAGTCATGGCTGATTGTTTTTTGATTTCATCACTATATTCCCGAGCAGCCTGTATAATAGTGTCTGCATCGTTTGAATCTACATTATCAAGAGAAACCACAAAATCAAAACCATTGGCTATGGCTCCACCAAGGGTAGGCATAAAATCTGTGTTAGAGTGAGCATAGTTGCCGTCAAATGTGCTGTCAGATATGGTAGCAGCATAGGCACCGCCGCTTTTAAACTCGGCTGTACCATCGTTGTTTAATACACCTTCTCCATTAACCGTAAGAGTATTCATAATAGCACCGCCCGCACCCAATACACCATCGGCATAGTTATTGATAAACTTAGTATTATTAAAATTCAACACATTAGGCAAACCGGAGGCGGCAACAGCTTCTTCCCATGAAGAAGCATATTGATCTGCAGGATAATCCTCGACTAAGCCGTTATAAAAATCTTCGGGAGTTTTGTCATGATCAGATGCCCATTCCTCATATTCGTCATATTGAGGGGCATTTATAAAAATGCGGTTGGCAATGGCACCACCAGAAGCAATGCCTCCGCTAGCATGGTTCCCCTCAAATGTGTTATTGTTATAGTTGGTGGGATAAACTCCGAGGTCTTTGCTCCAAGCCGGACCAAAGGTATAAGCGACTTCGTCATCATCGTCATAAATTTCATAAATTACCCCAATCGGAGAAATATATTGCTCGTTATAAAAAGCACCGCCTGAAACAGTATCCTCTCCTTCGGCATAATTGCCGATGAAATCGCCGGTAACATTGCCGGCACGACCGCTCATGAAACCACCAACTGCACCGTACATACCATTAGATTTGACATAGTTTCCGGTTACCGTTTTGGCATTGATATCGCCATAGATATTGCCTTTGATAGCACCACCGGCAGCGCCCTCACCGCCTTCGGCATGGTTGCCGGAGATGGTGTCTGCCGTTAAATTGGCGGCATAACCACTCAAAAAACCGCCCCCGGCAGTGCCCGTATCAGCAGATACATAGTTATCTTTAATATTGGTAATAGAAATTTCTCCGGCAGAACCGCTGATTGCACCGCCGACCGAGTTATTCAGACTTTTTGCATAGTTGTCGGTCATGTTTTCAACGTCAACAGTTTTGACATAGCCGCTCAAAAAGCCACCGGCCGCGCTATTGCCACCGATTGCGCTATTGCCGACAATGTTTTCAGATTTAAGAATACCATTAATGCTGCCGCTAAAGGCACCACCGCTTGCCGCACTATCGCCATCGGCGGTGTTATAGATGATGTCGGCAGTCAAATTATTTACATCACCGGCCATAAAACCACCAGCGGCACGGTTATATGCATATGCACCGTTGGCGGCAATGAGTTTGGCAGAGATATCGCCTTCGACGTTACCGCTGATGGCACCGCCGTTGGCAAAACGGGTGCTACTCTGATCTGCCGGTAGTACTCCAGTAGAACGTGCAAGACCTGCCGTATTGCCTATGATGTAGTCGGCAACAATATTTTGAACGGTTCCGCTGTTGGTAAGAGCAGAACCTGTGGTTTCGTTATAGTTACCGATAAAACTTGAGTTTATATTGTTAATGCTGCCGGTATTTTCAATACCCATAAGGTTTTCAACAAAATAACCGTTTACGTCATTTGCTGATCCTGCGTTAAGGTTGCGAAAACCGTAATCATTTTGATAAAAATCAGAATTGATATCAAATAAATCTGAAGGAAGGGGATCTTCAATGTAGAAATTGTTGACAACACCCTGATTAAGATGGGTAAACAATTTTTGATTTATGTCGTTTCCGTCAGCATAATAGGGGGTATATTCAGTTGTATATCCTGATGGGATAGCATATTGATATGTAAAGGTTTTATCACCAATATGGACCAAATTTAATGGTTCGCCTTCACCGGAAGAGGAGTTAAACTCACTCCAATTCATGCGTCCGGATGAATCAAGGCTGTTCAAATAGTCAGCAGTAATATCAAGCGCCATCGTCGGGCGGCTTAAAAATGTGCCGGCAAGCAAGGTAAATAAAATGCGTATTTTCTTCATACTAATCCCCTGTAATCATTGCATTTTATAGATTATAGGGGAATTATAGCACAAAAAAGTTTAACAAGAGCTTAATCTAAGGGCTATAAACTTATGTTCTATTTGCTGCGACTCTGATGTTTACGCTCATGGCGGGCAAGTTTTCCGGTGCTTGAAAACGCCTTTTTGCGCATTGGGTTAGAAGATTTTCTCCTGCTCTTGAAACCGTTATGTCTTTGTGGAGATTTGTGGTCTTCAAGTTTGATTTTAGGAGTTTTTACTTCAACCACAACGTTTTTCATACGTTGATTGATTTTCATGGCGTTGCGGCAGACCGAAAAACCAAAAAAGCCCAAACAACGGCCGAGACTGTAATAAGCATTGTGGGCATAGGCTACCAAATTGCAGTCTTCAAGGCGTAATTTGCCGGTGGCATCAATATATTTGTCATCAACATTTACGGCGACAATTTCTGCCAAAAACATATCATGTGAACCGAGGGAACTGATATCTTTGACTTTGCACTCCAGCGAGACCGGGCTTTCAACTATTTGCGGAGCCGAAATTTCTGAGCATTGACCCGCCGTCAGCTTCATCTCTTTGAATTTGTTAACATCTTTGCCTGATTTTACACCGCAAAAATCAGCCGCGGCCACCAGTTGCTCAGTAGTCAGGTTAATGACAAATTCTCCGCTCTCCTTGATTATGCCGTGAGAATAGCGAGACGGGCGAATAGAAACATAGGTCATCGGTGGCTCGGAGTTGACAATCCCCGTCCATGCGGCTGTCATAATGTTGGGGTGTTCAATTGTGCCACAGCTAATCATTGCCGGAGGCAAAGGATATTCTAAAGTTCCTGGTTTCCATGTAATTTTTGTCATTGTCTTTCCTGTTTTTAACGAGATGTCGGCTTCGGAACAACCTCAAATTCTTTTAAGAAAAAGCCGAGTTTATTATTGTTGTTGCCATACCCCAACTGTTTAGGTGAGGCATAGCCTTTAATTTTGAAATCAATGTTTATACGATGCGTGTCTTTAAGCATTTTTTTAGGAATTACAAATTCAGTACGGGGTAAGGATTTGCGCTCACGAAAGTTCCATATATCAAGGTTGACACCATTTACAAAAACTTCAACATCAACCCTTTGATTGTGCGTATTTACATAAGGATTGAGATGAAAACGAACAATTACGTCTGTAGTGATTTTTGGCAACTCAAAAGCCATTTTGGCATATTTGCCATGTGTCCAACGACCGCTGGTCTGATTGGTACTGAAACCGAGGTATGTAATACGCGGATCATTTTTACCGACATGGTAGGTCTTATACAGTTCAATGCTTCCCGGTAAGGTGTGGCGCTCAAAGGCTTTTTCGTCATGGCGAGAAAAAACACGACTGTGAAAAAGATAGTAATCAACATATGCTCCGTAAGCATCAGGATTGAGCACAAAGTACATTACAATTCCGTAAAGAATTGCAATCAAAATAATCATAACGGTGCGCATTTTCATAGTCGTTCTCCTGATTGGAATATACAGCGCAAAATTTAATATCGGGTTAATATGATTTTTGCCGGAAAATAAGGGAGCGACATAAAAAACACCTATGTGGTGCCGGTTCGATAACTCTGTTTATCATACCAATTAAAAAACCACCCGCAAGGGGTGGTGTTTTAATTGGTGCGCTAGGCCGGAATCGAACCGGCACGGGATTGCTCCCAACAGATTTTAAGTCTGCAGCGTCTACCAGTTCCGCCACAAGCGCTCAATCTGGCAATGTTTATACAAATAAATTTTTATAAATGCAAGTCTAAACTTGATAATTATACCAAAATGTGCTTAGGTATCTGATGTCAAATGTATGGCAGAAACAGCGTTTCGGTACATATGACAAATTGAAAGGATAAATATTATGAAATTTGATCTTACTCACTTAAAGGACTTTTTGCGCAACAGCATTATTCCATACGCTTTTCCGCATATCAACAAGGAAGGCTGGAAGTTTGTCGCCGTTTTTGCCGTGGTAACAGCGTTACTGGCATGGATTTGGGCGCCATTGGGTGTTGCCGGTCTGGTATTGACAGTATGGTGCTACTTTTTCTTCCGTGATCCGGAACGAGTTACTCCGCTGATTGACGGAATTGTGGTTTCTCCGGCGGACGGAAAAGTGCAGATGATTACAAAAATTAATGGCCCTAAAGAACTGGGACTGCAGGATAAACAGTTTACAAGAATCAGCGTGTTTATGAGTGTGTTTAATGTGCATGTCAATCGTGCTCCGGCAAGCGGAACAATTACCAAAACCGCATATATAAAGGGGAAATTCTTTAATGCCACGCTCGATAAAGCCAGCAAAGACAATGAACGGCAACTCTTGGCGATGGAAACAATTGACGGCAAAGAGATTGCGTTTGTTCAAATTGCCGGATTGGTTGCTCGCAGGATTTTGTGTTTTGCTAAAAAAGGCAGTAAATATTTGGCAGGGGAGCGTTTCGGGCTCATTCGTTTTGGCTCAAGATTGGATGTTTATTTGCCCGAAGGCGTTGAACCGATGGTTTGTTTGGGACAGACAATGATTGCCGGTGAAACTGTTTTGGCAAACCTTAAGAGCGGTTATAATCAAGTGCTCGGGGAGAAAAGATAATGGAAAATATTAATGCAAAGTTGCAGATGTCAAAACAAAAATTGACATCTTTGCCAATGCGAAAAATTATTCCCAATATGGTAACGACTTTGGCCTTATGCGCAGGCATTACATCAATGCGTTATTCAATGTCGGGAAATTTTACAAAAGCAATTGCCTGCATTTTTTTGGCAGCAATTTTTGATATGCTCGACGGACGAGTTGCCCGTATGCTTAAAGGCTCAACCAAGTTTGGTGCCGAACTTGATTCTTTGTCTGATTTTGCAAGTTTCGGTGTGGCTCCGGCAATTTTGATGTATAGATGGACATTGTTCGACTTTCCAAAGTTCGGCTGGTTTTTCTGTATGTTATTTGCAATCTGTATGGCCATGAGACTGGCTCGTTTTAATACAATGCTTGATGATGAACCGCAACCTTCATATTGGCATAACTATTTTACGGGAGTACCGGCTCCGGCAGCAGCAGCATTGGGAGTTTTGCCGGTAATGCTGAGTTTTGAGTTCAAAGAATGTGCTTGGTTGCAAAGCAACTGCCTGTGCAGTATTGTGATGTTTGTGGTTGCAATGCTGATGATAAGCCGCATCCCAACCGTATCAACAAAGCATATGAAAATACCTACCTATATGATTGCTCCGCTGTTTGTTGTTCTCGTATTCGGGGCAACGTTGGTGTTCAGTATGCCGTGGGTGGTTTTGAGCTCCATGGTAATTATATATGCTCTGACTATTCCGGTCGGGGTATGGTGTTTCCTTAAAAGCAGAAAAGCTTATAACACCAGAATATAAACAAAAGCCCTGATTAATCAGGGCTTTTTTATTAATCGTTGTCGGCGTAAGGGTTATCAGTTTTACGCACCACAATGCGCAACGGAATCCCCCCCATCTTGAATGTATCACGCAGATTGTTGGTCAAATAGCGCAAATACGAATCAGGCAGACCTTCCGGATTGCTTGAAAAAATAACAAATGACGGTGGTCGAGTTTTAGCCTGAGTAATATAGCGCAATTTGATACGACGCTTGTTCTTGCCAAGAGGTGGAGGATAAGCCTCAATCATGTCAGCAAACCACTTATTAAGCGGTGCTGTCGGTATGCGCATATTCCAGCGTTCATAAACTTTGAGCACGGCACGCATGAGTTTGTCCAACCCCTCATTTTTGAGGGCAGAAATAGTAACGGTCGGTATGCCTTCTGCCTGCGTAAGTGAGGTTTTTAGCTTGTAATTGAGTTTGTCGAGTGCTTCTTTACGATTGGCAATATCCCATTTGTTGACGGCAATAATCAGCGCTCTACCCTCGTCCAAAACCTGAGAAGCAATAGTCAAATCCTGCTTATCAAGTACGGCATCGGCGTCAAGCACCAAAACCACAACCTGCGCCATAAACGCCGCATGTTTTGAGCTGGCGGCAGACATCCTTTCGAGCGAATCATTAACTTTTGAATGGCGGCGCAACCCCGCAGTATCAACAAGTTTAATTTTGTGTCCCTGCCACTCCCAATCGTTTGAAATGGCATCACGGGTAACACCGGCTTCCGGTCCGGTAAGCATACGATCATCTTGCAAAAGAGCATTTACGAGAGTGGATTTTCCAACATTCGGACGACCGACAATTGCCAACTGTATCGGGCGGTCGTTTTCTTCGTCAGAGTTTTCTTCAGGTGGGATGTCTTTGTAATATTGTTTTAGAGCATCGTGTAAATCCTGCAGTCCCAAACCGTGTTCGGCAGAAAACGGAATCGGCTCTCCAAGACCTAGTTTGTAGGCCTCAAACCGCCCGTCTTCCTGAATTTTTCCCTCGCACTTATTAGCCAGTAAAATTACCGGTTTATGAGATTTTCGCAAAATGTCGGCAAAGTGCTCATCGTACGGCTGTATGCCCTCGCGAGCATCGTACAAAAACAAGCATACATCGGCAGAATCAATGGCTTTTTTGGTTTGTTCCCACATGCGACGCTCGATGTTGTCCTCGTTTGAATATTCATAACCGGCGGTGTCGATGATGAGTAAATCTAAGTCTTGCAAACGAGCGGGAGCCTCTTTGCGATCACGAGTAACACCGGGTTTATCATGAACAATAGCCAATTTTCTGCCCGCCAAACGATTGAACAGGGTAGATTTTCCAACATTAGGACGTCCGATGATTGCGACTTTCAGTGGCATAAAAAACTCCTATTGATAAGCAAGAAGCTCGGCATCGGTTGTAGTAATGATAACTTGACCATTGGCGACAATCGGAGCAATTGAAGCACCGGCATCAACCTTTAAGAAGCCCATGATTTCTCCGGTGTAGGGAGAAATATAAAAGGCATAACCGTTAGAAGTGGTAACCAAAATTCGGTTGTTGGTCAAAACCGGTCCGGCATAACTTACACCGACAGCATCAGAAACGTCTTCTCCGGCAGGAACTTTAGTGTCCCAAATAATTTTGCCACTTTCGGTATCAATTGCCAAAAGGTGAGAAATGTCAGTCAGAACATATAATACTTTGCCGGCTAACCACGGTTGATTGTTGCTACCGAATTCTCGCTCCCAAATACGTTGCCCGCTACGCAAGTCCAAAGCTACGACAAGGTTATTACCGGCAACAAAGACTACATCATCTCCGATTACCGGATTGGCTCTGATGGTGTTGATTTCTGACAACATATTGCTACGGTATCCACCAACAACATAGTCAACCCACAGCGGAGAACCGGTACTGGCTTTGATTGCACGTAACTCGCCGTTACTAAAACCGGCGATTAAGATATCACGAGTTTCGTCATAGGCCGGAGATGCTCCACCAACCAAGACAGTATCTTCGTTTTGAGAGATATAGCGCCATTGCTCGGCTCCGCTATTTTGGTTGAGCGCAATCAGCACGTTTTCAATGGTTTGAACAAAAACTTTGCCTCCACCTACACCTGGAGCAATACGAATCGGTGATTTGTCATAGAACTTCCATAAAATTTCGCCGTCCTGAGGGTTTAGAGCAAAGACACCGCCAAAGCCGGTGGTAACAAACAGCTTGCCGTTATCATAGGCCAAACCTGAGCCTTTAAGTGAAATCTCTTTGTCGTCTTTTACTTGCGGTTTAAGACGTTTTTTCCACATAGTCATGCCGTCCTTTTGGCTGTAGGCACTAACTACGGCATTGGCATCAATAGCAAAAACCATGCCATCAGCCACAATCGGAGAGGCAATCAGATAATCACGTTTGGAATTGCCGGTGCCGAATTTTTCAGACCAGACTTCCTGCAACTCATCACCGCTGGCAATATGACCCATGTTGTGTTTGGCATTACCGCCGGACTGAACCCAGCGATATGCTGGTTGGGGAGACGGCAATGATATTTTTACGTCCCCTTTCATGTAGTCGGAAGCAATGACTTCTTGAGTATCCAAAACCGGAATTCTTTTGCCGTCCAAGACCAATTTTTCTTTGCCGCAGCCGGTCATAAGCAGTAACAGAGCAACCGCGACAGCTGTATTTTTGCGCAATATCATTTAATTTATTCCTATAATACTGATAAAATGTCTTTAATTCTGTTTTTTACATCGTCGGAAACATCATTGTTTTCGAGAAGGTTATTAAAAATGCTCTTGGCCTCTTCAATATTGCCGTCACGGACATGAATCATTGCCAGCATTTCGTTGGCAAATGCGTACCATGCATTTTTGGAGTTTGAAGTTATCGGCGACAGCAAAGTAGCCATTTCTTGGAAAGAAGCACTGTCTTGTTTGTATGATGCAAGTTTTACGGTAGCAACATCACGCAACTGAGCATTAAAGCTCTTGTCGGCTATAATTTGTGACATTAAATCTTGTGCTTCATTCGCTTTACCGCTATCGAGCAAAACATTGATTTGCTGCATTTTAGCTAAATCAGCGAAAGAGCCGAACTTTTTATCAATAATCATGCTCAAAGCTTGTGAACTTTCCTCGTATTTTCCCTGACTTTGCAGTGTGAGAGCTACCGCATAAGCATCTGACCAATTTTCGGCACGGCGGATATACCATGCCTTAAGCGACTCATAGCTAACTGCCAATGTCAACACGGCAACAACGCAAATAGTGATTAAAAGCCCGTATTTGTCCCATAATTTTTTCAATGATTCATTTTTGAGGTCTTCATCTACTTCACGGATAAAGGCGTCTTGCATTGTGTATTCTTGCTCTTGTTTCTTTTTCATAATCGTACTTTCAAAAAAATGTTTAGTTGTTTATATAAGTTATCATTAAATTATTTTAAAACTTCGTGAATCAGGAATTTTTTAACCCAGCGCAAGTTGTCTAACGGCATTTTGGCTCCGAAAGAAGCAACCCCGTATTGAGAAATGAGTGCCAAATAGTAGCGGTTAGTTACGGGACTGTGTAAAACTTCAATATCTTTAAGTGCATCAATATCAACCTCGCCGTTCTTACGAGAGAGGAGCAAAAACTTGTAGATAAGAATTATGCGTTTTTCCTTGATTACGATTTTTTCTTTACGGAACAGCCACAGCACACATACTATCAGCAGCAATGTTGCCAGTGTAAGCCCCCCGTTCAATAACCAGACCGAGCTTACTGTCGGAACAATTCGAGCATAGTTGTAAAAGACTAAGAAAAGGGCTAATGCATACACGCACAGCCACATGGCAGCAATTGAGCTTATGGCATCCCAAAATGATTTTTTGGAGACAAGGACGGTTTTGTCACTTCTCTGAATATATTTGAACACTTTAGGCATTGGCGGAACCAGCGCATAGTCTGAAGCCTTACCGCTGGTAACAAGATAATTTTTGAGGCTTTTGTTCAAATCCCAACTATCGACCACTTTTAAGCCTTCATCAGTATCCATAATAGTGGGTTTTTCAAGCCGTTTGGCATAGTAGTGCCAAATATCAAAAATTCCGATACTATTGGTAGAAATATAAAGAGGAATGGTTTTATCCGGATCAATATGCTCAAGTTCAATAATATATTTGTTTTTGGTCAATATGCCAAATTGGCAAAATTCAATGCGCATACGCACACCACGGTAGTTACGAAGATTTTCGCTAAACATTTCGACTTCGCCGAATACGCCTTTGAAATCAACATCAAAAATGCGCCCGTTAAAATAAATTTTTTTGTAACGAATGTGGGCAATGACCGCACCGGCAATAATGCCAAGCCCGATAAGTATGAAGGCATAATCGGCAACCAAGTGTCCGACAAGAGGTTGATGAATTACTCGGGCAGATTTATAAATTGTTTCAGCACCGGTATACAGGGCATTATTCAGCTCAAAAACGCCGAGCAACATCATTAATAAGCCGACAAGCAATGCCGGAACGATTACTCGTAAACTCAGTCTGTCATTGGCTTTGGTCGGAACGTTATCAATATTAAGTTTATAATTATAACTAAGGTGTTTAGGAAATTTTTGTTTCATTCTACCGGTACCTCTTTTGAAAATGATACGTATGTTATAGCATATTATTTAAAATAATCATCTTTTTTTTTATTTTTATTGTATTTTAACCCGAATAGCCTAGTATGCGCTTAGGGAAAAGACAAAAAAGAGGATATGATGGAGTGCAAATTCAGTAGTGTTTGCGGGGGATGTTGTTTCAGAGATTTGTCGCTGATTGACTACCAGCAGAGCAAGGTTGATCAAGTGCGCAATGTGCTAAAGCAAGTTAAGTCTGACGGCTTTGATTTTGAGGAACCGGTATTTATATCTGACGGTTGTCGCAGAAGGGCGAGTTTGGCCTTTGCACGTCATAAGGGCAAAATTGTTATGGGCTTTAATGCCGCACAAAGCAAAGAAATTGTTGATCTTGATTTTTGCCCCATGCTAACCCCTAAAATTAACGAAAGCCTAAATTTTATAAGGCAAATGCTCGGTCAATTAGCTGATGTCAACATTAGTCTGAAAGATAAAAGGAAAAAAAATAAAATTGCACGCATTGAGCAAGGTGATGTTTGGATTACTGAGGCTGACAACGGACTTGATGTGGTGCTGGAATTTGATTTTGAGCCGAATCTGGAAATGCGGCAAATTATTTTTGAAATGATGGTTGCGCAGGATAAAGTTGTTCGAATTTCACACAGAAAAAATGTCAACCAACGGCCGGAAACAATTATGGAAAAGATTAAGCCATATTTGCATATTGCCGGCAGAGAAGTCTATATTCCCGCAGGAACGTTTTTGCAGCCGTCAAAGGCCGGAGAACAAGCGCTTATTGCTTTGGTCAATAAATATTTGGGTGATGTAAGCGGCAATATTGCCGATTTGTTCTGCGGTGTCGGAACTTTTTCGTATGCATTGGCGCAAAGACCAGAATCACAGATTACGGCGGTTGATTCATCTTCAGAGTTGTTGTCAGGTTTTCAGGAGTCATTAAATAAACAGATGATTTCCAACATAAAAATTGAGAATCGCAACTTGTTTAAGTACCCGTTGTCAGGCAAAGAGTTGTACGGATACAATGCGGTTTTGTTTGACCCTCCGCGAGCCGGGGCAAAAGAACAGGTAAGCGCAATTGCAAATCTGAACGATGAACAAAAACCATCGGTTGTTGTTGCTGTTTCTTGCAACCCGCACAGTTTTGTGCGTGATGCCAATATATTGATTGACGGCGGATATGAGCTGAAAAGCGTAACCATGGTTGACCAGTTTGTTTATTCTGCTCACAGCGAATTGGCGGCACTGTTCAAATTAAAAAATTAATAAACAAGTAAAAAGCTGATTGTTTACAAAACAAGAGCTATTCTTTATAGTTGTAACATAATTAATGTTGTAAGGAATGTTTTTATGTTAAAGAAAATTGTGTCGGTATCCGTGATACTGCTTGCATCTTGTTCACATCGTCCGGATATTTTGTATTGTCCGAATGTCGTGATTACTCCGGAATACAGCCATGTTACCGCTTTTTACGGCGACCAGCCGCAATTCCGCGCCGAACTGATCGGATATGAAGGATATTGCCGATACAATCCCAAAAACGGTCAAACAACGGCGAAGGTTTCTCCGATTTTTGAAATTGCACGTTTGACAGATGCCGGCGGAAAAAAGGTTAATATATCCTATTATGCAAATACATCTTACAACCCCAACCCATTGATGGGGCGCCAACCTCATTCGTTCAGCACCAGAATTGAAAACGTGGGTGAAAAAACTATGGTTACCGGCGACGAAATAAGCGTTACAATTCCAAACGGAGAACCGGGATATCAGATTAATCTGGAAATGGCCTTAAGTAAAAACCAATATTTGTATAATCAGCAACAAGGTCTGGCTTTTTAACAGGAGTGGAAATTATGAGTTATAATCATCAAAAATTGACATCCCAAATGGCGGATTCAATACGTTTTTTGGCTGCAGAAGCAATTGAAAAATCAAAATCAGGGCACCCGGGTATGCCCTTAGGAATGGCTGATGTTGCTACAGTATTGTTTACAAAATTTATAAAACTTAATCCGCAAGATCCGCACTGGTTTGATCGGGACAGATTTGTTCTTTCTGCCGGACACGGCTCAATGTTATTATATTCCGTCCTATATCTGCTGGGATATCCGGATATTGATATTGAAGATATTAAAAATTTCAGACAATTCGGTTCTAAAACCGCAGGGCATCCCGAATATGGCCATTTGTCTGGTATTGATATGACCACCGGACCTTTGGGACAGGGTATTTCATCGGCGGTCGGCATGGCTCTGGCTGAACGTAAATTAAACGCTAAATTCGGCAATAAACTTTGTAACCACTACACCTACGTTATTGCCGGAGATGGTTGCCTGATGGAAGGTATTTCGGAAGAAGCAATTGCACTTGCCGGACATTGGAAATTGAACAAGCTGATTGTTTTTTGGGATAATAACAATATTACAATCGACGGAACGGTTGATAAGGCAAGCTCCGTTGACCAGATAAAACGCTTTAAGGCCGTCGGTTGGAATACACTTGAAGTTGACGGACAAGATCAGGAAGCAATTGCCCAAGCTATAGTTAAAGCACAGGGCTCTGACCGTCCGACGTTGATTGCTTGTAAAACAACAATCGGCTTTGGGGCTCCATCAAAATGCGGAACATCATCGTGCCATGGCTCTCCTTTGGGAGCAGAAGAACTGGATGCAATGAAAAAACAATGCGGGTGGAATTATGCCGCTTTTGAGCTTCCGCAAGAAGCATTGAATGCATGGAGAGAAGCCGGACATCGCAGTTTGGCAGAATATGAAGAATGGCGCAAAAATGCAGCCGGTAACGCAGAGTTTGATGAAGTCATCAATAACAGATTACCCAAAAATTGGGATAAAGACCTAAATGCGTTGAAACAGCAGGCCATTGATGAGCAAACAAAAGTTGCAACACGCAAAGCCTCACAAATGTGTCTTGAAAAAATTGTTCCGGCAGTACCACAGATTGTCGGAGGTTCGGCTGATTTGGCTGCATCTAACCTGACATTCGTAAAAGGAATGCAGACCATTACCGCCGATGATTACAGCGGCAATAATGTAATGTATGGTATCAGAGAACATGCCATGGCTGCAATTATGAACGGTATGTCTTTGCATGGCGGAGTTATTCCGTATGGCGGCACCTTTTTTGTATTTTCAGACTACATGCGCCCGTCAATACGCTTGGCGGCGTTAATGGGATTGAGAGTGGTTTATGTATTAACGCATGACTCAATCGGTGTCGGAGAAGACGGTCCTACTCATCAGCCGATTGAACATTTGGCCTCATATCGAGCTATGCCGAATGTGTTGATGTTCAGACCTTGTGATGTGGTCGAAACAGCAGAAGCGTGGCAGGTGGCTATAACAAGCGAAAAAACTCCAAGTCTGTTGGCGCTTTCTCGACAAGGGTTGCCGATGCTCAGAAAAAATTGTTCGGAAAACATGGTTGCAAAGGGCGGGTATGTAATTTCGGAAGCCAATGAGGAGCGAAAAGCTACGATTATTGCTACCGGTTCTGAGGTTGCAATTGCAGTTGAGGCGCAAAAACTGCTTAAGGCTAAAAATATAGAAGTTGCCGTCGTATCAATGCCTTGCACCGAATTGTTTGATAAACAGCCGGCAGAATATCGTGCTCAGGTACTCGGCAATGCCTTCAGGGTTGTTATTGAGGCAGCCTCACCGTTCGGCTGGGATAAGTATTGCGGAGAAAACGGCAAAATTATCGGCATTGACAGCTTTGGGGCTTCAGCACCGGCCGGTGAACTGTATGAACACTTCGGGTTGACAGCAGATAGAATCGCTGAAGAAATTGTAAAACACTGCAAGAGCTAGCGTGATTGATCTTTTTTGCTGAGTAAAAGAGCTGCCGACATTATATTTTTCGGGTTTTTGGGCATACATTTTGATGAATCGCTGATGTCTTTGGCTTTTGCTACGTCGTATTCATTATCGGTCAAGCGCAACTCTGGAAGTTGGCCATTGGAGTAAAAGTTCATATTAACCAGCTGTCCGTCCCAAATGAATGTATATACCTGGTCGAGGGCTTTGTGGTATTCATCAGGCTTTCTGGGGTCAAAAGCGACATGCTCGGCACTTAGGCGGTCAATAGTATATTTTTCATAATGCTCAATGTGCTCTCTTTCATATTGTTCACGTATAGATTTTACGCAGAACAATTGCTCATTGGCGATTTCTTGAGGATCTGTGCTGAACGGATCAATTTTGCCACTGCGAAGGGCACGTCCGTAGAAGCTGTAATCTCCGTTAAATACGGAACTTTTGCCGTATTTTTTGTATTGTTCGCGTTTGTATAACAGTCCGTTAATGCGTCCACGCATCTCATCATGGTTGCATATCAATTCAAACTCTTCAGCCGTCATATTGTACTCAAAGATTGAACGGTCGGTTTTTTGCGACAACTGAATGTCTGATCCGATTTTTTTATCAGGATCAGTCGCTTGATGTGCAAACTCATGAGCCAAAATGGTTGCACGCTCGTTCTGGCTGTTGTGAAACTCGGCAAATTTGCAAATCATTTTTTTGACAAACGGAGAGGCTTCAGGAATCGAGAGTGTGTCAGGGTTGATGTGGGTAAGTACGACCGTTTTTCTTCCGTTTATTTCCGCATAATAGCCAAATTCAATAACTTGATTTTGAAAATCACCGGCAAAATTAGTCGTATCAACTTTATACGGAGCTTGTTCAACATAATCACTTATACTGTTGATTACACCATATTTGAAAGCATCGGTCATTGAGTAGCCAATCAGCTTTTTAGCATCTTCAGGACGATCAGGCACGGTTATTGTTTGAGCCGAATCGTCTTTTTCCTGAGTTTTTGTGAAAAACTCACTGTGTTGCGACAGATATAAACAACTTCCGCCGACGATAGCTGCTCCGCAGAGCCATTTCTTCAAGTTATTGTGCTTATGCATTTTGAATCCGTTTTTGTCCTTTCTTGACAAAAATTATATTACTTTTTTTGCAATAATACCAGTATAAAATAAAAAACTTGCAAAAATACCTCGGCTGAATATACTTCGGTACAGTTAAAAAATTTTTAAGGAGATAAAAATGCCTTTAGTTACAATGCGTCAAATTTTAGACCATGCTGCCGAAAACAATTACGGCGTTCCGGCTTTTAATATTAACGATATGGAGCAAGTTATCGCTGTTTTGCAAGCGGCACGTAAAGTTAATGCTCCGGTTATTTTACAAACTTCTACAGGAGCTCGTAAATTTGCCGGCGACCCGATGATACGTCATATGGTTGCCGCCGGAATTGAAATGTTTCCGGAATTGCCGATTTGCATTCACCAAGATCACGGATCATCGGTAGATATTTGTCAGTCGGCAATCGTCAACGGATATTCGTCAGTAATGATGGACGGTTCATTGGAAGCTGATGGCAAAACTCCGTCATCTTTTGAGTATAATGTCAGAGTTACTAAGGAAGTTGTTGCTCGTGCACATGCAGTCGGCGCTTCGGTTGAAGGTGAGCTTGGTGTTATCGGCTCATTAGAGACCGGAAAAGGCGACAAGGAAGATGGTCATGGTGCTGAGGGAACTATTGATAAAAAACGCTTGGTAACCGATCCTGATGAGGCTGCTCGTTTTGTTGCCGAGACAAAGCTTGATGCTTTGGCAGTTGCAGTCGGAACCTCTCATGGTGCCTATAAATTTACACGCAAGCCTACCGGCGATATTTTAGCTATTGATGTAATTGAAAAAATTCATCAAAAATTGCCGAATACCCACATGGTTATGCACGGATCTTCTTCGGTTCCGCAAGAACTGCAAGATTTAATTAATGCATATGGCGGTGCAATTCCGCAGACATTCGGTGTTCCGGTTGAGGATATTGTTCGTGGCATTAAGGCCGGTGTTCGCAAAGTAAACGTTGATACTGACTGCCGCATGGCAATTACCGGTGCAATTCGCAGATTGTTTGCTGAGAACCCGAAAGAATTTGACCCACGCAAATATCTTAAGCCGGCAATTGAAGAAATGCAAAAAGTATGCGAGGCTCGCTACATTGCTTTTGGCGCTGCCGGTCATGCCGACAAAATTAAGGTTATTCCGATGTCAGAAATGGCAAAACGCTACGCTGCCGGTGAATTGTAAGATTGGTCAGCAAATTAACAAAAGCCGCTTGTTGCAACAAGCGGCTTTTTGTTTAGGCTAATAATTGCTATTAATCTCAGTCGTCTAAGATTGTCATGCTCCGAATTAGAATCACAAGTGATCCGAATAATATAAGCCAAATGCTGTAAAAAGCGCCGGCAATAAGCATAATAACAGCAATAATCAGTGCGATTTTCCATAGTGTAGAACTAAAGCGGAAATACACAACTATTCCACCGATCAGCACAATAAGTGCACAACCGGTACATGCAAGCTCTGCCTTAATGTCAAAAATGACGGCAAGAGTTGCCAGAATGATGAGTGCAATCTCTATTTTACGCCAGACACCTTTTTCCCAAGGGTAACTGCCAAATTTTTCAAGCACTCGCTCCGTGTTTAAGAACACAGACATATACATTGCCAAAAAGACAAGTATAAACAGAACAAATAATCCCATATGAAAATTGATTAATAATTTGATTTTGCCTCATAGTAACAAGACAAAAAGTCTTTGTAAAGTTTATTTCTTTACCAAATCTTTGTTTATCATGTATCCGAGCAAGATAAGTGCCGGAAGCACTAACAATGCCGAACACAAAAAGAAAGCAGGCCAACTTAAGTGTCCGGCAACATAGCCACTACTTGATGAAACAACATCACGAGTAATGCTCATTAATGATGATAACAGGGCGTATTGTGTCGCTGTATATGCCACACTGCACAGTGATGACAAATAGGCAACCAAGGCTGTTGTTGCCATACCACCGGCAAGGTTGTCAGCACAAATGGTAACACCCAGCATATAAATGTTGTTGCCGGCATAGGCTTGAGCAATGTAAACAAGGTTGGTTAATCCCTGCAAAATTCCGGTTAACATAAGACTGTAACGCAGACCTTTGCGCCCGACTACCAGCCCGCCAATCAGCCCACCGATAATAGTTGCAATCATGCCATAAATTTTGGAAGCATAGCCAATCTGGGCTTTTGTAAAGCCCATGTCATCATAAAATAAATTTGCCATTGGAGCTTTGTAATCATCACTTAAGCGAAATAGCAAAATAAAAATCAGAATTAAATACCATTTATTATGGCGCATAAAGTCAGTAAAAGGAGCGACAATAGAGCGGCGCAAAAAGCGGATAAGGCGGGGCCAAAACGGCAAACGATCTGCAGACGGTTCATAATATGATTTGTCCTTTTCCGGCTCTTTAGAAAACAAAATCGTGATTATACCGATGAGTGCTCCCATTGACATAATTGAGTAAACTTCGTTCCAGCTTAAATGGTCAGCGAGCATAAGCGCAAAAGCACCAGAAAAAATCATGCCGATACGATATCCGAGAACAAAAACGGCTGAACCGGCACCCTGCTCTGTGTCTTCAAAACTGTCAATACGAAACGAATCGACAACAATGTCTTGAGAGGCAGAACAAAAGACAACCGTCATCGCCAAAAATGCAACCAGTTGCCAATTGTCAACCGAGGGTGTTATGCGGGATAATGTAAAAATTGCCAACATTAAAAGTATTTGCGTAAATAATGCCCAGCCGCGTCGGCGACCAAGTCGGCAAAAGAGTGGCAACCGAATGCGGTCAATCAACGGAGACCACGCCCATTTGAAACTGTATGGACTTTTTACCAAAGCAAATGCTCCGATCAGAGCATAGCTTAAGCCGCTGTCTTTCAGCCACAGCGACAGTGTGCCGGACACCAACAGAAGCGGAAAACCGCTGGAAAAGCCCAGACCAATCATGGTAAGCATACGACGATCGGCATAAATTGATAATGATTGCAGCCACTTTTTAAACATTTTTACCTCTTGCTTTGAAACTAGCATAGAGAGGTTAATTTTTTATAAGTTTATGAGTTGCTCAATGAGATAATTTAAGATTAAATTGCCTGAAGCTGTGGTTTGCAAAGTTTCGGGAGTATCAATCAGCAGGTTTTCACGGCAAAATTGTTGTAATTTGGCGGTGCTAATGACATCGTTTAAGTCAATTCCGCATTGAGAAAAAAAGCGCTTTTTATTTATACCTTCTGGCAAGCGCAACCCCATAATCAACAGTTCTTCAGCACGTTCTTGAGGTGTTATGAGTTCTTGTTGACGAGGATAAAATGTATTGTAGAGCTTGCCGTTTATATGAAATCTTCCGACCGCACCGTTACCGATACCGACATAATCGTATCCTTGCCAATAACCGAGATTGTGATGACATTCGTGGCCTTTTTGTGCATAGTTTGAAACCTCGTAACGATTATATCCGTGATGAAATAATGTTTCTTCTGAAACGGCATAAAGTTTTCGAGCTTTTTCTTCATCAGCACTTTTAATGTTTTTCTTGGCAAAAACCGTGTTTTCTTCAATGGTAAGTTGGTAGAGGGATAAATGCTTTAAGCCAAAAGAACAGGCGGTTTTGAGTTCTTTTTGCCAAGACTTTATGTCTTGATCAGGACGGGCATAAATCAGGTCAATTGAATGGTTATTAAAGTTTTGCAACACCGAATCGATAGAAGCAAGTGCATCGTTCAAACTGTGAGTGCGCCCCAAGAATTTTAAATCAACATCGTTTAGGGCTTGTACCCCTAAGGAAAGACGGTTTATGCCTGCCGATTTGAGCTCAGAAAACAGGCGTCCATCATCAGTGTTGGGGTTGGCTTCAAGTGAAATTTCAAGCCGGTCGGAATAGTGCCAGAGAGCAGTTATTTTATCAATAATCTCGCTTATGTGTTGCGGATTAATCAGCGAAGGTGTACCACCGCCGAAAAATATGCTTTCAACTCTATAGTCATCATTCAGGCTGCGATAATATTCAAGGTCGGCAAGATAGCTTTTGATTATTGCCGATTGATCAACATTTTTTTGAACACGGCTGAAAAAGTCGCAATAAGGGCACTTGCTTTTGCAATAGGGCCAATGAATATATATACCTAAACGTTGCATCAGAGTATAAACTTCGACAGGTCGCTGACTTTAGTGTAACGGCTCAGTTTTTCATCAACCATTGCCGGAGTGATTACGACCTTTTCTCCGCTACGGTCTGAAGCCGTAAAACTGATATCCTCAAGCAAAATTTCAAGTACGGTATGCAAGCGCCGAGCCCCGATATTTTCAACATTTTCATTGATTTGGACAGCAATATCGGCAATGCGATCAATGGCTTCCGGTGAAAATTCAAGCTCAAAATTTTCGGTTTGCAAAAGAGCACGATATTGTTTGATGAGATTGGCCTCCGGTTCGGTTAAAATACGCACAAAATCGTTATGAGTAAGGGCTTGAAGTTCGACTCTTATCGGTAATCGCCCCTGAAGTTCAGGCAGTAAATCAGATGGTTTAGAGAGGTGGAAAGCACCGGAACAAATAAACAAAATATGGTTGGTCTTGACCATTCCGTGTTTGGTAGAAACAGTTGTGCCTTCAATCAACGGCAGTAAATCTCGTTGCACACCCTCGCGGGAAACATCGCCGCCACGCCGTTCATCGTGTCCGCAAATCTTGTCGATTTCATCAATAAACACAATACCGTCATTTTCAACCGACTTAATTGATTCGGAAATTATTTTATCATTATCAAGCAGTTTGTCGCATTCTTCCTGCATAACCACTTTGCGAGCATCGGCAACAGTCATTTTTTTGGTAGTATATTTGTCGCCAAATGATTTTCCCAAAATATCGCCAAGACTAATCATGCCCATTGAGGCGCCGGGCATACCGGGGATTTCCATAGTCGGCATGGTGTTGGCTTGAGAATCGATGATACTAATTTCAATTTCACGTTCATCAAGCTCACCGCTACGAAACATTTGGCGAAATTTGGCTTTGGTTTCATCGCTGGCAGACAGCCCGACCAATGCTTCAATAATTCGTTCTTCTGCAGTCAAAGCGGCTTTTTCTTCAACTGCTTTGCGCATCTTGGTTTTGTTTTGAGCAATGGCAATATCCAGCAAATCACGGATAATTGATTCAACATCGCGACCAACGTAGCCGATTTCGGTGAACTTGGTGGCTTCTACCTTGATAAACGGAGCTTTGGCTAACTTTGCCAAGCGACGAGAAATCTCTGTTTTGCCAACGCCGGTGGGGCCGACCATTAAAATATTCTTGGGAACTATTTCTTCACGTAAATTTTCCTCAACCTGCATACGGCGCCAACGGTTACGCAAAGCAACAGCAACGGCTTTTTTGGCGTCTTCCTGACCGATAATGTAGCGATCAAGTTCAGAAACAATCTCTCGAGGGCTGAAATTTGTGCTAGTCATTTTGCGAAACCTTTTCAATAATCAAATTATGGTTGGTATAAACATCAATGTCGCCGGCAATCTGCATGGCTTTGCGGGCAATGTCTTCCGGAGTTAACCCCTCAATATCATTCAAGGCTTTGGCGGCGGCCATAGCGTAGTTGCCACCGCTGCCGATACCGATAATACCGTCATCGGGCTCCATAACTTCACCGGTGCCGGAAATAACCAATGACACATCTTTATCTGCAACAATCATAAAAGCCTGCAACTGGCGGAGATATTTGTCCATGCGCCAATCTTTAGCAAGTTCAACTGCGGCTCGTTTGAGTTGATAGGCGTGTTTTTCAAGTTTGCCCTCAAGGCGCTCAATTAAAGTGATGCCGTCGGCGGCGGCTCCGGCAAATCCGGCGATGATTTTTCCATTGCCGATACGGCGAACTTTTACTGATTTAGATTTAAAAATTACTGTTTCGCCCAAAGTTGCCTGTCCATCTCCGGCAATAACGACCTCGGGACCTTTACGAACGCATAAAATTGTGGTCATTTGAAATCCTTAAAAAAATTGTCCATGCTTATATGTAGGTAAAATTTTGGCGCTTTGCAAGTATGAGCTTATGCTTTTACCAAAGGAATGTCCGGAAAAAGGTTGGCAGCAACTTTTTGCGAGTGGGTATTGAGTGCGCTGACCTTAAAGCAACGCTCGCTTTTTCGACTGAGACAGTTTTCAATTTCGGGGTGGCGCAAAAGATAGTCCTTAAGCTTGGCGGACATGAGTTCGTCTTGCGAAACTATCCTTACTTTGGGAAGGGCTTCACGGAACATATTTTTTAGTAACGGATAATGCGTACAGCCCAAAATAAGGCTGTCGCAGGCAGTAAAAGAGCGGCTGTACTCCCGCACAAATTCTTGAGCCGTGGCAAAATCGTTGTTTTCAATAGCGGGCACGAGTTCAGGGGCGGCAATTTCTTCAATATTAAGATCGGGAACAATTTTGTGTAACTCAGCTCGGTAGATGTGTGAGCGAATCGTGGCCGAAGTAGCAATTACACCGACACTATGAGAATCGTTTTCAACTGCGACCTCTACCGTCGGAATAACAACGCCCAGAACTTTGACATCAGGTGCATATGAGGGGATAAAGCGCTGTTGAATATAGCGCAGGGCTATTGATGTTGCCGTGTTGCAGGCAATGATTATGATTTTGCAGTCATTGGCAATCATATAACGCATGGCATCCAGAGTATAATTAAGTATGCGACCGGAGGTTTTGTCGCCATAAGGGAGATGCGCCGAATCGCCATAATAAAAATAATCATATTCGGGCATGGCGTTAATAAACGCCTTAGTAATTACCAACCCTCCCAGTCCGGAATCAAAAACACCTATTTTCATTGCATGTTCTCTAAATATTTCAGGTCTGAGATTAGCCAATGATTAGGTACTTTGCAACAAAAAACTCCCATTTTGGAAAGGGAGTTTAATGAAAATGCAAAGCATAATTATCCGCGGTCATTAAGGCTGAAAAATCCTTTGGAAACGCTGTAAAAATATTTGCTGTCCGATGAACGAGCATGAGAACAGGTATGTTCAACTGCAATTTTTTTGGACGGAGAATAGTAAATGTCGTCTTCTATGACCGTACGGGTTCTGCCGTGGTGCGGAGTTGGTGTTTCATGTATATACGTATCCGTACTCGGAGTGCTTTCAGCAATGTATGTGTCTTGTTCATAATTTGCAGTTTCGTCTTGAGCAATATCATAATCAGATATTTCTTCAATTACTGCAGGTGCAACAGCAATATATTCTTCTTGTTCGGGAGCAGGAACATTTGTCGGCGACTGTTGAACATTGATATCGTTATTGTACGCATATTCATTCATAAACAAGCGATCTCCGGCGCTGATTTCTGCACCGTCGGCTTCAGCCTTTCTAATATTGGCAAAAGCCTCAGCTTCTATTTGGGCGGCGGTTTGGTCATCAGGTATGCCGCCTTTGAAAATTATGCTGCCGTCATCATCAATTTTGTATGACAAACCGGTTTGACTTTGAGTAAAACCGGACAAGTCAGCGGTTGAAGTTATGACATCAGAATCCGAATCGGATTCAGGGGCTTGGCTTGGTGTGGCATGAGCAAGCAAATTTTTGCTCGGAGATGCAGCCATATGCTCTCTGATTTTTTCTGACACCAGCTTGTTCTCATCTGTATCCGTGCCGTAATCATGGTTAGAGGCAACATCGGCGGCAAGCTTATGCGTTGTTTGAGCCGGTGCAGGAACAGCAGGCTTGGAAACAGGTGCCTCAACGTGCTCTGATTGAACTATATTAGGGCGCTCTCCTTTAATTATGCGCAATTTTTCGCCAACAGTAATCTCGTCATTATCGGCAAGACTTCCGGATTTGTGAGAAGTAAATGCAGCCAAATTGCTGGCGGCGGCATGAACATGTGCGGGTTCGGTCGTGTGGGGTTCAACCTGCGTAGCGGTTATGTGTTCCGAGATGTCCGTGTTGTTTTCGACAGTCAAGTCTATGTCGATGTTGTCGTGTAACTCAACTTTGCTGTTTCCGGAACCCAAAATGCCGGCACCGGCCAAACCTAAGGCAGTACCAATACCTGAACCCCAACCGCGTCTTTTCTTTTCCTGTCTTTTGCTGTTGATTAACATTGCCTTTTCTGCCAAGAGTTGTTTATCTTTTGCGGAAAGAGTTATTTCATTGTGTTTTATAACCAATGTATAATAAGTTTCGGGATCAGTTGAACGCAATTTTAGCGTTTTTGGATCATGCGGAAATTTTGTAGCTCCACGCAACTTCAACAATTCATCAAGCTCAAGCTCGGCTTGGCGCTGCTGTAATGAGGTGTTGACACCGGTGGCAATACCGGCGCTGACACTGACCGCTGTTGAAGCCCAAATTCTTGAGTTGGAAGCCAAAGATTTTACAAATGAAGAAATGTTGATGTGTTTGAGTTTATCAATCAAACCATGAGTAGCACTTTGAGCAGAAAACAGGCTGCCAGCTCCGTGTTCGGAAATGTGTCCGACCAAACCGCCTGCGGCATTTATGCCATGTTCGGTAATTACCGAACCGGCAAAAATTCCGGATACGGCAATAAGAGCCGTGCTTTTGCCTAAATCTACCAGCTCATTAAAGTTCTCTTGAGCGGTGATATAGCTGAAATAGTCTTTATACTTTTGTTTGTCTGCATTTTGATGATAGTTTTCAACACTGCGACGGATTGATCTTTCCAGCTTATACCCAGAATAAGCAAGAGAACCAATCATGCCGGTGGTCAAACTGATGGTGGCTGATTTGGCAGCAGGGTACAAGAACGGGTGTTTTTTACCCATTTTGGCATCCCATTCATAAACTTTTTGCCAAACCTCTTTAGCGCGCGATTTAATTTGAAGACGAGTTGCAACTCTGGCTATGTGAGCACTGCGGGTGCAATTAACCGCAGCCATAGAGGCTCTGAGGCGCCCTTTGTTGGAAAAAGTATCTACGCCAAACTGTTTTTTTATGTTTTGTTCAAGGTAGGAATCTTGAGCATAAAAGCTTTTGTCGGTTGAGGAGAAACCTTGAAATTCACGGTGTTTATATTCATGAAGTAATTCAGCACTAATCTGCCCCAGCACATCGTTCATTTTAGAAATATATGCCTGACGAACGGCTTTGCGGTCAGACGACGGTGGGTTTGCAGAAAGTGATTGTATGGTCTCAATGCGAGCCAAATCAATGACTTCGGAATAAGTTTTTTTATCCAATGAAACAAAAAACGGAATTAACTTTTCAAAGCCCTTGGTTATGCGATACTGTTCCGTTCCGCCGGAAGATGAATAGAGTTGAGCCGGCGCAATAAGTGAGGTGGCTTTGTTCCATAAATCGGCATTGGCATTGACATCGGTGTTTTCATTGACTGAGGAGATGCCGTTTTCTTCATCAAATTTTTCAAGATACGGAATGAGAGAAAGGCGTGTTTTGCGGATTTCCGCCTGCTGTGCAGGTGATTGTTGCGGCGATTTTTCAAGAATAGAGAGATAAACATCAAAATCGACAGCGTTATCAGGCGTGAGCATGACATAGCGGTGCATTTCTGCCTGTCGGGCCGAATATATGCGAATGCGTTTTAGCGCTTGGGCAACTTCTGCGGACAGAGGTCCGTTGTTACCATAGGCCTCAAGTTGCATGTATGCATCATGCAAAAAGCTGACATTTTCTACCCCTCTGGATAAGGCGCTCAATATTTGTTTGATTTTTTCTTCACTCATCAGATGAAATCTCGCTCGCTGATTATTCAATAGCACTGATAATACTACAAAGTTGTGTCCTCGTCAACTTTATTTTGTCTTTTTTGTCAAAATCAAAATATATGGACATCAAATTTGATTGAGTTATATTGTCTGTAAAAGCAAATTGAGGAGAAAAATATGCAAAAAACAGTTCCCGCCAAGTTACAAGCCGGAGATGAAATAAGAGTAATTGCACCGGCAACCGGAATTAAAATTTTGTCTGATGAGTGTTTGGCTTTAGCCAAGCAACGATTTGAAGCTATGGGGTTGAAGGTTACATTCGGCAAAAATACAACCAAAGACAACTGGGATATGGGTGGCTCATCATCAATTGCGAATCGAATCGAAGACCTGCATCAGGCTTTTGATGATAAAAACGTAAAAGCAATTTTTACGGCAATCGGAGGCAACAACTCAAACCAGTTATTAGACTATATTGATTATGATTTGATTGCTAAAAATCCCAAAATTTTGTGCGGTTTTTCTGATATTACGGCATTATTAAACGCTATTTATGCCAAGACCGGAATGGTTACTTTTTCGGGACCGCATTTCAGCAGTTTCGGCATGTTAAAGGGGATTGAATATACCGCCGAAAATATGCAGAAAATGCTGTTTGGTGACGGGAAAAATCAACTGCACCCTTCTCCGGAGTGGAGTGATGATTTGTGGTTTTTGGATCAAAATAATCGTACCTTTATAAGAAATGAGGGATATTGGAAGCTCCAAGACGGAAATGCCGAAGGAACACTGATCGGAGGCAATTTGTGCACTTTTAATCTGTTGCTCGGCACACAATATCGTCCGGCGTTTACAAAAAATACGGTGCTGTTTATTGAAGATACTGAAAATTCTAACATTGCCGAATTTACAAGAAACTTTCAGGCAATTATTCAACAACCGGATTTTGCTAATGTAAAAGCCGTGCTTATCGGCAGATTTCAGAAGAAATCTGAAGTTACAAGAGAGCAACTTGAATTTATGATAAACCGCTTTGCTCCCAAGTTAAAAGGATTGCCGATTATTGCTAATTTAGACTTTGGGCACAGCACGCCTCTGCTGACTATTCCGGTCGGCGGAACTGCAAAAATCGATCAAGGCGGAATTAAGATTGAGGCATAAGAAAAAATCCCCGATTTCGGGGATTTTTTTAATTAGTGTCTGTGGTGCGGACGTCCGTGGAAGGGCGGACGATGATGGCGGTGATGGCGATGATAGTGATAACCCAATGCCACTCCCCCGATTAAAGCTGCCGTGCCGATAATGGCCGCCGCATCAGAATTGTAATAATATGCCGGTTCGGTACGAGGTTGCGGGTAATAATATATGTCTTCCGGGGTAGTTTGATCTTTGACAACAACGACCTGTTGAGCCGGAGCGGTTTCTTTAACAACGACAACCTGCGGAGTTGACGGGGTATATGTCTGGACAACAACCGGATTAGTTGCCGGTTGGGTTGTTACAACTGTTTGTGAGTGGGCGTAATTTATTGTTCCAAAGGTTAGTGCAACAGCTAAAATCAATGCATTATTTTTCATTACCATACTCCTTAAAAACTGTTTTGATTGTAGATGGCAACCCCATCTCAGGCAAGTATTTTTTGGCAATCAATAACAGCAAAAAACACCGAGTTGTTGCTCGGTGTTTTTTAAAAGCAGTGGGGTTCAGTTTTGCAACAAGCTGATGTTGTGAGCCTCAGGTCGACCGGCTTTGTCGGGAAAAATTTCAAAAGAAACCTCTTGTCCTTCAGTGATATAATCAAGACCTGATTTTTGGATTGCCGTGATGTGAACAAAAATATCCTTTTCATTGGCAGGAGTTTTGATGAAGCCATAGCCTTTTTTGTTATTAAACCATTTTACTGTACCATTTAGCATGTTAGTTCCTTTGCAATATAAAGTTAAACCGTGTCGAGGATATCGACCGATTTGATGTAAGCTTCAGTTTTATTTTTTCAACCGGTTATTTTAATTTTTTTATTTTTTCGGACAGTGCCTGTGCCTGAAAAATTATATTTTGTTCGTCAGGCACAATACGATTTTCCATGACCAGTTTGCCGTTGCAAATTACATCACAAATACAAGAACTGTCAGCGGCATAGACCAGATTTGATATCAAATTGTAATTAGGGGTCAAAAACGGATTGTTCAGATCGAGCAACAGACAGTCGGCAAGGTAACCTTCAGCAATTTTGCCAGCGTTTATGCCAAAAGCGCGGGCGCCGTTTTCGGTTGCGACTTTATAGACATCAATTGATTTTCCGGCGAGAGCGGAGTTGGCCTGAATTTTGGCAGCGAATGAGCACATTTTCATACTTTCAAGCATACTCAAGTTGTTGTTGGAGCTGGCGCCGTCAGTACCGAGTGTGATTTGCTCCGGAATTTGAGAATATAGTTTTTCAAACATAAAAAGACCGGAATTAAGTTTTATGTTTGAATTGGGATTGGTGGAAATAATTGCCTTGCGCTTTTTGATAATATCTATGTCGTGCTCAGAAAGGTGTACGGCATGGTCCAAAATGGTTTTTGGTCCCAAAAGCCCAAGATTATCAAGTTTAACTACCGGAGAAACTCCGTGTTTTTGCAAGCAATCAAGATTTTCCTGCTCGGTTTCAGAAACGTGAATTTGAATATACATATCATGTTTGGCGGCAACATCACGGGCATATTCAAACAGTTCGTCAGAAACAGTATAAACAGCATGGCAGGAGAGACACTTGATTATACGCTCGGGGCAAGGATTGGAAAAGCTTAAAAATTCGGCGGTTTCTTTTTTCTTGGCAGTAGTCATTTCGGGATTAAACAAATCCATCTCCACTCTGGAGATTGCCGCCCTAATACCCATCTCGGCAACGGCACGCATGGTTTGCTCACCAAAAAAATACATATCGGCAAAAAAGACCGTGCCGGATTTTATCATTTCAAGAATAGCCAGACGGCTGGCAATGTATATGTCTTCAGGCGTAAGCTTATCTTCAATCGGCCAAATGTCTTTTTGTAACCATTCAAACAGCGGTTTGTCATCACTGTAACCACGGAGAATCGACATTGCCGCATGATTGTGGGTGTTGTAAAAAGCCGGAACTATTGCTTTGTGTGTACCATCGATGACTTTGTCAGCTTTGATGTCGGCACACTCCCCGATTTGTGCAAAATGATTGTTTTCAATGAAGATGTTTGTTCTTTGGTTATTGTGTAAAATATTTTTAATTAAAATTGACATATCAATTTCCCGAAATTATCTTTAACATACATGTAAAATAAAATAGATTGAATAAATATGGAAGATAAAATTTTAGAACAAAGACTGATTGATATTGAAATCAATCTCGCCAATCAGGAAAAAGTGATTGATGAGCTCAATTCTGTAGTAATCGAGCAGGGAAAAAACATTGATTTGCTGTTGCGGCAAAATAAAATGTTAATTGAGGCTCTGCGCGAGGATACGGTAAAACCGTTGAGCGAAGAAACTCCGCCTCCACATTATTAACCATTCAAACAGAAAGGAAAAAACATGAATAACGACGGACAATGGGTTTGCACAGTATGCGGTTATGTATACGACGGAGATGTTCCTTTTGAAGAATTGCCTGAAGATTGGGTTTGCCCGACATGCGGTGTCGGTAAAGAATTTTTTGAAAAACGCTAATCGATAACTCTGGCAACAGTTAATAAATCAACCGATTTTGCACCGGCATGACGCAAAGCCACGGCGCATTCTTTAAGCGTTGAACCGGTTGTCATAACATCGTCAATCAGAATTATTCTCCGATTGATAATGCGATCGGGATATTTGACGCTGAAAGCATTTTTGACATTGGTTATGCGTTCTTTGCCCGAAAATTCCACCTGCGGGCGAGTTTTTCTGTGGCGAACAAGAGCAAAACAATCAACCGGAATGTTGACCATCTTACTCAATTTGTCGGACAGAATCGCTGATTGATTGTAACGCCTTTTCAGCAGGCGGCTTTTGTGTAACGGAACAGGAATTATTAAATCGGCACCAGCATCAAAAATGTCTTTGCCGGCAACTTTGAGCATGGCAGCAAGCAGGTTGGCATTTTCGGTCTTGTCAAAAAACTTAAAAGCAATAATCAGATTTTTGTCGCTGTTGTCATAAACCACCGCCGAACGAGCCAATCGATAAAACTTTTTAGTCTTACCGCTGCAAGTGGCACAATATTTTAAGTTGCTAGCATTATCGACATGAAGAGGAGTTCCGCATTTGGCACAATAGGGAGGCGCAATAAAATTAATTTCATCAACACAGTGGTCACACAAATAACCTGCTGAATCGAGAACTTTACCGCACTTGAGACATCGGTACGGATACAATAAATCAACGATTTTGGTTATCAGCGCTCCAAACATTATTTTACTGTTGAAGATAAAACTTCGTGAATTTGGTTGAGATTGTCCACGACGATCATACCTGATTTAGCCATAACTTTCTTTTTGCCGGAAAGCGTAACTTTTCCACGGGTTATAATATCACCGGCATAACCTACGTGATTACGAAAAGTTATATCGTTGCCGGCAATATAACAAATAATCGGTTTTTTGTGTTTTTGTGCGGCATACCAAGCAGCGGCATCTTCCTCAAAATTACCGCCGATTTGCCCAATCATAACAATGGCCTTGGTCTCATTGTCGGCATGAAAATGTTTTAGCCCCTCAACAAAATCCATACCGATAATCATGTCATCACCAAGTGCAACCACCGTGGACTGTCCCATATCGGCACGGTTGATTTCAATCGCTGCCTCATATGTCAGAGTGGAAGAACGGGAAATAAGCCCGATATGCCCGCGACGGTGAATGTTTTCCGGATATATGCCAAGTCTTGCCTCTTCAGGAATCAACAATCCCGGAGTGTTGGGGCCAATCAGGGTAGTGTTGCTGTTTTTAAGAATTTGGCGAATTTCCAGCATGTCATGCACCGGCACACCGGCCGAGATGCACACCAAAAGTCGAATACCGGCCTCAACGGATTCCGCAACGGCTGATTTTACGGCATTGGCGGGAACAAACATTACCGAGGCATCGGCTCCGGTGGCTTTAACCGCCTCTTTTACCGTATCAAAAACCGGAACTCCAAGATGCGTACCGCCGCCTTTGCCCGGGGTAACGCCACAAACAACATTTGTTCCGTAATTGATGGAGCGACTGACATGAAAAGATGCTTGGGTACCGGTGATACCTTGAATAATTACTTTGGTATTTTTATCTGCAAGAATCGACATTATTCGCTCTCCTCGACCGCTTTTAAAATTTTGGCAATTGCATCGTCCATGCTATCGGCCATAATCAAAGGCAAATTTGCCTGTTCTAGAATTTTGCAGGCTTCGTCACGGTTGGTACCCTCAAAACGAACAACCAACGGCATATTCATACCAACCTCGGCTGCAGTGTCGATTATTCCGTCCGAAATAAGGTCGCAACGCACAAAACCACCCAAAATGTTGATGACAATGCCCTCGACCCGAGGGTTGGTAGCAATAATTTTGATGCCGGCAGCAATTTTATCACGATCTACACCGCCTTTGATGTTGAGGGTGCAAGCGGCAGAGCCTTTAAGCATGCCGACCATCGCCAGTGCCAGACCACTGCCGTTAACAATGCAACCTATGTTGCCGTTGCCGTATTCGTGATAAGAAAAGCCGTTGCGAGCAGCCTTGAGCTCACGAGGCGGAATATCGTCCTCATCTCTGAAAGAAGAAATATCTTTGTGGCGATAGACGGCCCGATTATCAATTGTAATTTTAGCATCAAGCGCAACAATGTCTCCGTTACGGCGAATGCCAACCGGGTTGATTTCAACCATCAGAGCTTCGCTTTTTACAAATGTTTTGAACAGTCCGCGCACAAAATGATAAAAGCTTTCAAAACTTTTGGCTTTGAGGTTCAAAAACTCGGCAATACGCTTACAATGAGCTTTGGTAGGACCTTTTAAGTCCAAGGGAACACGGATTATTTTTTCCGGGGAATTGGCTAATATGGCCGCAATATCGTCAGTCTCAGTGTTGGCGGCCAAAACGGTTATTGCCGGATATGTCCTGTCAATTGCCATGCTGAGGTAGAAAATTTGTTCAACCTTGGTGTATGCCTCAACATAAATACGACTGACTAAATTACCATCGGGTTTGTTTTGGGCGGTAATAAGGGTTGAACCGAGCATTTGTGCGGCATTGTCATAAACTTTTTTAAGTGTTTTAACAATGCGTATTCCTCCACCTTTGCCGGCACGACGTTCTACAAAACGTCCGCTGTTTCTGGCGCCGGAGTGGATTTGAGCTTTTAGCACCCACGGACCGCGAGGAGAAATTTCGCGGGCAACATTTTGTGCTTCAAGAGCTGTATAAGCAATTTTTCCGGCAGGAACATTGATGCCGTTAGATTTTAAAAGTTGCTTGGCTTGGTATTCGTGAATATCCATAAATTAGCACCCTGCATAGAATTTAATTTTTCCAACCATGGCATTAAGACCATTGCGGCGGCTCGGAGAAAGGTGTTCTTCCAGCCCCATTTTAGCAAAAATATCACTAACCGCAATCTCTTTAACCGACTTTTTAGACTGCCCGTTAAAAAGTGTTAAAACAATGTACATAAGTCCTTTTACAATGGCGGCATCGCTGTCACCGCAAAACGACAAATGTTCGCTGTCATGTAAATCAGGAACCAGCCAGACCTGCGATTGGCAACCGACGACTTTCCATTCATCTGTTTTATATTTATCATCGAGAGGGAGCAATTTGGTGCCCAAATCAATCAAATAACGATATTTATCTTCCCAATCGTCAAGCAGTTCAAAGTTTTCTATTAATTCATCTATTTGCATAATTACCTCGATGTTTTTATCTTTAGCACCAATAATAATAAAGGTCTATTGTTTTTTGATTAAAGCAATTGACTCCCGACGGCAATAAATATATAATGCGCACAATTTTGATATATTTCACCTAGGATTACAGTATGCAAATTTCTATAACCAGATTAGAAAAAAAATTAAGTCAGATTCTGCCTTTGGCCGAAGCCTATCAGCGTTCGTACAATAAGTTGTCGGAACAGTATAAATCACCGGAAGAGATGGCTTTGTATTCCAGAGGATATTTTTTGAAAAAATTGTGGAAAATGGCTGAAGATACAGGTTCTGCCGTGGCGGTGCTCAATGTTGACGGCACTCCGCGCGGTTTTGTGCGCTATTCGGAAATACCGGAATATTATACCAAACCAGTCAACGGACAAACAAGAGATTTGGAAAAAGGTATGTTGGACGGATGGGAGTTTGCATGGTATAGAAAAGTTAATTTTGAAAGAGAGGTTCAACTCTCCAATAAGACTTTGATTGTAAACCAAATCTATCTCGATCCGGAAATTCAACGTCATGGTTTGGGAACACATTTATTGCAAAAAACTATTCCCGAGCTGAAAAAACAAGGCTATAAAGATTTGATTATTGAATATAATGCTCACAATGCAAATGCCGAAAAATTTTATCGCGGTATCGGGTTCAGACCTTTTGCCAAAACTCAGGATTTTGACCACATTATAAAAAAAGACGGAAGAACAACTTTTTGCATAAGCGATGTGGCAATTGCTCATACGACAATTGATAATGCATTGAATGCAATGCGTGATAAAAAATTGAACAAGACCTTTATTATGATTCAAAAACGTAATGAAAAAGCTTATTAATAACATTATTGAGCTGATGAAATTTAAAAGCGTTTCGGGCAATCAGGACGAGATTGCAAAGGTTTTTAAGTGGATAAAAAAGCATTATGTAACTGATGGTGTATATGTTAAGGAGTGGTTCTTTGACCAAGCCTCGCCGGTAATGTTATTGTCAAACTGCAAGGAATGTGATTTTGACGTCGTAACAATCGGACATATTGATGTGGTACCGGCAAAAGACGAGCTTTTTGTGCCTAATATTAAAGACGGAAGATTGTACGGTAGGGGCGGGTTTGATATGAAAGCATCTGTTGCGGTGTGTCTCGATACTTTGCTTTATACGCTCAAAAAAAATGTTCGTTACGGTGTGTTAATTACATCTGATGAAGAAACGACTTCAAACGGAATGAAAGCTTTACAAAAAGCAGACATTATAAGAGCAAAAGCGGTTTTTGATACCGATATCAGCAGTGATATTGGCGAAATTGTTGAAAAGTATAAGCATCCGGTAAGTGTTGAACTGAAAGCTCAAGGGAAAAATGCTCACAGTTCACGCCCTTGGGAGGGAAAAAATGCCGTTAATGCGCTCGTAGATGCAATAAAAATACTTGAGAAATATTTTCCGCAATATCAACTCGGCGGCAATCAGCCAAAATCGACATGGATTGACACTATGGTCGTTACGGCATTAAATTCTCCGACGACTTACAATGTTGTTCCGCAGAGTGCTGTTGCCAGACTAAACTTTAGATTGACCGAAAAGACCAGCCTTGAAAAACTGGAGTCAATTTTACGAGATGTTTGTAAAGAGTGCGGTTGTGCTTATAAAGTTTTGTTGTCAAGTTCAGGAGTATATATGGACGTCAATAATCCGATAATTAAGCATTATGCGGAAGTTGCTGAAAAAGTACTTGGTAAAAAAATAAAATTTTCTACGGCGTGCGGAGCTACTGATTCACGTATGTTTGCCCAAAAATCAGCGATAATTATGCACGGTATCAGCGGTGCCAATGCTCATGGTGATGACGAATATGCAGATATAAATTCTATTTTGACGTTGGCAAAAATTCAGCGAAATTTTATTGACAGTTTGATTTAAAAAATCAAGAGCCGCTTCTAATAAAGCGGCTCTTTTGTGATATGCCCGACTACCAGGCGTAGTTCAAACCGGCTCCCAATGAAACGGCATCATAATCGGAACCGAATGTGTAGTTACCCCATGCGTACCCCGACAGGGCATGTGTAATGCCAAGACGGAGACCGGCTTCAATACGTCCGAGGGTTTGATCTTTGTAGGTATCAATTTCAGGCAAACCGGTAATGAGGACACTGTCATTTTTGGTAAATGTCTGAATAACACTCGGCTTGATGTAAACTTTGGCATCGCTGAATTGTTGTTCAAGTTTAGCACCGAGTTCAGCTTCCAAATGTTGGATTTCTTCCCAAGTGTATTGTTTGCCGACATTATCCTTAGTCTCGTCAAAGTCAATTTGTGTATAGTATACACCGACACTCGGATCAAGAGTCAGAGTTCTGGTCAGAGCAATTACATGGCCGAGTTCTAAACTGGCACCGAATTCAGTACCGTCAGTCTTAAACTTGGCAATGTTATCACGAGTTGCGACTTCGGCTTCCTGAATACCGGCATAAACGCTGGCAAATGCCCAGTTGCGGTTGCGGTCATAGCGGTAGTATAAGCCGGCAATATAGCTATCAATATCGATATCAGAGCCGATTTTTGAGCTGTATTTGTCACCTTTGCCGGTAAGCTCGTATTCACCCTGACGATATGATGCGAACAGCCCCAGCGTGTTATGGAAGTCGCCTTGGAAATCAAGACCTGCTTCTACGCCGCGGATTTTGGCTTCCATTTCAACGTGTTTGTCTATATTTGCATCATCGCCCTGTGCCAATACCCAGAAGTTGTTGAGTTTGCGATAGTCCCAACCCCAGTCATAAACACCGCAACTCGGGCAGAATTCACGTTGAGCTTCAACTTTGGAACGAACATTGTGAACCAGACTGCGAGTTTGTTCGATAGCAGCTTCGTGCAGACCGATTGCCGCAACAACTTCAGGAGTTATTTCTCTGGTCGGCTTTGGTGTCGGTTCCGGATCGGGATCGGGATCGGGGTCCGGATCGGGATCTGGATCAGGGTCTGGGTCCGGATCAGGGTCTGGATCTGGCTCATCTAAGTCAAGGTACCAAGTAGAACCAGAGGTTTCCCCATTAACATTAACACCGCTCTTCCACATATATGGGCTACCGATTATACGAGCAATGGTAAAACTCGATGAGGTAGAAGTGCTATCATTCGGAGCAAACAGGAACGGAACAATAGCGTCGGTGTAGTCGCTCAACTCATAAGTGTTAAGAGAGTTAACAATAACCTGATAATCACCACTGACATCCTGACTGATATAAATTTTCGGAGTATTAACGGTGGAATTACCTTGGTCGACTTCCACATCAAGGGTAATTATCGGATTATTAAGTCCGGCGCCCGGGGTTACAACCGTGCCGCTGGAGCGACTCATCATGTTGTCGGCGTAAACACTTGATGTTTTTCCGAGGTGCATTGATGAATTCTGTGCCAAATTCAAATTATGAATGTTTTTGACGTTGTTATAAAATCTGACTTCTCCGCTACCATCACCATAGAGGTTTACATTATAGCTGGTGCCGTCGATTGCATCATCAAACTGAATATTACCGCTTGATTGCGGGTGCAAATTTAAGTTGGCATAATATGCTGTGCTACTACCGGTGTTGGAATAAATCATCGGTGTATCCATAAAGATGGCATTGCTTTCACCGTTAGCGGTGTTACCGCTGAACAATGAAGTAACGGCATTTTTGGCTTCGATATTAACATCACCGGTACTGTAAATGGCGCCGCCATAGGCGTTGGAAGAACTTGAAGTAACCGAGTTGTTAATAAACGAAGTATTAATCAGGTTAAGCGCGGCTTGTGATTGGAGCGTACTGATCATAGAATCATAGTCGCGAGCCGTATAGCCTGATGCGGTCAAATCAGACAAAGACGTACTGGTGTCTTCATTCCAAGTACTGTTAACGCCAAACAAATGGGCAATTGCGCCACCGGCTGCCTCACGACTATTAGAATGAGCAGAGTTGCCGTTAAAAGTGCTGCCGTTAATGTTCATCGCCTGGCCGTAAATTCCATTGTCTTTCCAAACTTCTGTGCCGTTGCTGGCATCCTGCCCCTGGGCATAAAGGCTGGCTTCATTATAAATGGCGCCACCGGCAGCCCCGCGATCACCATATGCAGAGTTGTCCGAAATTGTAGTGCTGGTTATGGTGCCGATTTTGCCGTTATAGTTGTTGATGGCACCGCCGGTAATACTAGGATAAGAAATGACTTCGCTGGTTGTCGGACGAGTGGTTTCGGCTGATCCGGTTCCTGGACCGGTATCTTCAATCACGCGGTTGCCGATTAAATTGCCACTGATGGTGCCAATTTGTCCGTAGTGGTTATAAATGGCGCCACCGGCGGCCGGTGTACCACGAGCGACGTTGTTGGCAATAGTGCCGGATATGTTACCGATAACTGCCGAAAACTGTTCGGGAGTTGTAGTGGCTGTGCTTGAACCATAAGCATATTGCGGTTGATAGTAAAAATCAATTATACCCTGGTTATGGATAAAACCGCCTTTGCCTTCGGTATCGCCGGAAGATGCAATGTTGTCGACAATGTAGTTGGCACTGATGTTACCAACTGTGCCGGAATAGTTATATAAAAAGCTGTTATTGTTGGCTCCGATTACTTGGGCAACAATATCGCCGATTTCAACACGATAACCATGTTCGCGGTCAGCTTCTGCGGACATTATGTTTTGGATGCCGGAAGTGCCGATAAAGCTACCGGTCAGATTACCGATGGTAGTCTTTTCAACACTTTGGTTGTTTTGGTTCAATATAGAATAGCTAGAATCATTTGAACTCGGACCTACCCAGTCACCGATAAAGCTACCGGCTTGATTGTAGTTTGTAAGCGTGCTTCCGGCAGAATCCCAATAAGTCTCAGCATTGGAATAATTTTGATCGTTGTATAGATAAAGTTCGGTAGAAAATAATTTTTCATTAAGGAGGTACTCTAAGCTAGTTGTCTCACTAGTGTTACTGCCAAAACCCGTATAACCAGTTGGCAAAGTATATTTGTAGTATACGTTCGCGCTAGCGACCGGATCATAGATTACTCCTTTACCGGACCAACCATCGATTGGCGTTGCATCAGTAAAATCAGAATCGCTCCAAGTAAAATTAGATGTAGAACCGTTTAATACATCTAATATAGATACATCGGCCAGCGCCGGTGTGCTGATGAGTGTTCCGGTTAGCAAAATTGCCGACAGCCCATTGTTTTTCATATCAATTCTCCAAAAAAATGACTATTAGTCCTTTATTGCAGAATAAGTTTCAATGGTTAACAAGAGGTTAAAATTCACGAGTCGTTAGGGGGCTGTGGATAAAATTAAAACATTTCTAAAAGAGCCTTGGCTTCATCGCTTAAACGCTCGATTGACCAAGCAGGTTCCCAGACCAGATTGACGGTTGCAACACCAACGCCATCCAAGGCGGCAACAGCGGCAGCGGCTTGACCGGGGAGAACACCGGCAACCGGACAAGTGGGAGCTGTCAAGGTCATATCAATTTCAACATCGCCGTTGTCTAGTTGGCGAATGTCATAAACTAACCCCAAATCGTAAATATTAATCATAATCTCTGGATCACAGATTGTGCGCAGGGCTTCAATAATCTGCTCTTTAGTAGATTTTGGAGTATTGGGGGCAAGCGGGGTGCCCTCTTTTACACTAAATTCCTCAACCGGTGCTTGTTCGGCAAAGGCTTTCAAAAGTTCTGCTTCGTTATCGTTAATATTTTGTTCTTCACTCATAACACTGTCCACTAAAAAAATGTTTTGGCTTTTTGTAAAGCGGCAACAAATCTATCAATATCGGCATGGTTGGTATAAAGACCAAAAGAGGCTCGTGCTAAAGAAGTGTGCCCCATACGGTTGACAATCGGTTGAGCGCAGTGGTGTCCGGTGCGGATTGCCACACCTTCTTTATCTAATATAAATGCGACGTCTTGGGGATGTATGTTTCCTAATACAAAGGAAAAAACGCCACCTTTATTCGGTGCAGTACCAATAACTTTTAAGTCAGAAATTTCAGCCAAGCGCTCATTTGTATATTTTATTAATTCTTGCTCGTGAGCTTCAACGTTTGCCATGCCTAATGACTGCAAATATTGTAATGCTGTTCCCAATCCTACTGCCTGCACAATTGCCGGTGTGCCGGCCTCAAAACGAGCCGGAGGGGTGGTAAATGTTGTTTTTTCATAGGTAACATTTTCAATCATATCGCCACCGAACTGGTAGGGAGGCATTTCTGCAAGCAATTCATAGCGTCCGTATAGGCAACCTATACCGCTCGGACCATAAAGTTTGTGTCCTGAAAAAGCCAGAAAATCGCAACCTATATCCTGAACATCGGTCGGAGTATGGACAATGCTTTGGCAGGCATCTACCATACATAGAGCACCGGCAAGATGGGCGGCATGGGCAATTTCTTTAATCGGGAAAACCGTACCCAAAACATTGGACATACCGGTAACAGCAACCATTTTTACTTTTGGATTCAATAGGTTATAAAAATTCTCAATATCAAAACTTCCGTCATCATTAACCTTAAAAAAGCGCAATGTGGCACCGGTTTTTTCGCATGTATTCTGCCAAGGAACAAGATTGCCGTGGTGTTCAGCTTCAGAAAGGAGGACTTCGTCTCCTTGGTGGAGGTTATTAAGCCCCCAAGAAGAAGCGACAAGGTTCATGCCTTCGGTGGCAGAACGAGTAAAAACAATCTCGTTTTCGGTTTTGGCGTTGATAAAATCTTTAACAATTCGGCGGGCATTTTCATAGGCCTCGGTTGCCATTTCGGACAAATAGTAACTGCCACGGTGGACATTGGCATAGGTTTGAGTATACATTTTGACAATGCTGTCAATTACAACCTGTGGCTTTTGAGCAGATGCAGCTGTGTCCAAAAAGGTGTTAACGTGTCCATTTATGCTCAATGACAAAGCAGGAAAGTCACTGCGAATTTTCTCAACATCATACATTTGATAAAATCCATTCTTTAATTTGTTCGTTATCAATGCGACTGATTACTTCCAGTAAATAAGCATCAATCAAAATTTGTTTGGCCTCGTCCTCCCCGATACCGCGAGAACGCATATAAAACAACTGGTTTTGGTCAAGCTCTCCGCAAGCGGCACCATGAGAACATTTGACATTATCGGCATAGATTTCGAGTTCGGGTTTGACATCAATTTCGGCGGTATCTGACAGCAAAAGTGCACGGTGCAGTTGATGACCTTCAGTTTCTTGCGCGTCTTTGACAATACTGATTTTGCCTTGAAAAACACCTTTAGCCTGCCCGCCGACAACACCTTTTACCAACTGGTCGGAGCTGGTTGATGATGACAGGTGTTCGACATCGGTCGTAGTGTCCAGAGTTGCCCAACCGTTCATAATGTATGCGGCATCAACTTGAGCTTGGGCTTGTTCCTGCACTAAATCAACTTTGGTCTCATTACGCCCCAAGTCGGCTCCCTTTTGCAGGCAGAAACTTTTATAAAATGCTCCTTCACGCACATTGACATAGTTGAGGGCAATATGAACTGCTTTGAAAGCCTCGTTTTGGAATTTGTAGTGTTTTACGTTTGCCTGTGCTGACAGATAAAACTCGTTAACAATATTGTTAAAATAGCAGTCTTTATCACCACCGACGTGATAAAAATATTCAACAATTTCAAATGAGGAATTTTTACCGGCGATAAATATATTACGAATATTGCTGACCAAAGGATTTTCGGTCTGAGTGTGGTATATAAACATCAGAGGTTTTTGCAGGCTGACTCCGGCATCAACTTTGACAAACAATCCCTCTTCAAGCATTGCCGTATTGAGGGCGGCAAAAGGATATTTTTGCAAATCAATATATTTACCGACATAGTTTTTGGCCTCGCCTTCAACCACCGCCTGCATTAAAGTCATGACTTCAACACCGACGGGAAGAGCCGGATAAAGAGGCATAAATTTGCCGTTATAAAAATGGATTTGATATGCATCAAAAGGTAAATCAATATATAATCGCGGTTTGTGGGCACACTGGCAATGACCACCGCAACCGCAATCTTCATGCTCGTGATGGTGTCCACAACCGCAGGTGCACCCACATTCATCATCAGAATCTGCCACGCCTTCAAGTTCTTCCAAAAATTTTGATGGTGAATACACAAAGTCATCTCGTTGCAAGGCGTGGAGTTTAGTATATTTCCAAGCTTCTGTTTTAGCCGTCGGTAAAACAAACGCCGAACGACCACGAGAACGCAAACCGTCAAGCCATGGAATATCGGCGCCGAACAAGGCAATGTCTGACAGCAACCCTGACATTATTGCTCCTTTGTATAGGCGGCATAGCCGTTTTGTTCGATTTCTTCTGACAAACTGCTGTTGCCGGATTTTACAATGTGTCCGTCAGCAAAAACGTGCACAAAATCAGGCTTGATATAAGTAAGCAGTTTTTGATAGTGCGTAATAATCAATAATGCACGATGCTCATTCATAAGTGCGTTAACGCCGTTGGAAACAACTTTGATTGCATCAATATCAAGTCCGGAATCAGCCTCGTCCAAAATTGCCAAAGACGGTTTAAGAATTGTCATTTGCAGGGCTTCCAAGCGTTTTTTCTCTCCGCCGGAAAATCCGACATTTACCGGACGTTTAAGCATTTCGGCATCAATACCAAGTTTTTTAGCTTCTTCACGCAACAGTTTTATAAATTCCATAGTGTCAAGTTCGGGCTCGTTATTGTATTGTCTTTGAGCATTAACGGCATGTTTTAAAAAGCTGGTAACCGGAACGCCGGGGATTTCTACCGGATATTGCATAATCAAAAACAAGCCTTCACGGGCACGATCCTCAACCGACATTTTGAGCAAATCCTTGCCTTTGAACCAAACGTGTCCTGAAGTAACTTCATAACCGGGTTTGCCGGTCAAAACGTGGGACAAAGTTGATTTTCCGGCGCCGTTGGGCCCCATAACGGCATGAACCTCGCCCTCATTGATGGTAAGGTTAAAATTTTTAATGATTTCTTTGCCGGCAACTTGAGCACACAAGTCTTCAATTTTAAGCAACGGATCAGCCATTTTTCTTCTCCCATTCATCAAGACGCTGGTCGATTTTTTTGAGCTTTGAAACTTTATAATCGGCAACCTGCTCGGAAATTCCGTAACATACTTTTAGCTGCTCAAGCATAATTTCTACATCGGCGGTTTCCTCAATCAGCTCATTGATGTTGTCTTTTTTGCGGTTAACGTTCTTCAGGATTTCTTTAGTGAGTTCACTCATCTCTTCGATTACCTGCAACATTTGAGGCTCTTTGCCCCATACTTTTACCGCACGTTCAAAAGTATTCATTATCCGACACTCCCTTCAAGGCTGATGTTGATTAATTTTGCCGCTTCAATTGCAAATTCCATAGGCAATTGCTGCATTACCTCTTTGCAAAAACCACTGACAATAAGACTTACGGCATCTTCTTCCGAAATTCCACGACTGCGGCAATAAAACAGCTGTTCATCACTTATTTTTGAGGTCGTAGCCTCGTGCTCAAGCTGTGCAGTTTTGCTACGATTTTCGACATACGGAACCGTATGTGAACCGCAGGTTGAACCTATAAGCAGGCTGTCGCATTGTGAGTAGTTACGAGCATTTGAAGCATTGGGGGCAATACGCACAAGACCGCGATATGTCTGGTTGGAGAATCCGGCCGAAATACCTTTGGAAATAATGCGTGATGAAGTGTTTTTACCAATATGAATCATTTTGGTACCGGTATCTGCCTGCTGATGATTGTTTGTGAGCGCAACCGAATAAAACTCTCCAACGGAATTATCACCTTGCAGAACGCAACTCGGATATTTCCAAGTTACGGCTGAACCGGTTTCAACCTGAGTCCATGAAACCTTGGAATTTATGCCACGGCAGGCTGCACGCTTGGTTACAAAATTGTAGACACCGCCTTTGCCGTCTTTGTCGCCGGGGTACCAGTTTTGAACCGTGGAATATTTGACTTCAGCATTGTTTAAGACCACAATTTCAACAATTGCGGCATGGAGCTGATTTTCATCACGCTGAGGAGCTGTGCACCCCTCCAAATACGAGACATAGCTATCGTCGTCGGCAATAATTAATGTGCGCTCGAATTGACCGGTATTTTTGGCGTTAATGCGAAAATAAGTGGAGAGCTCCATGGGGCAACGAACGCCCTTGGGAATATACACAAATGACCCGTCGGTAAACACTGCGGAATTAAGGCAGGCAAAAAAGTTATCGGTGTATGGCACAACCGAACCGAGATATTGTTTGACCAAATCAGGGTGTTCACGAATTGCCTCGGATATCGAGCAGAAAATGACGCCCTTTTCGGCCAATTTGGCACGATATGTAGTCGCAACCGAAACACTGTCAAAAACGGCATCTACTGCGACAACACCGGCAAGAACTTCTTGTTCTTTAAGGGGAATGCCGAGTTTGTCGTAGGTTTTTAAAAGTTCAGGATTAACCTCATCAAGGCTTTTCGGAGCGACTTTTTGTTTTGGTGCCGAATAATAGTATAAATCCTGATAATCAACCTTGTCATAAGCGAGTTTTGCCCAAGTCGGCTCAGTCATGGTTTGCCAAAACTCAAATGCTTTGAGGCGGCGTTCAAGCAACCAATCTGGCTCGCCTTTTTTGGCGGAAATAAGGCGAATGATATCAGCAGATAAGCCTTTGGGAGCCGTATCCGAATCAATGTCGGTAACAAAGCCGTATTTGTACTTGTCACCACTTTCATCAATGATTTGTTTTATTTCTGCCTTATCACTCATTTATATGCCTGTTTAATTGTTTGTCCGCAATGTACTTTTTTTTGCTCTAAAATGCAAGTTCTATTTAGGCATAAATAAAAAATTAAGTTTCTTAAGCGTATGATAGAATGAGGTAGTTGAAAGGTCGAAAATTGCGTATTTTATCAACATTGATATTGGTTTTATGCTTATCTGCGTGCGGAACCTGGTGGGGAACTCCGGATGAGATTGTCGTTGAGCGCGGCGATACGCTGTACAGCCTGTCAAAAAGATATGATATACAGTTGCGTGATCTTATTGATGCAAACAATTTGCGCCCCCCGTATACCTTGCGAATCGGACAGGTACTTAAAGTGCCGGTAAGTAACTATCATGTAGTTAAAAAAGGCGATACTTTGTACAGTTTGTCTCGGCAGTATGGTGTAGATGTAAAGACTTTGGCTGCTAACAATGATATTGAGGCTCCGTACACCCTCATCATCGGACAGCGATTGGCCATTAACGGGCGCAAAAACGGGTATTCTGCACCTGCTACCAATTCGATAAAAAGCAATAACACCGCACCGGCAACATATCGCCCCGTGGTAACGGCAAGCAGTGCAGTCCCAACAGCAACATCGGCAAAAGCCAACACGGTAAAAGCCCCGACAAAAACAAGTTCAAGCACTACTGTTTCAAAATATCGTAAAACAAAGTTTGCGTGGCCGGTGAGAGGGAGTATTTGTTCACGTTACGGCACAATCGGTAAAGGACGCGCCAATGACGGAATTAATATTAAAGCTCCGCTCGGGACAGCCGTAAAGGCCGCCGATAAAGGCACCGTGGCTTATGCCGGAAATGAGTTAAAAGGTTTTGGTAACCTGATATTGGTAAGGCATGATGACGGCTGGATTACCGCTTATGCGCACAACGAAAAATTGTTGGTAAAAAAAGGACAGACGGTGGCGAGAGGCGAAAAGATTGCAACCGTAGGAACCACCGGCGGCGTCAATACACCGCAGCTTCACTTTGAAGTACGTGCCGGCAAAAATCCGGTTAATCCGACATTATATTTGCAATGAATCTAAAATATTGTTGAAGATTTAGCTTTTAAATATTGTTATCTCTGGATATTGGTGTATATTTTAGCCCAGTTTGTCATGATAAGGAGATAAATATGTTTATTAATGATGCTTTTGCTCAAACTGCAGGGACTGCGGCTGCCGGCTCAACTATGAGCATGGTAGTACAGCTGGTTCTGATTTTTTTGGTCTTTTATTTTATCCTCATTCGTCCGCAACAAAAGAAAATTCGCGAACATGAGGCTATGCTCAACGCTATAAAAAAAGGCGATAAAATCATTACCGGCGGCGGCGTTCTCGGTGTGGTTGAAAAAGCTAACGACGAAACTTTGGATGTGAGAATCGCTAATGGAATCGTGGTTACCGTGTACAGAGCAACTGTTCGTCAAATGGCTGATGATGACAAAGTTTCAGCCCAACAGGTTTCTAAAAACAAAAAGAAGTAACAAAAGGATTGTTTGATGTATAAACTGTCTAAAACCAGAATTTATATTATTCTTGCCATTTGTTTGGCGGGAATATTCTTTGCACTTCCTAACTTTTTGGGCGGAAGTGTTAATTTGCCTAAATGGTGGCAACCGGTCAATCTCGGACTTGATTTGCAAGGCGGATCAAACCTGTTGTTGCAGGTTAAAATTGATGATGTACTCAAAGAAAGAATGTCATCAATTGAAGATTCTGCCCGTCAAGCTTTGAGAGAAGGCAAAGTCCGTTACCAAAATCTGAAAGCCGGCGCTGACAGCGTTAAGGTAAAAATTGATAACGTTAACGCCAGAACTAAAGCTGCATCTTTATTCAGGAAAATGGATGAAGGGCTGAATGTTGTTGAAAACGATGAAGGTGTTATAGAAATTTCATACAGCGAACAGGCTCTCAATCAGTTGAAGCTGAAAATTGTCGATCAATCGATTGAAATTGTTCGCCGCCGTATTGATGCCGCCGGAACAAAAGAGCCTTCAATTCAGCGTCAGGGAGCTGACCGAATTACCGTGCAATTGCCGGGCGAGCAAAACCCTGAATATGTAAAATCGTTGTTGGGTAAAACGGCTAAAATGTCCTTTAATATGGTTGACAGCCGAACAACAGCGGCAGAAGCCCGCAGGGGAAAATTGGGCAGCGGTTCACGTTTGATTAACGGCGAAAACGGAGAAACATATGTTGTCAGCCGCAAACCGGTCGTTACCGGTGAACATTTGACCGATGCCGCAGCCGCTTTCCAAGAAGGACAACCGGTGGTCAGCTTTAAGTTTGACAGCTTCGGCGCCAAAAAATTCGGAGAAGCTACATCAAAGAATGTCGGTGAAAGATTGGCAATTATTCTTGATAACGAAGTTATTTCTGCTCCGAACATCAATACCCCGATTACCGGAGGTTCAGGCGTAATTTCCGGAAACTTTACAATCGAATCGGCTAATGAGTTAGCAATGCTGTTGCGTTCAGGTGCTCTGCCGGCTCCGTTGGAAGTTTTGGAAGAAAGAACAGTCGGCGCAGGTTTGGGCTCTGATTCAATTACCGCAGGAATTACCGCTTCTATCATCGGGTTAATTTGCGTGGTATTGTTTATGATTGCCGCTTATGGGTTGTTCGGTATTTTCACAACCGTTGCCGTATTCTTAAACCTGTTTTTAATGTTAGGTGTTTTGAGTCTGATTGGGGCAACTCTGACCTTGCCGGGTATTGCCGGTGTTATTTTGACAATCGGTATGGCCGTTGATGCCAACGTGCTGATTTTTGAAAGAATGAGAGAAGAAGTTAACCACGGTCGCTCGACCAAAGATGCCGCAGAAGCCGGATTTAATGAGGCGTGGGCTACAATTGTTGACTCGAACCTGACAACATTGGTCGCCGCTTTCGTGTTGCTGTATTTCGGCACCGGTCCGGTAAGAGGTTTTGCCGTAACTTTGGCTATTGGTATTGCAACCTCAATGTTTACTTCGGTTACGGTTACCCGACTGATTATTACCGGTTGGATCAAAAAATATAAACCTACAAGATTGCCTATTTAATTGAAAGGGATGATATAAAATGAAAATGTTTAGCTGGGTGACAAAAGACACCAACATTGATTTCTTAAAGTATCGTAAATTGGGTTATGCCCTTTCGATTACAATGTGCGTGGTTGCCATTTTGAGCATGGCGTTTAAGGGCTTTAATTATGGTATCGACTTTTCCGGCGGTATCTTGATTGAGGTAAAAAGTGAGCAACCGATTAATATGGAAGATATGCGTAAAAAGCTTTCTTCTGTTGATTTGGATGATTTGAATTTGCAATCTATCGGCGAAAACGGTGATGAAATGATGATCCGTGCTCAGGCCAAAGGATTGGATGAAAAAGCGCAAATGGCTGCCGTAAACCAAATTAAAGAAAGTTTGGGCAGCGGATACGAATATCGTAAAGTTGAGTTAGTCGGACCGCAAGTCGGTGATGAGCTCAAAAGAGCCGGTGTAATTGCATCGGTAATTGCGGTATTGGCAATCTGTCTGTATGTATGGTTCCGTTTTGAATGGCAGTTTGCAATCGGCGCATTAATCGGATTGTCCCACGACCTGTTGGTTACCGTCGGATTGCTGTCGCTGTTCGGATTTGATATCAGTCTGACAACAGTTGCTGCGGTTTTGACCTTGGCCGGTTATTCAATTAACGATACGGTGGTTAACTATGACCGTATACGTGAAAATTTGCGCAAATTTAAGAAAATGCCGCAATACGACTTGTTGAACAAAAGTACAAATGATATTTTCTCACGTACAATTTTGACAGGTATTACCACTTTGTTGGCTGCTGTTGCGCTGTTTGCCGTCGGTGGCGATGCTTTGCGCAGCTTTTCGTTCACAATTTTGTGGGGCGTAATTGTCGGAACATATTCTTCAATTTATGTTTCTACAACTTTGATGAATTTGTTCAATTTGCGCGCTAATCAAAACGCCGAAAAAAATATTAATCCGTTCGGCAATGTTGAATAGTTAAAGCACAAAAGCAAAAAGCCTTACTGATTTTTTCAGTAAGGCTTTTTTAGTATCTCCAAGACATTGCTGATTGTAAAAAGTGTTGCTAATATGAACATAATCAGACAAATGTTTTGACTGTTCTGTACTGATTTGTAATTGGGCGACACAGCATCACGCAATGTTTGCAAATCACATGGGTAGTTTGTTACGGCAATGCCATCAACGATGTAAATGCTGTCTCCGTGGTGTGCTTTGATGGCGTTACGTATGCGATGGACCACCGTATCATTAACAAAGCTTATACCTATACGCTCATAACTCGCCGCACCGTAAGCAGTATCATCATGGATGTAGTGTTTGCGGTCAAAGATGCCACACGCATCAAGTGAAAGGCTGAAGTTTTCCTTTTGACAACGTTCATATTGTCGTTTGGAGGCAAGTGCCGAAAGTGTGAATAATATGGTAAAAAACCATAGCATCACAGTTATTTTAGATAGTTTTATTTTTTGCATATAATAATAAATTAAATAATTAAATTTGCCACATAATATCCACTCATCGGCAGCTGTCAAGAGATCTCAGATTAAAAATATTGCATTTTGCATTTTTTTTTGCTATATTCTGCTTAGTTTGTAACTTTGGATATAAAGTATGATTATCGATAGTAACAACGCTAAACAAAAAAGTATCTTAACTAATAAATACTTTTACCAGACGACTGCGCAAATTATGCATGATTTGGAAGAAAAAGGATATGCAAACTCCGCTGATGAAACACTGAAGGTAATTAATGCATATCATGATGTCGTCAAGAAAAAAACCAAAAACAACTTTAATGCCGACTATAATGCTGCCTTTGAAAAGATTGATAAGGCAATAAAAAAGTTGGCTAATCAGGTGTTTTATAACTATGATAAGCGTAGCTATGATGAGGCTTATCGCTCTTTTGAAGCATTTGATCATTTACATGCCGTGCTTGAACGTCAACGCATAAAAAAAGCACTTTAGTTTTGGCTGTGAGTTTATTTATATTCGGTTGCATATGACGTTTTTTTGAGGTATTCCTTTTATATAAAATGTCTAAATCTTAAAAAAGGAATGCTGAACATGAAAGATATTTCCGTTATAGGATGCGGTCGCTGGGGAACATTTTTGGCTTGGTACGCCGCAAATCGTTGCCCGCAAAAAATCAACAATGTGTTGATGTATGACTTAAAAGATTCTCCAAATTTTATTGAGCTTCGTGATACTCGTAAAAATGAATATTTGTCATTGTCAGACAATATGTTTTTGTTTGATACTTTGGACAAGATTTTGGTTAATGATACCATTATCATCTCAATCGGTTGCCAGCATTTTCGCTCTTTGGCCAAACAGTTGAACGGATATGACCTGAACGGAAAAACTTTTCTGTTGGCAATGAAGGGGCTTGAGGCACCCAGTGCAAAAATTATGCACGATATTTTCAAAGAAGAAATTAAACAAAATGCGCATGTGGCAACTCTTTCCGGCCCCGGACACGTGCAGGATTATATGCGTAACGTTCCGTCAGCCGCCGTTATTGACAGCCAAGAGCCGGAAACTCAAGACTATTTGATTAAACTGCTGCAAAGCGATTTAATTCGTTTTTATTACGGCAATGATTTGATTGGTGATCAAATCGGTGCGGCATTGAAAAATGTTATCGGGTTAGCTGCCGGAATTTTGGACGGACTGGAATGGTACGGTCTTAAAGGGGCATTGATGGCCAGAGCTCCGGTTGAAGTCGGCAGACTGATTAAACATTTCGGCGGTAATCCGATGTCAGCATACGGGTTGGCTCACCTCGGCGACTATGAAGCGACATTGTTCTCAAGACACAGCCATAACCGTATGTTTGGCGAGGACTTTGCCAAAGGCAAAAAATTTGAAAAATTAGCCGAAGGCGTGCCGACTCTGCAAGCAGTGAAGGCAATTGCCGACAAAGAAGGAATTGATATGCCGATTTGTCAGGCTCTTTATAAGGCAATTTATGAAAATGCCGACATTAAATCGACGATTCGTTCGATTTTTGAGAGAGACTTGAAGAAAGAGTTTATCTAATTGATTCTTATAGTTTTTTAATAGAAAATGCCGGTTATTTTGCCGGCATTTTTATTTTTTGTACAAAAAAGTATTGACAAAAAATATTTTTTAGTCCATATTTGGTTATACAAGCTAATTATTCACAAATATTATAAACCATTTAAATTTCACAATCATGGAAAAGAACAAGAAAGACAACATCCAGATCGGCACCCAGACCAACAACAACGGCCAGGAAGGCGCTGAATTCATCGAGCAGGTTGCAACCGGAACCGCCCAGGTCAAAAAAATGACCAAAGGTGAGAAGAAGGCCTGCAAGAAGTTTCTCAAGGATCTCCTCAAGAGCGGTGAGATTACCAAGAAGCAGTACGAGGCTGCTATCGCCGAACTTGACGCCAAGTAGCCGGCGCAACTGCACTCTTTCTAAAAAAAGCGTTGACCCCACCGGGTCGACGCTTTTTTGTTTTTTTAATCATTATTTAAGTCTTTTTTTGTAGCATAGGCTCGGAGATGTGTATGAATACAAAATTTCATCAATCAGGACGGTCTATGGTAGAAATGCTTGGTGTGCTTGCTATCATCGGGGTATTGTCCGTTGCAGGAATTGCCGGTTACAGCAAGGCTATGGCTCATCATAACCTGAACAAAACTATCGATCAGGCCCAAACTATCATTTCCAATTTTATGTATTACATGCAAAACACCAATAATAAAAGTTCGATGTACAGCACAAGTGTAATCAACTCGTTGATTATACCGAAGGAAATGTTAGATTCCAGCAACCAATGCCATCATGCTTTGGGGGGAAGATGCCTGGTTTCACAAAATACAAACGGCAGTCAGGAGTTTATTGTGCGCTTCGGAGATTTAGATAAAGAGGCATGTGTTCAACTGCTGATTTTGCCGTATTCCGAGTATGCAATTAAGGTAAGCGTCAACAAAATAGCCAAAGGAACTCCCCTATCTTCAGGAAACGGAAAAACAAAAACCGGGGCAATCAAAATGAGCGACGCAATCAGCATGTGTTATGATAAACAAAATGCCGTAAGATGGCACTTTTAATGATTGTCAGCAGTAGCAAATTCACGGATTTTTGCAGTCAATTCCTTATTCGGACAATATTTTGCCAATAAATCAAACAACATCTGCTGATAACCGGCGATAATATAAAGGCGGCGTGTATAGTCGTAATTAAAGTCAAATTGCCACGAAATACAACCCAAAATGCGGTCAGAAAATGTTTTTATAAATGCGTGATTTATTGGTTGGGCAGAAAAAAACTGATTAAGCACTTCCGACGACAGAGAAGCGTATTTTTGCTCTGCAGTGAGATTATGAAAAAATACGTCGTTTTCAATATTATTGAAATGCTCTTGAATATAATATAAATCAAGTTTATCGGAATCTCGAACAAGCTTTACCATCATTGCGGCCGAAATTTTATCACTCTCTGAAAGCGCAAGATATTCCGGATCGGCATAAAATTCCTCAATTAAGTGTCCGTGGTGGCGAACCGCCAAAACAATCTTTATATCATTATATTCGGCGGTGCGGGCAAGAATTTCGGCACCGATAACACCATGATCAAACACGCGCCCGCCCCAGTCTTTCATCGATTGTTTTTGATACGTCTCAACAGTTTCTCGGAAACGTCCGATATCATGGAAAAGCAGCGCCCTTTGGCATTGTAGCAACAGCTCCGGTTGAGCTGAAAGTGCTGGTATATCATGATTGATAATCTTCAGTCCGTTTTGCAATACCCTTGCAGAGTGGGCAAATTTACGTCGTAAGAGGTCTGCACAAAATTCATCTTGGCCTACTTCGTCAATGGCATGATTAAATTCTGCGGTTAAAAATTTTATATCTTCATTATTATACATAGAATTCTCTGAGGTATAAAAAAAGGTGTTTAGAAGATCTGGCTGCGACTTACTCTCCCGTGTCTTAAGACAAAGTACCATCAGCGCTAAAGGGTTTAACATTC
>CACWLK010000009.1 GCA_902761715.1 uncultured Rhodospirillales bacterium | reverse complement strand
TGACAATGCCAAAGTATATGTCAAACCGAGTGTAATCCAAACCTTGACTGATGATGACAGCGTAATCATTACCGGCTTATCAAAGGCAGATACTTACCATGACCAAACTTTGGGACGTATTGAGATTGGCGGACGTTACGGCTTTACTGATGCTCTGTCGGCTTATGCTTGGGCTAACTACACCTTTGGCTCAAGCTATGATGCGTATGCCCTCGGTGCTGGCTTAAACTACGCTTGGTAAGGTCAAGGTCGTATAGCTGGTGTCTAATACATAAATCAGGGATAAATTTTTCTCATGTACGTCATTTGTACACTGCGAAAAATTTCTCCCTGATTTCTTATTATCCACGCACGCTCTCCAACCTTGCTGTTGATTCATTCTCTAAACTAACTGGGAATATATGGTTGTGTGAAGCACTAATAAAAAATCCCCTTATGAGAGGGGATTTTTTTGTGGTGCCCTGAAGAAGACTCGAACTTCCACGACCAAAACGGTCACAAGTACCTGAAACTTGCGCGTCTACCAATTCCGCCATCAGGGCAACTGCTAATTTAATAAGGATTTTTTTTGTAATAGTCAATATAAAAATAAAACAATTGATTGACTGTTATGAATGCAAAGTATATGCTCAAAACGAAATGTATTATTAATAAATTACTGCCTATGGAATTTTTTACGTTGATCAGTCAAATGCGAGACCGCGGATTCGAAAAGCTCTATTGCGCTAAAACTGCCGGCGAGTATGTGAGAGTTTTTGTTGAAGAGGCAAAGGAACTGTATTTTCTGGAAAATATCGGTTTATTGCCTATAACAACCTCAACAGACGGATTTTCAACCTTGAGTGAAAACCACAATTATTTGGTTGAATCTATGCTGGAAAAAGGTTTTGTAGCTCAATGTATGGGAGTTGATTATGTCCCCGATGACAGTATGCTTCAGGAAATTGAAGATACCTTTGAGTTCTGGGACAGATGTGATGAGCGCATAAACAGCTACCGAACCGGCGGAGTTGTGCGCTGGCTCAAGAACTGGCCGAAGCGGGCTTTGTTGAGAAGAGTTAAGAATCGTCGCGACAAGTTTTTGTGTATGCAGAACCTGTGTTCTGCCGCAATTTCTCTGTTTGTACGAAGAAACTTGGGTACACCTGAGGTTTTTGCCGCAAGAATGCTGCAACTGACAAAGGTACATGGTTAATGAAAAGGGTGAAGCAGAGGTAGGCTGTTTCACCCTTTTTATTTGACAAATTTTTGTCAATATGTTATATAGCTCTTATCGTTTTTATTTTTAATGTATTATGAATGAGCACCAACTGTATAGCCTGCGTACGTTTGAGCCGGTTATACAAATGAAAGAACACACCGATTTCCTTAAGGCATTCAAAGGATGTCTTATGCAGGGAATGAAAATGCATGCAAATGCAAGCACACAGTTGGATTTTTGTCTGCTGTTGCAAATGTTGCGTTGGGAAGTCAATGTTCCGCTGTTCAGGCGTATGACGGACGATTTAGCGTCGTATCATCGTTATGAGGCGTCGTTTCGTTACTACAGCCGTTCTCTTTTGAGTGCAATGTTTAACCAAAAGCGAATGCACGAGACATGGGTCTCCATGCAGAAAATTCGCTTAATGATTACATTGCAAGAGATGACGTTTTTGGCAACAACGTTTTATTGCGAGAACGGATGGGGAACGCCTAATGACCTGAAGAGGGAACTGGAATTGCTTGCTTGATAGGCAAGAAATGGATGCACAAAAGGAGAAAACCAGGCGGTTTTCTCCTTTTGAGTTTTTAAATGATTAGTTTAGGGCTATCAGGTGTCGGCAAAAAGCATAAATCGCCCACAAAGATATGACAATCAGAAAAAGTGCAATTGCTGCTTCGCCAATTCCAAAGGCTTTTTGTTGGGGAGCTGACTGATGTCGTGCCCAAATAAATACAGGAATCCCCAATGCCATGAAAATTACGGCCATAAGCAGGTATTTTAACCCGGCGGCGTAAATAAGCCATAAGGCATAGATTGAGCCGATAATGGCCGAAATTAAGGCAACAGAGCGCTTTATGCCGGTATGGAGCGGGTATTCTCCGTCTTCACATATTTTCCATAGGTAGGCACAGCTTGAAAAATACGCCGGCAGTACCATTACGCCGGTGATACTGAGCATGGTATTCCAGGCATTGTTGGAAAAATATACCATGAGGATAAACAATTGCATCAGGAGGCTGGTAATCCACAGAGATACGGACGGAGCACCATATTTGTTCTCAATGGCAAACTGTTTGGGAAATGTACCGTTTTCGGCCGCGGCTTGCGGAACTTGGGCGGTAATCATGGTCCATGCTAACCAGCTGGTCAAAACGGAGATTACAAGCCCAATATTCATAAGCCAAGCGCCCCATGGTCCGATAATTTTTTCTAAAATGCCGCCGGTAGATGGGGTGGGGATAGCGGCTAACTCTTCTTGCGACATATAACCATAGGGTACGACCGAGAGCAGAATGTAAATAATCAAACAACCTAAAAAGCCGAGGCAAGTGGCTCGTCCGACACTATTAGGGTTTTTAGCGTGTTTGGAAAGAACAACAGCGCCTTCAATTCCGATAAAAGACCACAATGTTACCAGCATGGTGCTTTTGATTTGGGTACTGAGACCGCCCAAAGACTTGGTGTTTTCTCCCCAAAAGTTGAAATCAAATCGGTCGAGATGAAAAGCAAAGATAGTAATGATAATAAACAAAATCAGCGGTAAAATTTTGGCGATTGTGCCGATAGTGTTGATAAGTGAGGCTTGTTTCATGCCGCGTAACACCAAAAAGTTAAAGCCCCAGATTAAGATTGAGCCGCCGATAATTGAAGGCAAGTTGTTGCCACCGGCAAAATGTGGCGGAAAAAAGTAGTTGAGTGCATCCATGGTTATGACGGCATATCCTACATTGCCGCAGATTTGACAAAGCCAGTATGACCACCCGATGGTAAAGCCGACATAGGGACCAAAACCTTCACGGCTGTACATGTAAATGCCTGATGTCAGGTCAGGTTTGGTTATGGATAAAATGCGAAAGGTGTTGGCAATGAAAAATACTCCAAAACCGGTAATAAGCCAGGACAAAATTACGGCTCCGACGGATGCGCCGGCAGCCATGTTTTGAGGCAAAGAGTAAATTCCGCCTCCAATCATGGAACTGACGACAATGGCAGCTAAGGCCATTACCCCCAGTCCTTTTGTGTTATCGGCAGAATTGTCGTTTGTATGTGTTTGTGTCATTGTAATATCCTTTGTTGATTGATAACGAAAGGAGGCGAAGCAATCGGTTAAGGATTGTTTCGCCTCGCGTTCGGAATTGGTTTCTCAAAATTTTTGAGCAAATCAAAAATCATTATCGAAACCAATTAAGCTACATGAGCAGGTTCTGCGTGCTCAAAATTTAGAAAACCAAGGCAGGTTAAGCAGTATCCGAACTGTTGTGTGATATTGAGGTAGTTATGAAACAGCTGGAATTCGGAGTGCTTTTCGACGCCGCGGATTTCCAATTCGTGATTAAGCGATTTATTGAGCCACATTTCACAGTGAGTTTTGGCAATGTCGTCATCAATATAAGTGTCAAAATATTCTACATATTCGGCAGCCCAACCACCGATGAGTTTGCCGTTTGTGTCTTTGCCCCAGCAAATGCCGACACCGGTGGCAATGGCTTTGTGGTCATCACGGTTGGCACCATTGCCGGCCATAATAACCTCTAATACGGCACCATGCTTAAATTGACCAACTACTTTATCGACGGGGACAATGTTGCCGAACAATTCTTTCGGCAATACAGAAGTGTATGGGATGACGTTAAAATTTTCGATTTTTGCTTGAAGAAGGGCTGAATCATAGCAAAAAGTTTCAAACGGTTGCGGTGGAATGCCTACGTCGGATTGTCCTGCACCACCGGTTTGGAAAGCAAGAGTAGGATAACGTACACCTTCGGTCATATTTTATCTCCTTATAAAATTTTTGTTTCTGCCCGAAAAGTATGTATCAGAACCCCCATTTCAAGCGGTTATATACTAAAGTTGTGTTTGTTTTTGAGACATGAGTGAGCATTTATATAGCGAGTTGTTAATTTAAGATGAGGCAAATATGAAGAAATCAGGATTGTTGTTGGTATTGTTTGCAACAGCTCTCGCAAATAATGCCGAAGCTGCCAGAAGCGCAGTAAAAAGAGCGGCAGCTGCTAGCGAAAGACATAATTTTACTTTTAGTGAATTAGGTAATGAATATGCAGATTTTAAAAATATGCTTAATGAAAAATATGGTTTCAGTTATGCAGTTGATGTTTCTTATATGCCGCAAAGAGGTGCACCATCAGGACGAAAAACCTCGGCTCAAACTATAATATACCCGAGTTTCAGCTGGACTACATTTGATAATGAATACGGAACAGGTGTTTTGAATTTTGCATATAATGTAGTCAGGTACGGCGGTGTTTCAGGAAACAGGCTGGGTAGCAATATCGGGGTGGTGACCGGTATTAATGATTATGGGGACAGTTCAAATGAATTTCCTGAACTATACTATAGCTATACACCACATGGTGCAAAATGGCTGACGGCGGCTGTAGGACAGTTCCCGATATATAATTTTGATGGTACAAACTATGATGCCAATCAACAGGTAAATTTTATTAATTATGCTTTGTCGCAAAATGCGAGTTCAACCTATGCAACAGCAGGATTGGGAGCATTTGTGCAAGCAACACTCAATCAGGAATGGAGTTTTGCATTGGGCACACAAGATGCCAGCAATGTTGCTGCAACAAGCGTAAAGCTGAATACATTGAGCGATAAGCATTTTACGACTTTTGCATATGCGGCATATACTCCGACAATAAACAAGGTCGGGCAAAGTGAGATAGCGGTGTTGCTATATAATCAGCCGGGAGTTAAAGCACAGCCGGAAACGACCAATGGTTGGTCCTTGAATTTGAGTCAAAATATCGGCGAGAAATTGTCGCTGTTCGGCAGAGTTAACGGAGTATCGGGAAATGTGGCAAGTATAAAACAATCTTGGGTTTTGGGCGGAGTTTACAACAACCCGCTAAATCGTAACCCCTTAGACCAAATCGGGTTAGCGTTTGCTTATAACAGGATTGACAAAAAAGCGGTCGGTTCCGAGACAGAACACAAGAGCGAAAAAGTTTTTGAAGCCTATTGGGCATGGGGAATATCAAAATGGGCAACAATTACGCCGGATGTACAATTTTATATTGATCCGGCGCAAAATACCAAATCAGATTATGGTACGGTAGTTTCTCTGAGAGCTACATTGTTCTTCTAACTGCGGGAAGAAGACCTGCGATAAGTTGTCAATATGTCTTGCGGTGTCGGAGACGCTGACAGTGCTACATCAGAAGATGGTGCCCCAAGCGTTTCCGCCTTTGTGTCGGCAATGAGAGGCTGATAAGTTCTGTAATATTGTTCACGTCCATGTTGTAAATAGTCCTGAATACGGCGGGCATGTTCTAAAGATACGACAACATTATCAAGCTCACGATCGTTACTGATCAGTTTTTGCTTTTTCATGTTTTTGATAATGGCTTTGCGAGTGAGTTTGTGCATATGAATGACAATACCATTGGCACTTTTTAGCTCACGAATGCCGTCATTGTTAAAGCTGAGGCAATAATGGATATTGTTTTTTTTGCCGATATATTGTTGGGCATGGCGATCTCCGCTACGGTTACGTACAGTCAGGATAATGTCTCCGGGTTGGAGTTTGTCATATTTGATACGCCCTTCGTCGATGCAGTCGCTAAAACCTTTTTTACGTAAAAACTTGGCAAAGGCATTGCATTCATTGGCAGCACAACACTCTGTCGTGTTGGGGTTGGGAAGAACATTGTCAAGGTCGCCGCCGAGTTTGTTGGCATCAATGAGGGCTCGATTGAGTGCGGTTATGCAGTAAGCGGTGTTGCCGGAAAGGTTGCGGGAAGGAGATACAACATCAAAAAATTGTTGTTTGACATAAGCCTTTTTGTTGCGTGTTTTTTGAATGGCATCAAGGTGGTTTTGAGCGGCAATAAGAAAATTGTTGATGAACCAATCAGCACGACTGTCAATTTCGCTGCTGAGATCAAGCACAACTTTGCGGTTATAGGCCAGAAGGTTTTTATCAATGTTTTCGGTAAGAGGTTGGGTTTTGTCCGATTTGGTGTCTGATTGCGGTTGAGCACTAAGGTTAGAAACATTGAGAGCGGCTATCGTTATGGTCGGCAAAATAACCTTTTTGGCCGTTTTGATGATACCAAAACGACGAATGTAGTATTTAAGTTTGTTGTAACGAGCCAATAGGGCTTTTTTGCGGCTGTGCATTTTTTTCCTCTAAAATTTTTTCGAATAATACATTGTTTTATGATGTTTGTCATTAAAAATATTGGCTAACTCATTTTTTTTGCTTTACAATTTTTCGGCTTTGTCGCTAAATAGCCAGTAAAGAAAAATTTTGAGAGCCTAAAATGAAGATATTACCAATTAAAATTATGTTATTAATGGCTGTAATTACAGCTGTCAGCGCTTGTCGCAGTGAGGTTCGCCCGGCTATTGTTCCGGGTGTGGAAGTAAAAACACCTGAGTCTGATGTTGCAAAAGATACAATGAATAAACACAGCCTGGGGATTATCGGCGCAGTAGAACCAATCTATTTTTTGCCGATGAAAAAGCCATTTATGGCACGTATTGATACCGGTGCGGAGACCTCGTCAATCGATGTTGCGAATCGTACAATTTTTGAAAGAGACGGTGAACAATGGGTTGCTTTTGACCTGGTGAACAGAGAATATGGGGAGACCCACCATTTTGAAAAGAAAGTTGAGCGTCGGCAAAAAGTTAAAAGGATTGAAGGTCGTGAAAAACGTACTGTAGTAATGATGAGTGTTCGTTTTGGCGGAGAAATTATCAGAACTCAATTTTCGTTAGCGGAAAGAGATAAGTTTTCGTATCAGGGGTTGATTGGTCGCAATATTTTGAATGGTCGTGCCGTGATTGATACTTCTCTTAGCAATACTTTGAAATAACGAGGTTATTATGTTACAAAAACTAAAATCAGTCAGATATGTATTGTCCATAGGGCTTGTACTATCGATATTGTTTGCCGGCTTTAGCGCTTATTATAAAATTAAATATTGGGGCTTTAGTTTTGCGCCGAAGAAAAAAACTGCCGTATGGACGGTTGAAGCCCATGTCGCTTTTGAGCCTACAGGAGACCCAATAAAAGTGGTTATTACACGCCCGACACCTTCGACTGATTTTAAGGTTTTGGATGAGGATACGGTGGCTCCAAAATATAAGAGAGAAATGACCAAAGATAAGGTCATTTTGACAACAAAACCTAAGACAAAACATCAGGACATTTATTATCGTGTTTTGATGTATGACAATGTTGACAGTAATGGTAAAACTCCGGCTGCCAAGGCGGATAAGATTGTAAAACCGGTGTTGTCCGAACAAGATATGAATGTTGCAAAGGAAGTTTTGGATACAGCATCAAAGTTGGAAGGAGATGCTGTTCAACAAGTTATTACCTTGCTTAATCAAACACCGCCTGATCAAACAGTTCAGGCTTTTATGCCGGAAAGAAGCACAGATAAAGAGACTGCTCAGGCGATAATTGATTTGTTGGCTTTAAAAAATATTTCGGCTCGTATGGTCAGGGGTATTAAACTGCAGGAAGAAAAGAAAACCTTTGTGCCTGATGTTATGATTGAGGCCTATATGGATAAGATGTGGAAGATTTATGACATCAAGACGGGTAAAAAAGGTTTGCCGAGCAGTTTTGTAGTGTTCCAACGCGGCGCGGATTCAATGTTTGACGTAACAGGCGGTGAAAACTCGAGCATTAAATATTCGGTTATGAAATCTCTGCGTTCATCGTACAAGATGGCCGGACATCGTGCAAAATTGGCCAATCAGCAGACAAATTTCGGATATTCAATTTATAATCTGCCGGTCAACCAGCAAAATGCGCTGAAGTGGCTAATGATTTTCCCGTTAGCGATTTTGGTGGTAGTTTTGATGAGAAACGTTATCGGTATTTCGACCATGGGAACTTTTACACCGATGTTGATTGCAATGTCGTTGGTCGAGACCGGTTTTTGGGCCGGTTTGGTGTGCTTTGCGCTGATTATCGGTATGGGGGTAGCAATCCGTGCCGGTCTGTCAAAGCTCAATTTGTTGCTGGTACCGAGAATTTCGGCGGTGGTCATTTTTGTAATTTTGATTATGCAGTTCTTGGCAATCATAGGCTATAACTGGAATTTGTCGATTGCGTCTTCGGCCTTGTTCTTCCCGATTATTATTACGGCATGGATTATTGAGCGAGCCTCGATTACGTGGGAAGAAGAAGGAGCCAAAAACGCCATGAAGCAGATTGTTTACAGCGTTTTGGTGGCGATTATTACTTATTTTGTTATTGTAAACGAATATATTCGCCACATTATGTTTGCATTTGATGAGCTGAATTTGGTTATTCTGTTTATTGTAATGTTGTTGGGTACTTATACCGGATATCGTGTTACCGAGTTGATGCGTTTTGCACCTTTGGCAAAGAAGGAAAAATAATGTTTGAGCGTTTGAAAAATATGGTAAGTCCATCAACACTCCGTGCCGCCGGCGTGTTGGGTATGAATGCTCGTAACTATGACATTATTGCCAAAAACAATAAGCGAGAGTTATATCCGCTGGTTGATGATAAAGTGCAGACCAAAGCGTTAGCCAATAAAATAGGCATTAATACACCGCGCTTAATCGGGGTGATTGAAATGCAAAACAAGGTTGACAGCTTTTTGGAGTTGGTAAAAGGTTTTGATGAGTTTGTAATTAAGCCGGCACATGGCTCCGGCGGAAAAGGTGTGTTAGTCATCAAAAAGTATACAGACAAAGAGTTTGTTACCGCCTCGGAAAGAGTGTTGAGCTATAACGAGGTTTATCAGCATATATCAAATATCTTGAGCGGTTTGTACAGTTTGGGCGGTCGTTATGATGTGGCAGTTTTGGAAGAGATGGTGCATTTTTCTAACCAGTTCCAAGATTACAGCTTTCAGGGGATTCCTGATGTCAGAGTGATTGTTTATCAAGGTTTTCCGGCAATGGCGATGATGCGTCTGGCAACCAGAGAATCGGGCGGAAGAGCCAATTTGCACCAAGGAGCGGTCGGTGTAGGCATTGATGTTAAAACCGGCAAGGCAATTGCCGCCGTACAACACAATCTCCCGCTGAGGTTTCACCCTGATACAAAAGCCGATTTGATGAACTTGCAGGTGCCGTTCTGGAGAGAGCATTTGGAAATTGCGGTCAAAGGTTATGATATGACCGGTTTGGGATATTTGGGTGCAGATATTGTGCTCGACAAGTTCAGAGGTCCGATGATGCTTGAACTTAATGCCCGTCCGGGGTTGGCTATTCAAATTGCCAACGGAAGAGGAATGCGCGACGTGTTAGAAAACATTAAGAATAACTATCCCAAAGGTCTGAATTTTGAGCAACGGCTTGATTATGTGCTTGGAGTTGCGAAAGCCTGAAATAATACCTATATATACTGTAGGAAAAGATTAGCTGAAGGAGATTAAAATGGCTGAGTTATTAAAAAATGCCGAAACTGTAAAGCTTGGCAATGCAGATACCAAAAAATTGGGCGGTAATGAAACCAAAAAACTGACACAAAGTGCAACCCGTTCCAAGAAAGAAAAAGCCAAATATAATGTCAAAAATGCCGAAAATTCGCTGTTGCTGAAGTTGAAAGACGGCGATGTGGTGATTGAGATGTTTGAGGATGATGCTCCGAAACATGTGGCAAGAATTAAAGAACTGGTGCGTCAAGGTTTTTATAACGGATTGAAGTTCCACCGTGTGATTGACGGTTTTATGGCGCAAACTGGTTGTCCATACGGCACCGGCACCGGCGGAAGCGGCAAAAAGCTGAAAGCCGAGTTTAATAAACGTCCTCATGTCAGAGGTACGGTTTCTATGGCGAGAGCGATGGATCCGGATTCTGGAGACAGCCAATTTTTTATTTGTTTTGCTGATGCGCCATGGCTGAATGGTCAATATACGGTGTGGGGCGAGGTTACCTCGGGCATGGAGTTTGTGGATATGATTAAACGTGGGGCAGGTGCCAATGGTATGGTGCGTGAGCCGGACGAGATTGTATCATTATCCGTGATTGCCGATTTGTAAGGTTGATGATTTTAAGAGAAAAAAGCCCGATGAAAATCGGGCTTTTTTTGTGTGGTGTCAGAAAATGGCATTGATGGGGGGAGATGAGTGGTTGCCGGCGTGTGAGGATTAGATTTTTAATTGATTTTTCATATACGTATTTTATGATATGTGTATAGTGTTGCGAGGAGAATCAGGATGACAGAAAGCAAAACACCAGATACAAATAATAAAAGTATAAGCTGGAAAAAGGTATGGCACAGGTTTGTCAGCGTGGGGTGCGGTGTGGCAACGGTTATAATGTGGTTTATTACCGGAATTATGAAGGTATTTAATTTTTGCTTGGAGATAATCCTGATTTTATGCGGTCAGATAAAGGTTGTGACTAAGGTAGATGATGATAAATGATGTGGTTGTCGGAAAATGACTAAAACTAAGAAAGCAAGAAAAGTTGTAGAGGCTTTATATAAGGTGACTACCTGGGGAGTTGTAGTTATAGTATTGACCGTTTTTGTCGTACTTGTTGGATTGTTCATAAAAGATAAATATGAATATGCTCAATGTTTGAGGTCTGGTCTGCAAAGTTACGACTGCGATTTTGATTAGAAACTCATTGAACTGAATGATGAGATTGTAATGGAACATTCATTTAAAAAGTTTCTTCAGGAAATTCCCGATTTGCCCAAAGGAAAGAATAGTTCGGTACACTTTAGTCCTGCTCGTTTTATTAAAGCGGAAGAGCAGGCTGTAATGTTGCCAGCTAAAATAGAAAATATAATCAGGTTTACAATTGAATTTTTATCAATGCTTGGTATGAGACCGAGCTATTGTTTGCGGATGGATACGGCTAATTATAAGATTGACTACAAAGAAATACAAATTAATAGTGGTGTTAAAGACGAAAGAGACATTGTTTGGATGAAGTTTACACAAGATGGTTACTTAGGTGTTGTTGCGACAAGTAATGATGTGAATTTCAATATGCCGGATAAAAAAGAACAATATAACATAAAAAAACATGGGAAATGGGCATACAATACATCTGGGATTATTATTCACCATCTGAATAAGAAATGGAATGACACTTTTGTGCTGATATTTCCTTTGATTAATATTCCACAAGGATTAGAAAGGGGCGACATTGAAAGAGGTATTGGAAATTATCTGATAAGCAAAGGTGTACCCATACTGGATTTTTATTCTCATAACTATTAGATTTTTATGCACAAAATTTGACAGTGGTTTGGCCACATAATTACCTATATCTTTCTCCTATATCCTTGGCAAGCGTTTGTGGTGGTGGAAGTAGCGATAAGTTAGGAAAATGTAAAAAATCAGCAGAAAGATTCCGCAAATCAGTAGGATTTTGTGGGTTTGGCGGTTGTTCAGCGTATGGGTGATTTTGTTGACGCCGACCGCTGAGCCGACAATCTTGTATTGATCATATTCGTGCTCGCTGAAAAGGTTGACAGCGATGGTGTCTCCGGGGTTTAAAAAACTAAATTTGATGATAGCCGAATTGTCGCCGGGCTCAAGTTTGGCGTCAACGTCAGGCGAGGTTTGGTGAGTATCAATTTCGTAATGAAGGACTTTTACTTGCGGCGGGAAAGGAATCCGAATCGGGTCGTGTCCTTTGGGGGAGACATCGTCTCCGGAGAGTGCCGCCTCGCCGTTGTTGCTCAACGTTACCGTTGATTTGTAAATATTGTGGTAGTCTATGCCGTTAATGTGAATGTGCAACGGCATGTCCGGAGAACTTGAGATGATTTTGTCGGTCGATGAGGAATATTCAAGTATAGGGCGCGAAATATAAAATTGATAATAGCCGATTATCAATGCCAAAATGGCGAGCATAAATTCCATGCTGCTGCTGATTAAAAAACTCCAAAGACGGTTGATGAATGTGGGCGAACAATGGGAATTTTTGAATTTTTTATGATGACGTTTGCGCATTTTTTCTCCTTAAGCGGAGATATAAACATGGTTTTGAAAAAAACAATAAGATTGACAAAAAACTGGTGAGGTTTATATTGGGCTTAAAATAAAATTATTAAATTTCTAACTATATGAACAAGAAGATCAAGCCCGTACTTGCAGTAGCATGGTGCATTGCTGTACTGACGGTGATTTTGGCTGGCTTGGCAACAGGTGTTAATCAGTTTGAAAAACATCTCAAAAAAAAGCTCGCCGGAATGTAAAATTATTTTACGCTATTAATAAAAAGCTTGTCTCTGCAGATGCGGAAACAAGCTTTTTGTTTTTTGGAGTAAGATTTTTTTAATAGCAGTTGATGAACTTGGTCAGCAAGCGTACACCCCAACCGGTTGCGCCTTTAGGGGTAAGGGGATGACCTTTGTCGTCACGGTCAACACCGGCAATGTCCAAGTGAGCCCAACAGTTCTCCGGCTTTACAAAACGTTGCAGAAAACACGCCGCAGTAATGCCGCCGCCGTTGGCAGGACCGCAGTTTTTCATGTCGGCAATGTCGGAGTCAATCAGTTTGTCATATTCCTTAGTTACCGGAAGTCGCCAAAGCTTTTCACCGCTTTCTAAACCTTTGGCATAAAGGTCGTTGGCAAGTCCGTCGGTGTTGCTGAACAGTCCGGCATATTCAAAGCCAAATGTGCGCATGGTCGAGCCGGTCAAGGTGGCAACGTCTATCAAAATTTGGGATTTATATTTTTGTTGCAGATACCAGAGGCAATCGCCCAAAACCAAACGTCCCTCGGCATCGGTGTTGATAATCTCAACCGTTTGACCTGACATTGAAGATACAATGTCGCCGGGGCGAGAAGCGTGTCCTGATGGCATATTTTCAACCAAGCCGACAATGCCGGTTATGTTCTGTTTGACTTTGCAAAGAGCAGCTGCCTTTAAGGTGGCAACAACAACAGCGGCGCCGGTCATGTCTCCTTTCATATCGCCCATGCCCGATGCGGGTTTAAGCGAAATTCCGCCGGAGTCAAAAGTTACACCCTTGCCGATAAGTCCGAGTTCAGGCTTGGTAGATTTGGGAGCGCCTTCCCAACGGATGATGGCAACCCGAGGCGAATTGTGCGAACCTTGTGAAACAGAGAGCAACATATTCATGCCTTGAGCGCGGATTTCTTTTTCTTCCAAAATCTTGACTTTTAGACCAAGGTATTCAAGACGCTTGATGTCTGCGGCAAAAACCTCGGGTGTCAGATAGTTGGCAGGCTCGTTGCAAAGATCACGGGCATAACGCACGGCATTGGCAACAGAGCGCAGGTTGTTATAGTCTTTGGCCGAAAGTTTTTCGGTTGAAGATATCAGCTCAACGGTGTCGAGTTTGGGAAAATCTTCGGCTTTTTTGGTGGTAAAATATTTATCAAAGCGGTAAGAGGCAAGCTCAATACCAAAAGCAACGTGGCAGGCAATTTGCGATGCTGAAAGTTTGTTTTTGGTTGTGGTGTCAACGCAGATTGCAACGTGTTCAAAGTCTGAAATTTGTTTGTAGATTTTGGCGCCGGCGGTTTGGAGATCCAGTTCGGTAGGAGATTGACCGATGCCGAACAGAAATGTGTGGTCTTTGCCGTCGTAAATTGAGACGTTGGCACCAAGTGAGCCGTCAAATTTTGAGTTTTTGGCGGCAGATTTTAAGGCACGAGCGGTTTCGTCATTGCAAAAATTTTCGCATTTGAAAGATGATGAAGCAGACAAAATTACTTTTACTGCGTTTTTAGGCGCTGATTTTGCACTATTAAATATAAATTCTACCATGTTTTACTCCTTTTGTAATTGAGTTATTGTAAATACAAAATGCTTAAATAAAAGTTTAGACATTTGTAAAAAAATCAGGTATAATCTGGACAAAATTAACGAAAGGACATAATCGTGAGCGGAAAATCAAGAAAAGATATGGTTGAAGCAAGGCGTTGCCGTGAAAATGCACAGCATGTTTTGGAGTTGGCAATGAAGGCGCTTGTGAGTCTCCCAAACGGTGATGAAAAAAAGCGCTTGGTAAGTCTGCTCAGGCGATATGTTATTAATAATAATTGCTCATTGATTGTTACACCGGAAAATCCAATTTCGCCTGAACATAAGCTTTTGATTAGAGATGACTGTAACGGAAATATATCAAATATAGTTGGTGAATATTTATCACCGGAATATCTTGCGGCGCTGAAAAGGAAAAAAACAAAACGTGATAAAATGTACGGTACGGCAATGTATCGTCAAGCTTTGAATGATTCTATATATAGGCAAGAGATGTTCGGATACAAAAGTTATGCGGCAATAGAGTATCCATTGCTAGTCAACCTTATGTCAAATGGAATTTCTCCAGACGTAATTGCAAAAATGAATATCTCAGATTTTAGGTCGTTTGTTAAAGATTTTTGTTATGATGAGTTTGTAAAATATCGTGAAAAAGAAGGTTTTGTAAAAGTATTTATTCGTGAAAACGAACAGGATTTTTATACTCTGTTGCGTGATAATGGTGTGCATCCGGCATATGTTGATCGGTTGATAGAAAACATGCATACCAAAGGTTGTGCCGATAGCTTTGAGTTTGAGTATAAAGGACAGATTATTACCGGTCCGGGGTTTAGTATTGATCATAAAAATCCGGTATATTGTCCAAACAATATTGCATCGTATCCGGAAGTGAATGATCCTAACTCGTTGGCAATGGTGGAAAATAATATTCATCGTTTGAAACATAAGTTGGAGCGCAGAGTTGAGATGGAAGACGGAATTATCGGTTATGAAAAGATTTTGTTGCCTCAATATTGTGCGGCAATGTTAGATTTTGAGCACTATGTGGTGCATGATTTTAATCAACCGAATCGGAAAATTATACCATCACCGGCACATGGAAATAATTTGGTGCATTTGAATAAAATTGAAACTTTTATAAATAATCTGGACTTGCAAAATAGCTCTCAGCGTGGTAAGACCGCTGCAACGTATATTAATAAAAATGGCGGCAGAAAATAAGGATTGCAAGATGTCTAACATTTACAGCATTAATCCGCAAAATATGCAAAAAGCGGCACAAATCATAAAAGACGGAGGGTTGGTGGCTTTTCCGACCGAGACGGTTTATGGTTTGGGGGCTAATGCTTATGATGCCAAGGCAGTGGCGAGTATTTTTGCGGCAAAGGGCAGACCGACTTTTAACCCGCTGATTTCACATATTGCTGATATTGATTTTTTGAAGAACTATGTCGAGGTAGATGAAAGAGCGTTGGCGTTGGCTCATAAATTTTGGCCAGGACCTTTTACGATGGTGTTGAAAAGAAAAGAGCATAACACGGCTATTGATTTGGCGTGCGCAGGATTGCCGACGGCTACAGTGCGTATGCCTAACCATCCGGTGGCGCTAGAGTTGATAAGATTGAGCGGCGTGCCAATTGTTGCTCCTTCTGCCAATCGTTCACAGACAATAAGCCCGACAACTGCAGAGCATGTGGCGGAAAGTCTTGGGGATAAGGTTGATATGATTTTAGACGGTGGAAAATGTGCCGTCGGGGTGGAATCAACAATTGTTGATGTTACCGGAAAAGAAGTGTTTTTGTTGAGAGCCGGCGGTATTGCAAAGGAAGATATTGAAGACTTTTTGCATGAAAAAGTTTTTATTTCGCACGGAGACCCAAACAAGCCGAGTTCTCCGGGGCAGATGTTGCGACATTATGCGCCGGAGCACCGTTTCCGCATAAATGTTGAAGAGCCGGAAGACGGAGAGTTTTATATAGGTTTCGGTTATAGTCAGAGGGCAGATCTCAATTTGAGCGTAACCGCCGATCTGCACGAGGCTGCGGCCAATTTGTTTGCATATATGAGGTTGGCTGATAATATGGCCGGAGAAAAAGGGATTGCAATAGCGCCGATACCGGAAGAGGGGTTGGGGTTGGCAATCAATGATCGTATCAGACGGGCATCATATGCAAAATAAAAAAAAGGCACCGAAACTCGGTGCTTTTTTTTAACGTTCGTTGGTGTTGTCTTTGGATAGTGTGGTTCGAGCTTTGGTCGGAGACTTTTTCTTGACATTGTCTTTGCCACAACCATAACCACCTCGTGATTTTTTGGCTACTTTAGCACGTTTTTGGGGCGAAGCTTGTTTTGCCGGAGCAAATTCTTTTTCAATATCGCTGACGGCAATATCGGGGGCATTGAGTTTGATATCAATTTGAGGAGTATTAATTTCGTTTTTGATATCAAAAGTCTTTTCGATTTGTGCATCAAGCTTAGAATTGTAAATGGCTGACATATAGTGTTGAGATTCTTCATTAACCAGTTCGTCAAAGACTTCAACCATAGCGGGATCTTTGGTGTACAAGTTGTCGACGGTATCTTCAATGCTGTAGTTCATGAGCAAGCGGTCAGCCGGCTTATATTCAAGTAAGCGCTGCAAAAAGTTAGGACGGTTTTCAACAAACTCAAAACATTGTGGTTCAAGCTCATCGAAACCCCGAACCTCATCTTCGTCGTGAATAAATTTTTTGAAGAAGCGCTTGCCTTTTTTGTTGCGATAAATTGACAGCCCAAATTGGTACATATAGTTTTTGAGAGCCTCTTCAAGGAGTTCGGCATGTGACAAAAGGTCTTCGTCTTCAGGGCTGAATTCTTCTCCCTGTTGGTCACGAAGTGCTTTTAACTGCTGGTATAACATAGACAGTTTTTCAAGCTTCTTTTTTAATTCTTCGTTTTTCATTGCGTATACTCCCGTAATTTGGAGAGTAGTATAACATAGTAAAAAATAAATTCAAAATAAATTTTATATACCAAAAAAGCCCCGCGGTTTGCGAGGCTTTTTCAGCTATAAGCGGTTATTTTTTGCAGCAAGGGCAAAAACGGCAACCGAGACCGGCAATAATTCCGGCAACAGCAGGTGTAACCAAGAACAGCCATAATTGCTTTAAGGCAATTCCGCCGACAAAGACGGCAGGACCAAAGCTGCGGGCAGGGTTGACGGAAACGCCGGTAATTTGCAAGCCTAAGATGTGCAGTACGACTAAAGTCAAACCGATTACAACGCCGGCAATTTTGAGCTCAGCTGCAGTGGTATGTAAAATTACTTTTACAAAGATAAATGTAGCAATAAACTCAAAAATTAATGCGGATACCATGTTATATTCATCAGCATAGCCTGCGCCCCAACCGTTCTGGCCGAGACCATCGATTGCAATATCAAAACCTGATGCACGACCATTGAGCATGATAATTAAAACAGCGGCAGCAAGTGTGGCACCGATAAATTGAAAAATGATGTAGCCGAGTGCGTCTTTAGCAGACATACGACCGGCACTGTATACGCCGAGGGTTACGGCAGGGTTGACGTGAGCACCCGAAACCGGTCCGATGGCATAAGCCATAGCCATAACGGCCAGACCAAAGGCAAGAGCAATACCAACGTTTCCAACGGTCGGACCCGAAAATACAACAGTTCCGCAACCGATGAAAACAAGTACAAATGTGCCGAATAATTCAGCAATATATTTCTTCATAGACTAGTCCTCCAAGTTGTTATAACAGTTCGATTATATAAGGATTATGAATTTAATAAATAAAAAATGGGGGTTCTGCACATTTTTTGCTTGTATATTTTTTAAAAAAGATATACATACCTACCGGAATGTATGTTCTAAAGAGGGCAATTATGGTTCGGAAGACCAAAGAAGAAACAGAAAATACAAGGGCGCGCATATTGGATGCGGCACTTGATTGTTTTTATGAAAGAGGATTTTCAAGGACTTCTTTTGACGATATTGCAAAACGAATAAATATGACCAAAGGTGCCGTGTATTGGCATTTTAAGGAAAAGGGCGAACTTTTGGCGGCGTTGATGCAGTATCATATTAAAGACAGGTTTGAGCCGGTAAAAGCTGAGGGTGGTGTTCCTAAGTGTTTGGAAGACTTGCGCAAGCTTTTCGCGCGCGAAATTGACTATATAGTTCGCAATTCTGATTTGCAAAAATTTTTGTTTTTTGTGATGGCACAAGTTGAGTGGTCAGATGAGGTTTTTAACAAAGTTATGGAAAAACTTGGAGATATCAGAATATTTGGGTTGGATATCGTGCAAAAAGCCTTGACCTCAGCACAAAAAAATGGACAATTAAAGCCCGATGTAAAAGTTGATGATGCGGCTTTAGCAATTATGAATTTGTGGCGCGGATCATTGCATTATTATGTATCAAACCTGAATTCACCAATGGTGAATTTGGGCGAGAGTTTTTTGTATGGACTGGATATGATGATAAATCAACTGAGGAAGGAATGTTAAAATGGTAATGGGAAAAATGGATAGCAACACGATTATATGGCGCGTTTTGGGTGTTTGCCTTTGCATCGGAATCGGTTGGTTTTTGAAATCTCGTTTGACACCGAATATGATGGCTATGATGGCCGGAGCTGCCGGCGATCCGTATGTGTTGGTGGAAACGGTTGCAGAAGAAGATGTTACTCCGTACAGCAGTGTTATCGGACATGTGGAAGCCATTAATTCGGTCAATCTACAGCCTCAGGTCAGCGGCTATTTGGAAGAAGTAAAATTTGATGAAGGGTCAGTTGTTAAAGAAGGCGATGTGTTGTTTGTGATTGAAAAACAACGCTATCAGTCTACTGCAGATTTGCGCAAGGCCGAGCTTGATTCGGCAAAGGCTAGTTTGACCAAAATTGAAAAAGATTATCGTCGCCAAAAATCTCTTAACCAGCAAAAATTTGCCTCAGAAGCAAGACTTGACGAGGCTTATTCAAGTTTGTTGCAGGCTCAGGCTGCCGTAAAACAGGCAGAAGCAAATTTTAATTTAGCAAAAATTGATTTGGAACATGCTGAAATTAAGGCTCCGTTTTCGGGAAAAATCGGTAAAGCAAAAGTTACGGAAGGCAACTTTGTAAGCAGTGCAACAGGTGTTTTGGCTTCTATTGTACAAATGAATCCGGTGCGCATTACTTTTTCAATGACGGACAAAGAAATCAGCAATATTTTGCAAAGCGGTATGCGCAATGAGCATGTAAGTGCAAGAATCGAGTTGCCGAACGGTAAAGTTGTAAAAACAAGTTCGATAAATGAATTTATGGATAACTCAATAGATACCAATACTGCAACAATAGCCGTATATGCCGAGTTTAAGAATGACGATGAACTCCTGATACCGGGAAGTTATGTAAATATGAAAATTGATTCCGGCGCAGCCAAAAAGGCTATTACGGTTCTGCAGTCGGCAATCGGACAAGATGAACATGGTAACTATGTAATGACAGTAAATGATGAAGGTATCGTTGCGCAACACAGAGTGGCTCTAGGAGAAGCAATCGGTTCACGCCAAGTGATTACGAGCGGTATAAAAGCCGGTGATAAAGTAATTGTACAGGGTTTGCAAAAAGCGGCAGACGGCAAAAAAGTAAGAGCCGAAAATATTAAGGTGGAGGAATAGCAGCCAATGTTTTCAAGAATTTTTATTGAACGTCCGCGTTTTGCGATAGTTATTTCAATTGTGTTGACGTTGGCCGGTGTTATCTCGCTTTTCTCGTTGCCGATTTCATTATATCCTGAGGTTACACCGCCGACAATTATGGTGGCAGCGACATATCCCGGAGCCAGCGCTGAAGTGGTGGCAAATACGGTCGGTATTCCGTTGGAAGAAGCAATTAATGGTGTTGAGGATATGTTATATATGGATTCAACATCAGACTCTTCAGGAACATACCGTCTGACAGTAACATTTAAGGTTGGCGTAGATCCTGACCTGGCGCAAGTAAAAACTCAAAACCGCGTACAACAGGCCTTGTCAAAGTTGCCTTCAGACGTGCAACAGCAAGGTGTTACGGTGTTTAGACGTTCTACCGATATTTTGGGATTTTTGGTTGCACGTTCTCCCAATGGCAGCATGAATGCTTTGCAATTAAGCGACTATGTGCAGAACAATATTAAGAAAAACCTGATTAAGGTTAATGGTGTAGGCGAGGTAAATGTTTATGCGCCGCCTTTGAGTATGCGTGTTTGGTTGGATGCAGATAAGATTACCGCACTTAATTTGCCGATTTCGTCCATTGCGGAGGCAATCAGAGGGCAGAATGTTCAGCCATCGTTGGGTAAGGTCGGGGCGATGCCGGGAGACGGAAGCCAACAGACAGTTTATACTTTGCAAACTACCGGTCGCTTGAACGATGTTAAGGACTTTGAGAACATTATTGTCCGCACCAATGAAGAAGGCGGTTTGGTACGTTTGAAAGACGTGGCAAAAGTAACTGTCGGTGAAGAGCATTATCGGGCAAGAGCAGAGTTTGACGGTGCCCCGTCTGTAGCGATTGCGGTAAACCTGCTGTCGGGAGCAAACGCCATTGAGGCGATGAATAACCTCAAAGCTGAGATGAATCGTCTTAAAGTAATGTATCCTAAAGATTTTGAACTTAATATTGCCTATGACGCAACAGAGTACATAAAGACTTCTATTGAAGAAGTGGTTATGACTTTGGTCTTAACCTTTTTGTTGGTGGTTTTTGTTTGCTATATCTTTTTACAGGACTGGCGCTCAACTTTGGTGCCGTCGGTTACAATTCCGGTTTCGATTTTTGCTACTTTTGCCGTATTATTGGCAATGGGCTTCAGTTTGAACATTTTAACATTGTTCGGTCTGGTGTTGGCAATCGGATTGGTGGTTGATGATGCGATTGTGGTAGTTGAACGTGTATTGTTCTTGATGGAATCGGAAAAATTGTCTCCGAAAGAAGCAACTATTAAGGCAATGGAGCAGGTATCAGGTGCGGTTATTGCAACAACGTTGGTATTGTTGGCAATTTTTGTGCCGATTGGTTTTATGGGCGGTATTACCGGTCGTATTTATCAGCAATTTGCGGTTGCAATTTCGGCTTCGGTATCTTTTTCGTCATTAAATGCGCTGACGTTATCTCCGGCGCTATGCTCAACGATTTTGCGCCCATTACAGCCCAAAACGAGCGGACCGTTGTTTATGTTCAGTAAAATTTTGGAGAAAATGCGCAACAGATATTTGAGTATTGCATCAATCGGGGGGCGCAGTATTAGTGCGATTGCCGTAATATTCGGTCTGATTATTTTGCTGATTTGCGGAATTATGAAAATCAGCCAAACAAGTTTTATTCCGAATGAAGACCAAGGTATTTTTATGGTCGATATTCAATTGCCGGAAGGTGCTTCACGAGAGCGTACCGAAAAGGTGGTTGAACGTGTGGCCAAGCATATTAAAAACACCAAAGGTGTAAATCACGTAATGGATATTGCCGGTGTAAGTATGATTGGCGGTGATGGCGAAAACGTTGCATTTATGGCGGTTATATTGGATCCTTGGAGCAAGCGTACGAGCAAGGCATTGCTGTCTACCAATATTTTAAATAAGGTAAACGCAGAGATTGCCGCAACTACTCCGGAAGCAAAAATCAATATGTTTGAAATGCCGGCAATTATGGGGTTGGGTAATACCAACGGTATGGATTTTCGTCTGCAAGAGCTGGATAGCAGTGATCCGCAAGCCTTGGACGGCGCCTTAAAAATGCTGTTAGCTAAGATGAATACATCTCCGCTTTTGATGTATGCTTTCTCGACTTATAATGCTGAAACACCGCAGATTTTTGTTGATGTAAACCGCGAAAAAGCAGAGGCCAGCAAAACCTCGGTCGGTAATATATACAGCACATTAGGGCAATATCTAGGATCGTCATACATCAACGACGTAAACTTCGGTACACAAGTTAATAAGGTGGTGTTGCAGTCGGATTGGAAATTCCGCAAAGATATTAACAGTATTAATAATTTGTATGTCCAAAACAATGAGGGCAAAATGGTGCCGTTGGGCGGTATGATAAGTTTGCGCAAAGTTTTGGGACCACGAGCCGTAAGCCGTTATAATCAGTATCCGACAGCGGCAATTACGGCGATTGCACGTCCGGGAGTAAGCAGTGGTGAAGCTATGGCCGGATTGGAAAAAATTGCACAGGAGACTTTGCCGCAAGGTTATGGTTATGATTGGTCAGGCATGAGTTTTCAGGAGCGCGCCAATCAGGGTACAATAGGAAGCCTGATTTTGTTGGCGATTACATTCGCATATTTGTTCTTGGTAGCACAATATGAGAGCTGGTCAACGCCGGTTCCGGTTTTGGCTTCGGTTTCGGTGGCGATGGTGGGAGCGCTTATCGGCTTGTTTATACACGGTCTGCCATTGTCGATTTATGCTCAACTCGGTTTGGTGCTGTTGGTCGGTTTGGCGGCTAAGAATGCGATTTTGATTGTTGAGTTTGCAAAAGAAGAACGTTTACGCGGTACATCGATTGAACGTTCAGCATTGGTAGGATTAAAAGAAAGATTTCGTGCTGTGTTAATGACTGCATTTACTTTTATTTTAGGCGTACTACCGATGGTGGTAGCAAGCGGAGCCGGTGCAAACAGCCGTATTGCAATCGGGGTGCCGGTGTTCTACGGAATGTTGATTGGTACAGGCGCCGGATTGATTATTATTCCGATGTTGTACGTTTTGTTTCAGACTATTACCGAGAGGTTTTTGGAAAGAGGCAAGCAAGACAGCAAAATAGATGCTTAAAATAACAAAAGCGATTGTCTTAAGGGATAATCGCTTTTGTTAGTATGTGAGAATTTCAGAGAAAACGTATTTTCACAATTGTAAAGTTTTATTTCGTGAGATGTTTTTTATTGATTGCAATTGTGGAAGATTGGTATAAAGTTTTGTAAAAGAGGGAGAAATAAATGCGAATTTTGGGATTGGATCCGAGCTTGTCTTCTACCGGTTGGGGCGTGATTGAGGTAGAAAGCAACAAAATGAAATATGTTGCTGACGGTTTTATTAAAACTGATCCCAAAATGCCGATTGCCGATCGTCTGGCAATCATTCATCGTGCGCTTAATGAGGTTATTGAAACATATCATCCTGATGAAGCAGCTATTGAACAGGTGTTTTTAAATGATAATCCGACTTCTACCATAAAACTGGGTATGGCACGGGGCGTGGTTATTTTGGCTCCGGCTTTGTACGGTATTCCGGTATGTGAATACGAGCCGAACAAAATAAAAAAAGCGGTTGTGGGAGTTGGAAAAGCAGCTAAAGAGCAGGTTGAAACAATGGTGAAAATATTGTTGCCGGGGTGTAAGCCGAAAAATAATGATTCATCTGATGCTTTGGCAATGGCGATAGCGCATTTTAATTATCGCGGCGCAAGAAATTTAGGAATGTGATTTTTTTGTTGATTTTTGTCCATAATGGTGATAGATTGATGGGAAATACAAAACTATTAATCTATAATTATGGAGAAGAAAGAATTTCTAAAACAAATTGATCGTGACAGCTATATCCTGAAAAACAAGCTTATGGCGGCCTTTGATAAAAACTTCGGTACGGAGTTGCAAAAAGAGGACGCTGATAATCTGCATTTTTGTGATATTATGTATGCTGTTTACGATAGGAGACCAAATGTTGATGCGACAATGCTTTACCCGCTGTTGAAGAGAACTGCAGGTCATGGGGTGAGCAATGAGCAGAAGAACTTTTTGTACAAGTATGTCAGTTTCTTTGCAAAAAATGAGGCAGGAGCCGATTTTGAAGAATTCTGTCATACCGTACAAGAAGGTTTTGATGCGGTGTCAAATTCAGGTATTTTGGCCGGAATGAAAATGGGGCTCTATGATGAGGCTGGTCCGTTTATCATAAGCATTTATCAGTATCCGATGGTTTTTATCGAGTTTTTCCGATTGGTTCCGGAGACAGACGATAAAATCGAGGCAATGCTGGTTCAGAACGGTGCGGTTTTGATTATTCGTACCGTGCATGATGAGATGGAAATGCTGGAAAGCCCGTTTCAGAATGATCAGGACGCCGATTTCGACGATGACGATGACGAGCCTTATTGAACTCAGCCGATTCACAAACACAAAAAAACGCCACTCTTGGGAGCGGCGTTTTTTGTTGTGTAAAACAGAAACTAAAATTCTTCCTGCAATTCAAAGAAATATGCTTGCGGGTGATCACATACCGGACATTTTTCCGGAGCCATCGGGCTTTCTACACGATGACCGCAGTTAGCACACTCCCAAATAACTTTGGTCGGGCGAGAAAAGATTGAGCCCTCGCAGAGAGATTTAAGCAGGGCGTTGTATCTTTCTTCATGACCTTTTTCAATTTTGCCGACCAGTCTGAAAAGGTTGGCGATTTTGGTAAAGCCTTCTTCATCAGCTTCTTTAGCCATACGCTCATACATGTTGGTCCATTCAAAGTTTTCGCCGGAGGCGGCATCTTTTAAGTTGTCGATTGTTGAAGGAACAGCGCCATCGTGCAAGAGTTTGAACCAAATTTTAGCATGCTCTTTTTCGTTGTTGGCAGTTTCTTCAAATTTGGCAGCAATAATGTTATAGCCTTCTTTTTTGGCTTTTGAAGCATAGTAGGTATATTTGTTACGAGCCTGTGATTCACCGGCAAATGCTTCCATAAGATTTTTTTCGGTTTTAGATCCTTTAAGTTCCATTGTATAAGCTCCTTAGTTGAAATGTGATTTTATATAACTGGGTATTGAAGATTAAGTCAAGTTTAAAATACACAGGCTAATAAAGTGATTGAAACTTGAAGATAAATAGGCTATATAAAGGTGAGTTCTGAACAGAAAGGAATTGTTATGATATTGATGTTTGCTTTGGCTTTGTTGTTGATATGGTCTGCTCCGGTCTGGGCTAATCCGGCTTGTGCGGTATGTACTGTTGCAGTTGCGGCCTCATTGGAGATTGCTCGTCGTTTGGGAGTAGATGACAGCGTTGTCGGTGTGTGGGCAGGTGCGTTTTTGGCGTTGCTCGGATATTGGATGATTGTATGGTTTGAGAAGAAAAAGTGGAATTTTTGGGGACGCGATTTTTTGCTGATTTTTTTGAGTGTGGCAATGATCGGTTTTATGTATATCAGTAAGCTGGAGTATAATCCGCAGCCGATTTTGGTGTTTTTCATAGATCCGTTTTTGTTCAGCGTGATTGTGGGAGCGTTGGTGCTGATTTGGGCTAATCGCTTTTATCAGTGGATGAAGGCGAAAAACGGCGGACATGCTCATTTTCCGTTTGAAAAAGTTGCCGTACCGGTCGTGGCTTTGGCTTTGGCAAGTTTGTATTTTTACTTTTATCCGTTGTGCCAGAAGGCCAATGAACTGTATAATTTTTAGGAGCTGAATATGGATAAAGAAAAGAAAATAAAAGAGTTTGTTGAAAAAATTGATGCAACTAAAAAAGTCAATCCTAAAGATTTGTCGTCAGATCAGGATTTGACAATCGGAATTATGAATTTGATTTCGATTGAAGAACATTTGATGTTTTCGGGAGCCAAAACCGGTAAAACATCGTATTATGACTTGATTGAACAAGTGCGTGAAGTACGCAAAAGTTTGATGCAGAAGGTTATTCCTGAATATGAAGGCGAGGTTTGGTGTATTTCAAAGCATTTATTGTCTGCATCAATGCGTTTGATGGAAGTCGGAACAAAGCAACAAAGCTTGGGACATAAGGCAGATGCATACAAACTTTTTGATCAGTCTTATGAGTTGTATTGCTTATTCTGGGGGCTGAATATGAAGTTGCTCAACCTTGACGATGTTAAATGGATTGAGGACAGTTTTGATGATGTTAAAAAACTGACTAAGGATTTGGCTGAACACTCGGTGCCTGAGAAAAAAGCCGAGGAAAACGCTGTTTCCGGCGGCACTTTTGCCAAAATCAAAAGTTTTGTTCGAAAGGCTGTTGACTGTTGCATTGAATAAGTCTGTGCATAAGTAGCTTATCCCGATATGTAATCTCTAACATATCGGGATTTTTTATTGAAAAATAAATTTAATAAGATATGCTAGGCAAAAACCCAGAAATGTGAGGAAAACCCGATGGTTAAAGAGAATCGCAAAAAACAAAACAGTATGCCAATGCTCCAGGAAGAAGAAACTTCGTGGTTGGGGAACAACATGCATAAGCTGATGATCGGGATTAGCATTTTTTGGTTTGCGATTATCCTGATTTATATTACTCAGTTTTTCGGGTGGTCAAATTTGTTTTTGATGATGCCTGATGAGTTTGGTTTGTTTTTGGCGGGTATTTCTTTGCCATTGCCGCTGATATGGTTGGTGATTTCTTTTATTGACAGAGAACGCAGTTTTAAGCAGGAAGCCAAGTTTTTGCGAGCTTATATGAACCAGCTGGTATATCCTGAAGAAGGAAGTGCCGAAACAGCGAAGGCTATGGCTGATGCAATTCGCTCACAGGTTTCTGAATTGCAGGAAGTTACACAGTTGGCGATGAAACAAACAGAGACCATAAAAACCGAGCTGGGCAGCCGTGTCGATGATTTTGCTAACTTGGTACAAGTCTTGGATAATTATTCGACCAAAAGTATTGTAGAGTTGAACAGCGGAGTTAAAACGCTGACTTCAAGTTTTGACGGAGTTACGGACAAGGCTTTTCAGACCACCAAGGATTTGAGTGCCTGTATGGAACAGTTTGCAGATGTAGCAAACCATTTACAAGAAGAGATTGACGGTATAGTCAAGAAGCTTATGCCCGGAATCGAAGAAATGAAGGATTCTGCATATACAATCCAAAATGTTACCGAAAACGCCTCTCAACGTGTGTCGGAAGCAAACGAGAACATGAAAAATTTCAGCATGATGTCTGAGGAAAGCGTTAATCGTGTGGTCGGCAATTTGCAAAGTCAGGGTGAATATTTGGAAGCAATTTCCGAGCGGGCAGTAAGCGGTAGTCAGGAGTTGGGCGAAAAATTAAAAGAAATTGCCGAAGACGTTAATGAGCTGATTAAGGCACAGACTGTTCATGTCGAGGATTATGCAAAATCGTTAGACAGCAACATTAAGGGTATTTATGAAAAGTTTGCCGAGCATGGCACATCTTTGGGTAGCGAAGTTGATAAAATTATTGCTCGCGCCAATGTTATAGAAGAAGGCGTGTCTATTCAGGTTAATGAACTGAAAAGTGTTGCCGACGATATTACTACACAGTTGAATGGAGTAGGCAAGGTTCTGAAAGACCAAATTGATACATTGAACAGCAGTAGTAACGGGGCTATTACCAATATTCAAACTGTAATAAATACTTTTGAGAAAAATACAGATAAAATGCGTGATTTAACAAATGATATTGTGGATCAGGCCAAAACTTGCGGAAATATAGTTGAAAACGAACGCGACAAGATGGAACGACTGTCAGGTGATATATACAGCAGTTTCAATAATATTTCGGCGGAGTTGAACAATAATGTTACTAATGCCAAAACAACAACAGACAGTGTGATGGGGCTTATCGGCTCTATGAACGAGGCTCTGACCAGTCAGGCCGATAAATTGTCAGAGGTCAGCAATTTTGCCGTTACACAAAGTAAGGTGGCGGAAACTTCATTGCAACAGCAGAATCGCCATATTAATAACTCTATCAGCAAAATTGAGGAAACCAAGGCTGAGCTGAAACGCGAAATTGATGAGTTGGCTCATGCGGCTGACGTTATCGCCGGAGAAGCAAATGATGCGGTTGTTAGACTTAAGGAACAGCTGGCGGCTTCGGTTCAAATGTCAACAGATGTAGTTAATCAGACAAATGAAATTAATGCTAATTTGGCAAGAGAATCGGATCGCTTTGTTTCAATGACAGAACAAACGTTGGAGAAAGCATCCGGTTTTGAAAATATGCTTTCTGAACAAAATGACAAGTTCGGATATTTGATTACACAGGTTGGACAGACATCGGATCAGGTAGCAAAATCGTTGTCAAATCATGCTTCGTTAGTTGAAAAAACAACAGCAAAATCTACCAATGCGTTTAATGATATTTTGTCAGCGTTCGAAAGCCAGTCGACAGTTCTTAACTCAGTTGCCGAAAATACGGTTGGATATGTTTCGGATGTGGTACATGCGTTAGATGAAAAAGCTGAAAACATTAATCTGTTGTTTAAGCACCAACAGGGTGAGTTTTTGGATGTGTTCAATAAAATTTCAGATTATACGGACAAGCTGGGGGCTTCATTAAAAGCGCAAATGGCTTCTATTGAAGAGAGTTCCGATAAAGTGTTTGCAAAAATGACGGACATGGAAGACAATATTAACAAGCGCGTTTTGAATGTTGCAGAAGTTTCGTCTCGCTCAATAGAACGTTTGGGCGATGTTGATACAGCAATTGCCGGCAGAAGTAAAAAACTTGAGGAAAGCATTGATGCCATATTCGGCAAAGTATCAAAAGTGGCAAATGATTTTGCAACCAGCCTTGACGGATTTTCAGATGTGGTAAAGGACATTAAAGTCGGTGCCGATGCGGCTACAACGGGCATTGTTGCCAATGCTGATAAACTTAAGAATGTAAATAATACTTTTTCACAAGACATGAAGGGTATTGCCGAACAGATGGGCGAACAGCTTAAGAGCTTTGATGATGTGTCAAACCGACTGAAAGAGCAGGCAGTTAACCTGGAAAAGAGTTTTGTACACCATAAAGATATTTTGGCTGATGTTGCCAACAAAGTTTCAACACAGACCAGATTGGGTGAGTCTTCCATGGCCCAACAATATAAGTATATGCAAGATTTGGCGGCTGAAGTTGAAAGCCGCATGAAGGAAATCAGCAAGGCTCTGAACGGGGATATTGACGGGTTGTATGAAAAAGCAGGTAAGTTGTCTTTTGAGGTTAATGCTTTAGGTGAACGGTTGAGCAAAGTCGGAGATGAGGTTAATCAGTCAATAAAAAGTTCACTTGAGAGTATTGAAAAAGCTCATAACTCGATGGGAGAATGCTCAACTGCGTTAGTAAATACGGCAGATATGACAACGGCTAAAATGGGACAGGTAATGAATGATTATGAAAAATATTTGTCCGGCTTTAATACAATCACGGCAGAGGTTAGCACCGGTGTAGTTGAGGTTAATGACTTGATTGCGGCTCAAAATAATAAGATGGTGGGCATTTCAAAAGATACAAAAGCCTTGGTTGAGTATTTTAACCAAGTGTTGCAAGAGGCTTCAGATAAACTCAACGAAAAAGCAGATTTTGCACATAAAAAAGTTCAGGGGTTAGGTAAAGAACTGAACAATTTGAGTTTGAAACTTGAAGATGCAGCAAATATGAGTGCAAAGTATTTTGAAAATTCGGGCGATAAGCTGCGTTCGACAATTATGGAAATTACGGCAAATGCCGAGCGAATTGCTAACGATATTAAAAATTCGGGCGAGATGTTTATGGAGCAGTCAAACTCTCTTTCTACTGCCGCCAATGATACGGTAAATAAGGTTAATAATGCAATGTTATGTGTACAAAGCAGTATTAACGAGTTTAATGTTAAAGGCGGTGAAGTTGTTGCCAATACGGGGACATTCAATAATGTCTTGCAAAGACAACTTGAGCTACTAAACGGAGAAGCCAAAAAGGCAAATAAAGAGTTGGTTGATATTGAGAAAAAATATCAAGATGTAAAAGTGGATAATTTCTTGAAAAATGCAACCGGTATTATTGAAACTCTTGAGAATTTGGCAGTTGACATAAATGCCGTGTTTAATGGTGAAGCACAGGAAAAATTGTGGGCGAAATATTACGACGGGGACAGCGAAGCATTCGTGAGATCGTTGGCTAAAAATATTTCTCGCAAGCAAGTGGTTGCCATTAAAACCGAATATGAGAAAAATTCTGACTTCAGAAGAGTGGTAAATGCGTATATGGCAGAGTTTGAAAAACTAATCAGCAAAGCACGCAGTTGCGAAAAATCAAGTTTGTTGCTGTCGGTTATTTCCGGTGCCGATATCGGAAAAGTATATTACGTAATGGCTCGTGCGTTGGATAAACTTAATTAATAATGCAGATTTTGGATTTTGACAGTAAAGTATTTTTGGCTCCGATGGCCGGCATTACGGACAAGCCGTTGCGCCGTCTGGTTCATTCTTTCGGCGGTGGAAATATTGTTTCGGAAATGGTGGCAATAAATGCTTTAGAGCGCAAAAATCCCAAAACATGCAGAATTGCCGATGTTCGTGATGAGCCGTATCCGGTAGTGGTACAACTGGTCGGAGGTGATGCCGATTTGTTTGTTGAGGCGGCAAAACTTACGGAAGAACTCGGTGCGCACAGTATTGATATAAATATGGGCTGTCCGGTTAAAAAGATTGTTGGTAATAATTCAGGTGCAGCGCTGAGTAAAGATTTGAAGTTAGCAGAAAAAATCATCAAAGCGGTAGTTAAAGCCACGCCTTTGAAGGTGAGTGTCAAGTTTCGTTTGGGGTGGGATCACGAACATATTAATGCGGTTGATTTTGCAAAAATGTGTGAGGATAGCGGTGCGGCATATATTACGGTTCACGGACGGACACGGAGTGATTTTTATGCCGGAAAGGCTGACTGGAATATGATTGCCAAAGTTAAAAATGCCATAAAAATTCCAGTAATCGGCAACGGTGATGTGGTAGATGGAGTTTCGGCAAAAGCAATGTTGGATGAAACCGGAGTTGACGGAGTTATGGTCGGGCGTGCAACTTTGGGAGCTCCATGGTTGATTGCACAAATTGACAATTATCTTAAAAACGGCACAGAACTTGGACAACCGAGCGTGACAGAAATCGAACAGGTACTGTTAACTCATATTAAAGGATTAAGAGAATATTATGGAGACAGGACAGCTTTGGCGCTTTCTCGTAAATATGTTTGTTGGTACTGCAAAGGCTTACATGATGCCAAAAAGTTCAGAGAGCAATATGTAAGAACCGGAGATTTTGAGAGCGCTTATAAAGTTATTGATAGTTTTTTTGCAGGAGAATGTGGCACATGCGAATAATTGTCGGAGGAGCAAACAGTATCAGCCGCAGTATTGTGGGGTATCTGAGTCATGGTAACAATGATATCGTGGTAATTGATGATGATGAGCAAGCCCTTGATTCAATAGCGCAGGAGTGGGATGTATTGCCGATTTTGGGGCCGGTGTCGCACCCTGATTTGTTGAAAAAGGCTGATGCGGCCAATGCTGATTTGCTGATTGCGGCAACCAACAGTGATGAGGTTAATATGGTAGCATGCCAAGCTGCGTATACATTGTTTGATATTCCGCGGAGAGTGGCCTGTATTGACTCACGAGTATATTTTAAGGCCGCATGGGGCGGATTGTTTAATGATGAAAGTTTACCGATTGATTTAGTGGTCTCTCCGGAATATGAGATTGCCAAAGCGCTGATGAATATTATTAAAGTGCCGGGAATGTCCGCCGTGTATCCTTTGGCGGATCGTAAAATGCAACTTTTGTCTTTTCGTATTACCAAAAAATGTCCGTTGGTAAATTTACCTTTGCGAGATTTGGGCAATGATGCACAAGGGCTGAAAACCATGATTGTAAGCATTGTTCGCGGAGGTAAGGTGATTTTGCCGAAAGGCGAAGATATGCTGCATGGCGGAGATGAGGTAAACGTTTTGGTGGAGAGCGGAAAGGTAGATGAGTTGGTTACGGCGTTCGGGCTGGAACATAAGGCGAATGAGCGTGTAATTATTGTCGGAGGAAACAAGTCTGCACTTTATTTGGCCGAAAAACTGGAAGCAGATGACAATATAATAAGTTGTAAAATTATTGACGACAATACCCGTACAGCCGAAGATTTAGCAGAAAAATTGAATAAAACAGCAGTGTTCAGCGGTTCTATCATGAGTGAGAGCATATTGAATGATGTGGGCATACAAAACGCAGATGCTGCCGTAGCACTCGGGTTTGAGGACAAGGACAATCTGGTGGCAGCGATGGTTGCACGAAAGAATGGTGTCGAAAATACAATAGCTTTAGTAACCGAGCGTACTGCTAACACACAGATTATTAATATAGGTGAAAATATTTTGGTAGACAGAACCGCACTGACAATTTCTTCAATTCTTAAAGAACTGAGAAAAGTTAATATGTCGCATGCGTATTCTTTAGGTGCAACTTTGGGAGAAATTTGGGAAATTGTAATCCAATCTGATTCTGATTTGATCGGAACCGAGATTTCTCATCTGCCGCTACCTACAGAAAGCAAAGTTTGTGCTGTTGTCAGAAAAGGTGAAATTTTGTTTGAGCTGGATGGGATAAAAATTGAGCAGGAAGACCACTTAATTTTCTTCTGCGCACCATCGGCAATTCGTAAAGCAGAGAAAATTTTTGCATAAAATCAAAAACTTCTTTACTATTAGTGAAAAGATGCTATTTAAGATATAACGATAATTAATAAGGGCAAAAATTATGTCTACGACTAAAGTACAGGAAGATTTTTTAGGCGATATCCGTAAAAATGAGATTGCAGTTACGGTATTTTTGATTAATGGCGTAAAATTACAAGGTGTAATTACTTGGTTTGATGATCAGGCTATTTTGTTGCGCCGCGACGGACATACTCAATTGGTATATAAACACGCAGTGTCTACAATTATGCCCAGTGCGGCAATTGATATCGCAAGCGAAGAGTAATTTTGTCATCTGCAAAACATATAACACGTGTTGCTGTCATATATCCGTTTGTTAACAATACGGAAACAGGTGCTGATGCTCGTTTGTCAGAAACGATTAGGCTTGCGGCGGCAATCAGTTTGGACGTTGTATGGTCAGGAGTGCTTAAACTTCGGGAAATTAGGGCAGGCACTTTTTTCGGCAAAGGAAATATTGATAAAATTGCTACAATCATCAATGAGTATGAGGCAGATTTATTGATTGTCGATGGTGATTTGAGTCCGATACAACAAAGAAATTTAGAAAAAAGCCTTAATATAAAAATTATTGATCGTACGGCGCTTATTCTTGAAATATTCGGTGAGAGAGCCCAGACCAAAGAAGGATCGTTGCAAGTAGAGTTGGCTCACTTGACGTATCAACGGAGCCGATTGGTAAGAAGTTGGACACACTTGGAACGTCAAAGAGGCGGTGCCGGTTTTTTGGGCGGACCGGGTGAAACACAGATTGAGTTGGATCGCAGAATTATTGATGACAAGATTGTTAAAATAAAAAAAGCGCTTGAAAAAATTAAACAGACACGCGGGTTGCAACGCAGAGCAAGACAAAAAGTTCCGTACCCGATTGTGGCATTGGTCGGTTATACCAACACTGGAAAGTCAACCCTGTTCAATTATTTGACGAGAGCAAATGTTTTTGCGCAAGACTTGTTGTTTGCAACGCTTGATACCACTATGCGTAAACTTCGTCTGCCTTCGGGAAGTGAAGTTATATTATCAGATACGGTTGGTTTTATATCAGACTTGCCACATGAGTTGATTATGGCTTTTCGTGCCACTTTGGAAGAAGTGTTGGAGGCAGATATTGTAGTGCAGGTGTTAGATGCGGCAAATGCCGATAATAAAAAACAAAGACAAGATGTGTTGGAAGTTTTGCACAATTTAGGGTTGGAACAAATTGAACATCAGAGCAACTATATTGAAGTATATAACAAGATTGATTTGTTAAACGATAATCAAATTAAAAATATAAAATGGGCAAGCAATACGGTGCTCGTTTCGGCATTAAATGGAAACGGATGCAATGAGTTGTTGCAGCGAATCGATGACATCTTGCGAAAAGAGTACCGAACAACCGAGGTTGATATTGATGCGGCTGACGGAAAGGTGATTGCTTGGTTGCATAAAAATACCGAAATTTTGGAAAGCAGGCTGAATAACGACAGGCTGCATGTGCGTTTTCGGATAAAAGAAGAAGATATCGGAAAATTGCAAAAAATTTTGAAAGGATGTTGAAAAAACAACATTGGTTTATATATCTGCATTAAATTAAAATGAGGAGAAAACAAAATGCGGATATTGATGATGTTGTTCTTGTTGGCGGGATGCAGTCATGGCAGTAATGCTGATTTTGCGTCAAATTTGAACGATTGGGTAGGTAATACTCCGTCGGTGCTGATTGAGGAGTGGGGAAATCCGAATACGCAGTCGGTTGTTGATGAAAATACTCAAATTTATACTTATATGTTGCAGTCAGACAACGGAACATCTGATCCGTACCCGACCCAAGTAGCGTATTCGGCAATTGATGGTGAAAATCTTGGCTCGAATCCAAATGCCAATCCGGTGTATTATTGCCAGGTGTCTTTTATTATAAACAATGGGATAATTGCCTCGTATAATTTTAACGGGGATAATTGCGTGGCAGATATTTTGCCGGACAACTAAAGTAAAACGCAGCCGAACAGAATGGCAAAAAAGTGCATGATGGTGCCGCAAAGCACAAAGAAATGCCAGATTGCGTGGGTATATTTTTTGCTTTTCCAAACATAAAAGGCAATTCCAAGTGTATAAAACAATCCGCCTAAAATTAAAAATACCAAACCGGAGGTATTAATGTTTGAAAGCAGGGTTTTGGAGGCAAATACAATCATCCATCCCATTAAAAGGTAGAGACCGATTGACCAAATTTTGGTGCCGTTGGTCGGGGTGCAAAGTTTTAGAACGGTTCCGATCAAGGCTAATCCCCAAATGATGCCGAATATCGTCCATCCGACAGGACCACGGAGATTTACAAGCAAAAACGGGGTATATGTGCCGGCAATCAAATAATAAATAGAAATGTGGTCGAATTTTTTCAAAACCTTTTTGGCATATTGGTTGGTAATGGCATGATATAGTGTAGAGGCAGAGTAGAGCATTATCATTGATGCTCCGAATATTGCTGATGAAACGATACTCCAAGCGTTGCCAAAACGAGATGACATGGCTGTCAGTACAGTCAAAGCGGCAATACCGAACAGGATGCCGAATCCGTGAACGGTGCTGCTCCAAATTTCTTCTTTTGTAGTGTAGTTTTTTTGCATTTTTTTACTCCAAATTTAGCTTTAGCATATTACCGATGTTTGTAAAGTAGGCACTTTTAGGTGCAATAGTTTCTGTCGAGAAACTGCTCAAGGTTGTAGAAAAATAAAAATAACCGGCTATAATCAGGGCAAACAAATGAAAAGAGGAAAAGATGAAACTGAGCGAAATTTTGTGCGGTGTGGAAACTGTTGATGATCGTTTGCCCGATACAGAGGTTACGGATTTGGAACTTGACTCACGTCAGGTCAGTAACGGAGCTATGTTCATAGCATTAAGCGGAAAAACTCAGGACGGGAAAAAATATATTCCGAGCGCACTGGAAAAAGGTGCAAGAGTGATAGTATATGACGGAGAGTATAAAGGTGCAAAAGATGGCGCTGTGTTTGTTCAGTTACAAGGCGATATGCGTAAAAATATTGCTCAAATGGCGGCCAATTTCTATCTTCAAATTCCGACACTAATGTCAGCCATTACAGGTACGAACGGAAAAACCTCGATTGCGGATTTTACTCGTCAGATGATGAAGAATTTAGGCCATACAGCAGCCAGCATCGGTACGGTCGGTGTTGTGGCGGACGGATTTGAAAATATAGAAACCCTGACTACTCCGGACAGTATTACTTTGCATAAAATCCTGACAAATCTTGCCAAGGCGGGAGTGGATTATGTGTCGATGGAAGCTTCATCAGTCGGGATTGAGCAATATCGTATGGATAATTTGCCGATTAAGGTTGTCGGGTTTACTAATTTTACACAAGATCATCTGGACTATCACCTGACCATGGAAAACTATTTGGAAGCTAAAAAGCAACTGTTTTCTCGTGTGGCAGAAGCCGGAGGAACAGCGGTTTTGAATGCTGATATTAAAGAGTTCGAGGAACTTAAGGAGATTTGTGATAAACGCGGAATTAAAGTTTTGGCATATGGCAGAAACGGAAAAGATTTAAGACTGATTGAACATATTCCGCATGCCGACGGGCAAAAGCTGGTGGTGGAAATTTTAGGTCAACGATATACGGTAGAGTTACCGCTTATTGGTGAATTTCAGGCGATGAATGTGTTGTGTGCAGTCGGAATGGTTATTGCATTGAATGGCGGTATGAATGAGAAAATAATTGGATATCTGCCGCATATCAAAGGAGCATGCGGTCGTTTGGACAGAGTTGGGGTGTTGCCTAACGGAGCGGCTGTATATGTTGATTATGCTCATACGCCTGATGCTTTGGAAAACGTGCTTAAGACAATGAGAGCGCATACCGCTAATAATCTTTGGGTGGTTTTCGGTTGCGGTGGTGATCGGGATAAACTCAAACGCCCGATTATGGGTGAAATTGCTGAAAAACTGGCAGATAAAATTGTGGTTACGGATGATAACCCACGTACGGAGCAGGCGGCGCAAATCAGAAGCGAAATTATTGCTAAATGTCCGGATGCGGTTGAAATAGGTGATCGTATTGAGGCTATTGAATATGCAATTTCTCATTTGGAAAAAGGAGATATGCTGGTTTTGGCCGGAAAGGGGCATGAGACAGGGCAAAAAATCGGAGATAAAGTTATTCCGATGAACGATATTGAAGAGGCTAAAAAACTTTTGAAAAAGTACGGTGGTAATTAAAAAAATTATTCCTGTAAAAGGCGTGGACTTTGTCGGGCCAGTTTTTCATCGATGTTTTCAAAAAAATAGCTGATCGGCTCGTCGAGGGTTTGCGATATATCCCAAAGGCGGCTGGCAGAAATGCGGTTTTGTCCGCTCTCATATTTTTGCAGTTGTTGGAATGAGATATGCAGTTTTTGAGCAAGTTGTTGCTGTGAGAGATTGAGCTCACGACGTTTTTGTTTGATACGGTTGCCTACAAAAACATCAATTTTGTTCGGTGTGCCGTCAGGGTGTCTTCCTCGCTGTCTTTGAGTGATTGATATGGTCATTGTGCAGTTTCCTTTGTTGTTCAATAAAAAAAGACCACCTGAAAAGTGGTCTGGGAGTTCACAAATCATACCATATCAAATGATCTTTCAGCCTTTAAACAAAAGTTATTGGACATACGCTGAAAGCTCCCAGACCGCAGTCTGGGAATATTCAACAATCAAAACGATTGTTTGACGACGTTATTCCGAGCGCCGAATATGGTAATGAGCTTGTGAAGGCTCCGAACCGTTTACAGGTTCTGAATATGTGTAAACATATCTGTTTTCAAGCTATAACAACCTACGGTATTTTGCAATAGAAAAATCCCTTACCGGGTTAGGGTAAGGGATTTAATTAGACGGTTAAATTTATTTTTTTATCAGGCGCTTACCGTTTTTGCCGGCGATGATGACTTTTTTGATTTCGGTTTTATTAAGAGATTTGTATTCATCCATTGCGGCAGTAACCACGGCGCCAAATAAAACGACCGCCCAGGACAAGTACATCCAGATTAAGAAAATCGGAATAATAGCCAAAGCCCCATACAAGGTGGAGTAGGTGGTGTTTGACATTACAAATGACCCGAATCCCAAACGCAGGAACCAAAACAGAATAACGGCAACTATAGCACCGATAAAAGCATTGCAGATTGATACTTTCTTGTTAGGTACAAGAATGTAAACCAGCATAAGCGTAATAATGGTCATGAGCGGTGGAATCATGTAGCTGAAGAAAAGTCGTGATGTTTCTCCGCCGTCATCAACAAATTTTTGCAGGGTATAAAGGTAGCCACGCATTGAAAACGCTGTGCCCAAAAGTAAGGGACCAAGGGTAATGACAGTCCAGTACAAAGTGATTTTGGTGGCAATGCGACGAGGTTGAGTGACTTTGAAAATGTAGTTAAAACTGTCTTCTATGGTGGAAAGCAGCAAAATTGCAGTGATAGCAATACCGGTAACACCGACCGCACCGAGTTGACCTGATTTGCTGACGATATCTCCTAAATATTGGCGAATCTCTTCTTCAAATGACGGAGTTAAATTTTGAAACAAAAAGTCGGCGAGTTGCCCGCGAATGTTGTCAAATACGGGGAAAGCGGAGAAGATGGCAATGCCGATAGCAATAAGCGGAACCAGGGCAATTAGTGAAGTATAAGCCAAGGAGGAAGCAACTCTAAATACAGCGTCGGCTTTTGCACGTTTGGTCAAAAAAAACAAAAAAGCGTTAAAAGCCTTAAGTTTGTTGGTAACAGCAGTATAGGTACTCATAATTAACCCCAAATAAAAAAACAGTTTACAAAAATGTATAAATCTTATAAATATGCAGTCAAGTTTATTTAGTATCTTAAATTTAGAATAAAAGCAAAGGAAAAATAAATGACTAATAACCAGTTGTTAATGAGTGGCAAAAAAGGTATTGTTATGGGATTGGCTAATGATAAGTCAATTGCTTGGGGAATTGTTCAGGCATTGAATGCTCAGGGAGCGCAGTTGGCAATATCTTACCAAAATGAAGTCTTGCAAAAACGTGTTGAGCCATTGGCTGCTCAGTTGGATAATGAGCCTTTGTTGATAAAATGTGATGTTTCTGATTCTGCAAGTGTTGAGGCTTGTTTTAAGGAATTGGGAGAAAAGTGGGGCAAAATTGATTTTGTGGTTCATGCCATTGCTTTTTCCGATAAAAATGAGTTGAAAGGTCGTACTATTGATACGTCGTTGGCCAACTTTACGAATACAATGCATATTTCTTGCTATTCGTTTTTGGAGGCTTGTCGTTGTGCAGCCCCGATTATGAATGAAAACGGGTCTATTCTGACTTTGACATATATGGGATCAGAAAGAGTTTTGCCAAACTATAACATTATGGGGGTTGCCAAGGCTGCATTGGAAGCTTCAGTTCGTGCAGCTGCCGTTGATATGGGTGTACAAGGGGTTAGGGTCAATGCTATTTCGGCCGGCCCGATTAAGACCTTGGCAGCATCAGGTATCGGTGATTTTCGTAAAATTTTGCATTGGAATGAGTTGAACTCCCCATTGCGCCGCAATGTAAGCCAAGATGAAGTCGGAAATATGGCTTTGGCTCTGTTGTCTGACCTTGGCTCTGCCGTCAGCGGCGAGGTTTTGCATGTTGACTGCGGTTACCATATTGTCGGTATGATAAATTTGGATAATGCTCAAGAATGTGGAAAAATGCTCGTTGAGGGTTAAAAACAGGCTTGAGTTTTTGAACAAATATCTTATTATGAGCCATTGAATTTCAATGGCTCTGTTTTTTGAAAAGAGGATTTTATAATGGCGATAGATACACAAACCGTTAAAAGAGTGGCTTTTTTGTCGCGTCTGAGAGTTGATGATGATAAGGTTGAAGCAACTAAAGAAGAATTTAATAAAATCATTAATTGGGTTGAGCAACTCAATGAAGTGAATACCGATGATGTTGAACCATTAATCGCCGTTAATGATACTAAATTGGTTTGCAGAAAAGATGAAGTAATTGAAGGCAACCAGGCTGATAAAGTTTTGAAAAATGCGCCAATGTCAGAATATGATTATTTTGTTGTGCCTAAGGTTGTGGAGTAAAGCGAATGACAGATATTACAAAACTTACACTTGCAGAAACCTTAAACGGTCTGAAAAATAAGCAGTTTAGTGCAACAGAGTTGACTAAGGCATATATAGAATCGATGGAAGCAAATCGAGATTTAAATGCTTATGTGTTAGAAACTCCCGATTATGCTCTAAAACAGGCTGAAAATTCTGATAAGCATTATGCTGATGGTACCAATCGGGATTTGGAAGGTATTCCGCTCGGAATTAAAGATTTGTTCTGCACCAAAGATATTCGCTCGACAGCCTGCTCACATATTTTGGATGGTTTTGTCCCGCAGTACGAATCAACGGTTACTTCACACTTGTTTAATGACGGGGCTGTTTGTCTGGGCAAATTAAATATGGACGAATTTGCTATGGGCGGCAGTAATGAAACAAGTTTTTATGGTCCGGTAGTTAATCCATGGCAGAGAGAACGTCGTTTGGTCCCTGGTGGTTCTTCAGGAGGTTCGGCGGCAGCAGTAGCAGCTAATATTTGTGTGGCAGCTACAGGTACAGACACCGGCGGTTCCATTCGTCAACCGGCCGCCTTTTGCGGGGTTACAGGCATTAAACCGACTTATGGGCGTTGTTCTCGATACGGAATAATGGCTTTTGCTTCATCGCTTGATCAGGCAGGCCCGATTGCCAAAGATGTCAGAGATTGTGCAATTCTGTTGAAGTCAATGGCCGGTTATGATGCCAAAGATTCCACTTCGGTTAATAAAGAAGTACCGGATTTTGTTGCGGCTTTGGGACAGAGTGTCAGAGGGCTTAAGGTTGGCGTGCCTGCTGAATATCGCCCTGAGGGTTTGAGTAATGAGATTGCAAGCTATTGGGACAAAGGAATCGAAATTTTACGACAAGCAGGTGCGGAGATAATTAATATTTCTTTGCCACATACCAAATATGCTTTGCCGACATATTACATTATTGCTCCGGCAGAGGCGTCATCAAATTTGGCTCGCTATGATGGATTGCGCTATGGCTTGAGGATTAACGGCGACCATCTGGATAATATGTATATCAACAGTCGTACGGAAGGTTTCGGCAAAGAGGTAAAACGCCGTATTATGATTGGAACCTATGTGTTGTCTGCCGGATATTATGATGCTTATTATCTCAAAGCACAAAAAGTTCGCAGATTGATTCAAAACGACTTTATTAATGCGTTTAAGCAATGTGATGTGATTTTGACCCCGACATCACCGACGGCGGCTTTTCCGATTGGAGACAAGTCAATGCAGGAAAATCCGATTAATATGTGGCTGAACGACGTGTTTACCGTGTCGGTAAGTCTGGCAGGGTTGCCGGCAATGAGTTTGCCAATTGGGTTGTCAAAAGATGGATTGCCTTTGGGGTTGCAGTTGATTGGTAAGGTCTTTGATGAGGAGACAATTTTTAAGGCGGCAAACGTATTGGAACAAGAAGCAAAATTTGAGAGGCTGAAATAATGTTATTGGAAGGCAAAACAGGAAAATGGGAAATTGTCTGCGGTTTGGAAATTCACTGCCAGATAATTTCAAAGTCAAAGATTTTTAGTTCCGCTTCAACTCATTTCGGCTCGGATACAAATCAGAACGTTTCTTTCGTAGATGCCGGAATGCCGGGTATGTTGCCGACGCTGAATGAGGAATGTGTGCGACAGGCGGTAAAAACCGGACTGGGATTGCGTGCGAAAATCAATAAATATTCGGAGTTTTCACGCAAGAACTATTTTTATGCAGATTTACCACAAGGCTATCAGATTACACAGTTCAGATATCCGATTGTGGGTGAGGGCGTAGTTACAATCGACCTTGATGACGGTAGCACAAAAGATATAAGAATCGAACGTATGCATATAGAACAAGATGCCGGAAAATCGATACACGATATGTCGCCGGTAAAAAGTTTTATTGATCTTAATCGTGCCGGTGTCGGGTTGATGGAAATTGTTACCAAGCCGGATTTCAGTGCGCCGGAAGAAGCAGGTGCTTTCTTGAAAAAATTGCGTTCGATTTTGCGTTATCTCGGTACATGTGATGGTAATATGAACGAGGGCTCAATGCGTTGCGATGTCAATGTTTCGGTTCGCCCGGAAGGGAGCACGGAATATCGTACCCGTTGCGAAATGAAGAACGTTAACTCGGTAAAATTTGTAATGCAGGCAATTGAAAACGAGGCACGCCGACATATAGAAGTTTATGAAAACGGCGGAACAATCGAGCAGGAAACCAGACAGTTTGATCCGGTCAGCGGTCAGACTAAGGTTATGCGTAAGAAAGAGTTTGCTCATGACTATCGCTATTTTCCGGAGCCAGATTTACCTCCGCTGGTGTTGAGCGATGAGTTTATCAATGAGATAAAACAGAATCTGCCGGAGTTACCGGATGCTAAAAAGGCTCGTTTTATGGAAACAATGGGGCTGACAAAGTACGATGCTACGATTATTTGTGAAAATAAAGAGGTAGCAGAATTTTTTGAACAAGCGGCAAAAGTGCATGATGGTAAAAAAGTAGCCAATTGGTTGATGGGTGACTTTTTTGCAATGCTAAACCGCAAAAACCTGACTATTGAAAACTCTCCGATTTCTGCCGAAAATCTCGGTAAACTGGTTGAGCTGATTGAAACTAACGTGATTTCGGGCAAGGTGGCAAAAGACGTGTTCGAAATTATGTCAGAGACGGGCGACAATCCGGAAAAGATTGTGGAAGAGAAAGGTCTGAAACAGGTTACGGATACTGCAGCCATTGAGGCAATTGTTGATGCGGTTATTGCCAACAATCCGGAAAATGTTGCGGCTTATCGCAATGGGAAAGTAAATCTGCGCGGTTGGTTTGTCGGACAAGTTTTGAAAGAATCTAAAGGAAAAGCTAATCCGCAGATTGTAAACGAATTGTTGAACAAGAAGCTATAAGCGATTGAGTTTAAAATAAAAAAAAGAGCGGTTTAACCGCTCTTTTTTGTTTGTTAGTAGCTGCGAGCGTAGATGACGTCCATGGTTGCAGGTTTGCCGGTCAACAGGCATTCACCGGTAGTGTTGCTTTGATCAAACGGAATGCAGCGGATGGTAATCTTCATTGATTTTAAGATTTCTTCCGTTGCAGGATCAGCACACCATTTGCCACGAACAAAAGCAACTTTACCTTGTTTGCCGTCTTCAATCCATTCGTTGCTGTTGGCAAAGTAGGCGGCGAACTGTTCTTTGGTGGTTATATCGGTGCGGATATTTTGTTCCATACGTGATTTTGCACGCGCAAACATTTGATTTTGAATGTTTTGCAGGCGTTCTTCAATATTGGCAACAAAATCGCTGCGTTTGACGACTTCTTTACCCTCAGGAGTATTAATTTTGAGACGCTCGCGAACCATGAGATTTTCGCCTTCAATGTCACGAAGTCCGACTTCAACAATAATCGGCGCACCTTTCTTGGTCCAATCCCAGAATTTATCGACAGGTTTCTTGTCTCGCTTGTCAACTTTAATACGAATTTTGTCGCCAAGCGGCATCCTGCCTTTGAGCATATCACGAAGCTCATTGACATATGCCATAATGGTTTCGGTGTCGGTTTCGTTTTTGATTAGCGGCACAATTACTACCTGATAAGGGGCAATGGCAGGAGGTACAATCATTCCCTCGTCATCAGCGTGATTCATAATCAGACCGCCGATAAGACGGGTCGATACGCCCCAAGAAGTTGTATAGGCATATTCCTGTTGATTGTTTTTGTTAACAAAACTGATATTGGCAGATTTTGCAAAGTTTTGTCCCAAAAAGTGGGATGTTCCGGCTTGCAAGGCTTTTCCATCCTGCATCATGGCTTCAATACAATAGGTGTCAACGGCACCGGGGAATTTTTCGTGCTCAGGTTTGCGACCGACCAAAACCGGCATAGCCAAATATTTTTCGGTTACCTGACGATATACTTCGAGCATTTTGAGGGTTTCTTCTTCAGCTTCTTGGGCGGTTGAGTGAGCGGTATGCCCCTCTTGCCACAGAAATTCACGGGTGCGGAGGAATAAGCGCGGACGCATTTCCCAACGGACTACATTGGCCCATTGATTGACCAAGACCGGCAAATCACGATAAGATTTAATCCACTTCGAAAAGCTGTCAGCGATAATTGTTTCAGAAGTAGGACGGACAATCAAAGGCTCTTCCAATGGAGAAGCGGGAGAGAGTTTGCCGTTTTTGTTTTCAAGTCTGGAGTGGGTAACAACGGCCATTTCTTTGGCAAAACCTTCAACGTGGTCAGCCTCTTTTTGAAAGAATGAAAGAGGAATAAACATTGGAAAATAAAAGTTCTCGTGGTCAGTTTCCTTAAATTTTTCATCAAATATGTCGCGAATGCGTTCCCACATTCCATAACCCCAAGATTTTATGACCATGCAGCCGGGGGAGGCGGAGTTTTCAGCCATTTCGGATTCAGCAACCACATTTTGGTACCACTCAGGATAATTGTCTTTTCTTAAATTTTTTAGTGTCATAGTTTATTCCTTTTTTCATAACGTAACGAAAAGTCCGCAATCCCAATATTGCAGACGCGGACTTTAAGTTAGCATTATCTTAAAAATAAGTCTACTATAAAATGTCGTCAATTTCCTCGAATACTTTTCTTTCTTTATGAGCCGATTTGCCTTCGCTCAAAAAAACTTTGCGGGCTTCTCGATTTTTTTGAATTTGGGCGTTGGTCGCTTTGGCCTGATTTTCGGCAAGAGCCTTGTTGGCTTCGGCCTGAGCTTTTAGGACAGATTTTTGTTCTTCGGTAAAGGATGAACGGTTAATTTTAGAAATAGCTTCGTCATAGTCTTCCTGAATATCTGCCATTTCTTTTTCGAGCCAATTTTTTTTCATATGGTCGCCAGCGTTAGCAAAAGTCGGGGCAACAAGAAGTGCCGCAACAACTATCGAGTAAGCAAATTTTTTCATTTTTCGCTCCTAAAAAATTAATGTAACGGTTTAAATATAAAGTGTATGTCTTTGAAGTCAAGGTTTGTCAAAAATTGCTTGAACAATTTTAAAAAAGAGAATAGAGTTTAAAAGCTGTCGGATTTGATGACGGCAATCGTATTAACCTGTTTGTGAAAAGGATTAAGATTATGGCAGCAGGAACAGTAAAATGGTTTAATAAAAGAAAAGGGTATGGTTTTATTACCCCTGATGAAGGTGAAAAAGATGTGTTCGTTCATATTACGGCAGTTAAAGAGGCCGGATTGCGCACATTGAACGAAGGCGACAAAGTCAGCTACGAAACAATGACTGAACGTGATAGAATCGTAGCCGGCAACATTAAGCTGCTGTAATCATCAAAGTTGCTTTTATAAAAAAACCGACGATTAATTTCGTCGGTTTTTTGTTTGTTAAGATTTTGTTGAATAAATTGGGTTATTATGCTAACAATTGTGTAATTGTTTATGTTAGAAGGGACAGAATTATGGCGAATTCAGAAATTTATGACCGTTTAGTGCCGATGGTTATTGAGCAAACTCCTCAGGGAGAAAGGTCTTTTGATATATTTTCAAGACTGTTGAAGGAACGTATAATATTTGTTACCGGTCAGGTCGAAGACGATATGGCATCATTGGTTTGTGCTCAATTGCTGTTTTTGGAGGCTGAAGATCCGGAAAAAGATATTTATATGTACATCAATTCTCCCGGTGGTGTGATTACATCAGGAATGGCTATTTATGATACAATGAAGTACGTTAGCTGCGATATTAATACGCTATGTATCGGTCAAGCTTGTTCAATGGGGTCGTTCTTGTTGGCCGGCGGAACTAAGGGAAAACGTTTTTCGTTGCCAAACTCTCAAATTATGATTCACCAACCTTCGGGTGGAGCTCAGGGTAAGGCTTCGGATATTGAAATTCAGGCAAAGTTGATTTTGGATATGCGTCGTCGTTTGAACCAAATCTATGCCGAAAACACCGGTCAAAAACTGTCGGTGATTGAAAAAGCTATGGACAGAGATAATTTTATGACGCCGGAAGAAGCGTTGAAATTTGGTCTGATTGACCAAATCGTTACTAATCGCAAAGAAGTAGGAAAATAATATGAGCGAAGAAAATAAAGATCAACTGTGCTGCTCTTTTTGCGGCAAAAGTCAGTCAGAAGTAAAAAAATTGGTTGCCGGTCGCGGAGTTTATATCTGTGATGAGTGCATTCAGGTTTGTATCAGTATTGTTACTGATGAAATGAATGAAATTGAAAAAGAAAAAAAACCACATATTGACGGTTGTGAACACGGAGAATTGCCAACTCCGTCAAAAATAAAGAGTTTTCTTGATCAATATGTAATCGGACAAGAGTTGGCCAAAAAGGTCTTGTCAGTTGCGGTTTATAACCACTATAAGCGCCTGAACAGCAAAGATCATAACAATGAGGTCGAACTTTCAAAGTCAAATGTAATTTTGTTGGGACCGACCGGTAGCGGTAAAACACTTTTGGCTCAAACGCTGGCAAAGATTTTGGATGTACCATTTGCAATATCTGATGCTACTACTTTGACAGAGGCCGGATATGTAGGTGAGGATGTTGAAAATATTATATTAAAGCTGGTACAAGCGGCTGATTATGATATTGAAAAAGCACAGCGCGGTATTGTGTATATTGATGAAATTGATAAAATAAACCGCAAGAGCGATGGTCCTTCGATTACTCGTGATGTTTCGGGTGAAGGCGTGCAACAGGCATTGTTGAAGATTATAGAAGGCACGGTTGCAAATGTTCCGCCTCAGGGAGGGCGTAAACATCCGCAACAAGAGTTTTTGCATGTTGATACATCAAACATCTTGTTTATTTGCGGCGGTGCTTTTGCCGGTATTGAAAAAATTATCAATAAACGCAGTCAAAAAACTTCTATCGGTTTTGGGGCCAAAGTGGCAAGCAAAGAAGACAAGAGCGTCGGCGAAACCATGAAACAAATTCAACCCGAGGACTTGTTGAAATACGGACTTATTCCGGAGTTTATCGGACGTTTGCCGATTATTGCAACGCTTGAGGACTTGGACGAGAAAGCATTGGTAAAGATTTTGACAGAGCCTAAAAACGCACTGGTAAAGCAATATATCGAGCTCTTTAATATGGAAAACGTTAAGTTGACCATTACCGATGATGCTTTGGTTGCAATTGCTCAAAAGGCTATTGAGCGCAAGAGCGGAGCACGTGGTTTGAGAGCAATTATGGAAGAAAAATTGCTGGAATTGATGTACAGTGTGCCGGATAAAAAAGGTGTTGTAGAAATTGTTATTGATGCAGATGTTATCAACGGCAAAAAAGAGCCGGTGCTGGTATATGACCAAGATACAAAGGCTGTAGGCGCAGAATAAGGAGAAGGCTGTAAGATGATTGAAGTTACAAATTTAAGTAAAAAGTTCGGTAATTTTACAGCCCTTGATAACATTAATTTTAAGGCCAAAAAAGGCGAGATTATTACTTTGTTGGGACCGAATGGTGCCGGCAAATCTACTTTGATGCGATGTCTTTGCGGTTTTTATGTTCCGGATGCGGGACGAGTTAAAATCGATGGCGTCAATGTTGACGGCAAACAGGCAAAGGTGTTGACTAAGCTTGGATATATGCCGGAAAATACACCTTTGTATTCGGAAATGAAAGTTATTGAGTACCTGCGTTTTATTGCTGATGTGTATGGTTTGTCGGCAACTAAGTTTGCTCAAAATCTTGATGAAGTGGTTGAAAAGCTTGATCTAAAGTCAGTGCTCGAACAAAAAATCGCAACCTTGTCAAAAGGTTTTACAAGACGTGTCGGGGTGGCGGCAGTGATGTTGCATAAGCCTCATTTTTTGGTGTTGGACGAGCCCACGGAGGGCTTGGATCCCAATCAAAAAATTGTCTTAAGAAAATATTTGACGGAATATGCAAAAGAGGCAATGGTGTTGATTTCTACCCATCTTTTGGAAGAGGCAGAAGCGTTATCGACACGGGTTTTGTTGTTAAATCACGGAAAACTTATTGCTGACACAACAGTTACGGAGATGAAACGTAAAGCTCCGGATAAAAACTTATCAGAATTGTTTTATAACCTTACAAATAATGAGGCCTAAAATGCATTCAGGTTTGTATAAACGTGAAATTACGAGCTTTTTTTATAGCGGAACAGCCTATGCGGTGCTTGGTGTTTATGTTTTGGTGTCAATGCTGTCGGCTATTTTTTTAGGAGAGTATTTTTTTAGTGCAGACGCTGCGATGACAGCGTTTTTTGCTTATCAACCGCAAGTATTGGTTATGATTGTACCGGCAATTACGATGCGTTGTTGGGCAGAAGAAAAAAAGAACGGAACCATTGAAAATCTTTTGACTTTTCCGTTGTCAAGCGCAGAGCTGGTGTTTGCTAAATTTGGTGCGGCATTGACTATAGTTTTGATGATGTTGGTGTTCAGTTTGCCTTTGTTGTTGACAAGTGCAATATATATCAAGCTGGATTGGGGATGTGTATTCAGCTCATATTTGGGATTTGTGTTTGCAGGTGCGGCGATAACAGCTTTGGGATGTGCAATATCAGCAAGCACAAGTTTGCCGATTGCGGCTTATTTGGGAGCAGTAATTTGCGGTATTCTGTGGGTGAATTTTAATTTTGGCGGACTAATAACCAAAATATGGGGTAATGCGCCGTTCTATTTTGACGGAGTGCTGAATTTTGATGCCAATTATCACAATTTTTTGAACGGACAGTTTAATCCGGCAAGTGTGGTTTATTTTATCAGCATAACGGCCGTTTTGCTGATGTGTAACTGGTTGATTGTGGCTGGTTGGAGAACAAAGTTAAACAAAAAAACAACTGTTGCTATAGCCGGTGTTATGGCATGGATTTTGCTTAATTTATGCGTGGGTAGAATTGCCGGTGGTTGGGGGTTGGATATGACTTCGGCAAAAAAATATACCCTTGATGAGACAACAAAAACAATAGTTAAAGCAATAGATAAGCCGATAAAGTTTAAACTCTATGTCGGCGCGGATTTGTCGTCGTACAGCAGAGATGAGTATAATTATGCTCAATATGTAATTGAGGTTTTGAGCCAGTATCAAAAATTGAATCATAAACAAGTTCAGCTTGAGGTTGTCAGAGTAAAACCATATAGTCCGGAGGCAAAAATTGCTGAAGAAGCCGGAATTAAGGCTATTCCATACAATGATGAGTATATGTATTTTGGTCTGCAGGTGCAAAGCCTTGACAGTCAAAGAGTGATGAGTGAGCTGGTATCAGGACGTGCTAAGTATTTTGAAAATGACATCAATCGGATTTTGTCAGGCCTTTTGAAAAAAGATAAAACAGTTATCGGAATTATGGCACCGGGAATACCGTTGTTTGAAAAAGGCGGAAAAGAAAAAGTTTGGTCAGTGATTGATGAGCTGCGGTTTGATTATCAGTTGGTGCATATTACTCAAAATGCGACTTATATACCGACAGACGTAAAAGTTTTGATTGTGCTTAATCCGAATGAATTAGCTGAATCACAAATGTATGCGCTTGATCAATATTTGATGTACGGCGGAAAATTGATGGTTTTTGTTGATCCATATTCGGAAATTGCGCATTTTTATAAAGGTTACCCGCCGCGCGGAAATACAAATCTGAAAAAAATGCTTGCCCATTGGGGGGTCGATTATGACTACAACAATGTGGTCGGCAGTTTTGAGAAGTCATTAAAAATAGATGATGAAGTGCGCTATCCGTTGTGGTTTTTTGCTGAAGGAGAAGGCTATGAAAAGTTGCATTTCAGGACAGCCGGTGCCCTTAATGTAAACTCACAAAATGATGTCGACTACAGAGTTTTGGTACGCTCGGCAGAAGATTCAGGAATGATAGATGCAGAGTTGTTACGTTATGCTTCAAGAAAAAATGTGGCAGAACACTTAAAGTCGGAAAATACCGCATATAATTTAGCAGTGATAGGGCAGGGAATTTTTTCATCTTATTTTGACCATGGTTACTATGACGGAACAGAATATGCCGATGAAGTGGCAGTGTTTATGCCGGAATCGGTTAATGGTGCAACTTTGGTGGTTGTTGCGGATTCAGATTTTGTTGCAGATGATAACTGGGCTTTACGTAATGATGTAGAAAATCCGATTTACGGAACCGTACCATATGCAGATAATGGCGAATTTTTGTTGTCAATGATCGGCAATTTGGCAGGAGAGCCAAAAGCGGCAAAGTTGAAGTATGTAAATGAGCACAGCATTGCAGAAAAGGTTGTGGAGCCATATGTTGAAGCAACGGCTAAGCTCCAAAGTGAACTGAAAAGCGAATATAATTCTTTGCAAGAACAACTACGCAACAAACAGGTTTTGGTCAATCTTGAAGATACGGGAAAGCAACTTATGCTTCGCAAAGAGCTGAACGAGTTAGAACAAGCAGCAAAGCAGAAAAGTGATGAAATATCTCGGTTACGCAAAGAGACTGGTTATAAAAGCGGGCGAGCAATCAATTATTTGCTGGGGCTTAATCTGATAGTTTATCCGACGATTATATTGCTGTTGTTGGTGTTGTTTTTCCAATGGCAAAGAAAGAGAAATTTGCGAGGGCTTAAATGAATAAAAAGCTTTTGATAACGCTGTCGGGGCTGTTGATCCTAAGCGGCATGGTATTGTTGATTATGAAAAACATACCTTCTTTTTATAATGAAGAAATGAAGTTGTCAGTGCTGCTGAATGATGTAAAATCACTAAAAGTCAATGACGGGATTATGATTGTACGTAAAGACGGAATTTGGTGCAGCCGTGATGACGACTATTATCCGGTAAATAATCAGATGGTTGATGAGCTTGTGGCAAGCCTGCAAAATGCGGCGTTGCATGCAGAAAAAAACAATGCAAATGTTGAAGGAAAAGACAAGATTGTTTTGTCAGCAGGCGATAGAGAAAAAATTAGTCTGTTCTTTGATGAAGAAGCCGGAAAAACAGACAGAATTACGGTTTTGTATAATGAGCCAAACGAAGTGTTGAACGGAAATTTTGCCGTGCCGGCACAACCGTATCAATGGTTTGTACAGCCGTTGATAAAGTTGAATGATACTGATGTGGAGGAAATAAGCGGAATAGAGCCGCAGGATTTCAGTTTTGATGATCTGATTTTCTATCAAGTTACGCAAAAAAATGATTTTGAAGATTGGGCATCAAAAAATATCAGGATTGAAATGCGTAACGGTATAATTATAAGGCTTACGGTGTTGACGAGAAATCATAGTTATTGGGTGAACGTGGCTCTTGACACCAGTGTAATGCCGACAGTTGAGGCATATGAATTTGTAAAAAATAACGGCTTCCTTTATGACGGTTGGTATTTTGAGTTGCCTCAACCGGTAGGAAGCCGTTTGTTTGGTCTATAATAAGTTTAGATTGTACCCGGATCAAAGTCTTCAAAGTGGGAGAAGTCAGCAAGACTTTCGCCATAGAAGCGTTGCAGGCGACGGAGCATTTCGTCGTTTACTTTCATCATACAGTCTTTTCTGCCCCATTCAATGTTTTGGTAAAAGTTCATCATACCGATAGCAAACATTGAGCACAAACGGTCGCGATAACCGATAAATTGATCATTCATATCTTTAATGTTGCCGCTGTTTAGGTCTTTCCCATTATTCCATTTTTGATATTGTTGTTGTTTAAGCAGTTCGTTATAGAAGAATGCCATTGCGCTTTCCTGGCGTTTGAGCTCCTGATTAATACAACCGACATAGGCAGGACCGCTGCCGTTTGTAATTTGCGAAATGCAATTGTTGTATGCGGTTTGGTCAAAGTCGTAATCGGCCTGTATGGCTGAGCCCTCTTGAGGTCTGTCAAAAGATTGGGCGTAGGCGTTGCAGGTGCAAAGAGCTGCTACGGTAACTGTTGTAAGTAATTTTTTCCACATGGTGTTTCTCCCTAAAATACTAATTATAATTTACGCTAAGGAAGTAAAAAATCAATTAAATTTATTTCGGTCTTGATAATACATTTTGTGTAAATTATATTAGATACATAAAATGTATTTTTAGGGGCGACAATGACATATGAAAAAATGAAAGAAAAGGCCGATGAATTATGGTTTTTCTTTGAGCAGAACAAATTTAAAAATGAGGGTGAATATTCGTATAATACAAATTTAGTATTTGCGTTTGCGGACTATGTCGATGGCTTGAGCGATGAGGACTTAGGTGATTTTTTGGGAAGTGATGATGACAATTTAATCAAACAATTTCGGCGAATGATTAATGACGGAATAGAGGAGTGGTTGTCGGTTTTTGCCAAGACTTTTATGATTATGTGATTGATTTATTCAATGAGTTTGGAGAATTGCTCTTCAGTCAAAATCGATATGCCGAGTTCGGCGGCTTTTTGAGCTTTGCTTCCGGCGTCGGCTCCGACAATTACAAAGTCGGTATTTTTAGAGACAGAGCCGGCGACTTTTGCGCCCATGCTTAAGGCTTTGGCTTTGGCCTCGGCTCGGGTCATAGAGGTCAACGTGCCGGTAAAGACAACAGTTTTGCCGGATAGCGGTGAGTCATAATTGGCATTGTCAACAAAGTCTTCAACTGTAATGTGTTTGAGCAATTGTTCAATGGTGTCAAGGTTGTGTTGTTCTTGAAAAAACTCGACCATATCTTTAGCCATAGCTGCGCCGATGCCGTCAATGGCAAGCAGTTTTTCGGTTTGCATGTTCATCATGTCTTGAGCAAAATGCGACCAGGAACCGAAGTTTTGAGCAATCAGGCGAGCTGTAGCCGCACCTACCTGACGAATGCCTAAAGCATAAATAAAGCGTGGCAATGAAATAGTGCGGCGAGAGTTGATTGCGCTAAAAAGGTTGTCAACGGATTTTTTGCCCCAGCCTTCACGGCGTTCAAGATGTAAGCCCTGATGTTGGCTGAAAAGGTCATCTTGAGAGCCGGAATTGCGCTCTTGCAATGTGAATATATCGACCGGAGTTTTGATAATGCCTTCATTGTAAAAATCTTCAATTATTTTGGAGCCAAGTCCGTCGATGTCCATAGCCTCACGAGAAACAAAATGTTTTAAGCGTTCAATGGCTTGAGCCGGACAGGTCAGACCGCCGGTGCAACGACGAACGGCTTCATCTTCTTCACGGATGGCGTGAGCGCCGCATTGCGGACAGGTGTGCGGGAAAACAAATTCGACACTGTCGGCGGGGCGTTTTTCAACGATAACACCGACTACTTGAGGAATGACATCGCCGGCACGTTGGATGATTACGCTGTCACCAATGCGAATGTCCTTGCGTTTGATTTCGTCTTCGTTGTGCAAAGTTGCGTGTGATACAATAACGCCGCCGACGTTTATCGGCTCGAGGTCGGCAACCGGTGTCAAAGCTCCGGTGCGGCCGACTTGAATACGAATATTGTTGATGGTGGTAATGGCTTGTTCGGCGGGAAATTTGTGAGCAATAGCCCAACGCGGGGTGCGGGTCAAAAAGCCGAGACGCTCCTGTAAAACTGTGTCATTAACTTTATAAACTACACCATCGATATCATAAGGTAAAGAGGCACGAATCTGCATCAGGTTGTTGAAAAAGGTTTCAATATCCTGAATAGAATGGCACAAACAGTTGTTAGGGTTGGTCGGAAAACCCCATTGTTGCAGGTGTTTGAAAAAATCGGCCTGTGATGTCCAAAAGCGATTGGAGACTTCGCCCCAAGTATAAGCAAATAAACTCAGGTTGCGTTCTTTGGTAACGTTGGGATCAAGTTGGCGCAATGATCCGGCGGCGGCGTTACGTGGGTTGGCAAAAATTTTTTTGCCTTCGGCTTCGTTTTTTTGGTTGAGAGCAAAAAAGTCGGCTTTGGCCATATAGACTTCACCGCGAATTTCTAGGATATCGGGGACATTGCCGGTAATTGTTTGGGGAAGTTGTTTTATGGTGCGCAGATTGGCGGTAATGTCTTCACCGGTTTTGCCGTCGCCACGGGTTGCGCCCTGAACAAATATGCCTTTTTCGTAACGAGCGGTAAAAGACAGACCATCGATTTTGGGCTCACACATAAAATCAATATTGCCGCTTTGGTTGAGAAAACGTTTTACGCCGGCGACAAAATCTTCAACTTCGGTAATGGAAAAGACATCTCCCAATGAAAGCATGGGAAAACGGTGCGGAATTTTACCAAAGCCGCTTTGCAAAGGTGCGCCGATTTTGCGGGAAGGACTGTCAGGGCGGATGAGGTGCGGAAAAGCAGCCTCAAGCTCAATGTTGCGTTGCTTGAGGGTGTCATATTCGGCATCAGTCAAATAAGGCTCATCATTTTGATAATAAGCAATATCGGCCTTTGCCATCTCGTGGGCAATATGCTCAAGCTCGAGTTTGGCTTGTTCTTCAGTTATGTCTTTAATATCCGCCATTTTATCTCTCTCAATATCCAATGATTTGAATATATACGGAATGAGCGGAAAAATCTATTTGAACTTTTGTTTTGCACAATTGAGAAGCATAAGAGCTTGTAAAACCGGATTTTATCCACAAATAGTTGTAAAATTGTTGTAATTCGTGTCATTTTGTGATATATAAAATTTTCATAATGGAACAAGTGGGTGAAGTCCTGTCGATGTGTCGGCAGGACTTTTTTGTATTTCATTATGTTTGAGTTTAACAGGGGCTGTCAGATGACAGCCTTTTTTTATGAAAGGAAAAGAGATGAATTTTTATCAAGAATACAAGTCTCCGTTTGGGTACCAGACAGGTACAAACGGGATAGATAGTTATGGTGTTGACCATAGAGGTTTTGATACTCGAGATGAGCTGGAGTATCAAACAGCAAGAAACACGAAAGAACGTCGATTGGCAAATAACAGCGAAAATAATTATGGTTTCGGAATTAGAAATATCGGGCAGAATGTGCAAAATCATCCGGCAATGAATATGACACCGGTGCAAAATCAACAATCAGCACCAAGTCAACAAGCGGAAACCAATGTTATGTTACAACAAAATGGTATGCGTTTGGTCGAAGGTGGTGTACAAAATTTTCAGCCAGTTAATTATGCCCGTTATGGAGAAGGGTTCAGTCATGAATTTATTAATCAAATGCTAAATGATACTCGTTTTCAAAAAGCAATGATGAGGACAAGAAAAAACGAGGGTGGTTATGTTAATCACCCAAATGATAGGGGAGGTGCTACTAATTATGGTATAAGCTCTCGAGTTTATCCAAGTGAGGACATTAAAAATATGACAAAAGAAAGAGCCGATGCGATATATTATAGAGATTATTGGTTAAAGCCAAAAATAAATCAACTTCCTGATGATTTTGCTAATATTGTTTTTGATAATGGAGTTGTGCAGGGACAGTCAACAGCAATTATGAATTTGCAAAAAGCCCTGGGGGTAAAGGCTGACGGTATAATTGGTTCAGATACTTTAGCGGCTTCTAAAAATACAAATTATAAGAATATAAGAACAGATTTTATAAACAATGTAAATAAGGTAGAAGATCAATATCAGAGAAGAAATCCATCACAAATAATATTTGAAAAGGGGCATAGAAAAAGATATGGAGAATATTAGTTTCTAGCAGATATAGATCTAATTATTTTATTTACATAATATTGTAATTGCTCAGTTGTGGTATATTCGCTATATAAGTATAAGGATATACCACAATTGTTTTTTTTGCAAAAATCTGTTTCAGAAAATATAAAAAGGTATTGGTCATATATAAATTTATTAAAATCATCAATTTTTTTTTGGGCTTCACTATTTGATAATCCGTAAAATTTCTCAAATAATTCTATGGCAGTTTTGCGAAAGCATTGTTGAGTGGTCTTATGAGCAGACATGAGGTGGTCGTAACATTTCATGCTCCACGATTCAGGACATTTTTGTTCCATTTTTTTAAATGCATTAGAGCAATTAATAAAATCTCTTTCGAGTGTATCAATTGTGGTTTCTGTGCAAAAAGCGTTAGAACAAACAATTATGCAGAAGAATGAGAGTATTAGAAAATATTTCATAGGCTATCTCCATCACATAGGTAGTATATTATTCATTTTAGAGTGTGTTGTCAAACTTTAAACACGAAAGAACGTCGATTGGCAACTGATTTGCAACGACAGGGGATTGGAGAGAATGATATGGTTTCGGAATTAGAAATATCGGGCAGAATGTGCAAAATCATCCGGCAATGAATATGACACCGGTGCAAAATCAACAATCAAAAATTAAATATTCTCCTTTGCAACAAATTGTTGGAGCAGTTCAAGATATGACACGAAATTATTTTGATATGAAACGAGATAATACAGTAGGAGCAGATGATTATTTTCATTGTAAAGCTAATTATGAGGCAGCAAAAAGAGGAAACTGGGGAAAATTAACAGCAAAAATTATGGGAGATGAAAAAGAAGTATTTGATTATTTTAAAAATAGATATTATAAGGGAATACAGTTTCCTGATGCGTTAGCGGATTATTGGCATGACAAAGATATTAATAGTTATGGGCGTGCTTTGGTAGATGATCCACGATATACTAGTTCTGTTGGTGCATGTAGCTATAAAAGAGTAAAAGGTATAAATGAAAAATATTAGAAAAATTGTAAAATATATCCTGTTTTGCTTTGTTATCTTGTTAGTGAGTATATACTGTTTTTTTGAGCTGGATATGAAGGTAACTTGTCTTGATAGTGGTGAAATTTATGATCCAATACAAAAGAAGTGTCGGAATGATTGTCTGACATGGGATGACAATATTGGTTGCGTGCCAATAACGGAGGAAAATAGGAGAAAAAAAGAAAAAGGGGAACCTTTTTCTTAATTTTTGTTGTTATGTAATGTTAATTTTGGAGCTGTTATTAAACAGCTCCTTTTTTTATGAAAGGAAAAGAGATGAATTTTTATCAAGAATACAAATCTCCGTGTTTAACCCTTGGAAATATTGCTCTTAAGTTGGGTGAAAAGTTAAGAATTGTTTCTAATCAAAAAAGTAATTGGAGCGGAAATCCTGTTGCATGGGGAATCAGACGAGTATGGTTGCAACCGGATAAAAATACTAATACCTATGGTCGTAGTGGATTTTCTATTCATGGCGGATGGAATAAAGGTTCTGCCGGATGTATTGATATTCCGTGGCAAACAGCGAGATTAAGTAATTATCTTGATGATTGTCAAGATTCTGTGCCACTATATGTAAAATATCCCAAAAACTGGTAGTTTTTGAGCAAGGCAAGGAGTATTTCCTTGCCTTTTCTTGCGCGTTGTTCTAAAAGTTGAATAGATGCAGTTTTGGAGGGATAATATTTTGCAAGAAAAATTGGAACAAATTATGCGATTGTTAAAACAGAATGTTGTAGAAACATTCAGACTTTTGTGGAAGTTTAAATGGTATATATTTCCGTATATGTTATTTTATGCAGTTTTATTGATGTTTTATTTATCACCATCACCTAAACAATATAGTATATGGAAAAATAAGGTCTGGTATAATTACGATACACAATCGTATTTAGAAATAACGAAGTTGACGATGATTATATTTTTGTTAACGTTTTTTATAGGAACTAGTAATATGAAAAATCATCCGGCGTTAGCAAAGTTAATCTTTTTATCTTCGTTGTGGTTTTTGGCTGTTTTTTTGGAAATGATATAATGGAACAAGTAGGTGAAGTCCTGTCGAGGTGTCGGCAGGACTTTTTTGTATTTCATTATGTTTGAGTTTAGCGGGGCTGTCAGATGACAGCCTTTTTTTGCTTTACATTTGGCGTTTTTGTTTATAGAGTTACTTTGGATAGGGTGTTCCTGTCTGGGGTGTGGTAACCTCTCACAAAGCGTCTGTGTAAAGACGAAACTTTTGCACGCCGGAAAGTCTTTTAGGACTGGAAGGCGGCAAAATAAGCTTTTCCAGTCAATATGTCGCACTATCTTTGTGTAGTTACCAACTTCCAGTCGCCTTATCGGCGACTTTTTTGTTGCAGCTCTATTTAATTTTTAAAACACTTAAGAAAGGAATAAGGGATGGCGGAGAAAAAGTATAGTGCTAGGGAATGGACGATGCTATTTTTTGTAATATTGTCAGTTCTTTGTGCGCTGATTGCAATGATTAGTGGTATGGATTTTATTGACGGTTTAGGTTTTATTTTTGGGGGCTTAATTATTGCTGTTTGGTATTTTACTCCATATATTATAGCTTTGTGTAGAGAGCACAAAAAAATGTTAAGGATTTTCTGGTTAAATCTGCTTACTGGATGGACACGCGTTGGTTGGCTGGTGGCATTAATTTGGGCTCTTAACCATGATATTTTGGCATCTAGTAAAAAAGTAAAAAAACATTAGTAAAAAAGGCAGCTATTACACTGCCTTTTTTATATATAATATAAAGTCGGATTTATAATGGTGCGACAATCATCATCATTTGGCGACCTTCAACTTTGGGCTCGGCCTCGACCTTGCAAACGTTTTCCAAATCTTCAACCAAATTATCAAGGACTTTGCGTCCCATGTCGTTGGCACTCATTTCACGCCCTTTAAAACGAATGGTGAATTTTACCTTGTCGCCTTGGGACAAGAATTTTTTGGCCTGTTTGACTTTGACTTCATAATCATGAACATCAATCATCGGGCGCAGTTTGAGTTCTTTTATGTTGACTACCTTTTGATTTTTCTTGGCTTCGTTCTTACGTTTCTGTTGCTCATATTTATATTTACCATAATCCATAATTTTGCAAACAGGGGGAACAGCCTGCGGAGAAATTTCAATCAAATCAAGTCCGGCTTCATCGGCCAGCAGGAGTGCTTCTTTAATATTAACAACTCCCTTGTTTTCTCCATTTTCATCAATTAAACGAATTTCTTTTACTCTGATCTCTTGGTTAATGCGTGGTCCGTCACCTTCTCGTACTGGCGCATTGGTATTCTCTTTTATTATTGTAGCCTCCATAAATATTTTTACTATCGCTAATCATACAAAACTAATCTGTATTTTCAAGCAAAATTTGAGTTTTGAAAAATTTTTTTCAAAAAAAATAAACCTTTTAAAATGTCGCGACGTTATAGAGGGTGTGAATGAAAAATTTTGACCTTAATTAAAGGAGTTTTGAAATGAAAAAAGTATTTTGCTTGTTAGCTATGTTGTTATTGTCAAGTAATGCTATGGCCGAAACAGTCGTCGTGGTTAACGGCTCCGGTACAACCCAACAAATTGTCAGATCGGAACCAATCTATTATACGCCGACATATACTCCGGTGCAGACAAGCTATTATTACGAAAGTTATAATCCGGGTTTGAGTTTTGTGGCCGGATTGAGCACAGCAATAATTGGCGGAATCGTGTTTGACAGTATTCATCATCACCACCACAAAGCTCCTAAATATTTTGCTCCACGCCACAACCCCGGACATCATGGAAAAGGAATCGGCGGTGGTCATCATGCCAAACATGGTCCGGCAAAACCGGGGAAAGGCGGACATAAAAGAGGATAATACATATTATATATAGTATGGTTATAATCAAAGGTTCATCTGTATCTTGCAGCTGAACCTTTTTATATGGAATAAAATCTATCTTGAACGAATCGAAAAAACAGGGTATTGTGGATAAATAATTTTAAGAATGCACAAATAAAAATGTATGTTTTTCAGTCGTTTGACACTTGTATTAAAATATTTTGAATTTTTTTGAAAAAAGTTGTTGACATCGGCGGTCGGGTGGCATATAACCCCCTTCAGTCGCGCAAACGACGGTTTATTCAAGCAAAGCTTGAGTGGTTATAAGATAATAGTAAATAAGACTAGAGGATATGCGGACGGTATATTTCTAATAATAGATATATAAAGTCTGTATATTAAGGAACCTAAGGAAATTCTTTAGAGTAAAGTAATGACAGACAGGATTGAATTAATTTGAGAGTTTGATCCT